>JBBREP010000229.1:0-1536 GCA_038202885.1 Acidimicrobiia bacterium | reverse complement strand
ACTTCAGCCACACTGCACGCGCTCTATCCGACCCATACCGACTACGTCGCCAAGGTCGAAGCTTCGGCCAACGCGGCCGCACGCGACGGGCGCCTGCTACCGCCGGATGCGACTGAGATCATCGACATTGCCAAGGAGGCCACGATTCCGTGAGGCGCGATTTGGGGATGTCTGCAACAGCGCGTCGGTGGCGGCGTGCCGCCGCCATTTCCATTGCGGTCGTGAGCGTCAGCGTCAGCGTCGTCGGCGGGGCCGCGGCCGCGCCGGCTGCGCCCGGCGCCCCGACGATTGCACTCGGCTCGAGCTTCGACGTCGCCGGGACCGGTGAGCTCGTCGACGTCGCGTGTGCCTCGCCGGTGCTCTGCGTCGCGGTCGGCGCCAACGCCACCGGCGAAGGGGTCGTCGTCGCGATCCGTGGCGGTGTGGCCGACCCACCGCGGCCCGTCGCCGGAGTGGCGTACTTTTCGAGTGTGGCGTGCGGCGACGCGCAACATTGTGTGGCTGTGGGCGGTGGCCCCGATGGACGCGTGGTCGCGATCACCGGCGGTGTGCCCGGCGTGGCGCAGCCCACCGCTGGCATCGCGAGCGTGACGTGCCCGACCAAGGCTCGCTGTTATGCGGTGGGTGCTGACAACGTTGTCACGGTGATCAACGGTGTGGTCTCGCAGGCAACGACGACGAAGCGCCTTCCCGCCATGTCCTCGGTGTCGTGTGTCGATGCCGTCACATGCGTGGTTGTCGGGCGCAACCCACTCCCGCAAGGCGTGCATCTCTACACGAGCGCGTTCGCGGTGATGAGGAATGGGGTCGTGGGCGCGCCCGTGGCGATCCGCACGAATCAGGACGTGCTGTTCGATCGGGTCACCTGCGCGGGCCGTCCGTATTGCTACATCGGCGGATCGATGTTGGGTACCGAGGGTTGGGCCGTGCGGGTCGACCTCCGCAATCGCAGCCAAAGCAGGGTGCTCGAAGAGTTCGAGTTGGGGAGTGACGATTTCACGAACGCGTCATGTCCACTGGTCACGAGGTGTGTGTATGCGGGTGGGCCCGCGCTCGTGCTGACCACGCGCGGCTACTTCCGGCTCGCGGGTGGAGCGGCATTGCCGCTTCCCGACGAACGCATCAACGCGCTGAGCTGCGTGCGCGCGGCGACGTGTGTTGGAGTCGGTAGTCGCGACGACGCGTCCCATCCCGGCGGCGCAGTCGGCTGGGTCCAACCCTTCGGCGTCGGTTGACCGAGCGCTCGTCCGGCGCGGCCTTGGCGACGTTCTGAGCCGCCCCACGCCGTGTAGCCTTGACGAAAGAACCGAGGTTTTTTCGTATGTTTCGTCATGCCGATCACGCTCCCCAAACCCTCGTCGGGATTTCCTTCGACGACACCTTCCGCGCACAGGAGTTCCTGACCGCGGCGATGGGTCTCGCCGCGCACGGCAAGCTGAAGCTGAAGGACGCGGTGACCGTCCTGAAGGACAACGACGGCAAGACCGTGGTCCACGAGACGGTCGACCCGCAGCCCGGGCGATCGGCGCTGTCGGG
>JBBREP010000228.1:0-1582 GCA_038202885.1 Acidimicrobiia bacterium | reverse complement strand
GTCGGGCCGGTCGCGATCCACCCGACGAGCACAGCGCCGTCCCATTCCCAGATCGGGTGCAGGATCCGGCTGCGGGGGCGCTGTTGGGTGTCGACGGTGGCGGCCGCGCACCACACGATGCGATGCGCCATCTCGACAAAGGCCGGTGCGATGTCGGTGAGGGCCGTCATGGCGTCGAGCTTGCCACGCGGCCAACGGTGCAGCGATTCAACCATGCAGCCGTGCAGCGGCGCAGCCCGCGCACGTAGCCTTTGCGGCCATGGAACGCCGCGCGCACCCATGGAATCAGGATTTCGTGTGGGAGGACCACACAGGCCCGTTCTCGACGATCTCGACGGCACAAGCGAAGGCCTACGACGACGTCGGTTTCTTCGTGATCGACCGCGCCTTCGATGCCGCCGAACTCGAACGACTCGATCGCGAGCTCCAGGCAGGCGACGAGATGGCGCGCGAGTTCCTGCACAGCGCCCCCGACGGGCGCTTCACGGTGGCCGGCCTCGACACGCAGATCATTGCCCCGCACGCGGTGCAACGATCGCCGTGGGTGCGCGAGTTCTGTGCGCACCCCGTACTTGCGGGCATCGCCGCCGACCTCCTGGGGCCGGGCGCGCGCTTGTACTGGGATCAGTCGGTCTACAAACAGCCGCACGGCGCCGAGCCAGTGCTGTTCCATCAGGACAACGGTTACGCCTACGTGGAGCCGCAGAGCTACGTCACGTGTTGGATCGCGCTCACCGACGCAACACCCGACAACGGCTGCATCGTCGTGATGCCGGGCGTGCACCGCGAGGGGACGCTTGCGCACCGCCACACCGACATCGGTGAGGAGTGCTGGGGCGACTGGGGAACCGCCGTCGACGTGCCCGTGGCCGCGGGCAGCATCGTGGTCTTCACGTCGCTCACGCCCCACGCGACGTACGTCAACACGACCGATGCGGTCCGCAAGGCCTACATCGTCCAGTACGCGCCCGAGGGCGCCGAGGTGCTGCTCGGCGATCCCACGAAGGGTCAGCCGGCACGCCGCGTCACCCAGAACGATCCGGGGCGCCAGTTCGCGGTTGCGTGAACACTCCCCTTCCGGGCTCGCGAAGGTATTGACAGCCACACTGTCATATTTGTAGGCTGGGCCACGTGAACGAGCCTGTCCTCGATGGTCGGCGCCTGCGGAGCGACCGCTCGCGTGCAGCAGTAGTCGACGCGCTGCTTGCGCTGTACGAAGCCGGGAATGCCCAGCCGGGTGCCGCCGAGATCGCAGTGCGCGCCGGGGTGTCGGAACGTTCGGTGTTCCGCCATTTCGAAGACCTCGATTCACTCGCCGAGGCTGCAATCGAACGCGAACTTGAGCGCTTCGGCGATCTCTTCGAGGCACCCTCGCCCGACGGCGAACTGACCTCGCGCGTCGTCGCGCTCGTCCTACAGCGCGTGCAGCTCTACGAAGCCGTCGGCGCCGTGGCCCGCGCCGCGGCGTTGCTCGCTCCCCGATCAACGATCGTCGCGAATGCGGTGCGTTTCCGGCGCGAGATGCTTCGGCGCCAGGTGGCGGTGCAGTTCGATCGCGAACTCGGCGCCCTCGGGCGTCGCG
>JBBREP010000227.1:0-1623 GCA_038202885.1 Acidimicrobiia bacterium | reverse complement strand
CTCGATCGCGACGAGCGCATCGGCGCGTTGCTGATCGATGGTCCGTTCGTCGTCTTGGACACGACCGGCGTCGCGTTCGTGTTCGATCGCGTCCCACACCGTCTCAAAGTCCAGGCCATCCAGGCGCGCGTCGAGTAACCCGACCCCGAGACATTTCGACCCGGCCAGCATCCGCCGCTCGATCACGCCGGCCGCCTGTTGGTCTTCGGGCGCACGGGTGTTACCGACGCGATCCATGAAACTCGCCAGGACATTCCCGAACAGTTTCGTGTCGTGCTCGGCGCACAATGTTGCCCAGACCGGTGCGAGGGCATCGAACTCGCGGTCGGCTTTGGCGAGGTGGCGCACCCGCGCCAAGCGCCCCACATGCGCGGTCGTCGTGGCACCCGACTCCCACAGTTCGCGTACCGACGGGACCGCGCGCACCATCCGTGCCGCGCGTACCTCGCGCGACGCGTCGCCGGGATCCATACGGCAGTTTGCCGACAACCAGCCGACGGTGGAGCGGTGCCCGTCAGCACAACAATCACCACGAGCGTCGAACGACTCGACGCGCCGCGATACCTCGGCTTGTAGGCGGCCCACCAGGCCCGTCAGCGCGATCAGGTCGTCGCCCAGGAACCGACCATCGATGTCTTCACCGCCGAGCGTTCCGATCGCCTCGGCGAGCATGTCGACCCCATCACCGCCCATGACCAGAGATTATCAGAACGCATGTTCGTTATACAACCCTTCTTTCCCAATTTTTTACTGTCATGCACATCTTGTAAGGATAAGACAGAGCATCGATCGGACACACTGCTCGCGGTACACAACCTGTAAGCAATGACGCTGGCGCGCAGTATCAGCGTCCCGCGCGCCAGGTGAGCACGTCGCCGCCCTGGCCGAGCAACACCGTGCCCGGGAAGACGCGCAGGTGCCAGGGGTCGAGGCGCAGCACGGCAAACGCGTCCGATTCGGGGGTCTCCCACACCGGGATCATGGCCGGGTCGTAGCCGACCGGCTCGGGCCCGTGCTTGAACAGGTCCCAGACGCGAGCGCGGGTCTCGAGGTCGAAACGCCACTGCGCCGCGCACTCGGCAGTGCACGTGTCGTGTTTCGGCGACCAGTAGTTCAGCGATACGAACGGCGTGTGCTCGAGGTGCGCGCGCTTGACCGGCGTCGGGCCGGTCGCGATCCACCCGACGAGCACAGCTCCGTCCCACTCCCAGATCGGGTGCAGGATCCGGCTGCGGGGGCGCTGCTGGGTGTCGACGGTGGCGGCCGCGCACCACACGATGCGATGCGCCATCTCGACAAAGGCCGGTGCGATGTCGGTGAGGGCCGTCATGGCGTCGAGCTTGCCACGCGGCCAACGGTGCAGCCATACAACCATGCAGCCGTGCGGCGGCGCAGCCCGCGCACGTAGCCTTTGCGGCCATGGAACGGCGCGCGCACCCATGGAACCGAGATTTCGTGTGGGAGGACCACACGGGCCCGTTCTCGACGATCTCGACGGCACAAGCAAAGGCCTACGACGACGTCGGTTTCTTCGTGATCGACCGCGCCTTCGATGCCGCCGAACTCGAACGACTCGATCGCGAGCTCCAGGCAGGCGACGAGATGGCGCGCGAGTTCCTGCAC
>JBBREP010000226.1:0-1694 GCA_038202885.1 Acidimicrobiia bacterium | reverse complement strand
AGCCCAACGCTGGCGCTGACGACGGCGGCGCGCTGGCGGGCCGAGGATGGCCCCGCCATCGAACCCCTGCTCGAGCGCGGGCTGCGTCCGCTCGTGGAACGCCGCGACCCGGCTGCCCTGCGCCTCGCGGGGTTCGCGCCCGAAGCACCGGTGCGCGTCGGCGAGCTTGCCGTGGTGCCGAGCACGATCACGATCGGCGAGCCGATCCGCATCTATCTGCGCATCGTTTCGGGCGCCACCCACGATGCCGGGGCGCTCATCGACTGGCGAGTGGTCGAGCGTGACGACGCCCGGTTCGTCGCGGGCGCAATACTGCTCCGACGCACGTTGCGTCCGTTGACGGCACTCGCGTTGCACCGCATCATCGACACATCGCACCCGCCGGCTCGCTGGCCCGCCGGGCAGTACCGGCTCGTGGTATCGGTCAATAGTCGCGACGACGCGGCCGCCGATTTCACACTCCGTCGGCGCTGACGGCGTCTGCTTCGGACGCGTCCGCGTCGGTGGCCGCGGCGTTCACTCGGCGCATCGGCACGTGGCGGATGTCGTCTTCAAGGAAGGGCTCGCCGTCGACGACGAAGCCGAAGCCGGCGTACCACTGCTCGAGTTGGGCCTGCGCGTCGATCACCACGGGGCCTGGCGCACTCTGGGTGAGTGCCTCGGTGATGAGCGCCGCGGCGAGACCCCGGCGGCGTGCGCCAGGCGCGGTGACGACCCGGCCGATCTTGCGGGTGCCGTCCGACTCGCACAGCACGCGGAGATAGGAGGCGACGGTCCCGAGTTCGTCGTCGCGGACGAAGAGATGCAGCGTGTCGGCCGCGGTGTCTCGTCCGTCGATGTCGAGGTACGCGCACGCTTGTTCCACCACGAACACCTCCGCGCGCAACGCGAGGATGTCGTGCAACGTCGACGCCGAGAGATCGACGAACCGCGCAATCTCGATGGCAGGCACTACGCCGCAAGTTAGCGAGTTGCTAGTCGCGTTTCATCGCGCTGTTGCCCCATGTGTATCCGGGCGAGCCGGCCGCCGACCACCGTTCCATGTAGTCGAAAAACTCTTGGCCGAACGGATCACCACCGACAAGTGGCATCGCGCCGCGGTTGATCGTCCAGTCCCAGGGTGCCAGTTCGCGCGCCGCGGCGAAATGGCCGGCCGCGCCGGTGTCATTCCCGGTGCGATGCAGATACGCAGCAATTCTCCGATGCAAACGAGCGAGCTCATCGGCCTCGTTCGGCACGTGCTGGTGCCCGGCCACAGCCTTCGTGTCGAGCGGGAGCGTGCCGTCACGCACCCACGCACGCAGCGCTTCGTGGTGCCACTCTGATTCGATGCCCGTGAAGTCTTTGAACAGATCGTTCGCCGGCGTGATGTCAGGCGGGCGAACGATGCGATCGTCTTCGTCGATCCAGATCGCGGTGGGCACGTTGATGAAGCCGTAGCGCTCGGCCACGACATGCGCCGGGTCGATCAGCGCCGGGAAGCTGACGTGCGCGGTTTCGATCCACTCGCGTGCGGCCTCGGCCTCGTCGAGCGCGACGGCGACCACGGTGAATCCAAACTGCTTGAGTTCGTCGTGCAGTGCCTGCCACCCGGGCAGGTCATAGCGACAGCCTCACCAGCTCGCCCAGGCGATGAGCACTTTCTTCTTGCGGCCGATGGCCGAGAACGTGAACGGCGTGCCGTCGAGGTCGGC
>JBBREP010000225.1:0-1770 GCA_038202885.1 Acidimicrobiia bacterium | reverse complement strand
AGCCCGGTATTCCGCCTCAACCCGGATGCGGCGATGAAGGGAACGAAGGCCGTTGCGTGGTTCGACAGCGCGACTCCGTTGCGCAGCGGATGGGCGTGGGGCCAGAACTATCTCGAGGGCGGCGCCGCCATCGTCGAGGCGAACTACGGCAAGGGCAAGGTCTACCTGTTCGGACCGGAGATCACGTTCCGCGGCCAACCGCACGGCACGTTCAAGTTCCTGTTCAACGGGATCTATGCGCCGCCGACGCAGTCGCAGAACATCGTGCCGTAGCGGCAAGTTCGAAATGCCACAGCTGTGACACGACGCCCGCGCGCATGCGCGGGCGTCGTGTGCATCGTGGGCGGCGAACGCATCGATGCACTTCGTCGGGTGCGCTCACGAACGGGCGGTGCGCGACCGATACTCATCGAGGCAAGACGTGTCGATCCCGCCGGCGGGGCGAACGCTACAGGATGGCCGCGCTCACGTCGTCGACGGCCGCGGCGAGGGCGCTGGCGGAGAACGGTTTCTCGAGCAGCCGCGCGTCGGCGGCGCGTAGCTCGCCGAGCATGACGGAATCGTCGGTGTAGCCGGAGATGTACAGCACCGGCAGGTCGGGCCGGCTGACGCGCAGGCGTTCGGCGAGTTCGCGGCCGCCAATCTCCGGCATCACGACGTCGGTGACGAGCAGATCGAGCGCGAAGTCGGCGGCCCGTGCGCGTTCGAGCGCGGCCATGCCGTCGCGAGCCGACTCCACGCGATAGCCGGCGTTCGTCAACACTTCTTCGGCGAACTGGCGCACGCCGTCGTCGTCCTCCACCAGCAGGACGCGTCGTCGATGCGGCGACGGCTCGGCGTCGGCGACGCGGTGGTCGTCGTGGGTCTGATCGTCGAGGAGCGTGGCGGGCCGGCGCGCCACGGGCAGCAGAATGGTGAACACCGTACCGGCGCCGAGGGTGCTCGCGACGGAGATGTCGCCGAACGACTGCTTCACGATGCCGTAGACTGTGGCGAGGCCCAGGCCCGATCCCTGGCCCTGTGGTTTGGTGGTGAAGAACGGTTCGAAGGCGCGCGAGAGCGTCGGAGCGTCCATGCCGGCCCCGGAGTCGCCGATGGTGATCCGCACGTACTCACCCGCCGGCAGCGGCGGGGCGTCGGCGTCGTCGGTGCGCGGCGTGATGGCGGTGTTCCCGGTGGCGATGGTGAGGGTGCCGCCACCGGCCATGGCGTCGCGGGCGTTGAGGGCGAGATTCACCACCACCTGCTCCAACTGGCCGGCATCGGCAAAGATCGGCGACACGAGCGGCTCGAGACGCGCGTCGATCCGAATGTGCTCTCCGATCACTGGACGCATCATCTGGAGGACGTCGTTCACCACGGCGTTCACGTTGAGCACCGTGGGCTTGAGGATCTGCTTGCGGCTGAACGCCAGCAACTGGCGCGTGAGCGCGGCAGCCCGCGCCGACGCGCGGGTGATGCCCTCGAGGTGTCGTTCGGTGAGTTCGGTTCGCGGAACGCCGCGCTCGAGCATGTAGACATGGCCGCCGATAACGGTGAGCAGGTTGTTGAAGTCGTGGGCGACCCCGCCGGCGAGCTGGCCCACGGCCTCGAGCTTCTGCGACTGACGCAGCTGTTCCTCGAGTTGCTGTTCGGTGGTCACGTCTCGAATGGAGCCGACGATCCGGAGCGCGGCGCCGTCCGGTGTTCGCTGGATGACCATGTTGCCCGACGCGTACGCGTACGTCTCGTCGGCACGTCGGACGCGATACTGGATCGTGCCCGCGCTGG
>JBBREP010000224.1:0-1861 GCA_038202885.1 Acidimicrobiia bacterium | reverse complement strand
CGACGCGTGCGAAAGCGAGCCGAGACACGGGCGGCGCTCCTCCGCGCCGCGATGTCCCTCGTCGAAAAGCGCGGCATCCACGGGATGCGCATCGAAGATATCACCGAGCGCGCCGACGTCGGCAAGGGCGTGTTCTACAACTACTTCGACGCCAAGGAAGCCTTGGTTGCGGCTCTGGTCCTCGAAGGTGTCGACCTGCTCGATCGAGAGTATCTGTCCAGCCTGCCGCACGAGGCCGATGTTGCCCGGCGCGTCGAGGCACTGGCCATCGCGCAGGAATCGTTCTATCGGGAGCATCCCGACTACGCGCTGCTGTTCCACCAGGCGCGCGGGCTTCTTCACCTGGGCGGGGCGCGGGGCGCCAGCTTGCGCGGTGCGTTCGCGTCCTATCTCAACCGGCTGAGCGCGCTGCTCTCCGGCGGCAACGAGCACGACATCTGGAACGGCACTGACCTCGTCGACATTGCCGCAGCCATGGCCGGTGCGGCGGCGGGATATCGCTCCTTCTGCATTGCAGCGGAGCACGAGCCCAGGCCTGCAACCGTCGGTCGCGCCCTCATGGTCGGGATTCCGCAGTTGCTCGAAGACCGACGAAGGTCCCACGCCACCGACGGCTGACGAACCGCCAATGGAGCGTCGCGCCGCTGCTATGAGGACAGACGCTCCTCCAGGTCAGGGGCACGCACCTTGCTCACGAACAGGGCGTGTTAGTTCTCGCGCGAGGAGCCACCATGAACCGCAATGAACAGCTGAACATCACGTCAACGCGAACGACGATGTAGGAGCCGGGATGTGCGTGCGCTCACAGTTGCACCAGGAACCGCTCACTCGGCTCGAATGGCCGTCGTCCCTGAGCCTCCGCTCGAGGATGGAGGCCTCCTGGTCCAGACGGTGGCCATCGGCATCTGCGGAACCGATCGCGAGATCGTGGCGGGCGACTACGGTTCGCCCCCGCCCGGGCGCGAACGCCTCATCATTGGACATGAGTCGATCGGTCGCGTGCTCGATGCTCCTGCCGACTCCGGCTTTGCGTCTGGTGATCTCGTCGTGGGGATCGTCCGGCGGCCCGACCCAGTGCCGTGCGCGTACTGCAAGGTCGGCGAGTGGGACATGTGCCGGAACGGCCAATACACGGAGCGGGGCATCAAGGAGCGCGACGGCTATGCCTCCGAGCGCTTTCGGCTGGAGCCCGCATTCGCCGAACGGGTGGACCCGTCCCTCGGCGAGCTCGGCGTCCTTGTCGAGCCCGCCAGCGTCGTCGCCAAGGCGTGGGACCATACCGAGCGCATCGGGGCGCGTTCCCCGGCATGGCAGCCGCAATCAGTCCTGGTCACAGGCGCGGGCCCGGTGGGCCTGCTGGCGGCGCTGATGGCGCGTCAGCGAGGCTTGCAGGTACACGTGTTCGATCAGGTGGTCGACGGTCCGAAGCCAGGCCTCGTGAGGGACCTCGGCGCCACATACCACGGCGGCGCACTCGCGGTCCTGGGGGCGCTTGCGCCCGACATCATCATCGAATGCACGGGAGCACCAGCTGTCATTGCTGATGCCGTCACCCGCAGCGCTCCGTCCGGCGTGGTGTGCCTGGCTGGCGTCTCGTCCGGCGGTCGCACGATGCGCCTCGATCTCGGCGATATCAATCGTCGAATCGTGCTGGAGAACGATGTGATCTTCGGTTCCGTCAATGCCAACCGCACCCACTATCGACTGGCCGCGCACGCGCTCGCCAAGGCGGATCGCCAATGGCTCTCGCGTCTCATTACGCGGCGAGTTGCGCTGGACGACTGGAAGGACGCCCTCACCCGGCGAGCTGACGACGTCAAGGTGATCCTGACGTTCGAGTCGCCGGCATGAGCCGTCCGCT
>JBBREP010000223.1:0-2043 GCA_038202885.1 Acidimicrobiia bacterium | reverse complement strand
GATGCCGTTGAGCAACGCTCGCTCCGCACCCATCCGGTAGAGCTCGAGCGACGCCTCTCGCGCTTGCTCGGCGACCTCCTTGGTCACGATCACGCACGAGTCCTCGTAGGTGATGTTCACGTCGTGGTCGCCGATGGCCGCTTTCGTCGACGGCGTGAACACCGGTTGCGGCAGCTGCTCGCTCTCCTGCATTCCGGGCGGCAGCGGCACGCCGTTCATCATGCCCGTCGCCTGGTACTCCTTCCACGCCGAGCCCGAGAGGTAGCCGCGCACGATGCACTCGATCTTCAGCATTTCGGCCCGGCGCGCCAGCGTCACCCGCCCGACCCACTCGTCGGGGATGTCGGGCAGTTCCGTGTCGACGACGTGGTTCGCCAGCACACCGCTCAGCTCGTCGAACCAGAACGACGACATGGCGGTGAGCACGCGTCCCTTGTCGGGCACGGTCTCGCCGAGCACGACGTCGAACACGCTCAGTCGGTCGGAGGCGACGAACAGCAGGAGCCCGTCGCCGGCGTCGTAGATGTCACGGACCTTGCCGCTGTACAGGTGCTTCACGATCTCCGCTCTCTGGCTAGTCGCGCATGAGGTCGCCGGCGCGTTCGATGGCCCGGTATGCGTTGCGCAGCGCTCGCTCGCCACTGAACAGTTCCGAAGCGATTTGCGAATCCGGGGTGCTGGCGTAGGCGTCGGCGATGTCGGTGATACGGGTCTGGAGCTCGTCGAGCTGCGATCGGATGCTCGACAGGTGTGCGCGGTCGGAGGCGTTGCTCATCGCAGCCACACTGGACCGTGTCACCGCCGTTCGCAAGTCGGTCGGGAGAACGGCAGGCGCCGCCTATCCTGGCCGGTTCCGATGTTGGCCAGACTCGATCTCCGCGGTTACCAAGGCGACCTGCGCACTGCGCTGGGCGCCACCGTCGACGTCGCGGCCGACGCCAAGCTGCGTGACTCGGTCGCCGCGATTCTCGCCGACGTCCGTGATCGCGGCGACGACGCCGTCCGCGAACTCACGAAGCGCTTCGACGGGGTGGAGATCGACGACCTGCTCGTACACCGCGACGAGCTCCAGAGCGCGCTCGATGCCATCGACCCCGACCTACGGATCGCGCTCGAGTTCGCCCGTGACCAGATCGTTGCCTATCACGAGGGCCAGCGCGAGGCCGAGGGGCGCCACGAGCGTGGCGGCGTACACATCCGCGAGTTGATCTTGCCGGTCGACCGAGCCGGCTGTTACGTGCCGGGAGGTCGGGCGGCGTACCCGTCGACCGTGTTGATGACCGCGTTGCCGGCGCGGATCGCGGGCGTGCCGTCGGTAGTGCTCTGTGTGCCGCCCGATCGCAGCGGCGCGCCGCCAACTTCGACCCTGGCGGCTGCGGCGCTCAGCGGCGTCGATGCCGTGTACCGCGTCGGTGGTGCGCAAGCGATCGCGGCCATGGCATTCGGCACCGACACGATCGCGCCGGTCGACGTCGTCGTTGGCCCGGGCAACGCGTATGTGGCCGAAGCCAAACGCCAGTTGATCGGCCTTGTCGGCATCGACGCCATCGCCGGCCCGTCGGAGCTCGTCGTTGTGGGCGACGCGTCCACCAATCCGCGCTTTGTCGCTGCCGATCTCCTCGCGCAAGCCGAACATGGTCCGGGCGGGCGCGCGGTGCTCGTCACGTGGAGTGTCGAGCTCGCCGACAGCGTCGATGATGCGATCGTTTCAATGCTGGCCGGCATGGTCCGTCGTGACGATGCAACCGCGACACTCCAAGACGGCGGACGGTCCATCATCGTTGACGACGCCCACGCCGCGCTCGAGGTGAGCAACCTTCTCGCACCCGAGCACCTCGAACTCATGGCCGACGACGCGCTCGGGCTTGTGCCGCTCGTGCGCAATGCCGGCGCCGTGTTCGTGGGGGAGTGGGCGCCCGCGGTGATCGGCGACTACGTGGCCGGTGTGAACCACGTACTGCCCACGGGGACAACAGCACGGTTCGCGAGCGCACTGCGGGTGGCCGACTTCCAAAAGCATGTGCACGTGGTCTCGCTCGACCG
>JBBREP010000222.1:0-2087 GCA_038202885.1 Acidimicrobiia bacterium | reverse complement strand
ACGAGCCCGGTTCAACCTCGCGGCCGCGTCGATCGTTGGTGCGGTCGCGGTACGCCTCGCAGCAGGTGTCGCGCTCACGGCCTGGCTCGGCATCGAGGGCGCGATGCTCGGAACGTTCTTGGCCGAAGCCGTTGGAGTCGTCATTGCGTGGCGGGGCACGCACACCGCAACGCCAACGGCGCCGCTCCGCCTCGAGCGCTCCATGATTGTCGACACGCTCGCCATGACGTTCGGCGTGTGGTTTCTCGGTTCGATCGACGTGTTGGTTGCCGGACACGTGCTGGCTGGTCGCGAACGGGCCTTGTACGTGGCAGCAGGGACCGCAGCCAGAGCGGTCTTGGTCCTTCCTCAGGCCGTGGTGATGGTCGCCATGCCCCGCTTCGTCGCGGCTTTGCGCGGCGGAACCGACGGACCGCACGCTTGGCGAGCGTTACGCGGCGCGCTGAACGTTTCGCTCGCACTCACTCTGGTCGGAATCGCCGGCATCGCGTTGATCGGCGGGCGCCTGCTCACGGGCACGTTCGGCGGCGGCTTCGGCAACGGGGGCGCCGTCCTCGTGTTGTGTGCGCTGGCGACGCTGCCGGTTGCGATCGCATCGATGTTGGCGACGTTCCACTTCGCGCGCCACTCGCGGCTCGCGCTACTGCCATGGATCGGCGTGACCACCGAGTTCGTTGCCACCGCGATCTGGCACGCCTCGGCGCTCGAGCTCGCGAGGGCCGCGCTTGGCGGTGTCAGCATCCAACTCATCGTGGCCGCAGCAGTCGTCGCCAGGGAACGACAGCGCGGCGTGCTGCGATCGATTCCGATAGCAGCGCAAGAGACAACCGCGGGGCCCGCAGCCTCGGCGCCGGTGTAAGCCGATCCACCGACGCCATTGCGCATCCTCGTCCTCGCGTGGCGCGATCTCGCGCACCCGGCCGCAGGCGGATCCGAGGTGTACATCGAACACGTGGCGCGCCGCTGGGTAGCGGACGGGAACACGGTGACACTGTGCTGCGCGGCCGTTGGGGGGCATCCCGCACGAGAAACCGTGCATGGCGTCGACATCGTCCGCAGCGGCAATCGGTTCACCGTGTATCGCCACGCCCGAAGGTTCGTAGCCCGCCAGCGTCAGTTCGACGTGATCGTGGAATGTGTGAACACCAAGCCGTTCCAAGCGTCTCGGGTCGCTGGGTCGACGCCCGTGGTCGCATTCATACACCAGGTCGCGCGCGAAGTGTGGTGGTACGAAGCGCCGCTGCCGGCCGCGGCCATCGGACGTTTTGTTCTCGAACCGCTGTGGCTGCGGCAGCTGCGCGACATCCCGACGCTGACCGTTTCGGCATCGAGTCGCGATTCGCTCGTGGCCTACGGCATCCGCAATGTCAGCGTCGTGCCCATGGGGATCGAGAGCCCAGACCGATCGGTACACGCACCCAAGGCGACCGTGCCCACACTCGCCTTCTGCGGGCGACTCGTGCGCTCGAAACGTCCCGACCATGCCGTTGCGGCGCTGCGACATCTGCGTGTGCACATGCCCGAGGCCCGTCTCGTGATCATCGGCTCCGGCCCGATGGCCCGCCGACTCGCGCGCCGGTCGCACCCCGGCCTCGAGCTCACCGGCCGCTGCTCGCAAGCCACCAAGCAACAGATCATGGCATCGGCCCACGCGCTGATCGCCACCTCCGTGCGCGAAGGATGGGGGCTCGTCGTCTCCGAAGCTGCCGCAGTGGGCACGCCGACGGCAGGGTACGACGTTGCCGGCCTGCGGGACTCGATCGCGGCTGGCGCCGGCATCACGACATCGGCGAATCCGGCCGCGCTCGCCGACGCTTTGGCCACGGCCTTACCGGCGTGGATGGCCACACCGCCGAGGCCAATCCGCTGGGGTGGCGCGGCGTCGTGGGATGACACCTCTGACGCCGTTTTGGCAGCACTTCGACAGGTCATCACCGGGACTCGGACCGCTTCGATGCGGCCACGGGCGCGCACCGCCGCCGGGCGAACACCCGACGGTGTGCTCGAGGGAGCGCGCTGATGCGCGATCGCCTTGTGAGCTTCGTCGTTCCTACCAAGGATGCCGCGCGCACGATCGACGCGTGCCT
>JBBREP010000221.1:0-2132 GCA_038202885.1 Acidimicrobiia bacterium | reverse complement strand
CGCCGCCCTCGAGCGTCGGCATCATGTGCTGCTCGCGCGCTGCCATGGCGATGAACTGCCGCACGCGGCGGTTGCCGGTCATGTATTGCTTGATCGTCGAGCGTTGGTAGAACTCCGAGTAGCGCGTGAGCACCATTTGCGCGTCCTCGAGCGACCGAATGTTCTCGGCGGAGAAGATGCCGGGACCGGTGGAGAAGATGCGCGGCCCGATGAAGTCGCCCGTCTCGACGAGGTCCTCGTACGACAAGCCGTCGGTGCGGCTGGTCTGCGGATCACGCGTGGTCGTCACGCCATAGGCAAGGTTGACGAGATACTCCGAGGGTTGCGAACGGTGCACTCCGAACGCCGGCAGAATGTGCGCGTGGATGTCCACGTACCCGGGCATGATTGTTTTGCCCGCGACGTCGATTATTCGCGCGCCTGACGGGATCGGCACCCGGCCCTGCGCACCCACGCCCACGACGCGGTTATCGCGCACCACGATGTCGCCTTTCTCGATCACCTCGTTGCCCTTCATCGAGATGATCCGCGCGCCACGGAGGACGACCGTGCCACGCGGCTTGTCCTTCGCGACGACGATGGTCACGTCATGCCGAGTTGGCTCGTAGATCGGTCGCGCGGGGGCAGCGCGGCCTCCACGCCCGCCGCCACCTCGCGTGATCGAGTCCGCACGCGTGAGCGAATCACGGCGCGCGGCTTCGGCGGCGGCGAGGTCGTAGGTGAACAGCGAATGCGCGAGCGAGAAGTACACCTGCTTGCTGTCGCGGGACCAGGTGGCGAACTCACCGCCGTACGTCGTGAGCTTGCGCACCGGCACTTCGGAAAGCGCCGGGTTGGTGGCGTTGATGGTCGGCGGCGCGCCGGCCAGCGGCACGGCTTGCACCACAAACACGTGGACGCCCGACTGCACGAGCACCCGCTGGCCGTCGGGCGAGATGGTCATCTCGCCGATGGCGGCGCCACCAGCGGTGCCGGCGCTGCGACCACCGCTGGCGCGCAACACGACGCGCGGGTCGGTGCCGTCCCAGCGCATCGCGGTCAATCCCTGCGTTTCCGACACGTAGATGTGCGTCGAATCGCCGGTCACGAAGTGCGGCCGGCCAAAGTTGTCTACGGGCGCGATGGTCGTCGCCTCGCCGCCGGTGGACGGCAGCCAGACAAGCTCGGCGCCAACCGCGGGCGCGAGCGTTGGATTGGCGTCCGGGCCCTCACCGCGGTCGCGGCGCATGCTGCGCGGGCCGCGCGCAACGACAATCCGTCGGCCGTCGAGCGAGTAGGCGGGCTTCTCATAATAGGCGGCCTGGGTGCTGAGCCGCTCCGGCCGACCCTGGCCGTCGGCGCGTGCGCGATACACGTCGCCGCCGTCCACGTCGTTCCACGTCACGTAGGCGATGTACTGACCGTCCGGCGACCACGTGGGGTGATACTCGCCCACCGAATCCGACGGGTTGAGCCGCCGCGGCGCGCCGGTCGGAAGATCCATCACCCAGACGCGGTCGAGCGCGCTGAACGCATAGCGCCGGTTGTCGGGCGACGCCTGGCCGTCACGAATCTGGTGTACGGTCAGCAACGAGTCGTCGAGCGTGAACTGCTCCTTGATCCCGCCGGCAATCATCTGATCGACGTCCGCCGTGAACGGGATCATCGTCTCGCGTCCGTCCGGCACACTCACGCGCCAGATGTGCCCGTGATGCGCGATGATGATCGCCTTCGAGTCCGGCGTGAACGCGTACGGTGGGAGGAGGTCGCCCGTGTGGTTCGACTCCTGGTCGTCGCGCTGGATCTTCTGCACCAGCCACTGCTCGTCGCCGGTCACCACATCGCGCAGCTTGAGCGCGGTTTCCGCCTGGTTTCTCGTCGCGAACGCGAACCATTTGCCGTCCGGACTCAGCGCGGGGCGCACGGCGCCACCCACCTCGTTTGTCTTGATGAACGTCCGCCCGGTGAGGCGGTCGAAGACGCCGATCTGCCAGGCGAGCGCGGTCTGGTTGTAGCCGCCGTTGCCGTTCCGCAACGAGACGTAGATGTAGCGGCCGTCTTTCGTGACGGCCGGACCGACGAAGTTGTTGGGCGGCGCCGCGCCGCGCCCACCGGCGGCCGGTGCACCGCCGCGTCCGGCCGTCGAGTCACCG
>JBBREP010000220.1:0-2263 GCA_038202885.1 Acidimicrobiia bacterium | reverse complement strand
CAAGGATCTTCAGGTGCTCTCCCGGCGGCAGGAACGCGGCGATGCGTTCCACGAGCACACTGTCGGGGTCGAGCTTGTAGAGGTAGGCCTCGCGGTTGTTGCCGCCACGCTCGATGACGCCAGCCCAGAACTTCGTCTCGTCCTCGAGGCCGACCTTCCAATTGGAGTCCGACGATCGCATCCGCCGCACGGTGCGCGCACCTGCGCCCACGATGCCGCGGGCCGCAGCCTTCGTCCGGTCGAGGATGCCGCCGGGTTCGTTCGTCACCGTCGGACCGTTTGCCATGCGAATGCACTCATGAGGGCAATCAGCTTACCGGCGCACCCACCGGCGTCGATGCCGACGGACACGCAGTGTGACGACTGCTCGGCGGCGGCGCGACCAAACCCGCTGATATCGGCGCAACGATACTGTGTGGTCCGTGCGGCCCAACAGTGTCACGAACGTGCTGCGCAACGCGCTCAAACCCGGGTATGCGCGGGTCATCGGGCGCAAGGCACTGGGGCGGATGTCGCCCCGGGAGCGTTCCGGAGACGCCGCTCGGGATTGGGCCCAGTCGGTGCGCGTCAGCGCGGCAGCTGTGTGTCGGGCCATCGACGCATCGCTTTGGGAGGAAGCCGTCGAGTTCGGCGGCGTCGCCAAGGCTCGCGCTGAGGCGTTGTCGCTCGAGCTCGGCCAGGCCGTCGGCTTCGGAGCCCGAGCCGACTTGCTCTACTTCGTGACGCGCTGGCACAGACCTGAGATCGTGGTCGAGACCGGCGTGGCGTTCGGCTACTCGTCGTTCACCGTCTTGTCGGCGATGCAACGCAACGGCACCGGCAGGCTCTTTTCGAGCGACTTCCCGTTCTTTCGCGAACACGACCCCGAACAACTCGTCGGCGCCATGGTGCCCGCCGACATGCGCGACGGCTGGACGCTGCTCACTGCCGGCGACGACGAGAACCTCCCGCGCATCCTCGCCGATATCGGAACGTCGGGTGCCATCGACCTCCTGCACTACGACTCCGACAAGAGCTACGCCGGTCGCCGGCGCGCCATGGACCTTCTCGAACCGCGCCTGGCACCACACGGTGTCCTGCTGATGGACGACATCGAAGACAACACCTTCTTTCGCGACCACGTTGCGACGCTCCCCGCCGGGGGCTACCACGTGATCGGCCACGGCGGCCACTACGTCGGGGCGCTCGGTTTGCCTTCGCCGACCGCGCCGCCGGGCGAGGCGGGCACATGATGCGTCGCCGCACCCTCGGCCGATGACCACGCCGTCGGTACGCGTCCACGTGGCGAGTCACAACACCACGACCGCAACCGAGCTCTGCGTGCGCTCGATGCGGCGCCTCGCCGGCGTGCCGTTCGCGTTGACAGTCGGCGACGGTGGTTCACACGACGGGAGTGTCGCGATGCTCCAGCGATTCGCGTCCGATGGCGTGCTCGATCTCGAAGTCGTGGAGGGCGGCCGCACGCACGCACAATGGCTCGATCACTGGTACGCGTCGTGCGACGAACGGTATTGCGTGTTCAGCGACTCCGATGTCGAGTACCTACGCCACGACTGGCTCGACGAGATGATCACGACGGCCGTGACACGCGACGCGGCGCTCGTCACCACCCGCATCCAAGCGCGTGATGGCGTGGAGTACCGCCACCCCACCACCGGCGCGCGGCGCATCCTCGCGCCCCGACCCGAACCGTGGCTGCTGCTCATCGACACACAGCGCACGCGGGGACATGTGCGCGCGGGGTTCGGCTATGAAGACCGGTTGCGCGAAGACGGCACGAAGATCGGCTACGACATCGGCGCGGCGTTCTTCCACGACCTCGACACGGCGGGCCTCGCGTGGGTGGAAATGCCGCCATCTTTCGCCAAGGCCTACCGGCACTATGGCGGGCTGTCGTGGCAGCGCGCGTTCGGCAAGGGCATCCCAGTACGTCGGCGCATCAAGCAGCTCGCCAAGCGCGCGCACGTCCGCATGCGCCTCCAACGGGCCCGCATCATCGATCGCCGCACACCCTGAACACGGGCGCGCCGGTGGCCCCGGGCGCGCGCGTCAGCGCACGAAGCGGTCGTAGAAGCGGTCGTCGCGCGTCAGGGCTTCGAATACCTCAGCGGCATTGCGATCCTGGACCGAACCTTGGGATGCTTCCCACGCTGCTTGGCGGCGAACCTTGCGCCCCTCGTAGTAACGAGCGATGCTCGGCACCCGACCGAGCACGCTGGCGGTCACCCGACCGACCCGGCGATCGACAGGAGCGTCGTCGACA
>JBBREP010000219.1:0-2269 GCA_038202885.1 Acidimicrobiia bacterium | reverse complement strand
CGCGACCGTCACCGACACCGACACGCTGTTGGCCGAAGTCGGTTACTCGGCCGCGGAGATCGCGGCCCTGCGCGAAGAGGGAGTTGCGGCGTGAGTGGGGCAAGCGTGAGTGATCTCCCGCCCGAGATCGAGAAGTTGATCGACGAGGTGCAGTACGAAGAGGCGGGGGAGTTCCCGGTCGAGCGCGGCTACATCTGGACGTCGTGTTCCTCGGTCGAGAACGGCAATCCCTTGTTCTGGGACGACGCGGTCGCCGACGAGATCACCGGCGGGCCGATTGCGCCGCCGACGATGATCTCGGTGTGGTTCCGGCCGCACCAGTGGTCGCCCGGTCGCACCGAGCCCGCGGTGCCGCTGCAGGTGCACTTCGACATGAAGCGCATCTTCGAGCTGCCCGAAGCGGTGATGACCGACAACACGATCGTGTTCCACGAACCCGTACGTCCCGGCGATCGCTTGCGCACGCGGCAGATCTTGCGTTCTGTCAGCGGGCCCAAGACGACGAAGCTCGGCACCGGACGCTTTTGGGTGATCGAGGTCGAGTACCTCAATCAGAAGGACGAGTTGGTCGGTGTGGAGTCGTACACCGGCTTCGGCTATCGGCGAGGTGAGGCATGACCACGACGACGAAGTCAGTCACGTTCGGCGATGTGAAGGTCGGCGCCACGCTGCCCGAGCTCGCGTACCCCGTCACCGCGACGACGATCGTGCTCGGCGCGCTCGCGGCGCGCGACTGGCGGCCGATGCACCACGACTACGACTTTGCGGTGAACCGCAACGGCACCAAGGACATCTTCTTGAACACGCCGAATCAGGCGGCGTGGTTCGAGCGGTTCCTCACCGACTGGTCGGGACCGAAGGGCCGGCTCGGTCGCATGAAATTTCGCATGAAGGGTTCGGTGTTCCCCGGCGACACGATGGTGCTGGGTGGAACGGTCGAACAGGTCGAGACCGACGACGTGGGCTGCGGTTGGGTGACGGTGCTCGTGCGCCTGACCGTCAACGACGAGCTCATGACCGATTGCACGGCGCGCATCGCGCTGCCGACGAACGACGACGACAACCCCTGGACCCGCCGCGGCGACCAGTGGAAACCGTAGGGAGCTGAAGATGGATCTCGATCTCAACGAAGAGCAGGAGATGCTGCGCGAAATGGTGCGGGGGGTTTGCAGCTCGTACGCGAGCCTGGAGACGCTGCGCGAGCTCGAGGACGACCCGGTCGGGTTCCCGGCCGAGTTGTGGAAGCAGATGGCCGAGCTCGATCTGATCGGCCTCATGCTGCCCGCGGCGTACGGCGGTTCCGAGATGAGCGCGCTGGAGGGCGCGGTTGTGTACATGGAACTCGGGCGCGCGCTCGCCCCGTCACCGCACTTCGTCAGTGCGGTGATGGCGGCGGGTGTGTTGTTGCGGGCGGGAAGCGATGAGCAGAAGGAGGCGTGGTTGGCGCGCATCGGGTCGGGCGTGGCGATCGTGACCAACGCGTGGTTGGAACGGGGGAACGTATTCGGCGCGCGCGGCGTCCAGGCCCGCGCGACCGCCGACGGCGCCGACTTCGTGCTCGACGGCGTCAAGTGGCACGTGCCGTACGCGCAGGCCTCGACGGCAATGGTCGTACTGGCCCGTACCGGCGACGCCGACGCGGACGTCGACCTCTTCCTCGTCGACACGAACGCCGCGGGCGTGGCGATGGAACAACAACTCACGCTCGGTTCCGACGCGCAATTCGCCGTGACGCTGTCGGGGGTGCGGGTGCCGGCGTCGGCGCGCATCGGCGCGGCGCAGAGCGGTTGGGCGACGTGGAACGAGACGATGCTCGACGGAATCATCCTGCTCGCGGCGCAGGCCGTGGGTGGTGCGAAGTACGCGCTCGAGATCACGGTGCAGTACGCCAAGGATCGCGAGCAGTTCGACAAGCCGCTCGGTGCGTTCCAGGCGATCGCGCACTACCTCTCCGCTGCCGTCACCGTCGTCGATGGCGCGGAGATGCTCGTCTACGAAGCTGCGTGGGCGCGGGCGAACGGCCAGCCGGTCGACCGCCTTGCGCCGATGGCGAAGCTCTTCGCGTGCAAGACGTACCGCGATGTCACGGCCATGGCGCAGCAGGTGTTCGGCGGCGTCGGCTTCACCGTCGAGTACGACATCCAGCTCTACTTCCGCCGCGCCAAGCAACAGCAGATCTCGTGGTGGGACGATCGCGTCCTCGAGGAGCTGGTCGCGACCAGTGTCTTCGGCGGATAGGCATCGGATGAGCGCCCGCCGGGCCACGGCC
>JBBREP010000218.1:0-2349 GCA_038202885.1 Acidimicrobiia bacterium | reverse complement strand
CGACGATCTCGTCGAAGCCGGCACCGTGCAACGCGACAGGGCAACGGCCGCGCTCGAAGAGGCGTTGGCCGTCGGACGTCGTCGCACCGACGAACTGTCGAAGATCGTGCGGCGCGAGGTCGAGCGTCAGCTGCGCGCGCTCGGGTTGTTGCCCCAGCCCGTGAAGAAGACGGCCAAGAAGACACCCGCGAAGAAGACCGCGGCCAAGAAGGCGCCAGCCAAGAAGACGCCAGCCAAGAAGGCGCCAGCAAAGAAGACAGCCGCGAAGAAGACAGCCGCGAAGAAGGCGCCGGCCAAGAAAACTCCTGCGAACAAGGCCGTGGCCAAAAAAGCCGCAGCCAAGCGCTGAAGCGTGCGGCGCCGTCTCGACGCCGAGCTCGTGCGGCGCGGACTCGCACACAGTCGCGCTGATGCCACCGAAGCGGTGCGCACGGGACGCGTGACTGTGGGAGGGGCGCCCGCCGACAATCCAGCCCGGCTCGTGAGCGATGCCGACGCCATCGTGCGCGCTGGACCACCGCGTCAGTACGTCTCACGCGGGGGCGCAAAACTCGCGGGTGCGCTCGATCACTTCGGGATCGACCCGACCGGATTGGTGTGGCTGGACGCGGGCGCATCGACCGGCGGGTTCACCGACTGTCTCTTGCAGCGAGGCGCGACAACCGTGCACGCCGTCGACGTCGGTCACGGCCAACTCGCGTGGCCCCTCCAGACCGATGCTCGCGTCGTGGTGCACGATCGCACCAACGTGCGATACCTGACTCCGGAGATCCTCGGCGGGTTGGTCGACGGATGTGTCGCCGACCTCAGCTTCATCTCGTTGCGCACCGTCGCTCCGGCGCTGCTGCACTGCACCACTGCCGACGCTGATTTCGTGCTCCTGGTGAAGCCGCAATTCGAGGCCGGGCGGGCCCGTGTCGGCAAGGGCGGCGTCATCCGGGATCCCGCCGTGCACGCCGCCGTACTCGTGGAAGTCGCGACGGAGCTTGGCGCCGTCGGCCTGGTGACCGAGGCCGCGGTGGCATCGTCGATCCTCGGCGCCGACGGCAACCGCGAGTTCTTGTTCCACGCTCGTCAGGGCGCACGCCCGATCCATGACGACCAGCTGGAGGAGCTCGCGCGCACCGTCGCCGCGGCGGACCCGCCCAGCGAGCAGAATGCCGTGTGATGCAAGCAGTCGGTCTCGTCGTCAACCCGGAGCGACCGGCCGCGCTGGCCCTCGCAGACCGCGCGGCCGCGTGGTGCTCGCAGCACGCGATCTCAGTGCACGTGGCGGCTTCCGAGCATGGCCTGCACCCCACGGGTGCCGTGGTCGTCGCCGACGCGGAGTTCGCCGCCGGGGTGGATCTGGTCTTGTCGCTGGGCGGTGACGGCACGATGCTGCACACCGTGGCGCTCGTGTACCCGTCACCGGTACCGGTGGTCGGGATCAACGGCGGTCAGCTCGGCTACCTCAACGCGTTCGAGGCCTCCGAGCTCGAGACCGCGCTCGATCGACTCATGACCGGGGATTTCTCGGTCCAGGCCCGCACCGTCGTCGAATGCGTGGTCGAGACGCCCGGCCAGCCAACACAACGGTGGTTCGGCCTCAACGAGGTCGTGCTCGAAAAGCCCGACAGCGGTCGGGTGGTGCGACTCGAGGTGGCGATCAACGGTGTTGCGTTCACCACCTACGCCGCCGACGGCGTGATCGTTGCGACACCGACGGGCTCGACCGCATACACGTTCTCGGTGCGAGGCCCGATCGTGTCACCGACCGCGCGCCTGCTCGTGCTCACGCCCGTATCGCCGCACATGTTGTTCGACCGTTCGCTCGTGCTTGCCGCCGAAGAGGCAATCCAACTCTCGGTGATCGACGACCGATCGGTCGCACTGTTCGTCGACGGCCGTCGCTGTGGCGAGCTTGGTGCCGGCGCGCGCGTCACATGTCGCGTTGCCGACGCGCCGGCGAGCATTGTCGCGCCGAGCGGGCTCGGCTTCCACGAGATCTTGAAGGCCAAGTTCGCGCTTCCGGACCGCTGACGAATTGCTGACACCATGACCCTCGCCGAACTGCGCGTCACGAATCTAGGGATCATCTCCGAACTGCGGCTTGTGCTCGGCGCGGGATTTACGACGATCACCGGAGAGACCGGTGCGGGCAAAACGCTGCTCGTTGAAGCGGTTGCGCTGCTCCTGGGCGGTCGGGCCGACGCGGGGCTCGTGCGTGCCGGCGCTGATGAAGCGCGCGTCGAGGCGCGCTTCATCGTCGGCGACGACGAGACCGTGCTCGCGCGCGTGGTGCCGTGCACTGGGCGCAGCCGTGCCTACGTCGATGGTCGCCTCGCGACCGTCGCTGAACTCGCTGAA
>JBBREP010000217.1:0-2371 GCA_038202885.1 Acidimicrobiia bacterium | reverse complement strand
CGAAGTCGTGCACGTTCGTGCGCGTTGGTTCACCCGCGGGTTGCCATTCGCGCCCGTTGTTGGTGTAGTTCCGATCAGTTCCTTCTTCTTCATGTCCACGCTGATCACCGGCTCCGCCACCGCGAGTCCCTCGGCGACGAGCCCGTTCAGTTCGTTACGCAGCGTCGTCGGGAATTGATCCTGAGCGCGCGAGGGCGAGGCGGGAACGTAGGTCGACGACGTTGTCGGGGAGTGCGGTCGACTGGGTGCCGTTGCGCTCCTGGTCGGCGACGGTGAGACCCCGCTCACCGCGGTCAGATCCACCGCTGGACGGGTGGGCCCGGATCACCGCTTCGAGGTTCTCCAGCGCTCGCCCGTAGGAGGATCGCTGCTCGTCCCACTCGTCGTGTCGTCGTCGCATCGCGCACTCCTTGGTCGTCTGCACATCGGCAGACTGGGGCCGGAGTTGAAGCGCGATCTTCGATTTGGCTACCCGAACACGACGGGGAGCCTGGTGGGGCCCCGGAACGCGAAGCCCTCGACCACCGGGGTTGGGCCCTGATCGTCGGGGTCGAACCTGAGGTTCGGGAGCCGCTCCAACAGGATCTCGAGGGCGGCATGGAGCTCGAGGCGCGCCAGGTGCATCCCCAGGCACTGGTGGGGCCCGGTGCCGAAGGCGAGGTGCAGCGCCGGCGGCCGGTCGATGTCGAACGCCTCGGGGCGATCGAAGCGGGTCCCGTCGTGGTTCGCGGCACCGGTCGCGACGCCCACGGCCGTCCCGGCGTGGATCGGGCATCCGCCCACCTCGGTATCTCGGGTGGCGACGCGGCTCACCATCGTCACCGACGTCTCCCAGCGCAGCGTCTCTTCGACCACGGCGGGGATGAGCGCGGGGTCGGCTTGCACGCGGGCCATCACGTCGGGGTGGGTCAGGAGCCCGAACAGCGCGTTGCCGAGCACGCGGTAGGTGGTCTCAGCCCCCGCGGGCAGGAGCAGGCGCAAAAACCCCCATAGCCGTTCCTCGGGGAGCGTGTCGCCGTCGATTTCGGCGTGGACGAGATCCGAGAGAAAGTCGCCGGTGGGCTCGGCACGCCGAGATTCGATGAGCGGCCGCAGATAGTCGGTCATCGCGTCTCGTGCCGCGAACCCCGCGGGCGGATCGAGCGGACCCGTGTTGATCTCGATGGCCCAACGCGCAAACTGGTCGGCGTCGGCGAGCGGCACGCCGACAATGCCGCAGATCACGCGCACCGGATACTGCACCGTGACGTCGGCGACCAGCTCGGCGCGGCCGGCGGGCGCGATCGCATCGACGAGATCGTTGATGATCGGGCGCACCAGCGCGCCATCCCACTTGTCGAGTTGGCTCTGGCGGAACGCCTTGGCGACAAGGTTGCGATACGCGCGGTGTTCCTCACCGTCGAGACCCACGATGAGCTCGCCCATGAACTGGCCGATGTGTTCCATGTTGATCGACGACGAGAACGTCGCTGCGTCTCGCAACACGGTCTCGGCGTGGTGCCAGTCGATGATTTGGCACCCATCTCCAGAACCGAACATGCCGAGGCGCAGCACGGGGCTCTCGGCGCGCTCATCGGCCCACATCGGATACGGCTGGCCGTGGAAGAAGTCGGTTGCCGCTGCCTTGTCGTACGCCATCGCACACCTCTTCGTCCGAGGACGCATCGGCCTCGATCCGGCCCACGGTACCCACGGCCACGACCAGCGAGTCAATGAGAGATGGCGTCAAGGCCACCTCGCGGGGCGCCGACACCTGATCTATGGCCCGCGGTACGCCCGACGATGACGCCGTCGACGACGCGGCACCGACCGACGTCGACGACGGCGATCTCGATGCAAAGGCGGCCAAGAAGGCCGCGAAACAGGCCGGCAAGCGGCCCAAGCAACTCGGCATCGCAACGGTGGCCCGCCCGTGCCTGATCGGCGCCGGCGCGCTCGCGTTGATCGGCGCGCTACTCCCGCACTGACGGGCCGCGCCGTAGTCTCGCTGCTCGCATGGCGCATGACACCGGTACGGATCCGTTCGCGGAGACCGAAGATCAACAGGCACTGCGTTCGCTGGCCCGAGACGTCGCCGAACGCGAGCTACTCCCCTACGCCCGCCATTGGGACGAGGAGGAGGAGTTCCCACAGCGGAGTTTCGACGCGCTCGCCAAGGCCGAGCTACTCGGCATCACCGTCGCCGAGCAGTACGGCGGCGCCGGCTTCGGCGACGTCGAAGCAGCGATCGTGCTCGAAGAGTTGGCGCGTGTCGACGTGTCGAGCGCGATCCTCGCGCAGCTCGGTTACAACGGACCGCCACGAGCGATCCAGCACCTCGGCTCCGATGCAATGCGCGAGCGCTGGTTGCCAATGGCGGCGGCTGGCGAGG
>JBBREP010000216.1:0-2516 GCA_038202885.1 Acidimicrobiia bacterium | reverse complement strand
CGTCGTCGCCGCTCAGTTGGGCGAGGTCGTAACGGTTCGCGTCGTGTTCGAGACAGGCGCGGCCAGCGTGGTTGAGGAGTCGGAACATGAGCGCTAGTATCTATAGATTATTGACTGCCGTCAAGCCCGGCCCGACACTGGGCCCGACAGTGGGCCCGACACTGGGCTGGCGCCGAAACTGACGTAAGGAGCGCCATGGAGGCAGTGACCAACATCGACTCGCCGCCGACGCGCACCCACTGGGTCGACTCACGCCTGCGCCGGGCGATCCTGTCGGGTGAGCTGGCGCCGGGCACGCGCCTTCGCGCCGAGCACCTCGCCGAAACGCTCGGTGTGTCACCGACGCCGCTGCGCGAAGCCTTCCAGCGCCTCGCCGGTGAGGGCCTCGTCGTCATCGAGCCGCAGCGTGGCGCACGCGTCGCGCCGATCGACCGCCACGACGCACTCGAGCTGTATGAACTGCGCCTCCTGCTCGAGCCGATCGCGCTGCGTGCGTCGATGGCTGCCACCGACGCCAGCCACCGCGACGAGGTCGCGGCCGCGTTCGCGAAGTTGCGCGGGCCCTTCGCCGATCTCGTCGCGGGTCTCGACGCACATCGAGAGTTCCATCTCGCGCTGCTCGCTCGCTGTCCGAACCGACGCATGCTCGCGCTCATCGCGTCGTTGCACGACCAAAGCGAGCGCTATCAAGTCGTCGGTACCATCGCGGCGCCGTCGAGGCCGCTCGATGAGATGCACCGGGCGCTGTTCGAAGCCTTCTCGAGCGGCGACACCGAGCGCATCGCGCGCATGGTCGAGTCACACCTGGCCCACACTCGCGACATCATCGCGACGGCGGTGCTGTGACTGCCGATGCCCCTTCCCACGCGGCTGGCAATACCGGCGGCACGTTCCGCTCCCTGAAATATCGCAACTTCCGCCTGTTCTTCTTCGGTCAATTCGTGTCGCAGATCGGCAACTGGCTCACGCTCGTGACCCAATCGTTGCTGGTGATCCATCTCGGCGGCAACGGTCTCGCCGTCGGTGTGCTGGCCGCGTGCCAGTTCCTTCCGATCCTGCTGCTCGGCGCGTATGGCGGCGTCGTGGCCGACCGCTCCGATCGCCGACGTTTGCTGATGGTGGTGCAGGTCGCCGCCATGTTGCAGTCGTTCGGCCTGGCCATCGTGGCCGCGGTGCATCCATCGCTCGTGTGGCTCGACGCCGTGGCGGCGATCAGCGGCCTCACGATGGCCTTCGACAACCCGGCGCGCCGATCACTGTTCGTGGAACTCGTCGACGAGGAAGACGTGAACAACGCGGTCGGCTTGAACTCGTCGCTGATGACGAGCTCGCGCATCATCGGACCGGCCATCGGCGGCATCCTGATCACCACCGTCGGTTATTCGTGGTGCTTCGCGTTCGACGGCTTCAGCTATTTCGCGGTGTTGATCGGCTTGAAGTTGATGGACAGCGACGCGATCCGCAGCGCGCCGCCGCTCGCCAAGGCCCAGGGCCAGGTGCGCGCCGGCTGGGCCTACGTGCGGCGCACGCCCGAGCTGTGGATCTCGCTGGTGATGATGGCAGTGGTGGGCACGCTGGCGTTCAATTTCCAAGTCGTGCTGCCGCTGCTGGTGCACAAGACGTTCCGCCAAGACGATGTGCTGTTCACGTTGTTGTTCTCGGTGCTGAGCGTGGGCTCGCTCGTCGGCGCGCTCGTGGCCGCCCGACGCATCAACGTGGGTGTGCGCGAGGTCGCGGTGTCGAGCCTCGGTTTCGGTGCGGCGATGCTCGTCCTGGCCGGCGCGCCCACGCTGTGGACCGCGTTTCCGATCGCGCTGATCGTCGGCTTCACGAGCATTACGTTCCTGACGGCCTCGACCGCGATCGTGCAACTGCGCGCCGAACCCGCGATGCGCGGTCGTGTGCTCGCGCTCCAAGCCATCGTGTTTCTCGGCACCACACCAATTGGTGGTCCGATCGTCGGCGAGATCTGTGACCGCTTCGGGGCACGGTCCGGCCTTGTCGTCGGCGGTGTCGCGGCGCTCGGCGCCGGACTGTTCGGCCTGTCGCGCGTATCGACGCGCGCACGCGGTGCCGTCACGCCTTAGGCCAAGGCGGGGACCCAGGTGGCATGGAAGCCGTACGGGACGCGCTGCGGGGTAGGGATGCGAGCGATCGGGCCTTTGGCCACCGCTGTGGCGTCGATGATCGTGAGCGCCGTGCTGTCGGTGGTGGCGTCGTACACAAACGCGAACAACCAGCCCGCGTCTTCCTGCGTGGAACCCGGCGCGGGCACGAAGAGCCACTCGCCCGAATGCAGGTTCGGGCCTGGGTCCCACACCTCACGAGTACCGGTGGCGTAGTCGTGCTTGATGACGCCGCCCATGTCGACGGTTTCCGCGCTGTCGCGGGTCTGCACGAGGTAGCCGTAGCGATGCTTGCGACCGACCAGGCGAGGGTCGCGCGACGGGAGATCGCCCGACTCGTGGTCGGCGAGCACGTCGTCGCGGACCTTGCCCGTCGCGGTGTTGACGGTC
>JBBREP010000215.1:0-2588 GCA_038202885.1 Acidimicrobiia bacterium | reverse complement strand
CACCGGCCGACGTGCGGCCGGTGAGGTGGTGCGTGCGCTCAGGTCTCGCTCGTCGGTCGAGCGTCCCGGCGAATCTGATTGATCCGGTTGATCATCATCGCGAGCGCGGGCTGCTTCTCGGGGTTGTCGCGAATGACGTCGTCGAGCAGCACCGAGGCTTCGTCGTCCGACACCACCGTGGCGTCGGCGGAAAAGCGACGATTGCCCATGTGGCGCAGCGGGTCCATCGCCACCGGATTTTCCAGCACGATGTCGTGGTCGTCGTACAGCACGCGCACGGCGTAGAACTTCTTGCCGGCCTTTTCCATGTAGGCCACGCGCACGCCATCGATCTGGTCGGGCCACTCCGGCAATGGCCGCGTGTCGCCCTCCGAGCTCGTGTACGTCGTGATGCCCGGCTGCAGTGCCGTGTAATTCGATTCGAATCCGCCGTTGTACATGTACGCGTGACGCATTGCCCCTCAATCGGTGGTGGTATGTGTGCCGGCGCGCGCTCCGCCTTCCAACAACGCCTTCAGCTCGACGAGCTGGCGCGTCCAGTATTTCTTGGCGCGCGCAACGGCCGCGGCCGACTTCAGCCGCGAATGCTGCACGGCCACCTGACTCTTCTGTTCGCCCTTGTCGAGAAACCCCACGTCGACGTTGGTCCCATCGCCCCACGTGACGCGCATCGACTTGTTCTTCGTCGACGTGCGCACGGTCAGCTCCGGATCGTCGAGCCATTTCCGGCGCGCGGCGAGCGTGGCCCACGCCGAATAGACACGACCCACCGGTGCCGCGATCGTTCTACTCGCCGTGCCCGAAAAACCCTTGGCCGACTGGTGCCGCGCGCGCAGTCCGCGCGAGCGCTCGTATTCCACGGTTACCATCTGCCGCCACCACGGCCCAACCCCCAGCTCGCGTTCCACCACCGCCACGATCTCGGCGTGGGTCAACGTGCGGGCACCCGCGGCATCGAGGACCGGAAAGAGCTCGTCCCACGTTTTGCCGGTGGCTTTCCTGACGGAACTGTCGCTGATGTCTGGCATGTTTGAGCGGGTGAGACGCCAGCGAAAGATGGCCCGGTCAGCGCCCCGGGTCGAGGGGCGCGCCGCTCAGTAGCCGCGCACTTCGCCATCACGCCGCGGATCCGCGGCACCCACCCAGTGTTGTCCCACACGCAGAATGACGTGGACGCCGCCGAACACCATGTCGGTGGGTGGCGTGGTCGCCACTTCGTAACCCAGACGCCGCGCCTCAGCGAGCACGGCGTCGGATATCCCGTCCTCCATCTGGATCCGCCCGCCGCCGTTGGGAATGATGCGCGGCATGCGCAACGCCTGAAGCGGATCGAGGTGATAATCGATCGTGTAGACGATCGTCTGCACGATGGCCGGCGGGATTGCCGCCGACCCAGGGGAGCCCACCACCATCGCCACGCGGCCGTCCCGGAGCAGAATCGTGGGCGCGATGGTCGACGCCGGAATCTTGTACGGTGCCGCGGCATTCGGGCTCGCCGCGTCGCGCGAGAAGTTGTACATCGCGCTGTTGAGGAAAAATCCCGCCGCCCACGTGCCGCTGCCGAAACCCAGGCCATTGGTGTTCGTCAGCGATACCGCGTTGCCGTCGTCGTCCACCACCGACAGGTGCGTCGTCTCGGCGGTCATGCCGTCGTCGGGCGCGCCGAGCGATTGATGCGACTGGCCCCGCGCCACCGTCGCCCGCGTCCGTGGGCTGTACGGCTCGCAGTCGGCCGACGCCGGCAGACTGTCGGCCGACCACGGATTGCCGGCGACCGTGTGGGCCACGTCAACAGAAGACGCCGCGCCCATGCGAGCCGAGGCGAATGCCTTGGACGCGACGCCCGCCGCCGGCACCGTCGCGAGCGACGGATCGCCCACGTACGCACCGCGGTCCACCACGCTCACCCGCAGCGCGCCGGCCAACGCGCCGAACGCCGCCGGATCGCGCGACGGAAGCGCCGGCGCCGGCAACGTCGCCTCGAGCAGGTTCAGCGCCTCGAGCACCTGCATGCCAGACTGCGGCGGCGGCGCCGACAGCACCACGCGTCCGCGATACGTCGAGCAGAGCGGGCGCGCCCACTGCGGCCGGTACGACGCGAAATCGTCGAGCGTCAACGGGCTCGCGTCGGCCTGAAGCACGCGCATCACTTCTTCGGCCACCGGGCCGCGATAGAAGCCCGACGCACCCTCCGACGCGATCCGTCGCAGCGTGGCCGCGAGTTCCGGTTGCACGACGTGATCGCCGGCGCGCACCGGATGGCCGCCGGGAAAAAAGATCCGGCGCGGGCCCTCGTATCGCGCCACCTTCGCTGAATCCGCCGCCACTTCGCGGGCGAGCAACGAGTTGGCGATGTAGCCCTCGGCCGCGAGTCGAATCGCCGGCGCGAGCACCTCGGCCCGCGTGAGCTTGCCGTACCTGGCTTGCGCTTCGAGCAAGCCCGCCACCGCGCCTGGTACCGCGACCCCGCGCGCGCTCGCGCGCGATCCCGTGTAGCCCTGCACTGCCACGCCGCCCGCCGCGCCCGCCGCGCTATAGAAGTCGAGGTAGTCGGTCTTGCGGTCGCCCTGGGTGTAGATGAGCATCCC
>JBBREP010000214.1:0-2605 GCA_038202885.1 Acidimicrobiia bacterium | reverse complement strand
CGCCGGTGGCGACGACCACGGCGGGCACCTGGCAGGACCCGGCGGTGCACGCCCGGCGGTGGTGGATCCTCGCGGTGCTCTGCATCAGCCTGTTCGTGATCGTGCTCGACAACACGATCCTCAATGTGGCCTTGCCCACGTTGGTACGCGACCTCGACGCGTCGAACAGCCAGCTGCAGTGGATCGTCGACTCGTACACGCTCGTGTTCGCCGGACTGCTGCTGACCGCCGGAAGCCTCGGCGACAAGTTCGGCCGGCGCGGCGCGTTGCAACTCGGCCTCGTGATCTTCGGCGCCGGCTCGGTGATGTCGGCGATGTCCGGCTCGCCGGGCAACCTCATCGCGACGCGCGCGCTGATGGGCATCGGCGGCGCGTTCATCATGCCGGCGACGTTGTCGATCCTCACCAACGTCTTCCCTCCCAAGGAGCGCGGCCGCGCCATCGGGATCTGGGCCGGGGTGTCCGGGCTCGCCGTCCTCGGACCGCTCGTCGGTGGCTTCCTGCTCGACCACTTCTACTGGGGCTCGGTCTTCTTCATCAACGTGCCCGTCGTGCTGTTCGGTCTGATCGTCGACTACTTCCTGATCCCGACGTCGAAGGACCCGTCGGCACCCCGTCTGGACCCGGTCGGCGCGATCTTCTCGATTATCGGGTTGGCCTCGTTGCTGTACGGGATCATCGAGGCGCCGGACAAGGGGTGGACCGACGCTTCGATCATGGGCGCGTTCGCGATCGCGATCGTCGCGCTGGTGTCGTTCGCGTACTGGGAGATGCGCAGCGACCACCCGATGCTCGACATCAACTTCTTCAAGAACCCCCGGTTCACCGCGGCCAGCGCGGGGATCATGTTCGTGTTCTTCGCGATGTTCGGCAGCACGTTCCTGCTCACGCAGTACTTCCAACTCGTGCTCGGATACAGCCCGTTGCAGACCGGTATCCGTATGGTGCCGTGGGCCGCGGTCATGGTTATCGTGGCGCCGTCGAGCTCACGGCTCGTGCAGCGTTTCGGGACGAAAGCCGTCGTGACGGCGGGGCTGATATCGGTGTCCACGGCGCTGTTCGCGCTCAGCATGCTCACCACGAACAGCACGTACCTGGGTGACGTGCTGTGGCGTCTGTGCCTGATGGCCTTCGGCATGGGCCTCACGATGGCGCCGGCGACCGAATCGATCATGGGCTCGCTGCCGCTCGGCAAGGCCGGCGTGGGTTCGGCCATGAACGACACGACACGACAGGTGGGTGGCGCGTTCGGCGTCGCGATCATCGGGAGCGTGCTGTCGTCGATCTACTCGCACCAGATCCTGGACTCGCCGGCCGTCGCCGCGCTGCCGGCGTCCGCGCAGCACCTCGCGGGGAGCTCGCTCGGTGGTGCGTTGAACGTGGAGGGCAGCATCGGTGGCGCGCCGGGTCGGGCGCTGGCGCAGGCCGCGCAGGAAGCGTTCGTGGCCGGTATGCACTCCGGTCTGCGCGTGGGTGCGGCCGCCGCGTTGATCGGTGCGGTCATCGCCGTGATCTGGTTGCCGGCCCACGCGTCGGGCGTGTCGCCGTCGGCTGCGCCACCGCGCGTCGATGCCGGTGTGGGTTCGGCGGACGGTCTGGCGGTCGACCCGGTGGACGCCTGATGGCCGGCGCTCCGGTCGCGGGTGCCGACGCACCTGTCGGGTGTGCCGGACGACGTCCAGGGCGGCCGCGCAGCGCCGAAGCGGATCAGGCCATCCTCGAAGCCGCGCTCGAGGAGTACGCGTTGCGGGGCATCGACGGTATGTCGATGGAATCGGTGGCGGCGCGGGCCGGATGCGGCAAGGCAACGGTCTACCGGCGCTACCCGTCGAAGGTGGAGCTGGTGCTCGCCGCGGCGCGTGAAGTCGCCGACGTGGTGTCGCCCCCGGTCGACACCGGGACGTTGCGGGGAGATCTGCTGGCCATCGCCGGCAACCTGGCGCGCCTCGTGACCGTGGGTGACTTCGCCACGGTGATGGCCCAGGCCGTCGCCGACGCGCAGTGCGACGAACGTCTCGCCGCGGTGTGGCGGCCCTACGTGCTCGAACGGCGCGCGCAGGGCGTGCGCGCGGTCGAGCGCGCGATCGCACGCGGCGAGCTGCCCGTCGGTACCGACGCCAGCCACGTGGTGGACCTCGTCGCGGCGCCGATCATCTACCGGCGGCTCTGGCTCGGCCTCGTGTCCGACGACGCGTTCGTGGTCCGGCACGTCGACACGGTGTTGGACGGCATCGTCGGCCGCGCGGTGGTCGGTGCCGCGGTCGTCGACGCGGCGGTCGACGCGGTGGTCGACGCGGCCGTGCCCGTCTGAGCGACGGCTCGCCGATCGGTCAGGGCGTCGCGAACGCGGCGTCGATCAACGCGTGCTGCTCGCGCTCGTGCACGGTCTGGCTCCCGGTTGCGGGACTCGCCGACTCGGCACGCGACACCCGGGCGACGGGCTGGCCGACGAGCTCGGCGAGACGGTCGCGCACGAACGTCCACGCGCCCATGTTCGCCGGCTCTTCCTGCACCCACCGCACGGTCGCGCCCGGGTGGCGGGCGAGCACTCCGGCAAGCTCGACAGCGGGCCACGGCGCGATCTGCTCGACGCGCACGATGGCGA
>JBBREP010000213.1:0-2650 GCA_038202885.1 Acidimicrobiia bacterium | reverse complement strand
AATCTCTTCGGGTGCCATCGCGTCCGCGATCGCACCCATCAGCTCGGGGTAGCGCCGGTAGGCCTCGACGCAGCCGATCACGATGTACGCCGTGATCGGGATCAGTGCCGACTCCAGCGCGGTGCGCTGCGACGTCAGCTCATACGAGATCTCGGAGTGGTATCGCACCCAACGATTGACGTCGGCTTTGTCCCAGCCGTCGGGAACGGCCACTTCGGGCATGTGCGGTTCACCCGACCCGACGCACGATGCCAACCGCGCCAGAACAGTCGACCTCGACCGTCTCGCCGTCGGTGGGCGACGCCGACATCGCCGCACCCATCACGCACGGCACTTGGTACTCGCGGCTCACGATGCCGATGTGACTCAAGGGCGTGCCTGACATGCAGACGACGGCGGTCAGATCATCGAAGATCGGCGCCAGGAACGTTGCCCCGGCATCCTGGACACACGCCACAACCCCAGCCGCCGACGTGTCCATCAGATCGAGCACGTCATCGGGACTAACGAGCATGCGCCACGCGCCGCGCACGGGCGCGGCATCGAACACCTTCGTACCTCGCCCGACATCGATCATTGCCCCGACGATAATCGGGCATCTCGCGGCCGCTGACCGATTGGCGTGGGGTCAAAGGCCCCCAAGGGCGACCGACCAGCCGAACGCGGCGTCAACACAGAAACTTCACGGCGTGTCGACCGCATGGAAGATGTCCGGTTCGATGAATACGAGGCGCGCGTGAGGAACCGCGGCACGGATCTCGACCTCGGTCGCGTCGATGGCAGCCGCGAGCGCTCGCACCGTGAGCGCGTTGTCGAACTCGACCTTGGCGGCCACCATCACATCTTCGGGACCGAGGTGGATCGTGCGTAAGTGGATGAGGCGCTGCACCGACTGACCACGCAGTATCGCGGCCTCGACCGCGGCCACTTCACCCGGGGCCGCACTCTCGCCGACGAGCAGACTCGACATCTCCACCGCGAGCAGCGCCGCGACCACCACCAACAACACACCGATTGCGAGGCTGCCGAGTGCGTCGAAGCGAGCGTTGCCGGTGGCCGTGGCCAGGAGCACGCCGACCAGCGCGAACAACAGACCAATCAGGGCGCCGGAGTCTTCGAGCAACACGACCGGGAGTTCAGGACTCTTCGCGCGGCGCACGAACGCGATCATCGACTGACCGTGCAACATCGGCTTCGCCTCACGCAACGCGGTGCGAAACGAAACGCCTTCGAGCCCTGCCGCGATCGTGAGCACACCGATCGCCCAGATCGGCGACTCGAGATCGTGAGGATGCAGAAGCTTTTCGACACCCTCGTAGATGGCGAACACGCCGCCGAGCGTGAACAGCACGAGCGAAACAATGAACGCCCACAGATAGCGAGCCGTGCCGTAACCGAACGGATGCGACGCGTCCGGGGGCCGGTTCGCCCGGTGGGTTCCGAGCATCAACAAGGCTTGGTTACCTGTGTCGGCGACGCTGTGGATCGCTTCCGCGAGCATCGACGCGGCGCCGGTGACGATGAACGCGACGATCTTCGCGAACGCGATACCAAGGTTCGCGAGAAACGCCGCCACGATGGCGCGCCGTGAGCCTTCGTGCACGACAGACGACGCTAGCCCCGCATCCCGCAACCGAGACCCACGCGGGCGTCAGGCGTCGGGATGTTCAGGCGCCAGGGTATTCAGGCGCCAGGGTATTCAGGCGCCAGGGTATTCAGACGGCAGGGTATTCAGACGGCAGGGTATTCAGACGGCAGGGTGTTCATGCGTCGAGGAGCAGGACCCCTTCGTGGGCAAGCAACCAACGTTTGATGGCGAGGTTGCGCGAGACACCCTGAGTCGTGCCGCCGTAGCCACCGAGCTTGCCTCGCGCGGCAATCACGCGATGGCAGGGAATCACGAACGGCACCGGGTTGTGCGCCATCGTCGTGCCGACGGCGCGTGCCGCGCCCGGGCTGCCGGCCATCTCGGCGAGTTCGCCGTACGACACCACTTCGCCCCACCCGACCTCGCGCCGCAGCGTCTCCAGGACGTGCCGGGCGAAGGGCGCGGTCACGGTGGTGACGTCGACCTCGACATCAAGCGTCGTCACCTCACCCGCGAACCATGCGTCGAGTGCCTTGGCCACGGCCGGGTCTCGGCGCGGCTCGCTGTCGGCGGTTGTTGCAAGCACGTCCAAGTTGGCGTCGTCGGCGTCGGCGGTGGTCGAGAACCAGATCTTTTCCACCCCGCGCGGCCCCGACATGACCGTGATCGGACCGATCGGCGTGTCTTGATGCCATGACTGTCTCATTGCGCCGACAACTCCACCCGTGCGTCGTTGAAGCACGCGCCGTCGCCGAGATCGGAGAACGTGTCGGGTACGAGTGCGTTGACGCCGCTGCCACCACGAGTGGAGCGCAGCCACACGCCTTTGGTCATCGCCACGACACCGGGACGAATATCCGTGTCGATCGTGAGCAGCGCGATCACTCCGCCTCCCCCGTTGTGCACGCGGACGATCGCACCGTCGGGCAGGCCGCGCACCGCGGCGTCGTCGGGATGCACTCGCACGGTCGGGTCGGGTTCGTTGAACTCGCCGAACATCGAGTTGATCATCTTGGGGCTCGCCGGGCTGATCAAGGTGAGCGGATATTCCTCGGCCAGCTC
>JBBREP010000212.1:0-2689 GCA_038202885.1 Acidimicrobiia bacterium | reverse complement strand
GGTGTGGACGGTGCATCCTTGCGGCACGAGGTAGCTGGCCTTGCCCGGATACGCGAAGAACGACACGGGCGCCTTCGCATCAACGAGCACGAGGTGCTCGAGCCCGTCGAGTTGCATCGCCGCGAACTCGGCGAGGTAGCCGATGCGATCGACCGCAGGGATGCCGGCGCCGCGCTCGAGGCGCGCGGGAAACGTTTCGCAGAGCAGCTTGGCGCCACTCGCGTCGGCGATCGCCCGCGCGTGTTCCAGCGCGCCGGTACGACAGGCGCGGCCACCGACCAAGAGCGCCGTGGGCGCGCCTGAGCGCAGCACGTCGGCAATGGCGCGTACCGTGTCGTCGCCGACGGTGTGTGCGGCGCGGCGAGCCGCGATCGGAAGCGTGTCACTGCCGGTGCCGCTGGGCGCTCCAACATCGCCCCATGACACGTCCGCGGGAAGCAGCAGCGTCGCGACCTGGCCGGGGGGCCCGTACGCCGCGGCAATCGTGTCGGTCGCGTCGACCGCGACCTCGTCGGGCTTGGCCGAGGAACGGATGAACGTCGACACGTTGCGCGCCACGGTTTCGATGTCGGATTCAAGTTGCGCGTCGTACTGTTTGTGATACGTCGCGTGGTCGCCAATGATGTTGACGACGGGCGTGCGCGCTTTGCGTGCGTTGTGCAGGTTCGCCAATCCGTTGCCAAGACCGGGTCCGAGGTGCAACAGCGTGGCCGCGGGCCGATCGGCCATCCGGCCATACCCGTCGGCCGCGCCGGTGGCGACACCCTCGAAGAGCGCGAGTACGCCACGCATGTCGTGCACCGTGTCGAGTGCGGCGACGAAATGCATCTCCGACGTGCCCGGGTTCGTGAAGCACACGTCGACGCCGTTCGCGACGAGCGTGCGGATCAGCGCCTGGGCGCCGTTCGTCGTCGCACCGTTGTGTGCACCGGTTGTACCTGTGCTCGTCATGGTGACTCCTCGCCGAGATCGAAGATCGTGCCGGGATTGAGGATCGACCGAGGGTCGAATACGGCCTTGATGCTGCGCATGAGCGCGAGCTTCACCGGATCCTCGAGTGCGGCGAGATACGACTTCTTACGCGTGCCGATGCCGTGCTCGCCCGAGATGGCGCCGCCGAGCCGTATGCCGGTGGCAAAGATGTCGTGGATGAGCGTGTCGCGGGTGGTTGCGTCGCTTTGGAACACCGATAGGTGCACGTTGCCATCACCGGCGTGACCGCAGCCGACCACGAGGGAGCCGCTGGCGTGTGCGAGTTCGCCGACGCTCGCCATGTAGCTGGCGATCGCGGCGCGAGGGACGACCATGTCGATGATGTCGTCCGCGCCGGCGGCCTTCGCGGTCCAGAACGCCTGCTCGCGTGCTTCGATGAGCTGCGCGCCGGCCGCCGACGGCAACACGTACACGTCGAGCGCCCCGAGTTTCGCGAGCAACTCCGCGAGTTCCTCGACATCGGCGTCCAGGAATTCGTCGTTCCGGTTCTCGAGCACGATCACGAGATAGGCGAGCGCGTTCGGCTTCACGTCGGGTGCCACCCCGAGTTCGATGCCCTTGCTGTTGACGATCGCGTCCATCGTGATGAAATCGATGTATTCGACGAGCAGCGGACCGATGCCGCTCGCGACCACCTGCGGCACTGCGGCAGTGATCTCGCCGAGCGTGGCGTAGGGGGCGAGCACCGTGGCCGCGAACTCGGGCCGCGGGTAGAGCCGCAGCGTCGCCTCGGTCACGAGTGCGAGGGTTCCCTCGGAACCGGTGATGAGTTGCGTGAGGTCATAGCCCGACGTTGCCTTCACGAACTTGCCGCCGGTGCGGATGATGTCGCCGCTGCCCGTCACGGCCTCCAACCCGAGCACCTGATGGCGGGTCACGCCGTATTTGACGGCGCGCATGCCGCCGGCGTTCGTCGCAACATTCCCCCCGAGGCTCGCGGAGCTTTCGCCGGGGAAGACCGGATACACAAGCCCGTGCTGTTTCGTGGCGTCGTCGAGCTGCTGGAGCGTCACGCCCGGTTGCACGACGGCCACATGATTGTCGAGGTCGAGTTCGACGATGCGCGCCATACGTTCGAACGACACCACGATGCCGTCGGCACGCGGGATACACGCGCCCGATAGCCCGGTGCCCGAACCCCGCGCTGTGACGGCAAGACCGGCGCGGGCCGCGGTCTGGACCACGAGCGCGACCTCGTCGGCGGTGTGTGGGCGGATGACGGCGAGCGGACGCTGCGCCGTCGCGCCGAGCGCCTCGTCGTGGGCATAATCGTCGCTGATCGCGTCGCCGGTGATGACTGCGTCGGGGCCAAGCGCCTCGCCCAGCACCTCGATCGCATGTGCTGGATCGATCGCATCGAGTCCGTTGATGGCTTGCTGTGCTGCGTCGTCACGTGCCACGCGCGGTCACCGTACTGCGCACCGGCGCGATAGGCCACTGGTGGTGACGACACCGCCAACGGTGTCAGCCGCGGCGATAGCGAGCGACGGCGATCGAGCCGAACACAATCGTGAGGCCCGCGCTCCACAAGAGTGAGACCACGACGTAGTAGGCGGTGCCGTGGCCCACTCCCGAGACGTGGCCGCCGAGCACGAGCGAGCGAACGGCGTCGACCATCACGGTGATCGGTTGGTGCTCGGCGAACGGTTGCATCCAGCCGGGCATCGTCGCGACGGGCACGTAGCCGCTCGACACG
>JBBREP010000211.1:0-2707 GCA_038202885.1 Acidimicrobiia bacterium | reverse complement strand
CGCCTTCGCTGAGCGCGGTGACGACGGCGTCGATGTCGGCGTCGTCGAACACGATCACGGGTGCCTTGCCGCCAAGTTCGAGGTGCACGCGCTTCAAGGTGTCGGCCGCATTGCGAGCAATGAGCTTGCCGGTGTTCACGTCGCCGGTGAGCGACACGAGGCGGATATCGGGATGGCGCACGATCGCGTCGCCGGCCGTTTCGCCCTGACCGGTCACCACGTTGAACACACCCGGCGGCAAGATGCCTTCGGTCATGCGCGCGAACGCGAGGAGCGACAACGGCGTGAGCTCCGAAGGCTTCAACACGACCGTGTTGCCGGTGGCGAGCGCCGGACCGAACTTCCAGACCGCCATGTTCAGCGGGTAGTTCCACGGCGCGATGCCGGCCACCACACCGAGTGGGTCGCGGCGCACGTAACTCGTGTGCCCGTCGAGGTATTCGCCCGCGGCTTTGCCCTCCATGTTGCGGCACGCCCCCGCGAAGAAGCGCAGGTTGTCGGCCGACAGATCCATCTCGATACCGATGATGGATTTCGGCTTGCCCACGTTGCGCATCTCGATGTCGGACAGCTCGTCGATGTTGTCGTCGATCACCTGCGCCAACGCGAGCAATGCCTCACTGCGCGCACGCGGGGCCAAGCCGGCCCACGCCGGGAAGGCCTCAGATGCGGCGCGCACCGCGGCGTCGACTTCGGCCGCACCCGAACTTGCCACCGTGGCGATCTCGTCGCCTGTAGCCGGGTTCACGACGGGGTCGGTGGCGGCGGCGGGTACCCATGTGCCGCCGATGTAGTTCGCTTCGGCCACGATCGGCTCCTCGTCTGTGGGTGTCGCGGTCGGTTGCTGTGCCGCCGTGATGTGTTGCCATGATGCGTCGCCCGGTACCCATGTCGCAAGGGATTCCGACTCCTGAACGCTAGTTGACTACGGAATCACTTGCGCACTGCCGTTCTGCGTGCGAATCTGACCCCGCCGCAGCCGGTCCCCGATGGGGGCGCAGGTTTGGGGCACAGTGGTGACCTCGGGATGCACGCAATCGGTATCTCGAGCCAACACCGTCGGCCCCACATTCGAATTCCGCAGTTTCGTTTCGCCATTCCGACATCGCCACCCCGATATCGCCATCCGACCTAGGGGGCCCAGCGCTGAGCGACGACGTCATCGTGCTCGAACACGTATCGAAGAAGTACGGGAGCTTCGTCGCGGTCGTCGAGGCCGACTTCAGCATCACGCGCGGCGAATTCTTTTCGATGCTCGGGCCATCAGGCTGCGGCAAGACCACCACGCTGCGGATGATCGCGGGCTTCGAGATCCCGACTGGCGGCGTTATCCGTCTCGAGGGCGAGGACGTCTCGCACGTCCCCCCGTACAAACGCAACGTCAATACGGTGTTCCAGCAGTACGCGCTCTTCCCGCACATGACGGTGTGGGACAACATCGCGTTCGGACCGCGCAGCAAGAAGGTCAAAGAGCCCGAGGTCGCCAAGCGCGTCGACGAGATGATCGACGTGGTGCGACTCGGTGACTTCGCCAAGCGCAAGCCCACGCAACTCTCGGGCGGTCAGCAGCAACGAGTGGCGCTCGCGCGTGCGCTGGTCAACTTTCCGAGCGCGCTGTTGCTCGACGAACCGCTCGGCGCGCTCGACCTCAAACTCCGCCAGGCGATGCAGATCGAACTGAAGCGAATCCAGCGTGAGATCGGGATCACGTTCATCTTCGTCACCCACGACCAAGAAGAGGCGCTCACGCTCTCGGACCGCATCGCGGTGATGAGCGATGGCGTGGTCGAACAGATCGGTACTCCCGAGCAGATCTACAACCACCCTCGGTCGGTGTTCGTCGCAGGCTTCATCGGCCAGGCGAACCTGTGGCCCGTGGTCGTCGAATCGCGCGACGGCGATGCCGCCGTCGTCACCGTCGCGGCCACAAAGCTGCGCGGCGCGCTCGACGGCTCGGCAATCGGAGCTGGCACCGCAGCAACGTTCATGGTGCGCCCCGAGCGCGTGCGCGTCACGATCGACGAGCCATCAAGTGCGGCGACGTCGCTGCGCTGCGACGTCATCGACTACGTGTTCCAAGGGCCCGTCGTGCGCTTCGCACTGCGTTCGCCCGATGGCACGGAAGTGGCGGCCTACGTGGGCGCCGACGAACAACTCCCGATGCTGCGACCTGGTGATGCCGTATGGGCGAGCTGGGATGACGACGCCGCGCGAGTACTGCCAGACAAGACCCATTCCGAATCCAACGATCTTTCTGAGGTGACTGCATGAACCAGCGACGCACCCGAATTGTGCAACAGGCAGTAACGCGCCGCCAGTTCCTGGGAGGCATGGGCGCCGCGGGTGGCGCCATGGTCATCGGTGGGCCCGCGTTCCTCGCCGCGTGTGGCAGCGGCGGGATCAAGTCGAAGTCGGCAACGAACACGACCACCAAGGACTCGCTCACATCGGGGTGCCCGCTGCCCAAGCAGTCGACGGACAAGACGCTCGCGATCTCCAACTGGCCGCTCTACATCGACAAGGCGACCGTCAAGGACTTCCAAACCGCGAGCGGGATCAAGACCGCCTACAAGGAAGACTTCAACGACAACGAGGAGTACTACGCCAAGATCCGGCCGGTGCTGAGCCAGTGTCATGGCATCGGCAAGGACATCATCGTGCCGACCGACTGGATGGCCGGGCGCATGATCGATCTCGGTTGGGCGGC
>JBBREP010000210.1:0-2882 GCA_038202885.1 Acidimicrobiia bacterium | reverse complement strand
GACGCCCAAATGGAAACCGCGCACATCGACGACGACCCCCGCACCCCGGCCCAACGCCGCGCCGACGCCCTCGTTGACATCTGCCGGTTCTCCCTCACCTTCGGCGAGCACCCACCCGCCGCAACCAAACGCCGGCGCGGGGTCCCGAACGCGCTCGCCATCGTCGACATTCGCATGTTCGAACGCACCAACACCGAGTTCGTCGAAGACATGCGCGCCGAATACGCGACCGGCGGACGCCTCTCCCAAGCGACCATCGAACGGCTCCTGTGCGAATGCAACATCAGCCGCGTCGTGATCGACGGACCCAGCGAGATTCTCGACCTCGGTCGGTCAACGCGTACGCCGTCGGATAAGCAGTTCAACGCGCTCATCGTGCGCGACGGCCACTGCCAAGCCAAAGGCTGCAAGGTCCCCTGGCAGTTCTGCCAACCACACCACATCAACTGGTGGAGCCACGACGGCCCCACCGACCTCCACAACCTCGAGCTCCTCTGCTGGCACCACCACCGCCAAGCCCACAAACACGACGCCCACGCCCGCGCCGGATAAACCTCCGGCACTCAGTTCGAGGTTCTTACGCCCGGGCCGACCTCCGACCCGGATGCGTTGCACCGCGCCACCGTCGGCGAATGCATGTGTTTCGCGCGCCCTGCGCGCTTCAGATGATCTCGCGCGCGTCGCGATCCGGGAGCTCGGGATACGGCGCGAGTGGGAGTGTCTGGTACCAGTACGCAACGGTTGCGATGTCGTCTTGGAGTTGCAGGTAGCGCCCGCCGCGTCGCCATCCGAGTGCCTGCATCGTGATCCGGAGATCGGTCGTGAAGCGGATCGGATCGGTGAGGTGCCAGCGGTACAGGCCGAACCGTTGTTGCGACCGGTACGCACCATCGGGTCGCAGCACCTGGGGCATGCCGGCGTATGCAGTCGTGAACTCGCGGTATTCGCCGCCGACGTCGAAGTTGTACGAACCGCAGAAGTAGTCCTCGGTGCCGGTGCCGCAGATCGTCGGGAACTCGTCGTCGCCGTCGATGAAGAACTTCAGCTCGCCCTCGCCCCACCAGCCCGAGTTGTTCACGCCCCACGCGCAATAGGTGCCGACGTACTGGCCGCGCCCGCGGACGCCGTCGAGCACGTTCACGACGCCGCCCGCGACGAGCGGATTGACGCGGCGGAACTGCGCGCAGAAGCGGCCGGCATCGTCGGGCACGTCACACAACGCGTAGGTGACCTGGTAGTAGAGGAGTCGGGCCGATTCCCCTTCGTTGGTGAGCGTGATGCGCGCCCGCCGCTGGAATGGCATCTCCCAGTAGCAGTTGAACGCGGTGCCCGGATTCACGCACACGGCGAGCGACGAAACCTGCGCGAACTCGCCCCACCCGCACGCGAAGAAGTCGCCGATCGGGCATTCGACCGCGGGCTGCGGATCGTCGTCCCAGTAGATGCGCAGTATCTGGTCGCGCCAGCTTCCGGTCGGCGTCAACCAGATGTGTTGGATCGCGCCCGAGCCCTCGATATCGGCGAGCACGTGCGTGTCGTGCGGCGCGATCACGACCGACGGCGAGACTTTCCATCCTTGGCCGAGCTCCCGCGCCGGCCCGGAGCCGGTGCCTTCGGTGGCCATGCCGCCGCGACCCTTCTCTCCGGTCGGGTTCTCGGGGCTGATCGATCGCGTCTCGGCGTCGGCGATGCGCCAGAGGTTGGCCAAACCGACACCGAGCCCGTTCCAGTTCGGCGCCATTCGCGAATCCTCCGTCACGACCAGCCCGGCAGGAGCCGCAGCTTTCGGCACACGTCTTGCGCCTCGACGTTGGCGCCGTTCAGCGCGAGCGCGTCGGGCGACTCGAGCAGCCAGCGACACACCTTGGCGACGACTGCGGCCGGCGCGCCCGTCGACGCATCGAATCCGAACGCCGCCATGTCTTGTTGCATTCTCTCCGTCGCGATGAAGCCGGGCTGCACGTTGTAGGCCCGAACGTTGTTGGCGCGTTGTTCGACCGCGAGCACGCCCGCGATGCGATGCAACGCGCCTTTGCTGAACGCATAGCCGAGGCCCCAGCCGCCCTCACCGGCGGGTTCGGTCGGATCTTCGAACGCGACGCTCGATGTGATGTCGATGATCGTGCCGCCGCCCCGCTCGATCATCTGCGCCAGCACCGCCTTGATCAGCACGATCGGTGCGAGTGCGTTCGCTTCGAGGTGGTCGCGCAGCAGGTGCACCGGCGTGTCGACGATGTGATCCATGTGCCCCGGGCCGATGTAGCGGCCGTTGTTGACGAGCACGTCGACATGACCCCATTCGGCGAGCACGGTTGCCACCGCGCGCTGCAGCGAATCGTGGTCGAGCAGGTCTCCGGGCACCGCGAGACATCGGCGGCCCGTCGCTCGGATCAACGCTGCGGTCTGATCGAGCGAACCGGGTAGTGGGGAAGTGTCGGAACGCGTCAGCGTGGAGCTGTGCTCGCGTGCTTCGCCCTCGTGCACCGTGCGGGCGAGAATCGCGATGTCGTAGCCGGCTTCGGCGAGCTCGACGGCGATGGCCTTGCCGATGCCGCGACTCGCGCCGGTGACGAACGCGACCTTGGGGGGCGTCGGGGTTTCGTTCGGCACGCTCACCGGGCCCGGGTCGTCAGCTTGCGCCAGGTTTCGAGGTCGCGCTCGTCGGCGAGGCGGCCGACGTGCGTCACGGTGTCGACATCGCCGGCTTCGGCGCGCAGCGCGCTCGCCGTGCACTGCTCGCGTGTGCGCGTCGCGAACGGTTCGAATCCGAAATGGCGCATCGCGTTGCGGTGGGTGATCTTGTCGATGGCGTCATCGTCGACTCCTTCGAACAGGGCTGCGAGTCGTTCGGGTGCGTCGGGCCACGAGCTGTCGGAGTGGGG
>JBBREP010000209.1:0-2924 GCA_038202885.1 Acidimicrobiia bacterium | reverse complement strand
ATACCGAGCGCGGCAATCACAAGCCCGATCAGACCGATACCGCCGAGCACGATCTCGACCACGTGCACATAGCGCTGCACGTCGGCGATGAGCTTTTCGGGCGCGCTGTTCGCGAAGCCGGCAGCCGTGATCCGTTGGCGCACACGCGGCACGGCATCGAGGCTGTTCGCCACGACGAACAGTGCCGCGTACGGGCTGCGCGGCGTGTTGAACACCGCGGGGTTCTCGCCCGTAACGGTCCAGGTGCGCGCCGCGCGCACCGCCTCGATCGGTGCCAGCAACGACTCGTGGCTGTCGACGTCTTGTGCGACCACGCCAACGATCTCGGCGCGCACCCATCGCCCCCGCGGCGTCGCCGCGCCCAGGGCGCGATACACGCGAGCCGAGCCGTATTCGAGTTCGGTACCGAGCACCGACTTTGCCTGTTGGTCGCCGAGTCCGAGTTTGCGCAGATAGCTGGTGGTCACCGACACCTCGGTCAGCGACGCCGGCTGGGGAAGGCGACCGGCGAGCAAGGTAACGGGAAGGTCGCTCACGCGAGCGAGGTCGGCGCCCACAAGGCCGTCGCCGAACGAGTCGGGGTGTGCGACCGCCGCCGTGCGACGCGTGGTGGTCGGCGCGGTCGCGGTGACGGCCGGCGACGGTGGAATCACGAGCACGGGTTGCACCATCACCGCAAGCACCGAGCGCACCTCGCGGAGCCCAGCGATACGGGCACGCGCGGCGTCGTCGATGGTTCGGGGGCGACCGCTCGAGGTTGCACCAGAGTCCAGTGCGCCCACGATCGGTGCCGCAGCGTCGACGCGAATGCCGGCGAGTGGGCCACCCTTGCTCACCTCGTCGAGCACACGGCTGCGAGCCACGGTCCCGGCGATCAGCAGCGACGACAGCAGCGCCGACGCCAGCGCAATCGCGAGCACGGTGAGCACGGCCCGACCCATGCGCCTGCGCACGCCCCGCGCCGCCAGCACGATCGCATCACGCCAGCTCACGGCGTCACGAGCCGTCCCCCGGCGAGGCGCAACTCCCGGTCGGCTGCTGCGGCCACACTCGCGTTGTGCGTCACCGTGATCACGGTGCACGCGTGGTCGCTCGGCAGCGCGCGCAGCAACTGCAAGACGCGGTGGGTTGCGGTGTCGTCGAGGTTGCCCGTGGGCTCGTCGGCCAGCACGAGCCGCGGCCGGTTCGCGAGCGCTCGTGCGATCGCGACGCGCTGGCGTTCACCGCCCGAGAGCGCGGACGGACGGTGCGAGCGCCGGGCACCCAAACCGACGGCGTCGAGCAGTTCGTCGGCCCGGCCTCGCCGAGCCCGGCGTCGCACTCCGGCCACCGCAAGGGCAAGCTCGACGTTCTCATGCGCGCTGAGCATCGCGAGCAGGCCGTAGTCCTGGAACACGAAGCCGACGGTGCGCCGCCGGTACTCGGCAAGCGCGTCGCGTCCCAACCCACCGAGATCCAGCCCGCCATCGGCGTTCCCGACCATCACGGTGCCGTCCTGTAACCGATCGAGTCCGCCGAGCAGCGACAGCAGCGTCGTCTTGCCCGCCCCCGACGCACCGGTGACGGCGACGAACTCGCCTGGCGCGATGTCGACGTCGATCGAATCGAGCACCGTGATCGGGCCCTCGGCCGTTGTGTACCGGTGACGCAGCGAACGCACCGTGATCCCCACGGCGGTGCCCGCGTCACCGCGCAACGGATCGCGATTTGGTCCCTGCGCGTGGCCTGCGTCGTGGTCGGCAACGCCGACGGTCGGCGTATCGGGCGCAACCACGCTGCGACGGTACCGAAACGCCCCCGCGTTCGCTCATCGCCCCCTGAGAGTCCACCCTCACCCTGTCTCTTGCGCCTACTTCGTCCGGCGCCGGCGAACGATCGCGACAACCGGTCTCGCCATGAGAAGTTTGTGCGATCGCCGCACAGGACGCTGGTCTCGCCCCGCGTTTCGGGGGTCTATATGACCCCCAAACGACGCATCGGCTGGGCGGGCGGGGTTACTTGGGGGCTCGGGGGATCCAGCGCGGGTCCATGTGATGGCTCAGGTCGCCGATGCGATCGGGGTGGATCACCCGTTCGGTGAAGTGCCAGCCGTCCGCACGGTCGGGGTCGCGCTCGAATCGGTCGCGGTACTGGCCCGCGATGATCGGTTGCAGCGCGAATTCGGGCCGGCTCTGCAACACCGTGAAGTAGGAACGGACTGTCGCCGAGTTGTCGTCGTCGGCCATCGTGATCGTGATGTTCGTGATGCAGTGCATCGTGGCGGGCGTGCCGTCGTCGTAGAGCTTGACGCCGTCGTAGTTCCGACGTGCTTGCGCGCTGCCGCGCATGCGCTCGGGCCGGACCGACGCACCGAGTTCGGCGCGCTCGAACAACGCGGCCAGGCCGTCGAGATCGCCGGCATCGATCCGGAAGCAATACTCGTGGATCAGGGCTCGGATCGCCTCGTAATCATCCGCGCTCGCCATCACGCACCCCTCGCGCCCAGCGTGTCGATCCACGACGCGGCATCGAACACCGCCCGCCCGTCGAGCGTGTGCACGACGCGGCAGGTGTCCCTCAGCAACGTCAGACTCCTGGCGACCGCGCCCGTCGCGCGCATGTCACCGACACACAACGCCAACGCTGCTTCCACCATCGTCTCCATGGGTTCGCACCACGATGCAGGGAGGTCCATCACAGCCGTGGCGCCCTCGGTGGCAACGGCCATTTCGGGCGCAAGCGCGTTCACCGCAACGCGCCCGTCGTACTCCGCCGCGAGCGCCAGCGTGAGCCGATCGAGCGCGGCTTTGCTCACGGCGTAGGTGGTGGCCAGCTTCTGGTTCGCCGGCGCACTCGCAAACGGCGGCCCGGGCGGGTCGACGATGGCCGACGTGATGTTCAACACATGCCCGCCACCGCGCTCGACCATCGCGCCGATCACGGCC
>JBBREP010000208.1:0-2957 GCA_038202885.1 Acidimicrobiia bacterium | reverse complement strand
CCGGCTTCCAACCCTGCGAGGGTTTTGTCGGTGACGATCACACCCACGTTGGTGGGGTTGTCGGTCGTGGGGTCGAGACCGTCGATGACCTTCTTGCAGATCGCGACAAGCGCATCAGCGCGTTGTTGATCGATGGTCCGTTCGTCGTCTTGGACACGACCGGTTTCGCGTTCGTGTTCGATCGCGTCCCACACCGTCTCAAAGTCCAGGCCATCCAGGCGCGCGTCGAGTAACCCGACCCCGAGACATTTCGATCCGGCCAGCATCCGCCGCTCGACGGCCACCGCCGCCGTCTGGTCTTCGGCCGGGCGGGTGTTATCGACCCGATCGACGAAACTCGCCAGGACATTCCCGAACAGTTTCGTGTCTTGCTCGGCGCACAGTTCGGCCCACACCGACTCGAGGGCATCGAACTCGCGGTCGGCTTTGGCGAGGTGGCGTACCCGCGCCAAGCGCGAAACATGCGCGCTCGTCGTGGCACCTGTTTCCCATAGTTCGCGTACGGACGGGACGGATCGCAGCATGCGTGCTGCGCGTACCTCGCGCGACGCGTCGCCGGGATCCATCCGGCAGTTCGCCGACAACCACCCGACGGTGGAGCGATGCCCGTCGGCACAGCAATCACCACGAGCGTCGAACGACTCGACCCGACGCGACACCTCGGCCTGTAGGCGGCCCACCAGACCCGTCAACGCGATCAGGTCGTCGCCCAGGAACCGGCCATCGATGTCTTCGGCCGCGAGCGCCGCCAGGCCCTCACGCACCACGTCGACGCCGTCACCGCCCATGGATTGAGTATAGCAAACAGACGTTCGTATGCAATGAAAATAGCCGAAAATCATTGAACTTTTTGGGCAATGCGCGATCCCATTGGCAACATCAGAATCACCGACCACACCGCACGCAATCGCCGTGTACGCGCGCGCCCCGCGGAGGGCACGGAACATCAGAAGCAGGTGGGGCAACGACGAGGCTGCGTAGGCTCGGTCGCTCATGTACGTGGCCGCTCGGATTCTCGCTGGGATTGCGGGCGCGTGCCTCATCGTGTTCGTGCTCGACGCCGCAATCCGCACGTTTGTGTTGCCACGTGGCGTGATCGTGATGCTCACCCGCGCGATCGCGCGTGCGGTCAGGGCCGTGTTCGGCGTCGTGCTGCGGCCGGCCGACACGTACGAGAGCCGCGACCGGATCCTTGCGTTGTACGCGCCGATCAGTCTGCTCGTCATCCCGGCGACATTCCTCATGGGTATCTACCTCGGTTTCGCGGCCTTGTTCTGGGCGTGCACCGGCGCGCGCGCCGGTGTGGCAATGCGCTACTCGGGCTCGGCGCTGTTCACGCTCGGCTTTGCCACACCCACGACCTCGCCACCCACGCTGTTGGTGTATGCCGAAGCGGGTATCGGCCTGGCGCTGCTTGCCCTGCTCATTTCGTACTTGCCCACGATGTACGCCGCGTTCAGCCGGCGCGAAGTGGCCGTGTCGCGGCTTTCGGTGCGGGCCGGCACGCCGCCGAGCGCATCGGATTTCCTTATACGCGCGCACCGGGCCGGATTCGACCAACGTCTGTCGGAATTGTTCGAGCAATGGGAGGTGTGGTTCATCGAACTGGAGGAAACGCATACCTCGTTCGCGTTCTTGACCTTCTTTCGCTCGCCGAACCCGAACCGCTCGTGGGTGACGGCGAGCGGGACCGTGCTCGATACGGCCGCGTTGCAGATCTCGTTGGTCGACGCTCCCTACGTTGCGGCCGGTGCTGTCACGATCCGGTCGGGGTTCCTTGCCCTGCGGGCGATCGCCACGTTCTTCGGTATTCCGTTCGACCCCGACCCCACGCCCGACGGTCCCATCAGTATCGATCGCGACGAATTCGAGGCTGTGGCCGACAAGTTGGCGGCCGCCGGCGTGCCGATCAAGACCGATCGCGACGCCGCGTGGATCGCGTTTGCCGGCTGGCGGGTCAACTACGACTCGGTGCTCCTGGCCATCGCCGGGTTCATCGACGCGCCGTACGCCGAGTGGTCGTCGGACCGCTCACCGGTGCGGGCGCACCACCCGCCGCTGCGCACTCCCCGCCGCCGCGACAACCGGTAGCCGAGCGTTTACCAAGTTGTTACCGGCGGGCCCGTCACCTCGGCCCGTGAAGCGCGACAATGGTGCGTACTGCGGGGGCCCAACAGCGGCGAACGCGGCGACGTGTTCGCCAGACGCGGTGGGCCTGAAGCGGGCGGGAGGAACGAGATGCAACGACTGACCGGACTCGATGCGGCGTTTCTGTCGCTGGAGTCACCCGTTGCGCACATGCACGTCATGGGCGTCGCCATCTTGGATCCGACGGGCGTCGCCGACTTCGGCGCCGCAGGCGTGCGTGCGCACCTGCTCGATCGGCTGCCGCTGATCCCGCCGTTCCGCCAGCGGCTCGTGCATGTGCCGTTTGGCCTGCACTATCCCATCTGGGTCGAAGACCCCGACTTCGACATCGACTATCACTTCCAGCGCGCGGCATTGCCGTCGCCGGGCGGGCCTCGCGAGCTTGCCGATCTCGCCGCCGCCATTGCCGGGCGCCCGCTCGACCGCACCCGGCCGTTGTGGGAAATGCACTTTGTGGAGGGCCTCGAGGGTGGCCGCTCCGCGCTCATCTCGAAGATCCATCACTCGGCGATCGATGGCCTCTCCGGCGTCGACATCATGGCGCACTTGTTCGACATCGAACCCGCTCCTGCGCCACGTCCCGACATCGAGCTCGCGCCCGACTGGCGTCCCGAACACGTTCCGAACGACGCCGAGTTGCTCGGTCACGCGGTGGTCTCGATCGCTCGCCAGCCGGTGCGCATCTTGAAGACGGCGCGCAAGATGGCGATGACGGCGACGCGCGTGGTGCAGCGCGTCCGCGGGACCGACATGAAGGCCGGCGTGCCGCTCACCGCGCCGAAGCTCACGATGAACGGCATGATCACCCC
>JBBREP010000207.1:0-2962 GCA_038202885.1 Acidimicrobiia bacterium | reverse complement strand
TGCTCGCGCCACATGGCGAGGTACACGACGGTCTTGCCGTCCTTGAGGAGCCGTCGGCGAACGTACGCCATGCCCTACAGCCTTCCACGCCCCCACGGGCCGTCGGGCCGGCGCCGGGGTCGCGGTTTGAGCATCTCGAGGAACGCGTCCCGCGGCACGAGCACTCGGCGGCCAATGTTGAACGACGGGATCTCGCCACGGGTGATCGAGTCGTACGCGCCCGACCGTGAGACGCCAAGAAGTCTGGCCACCTCGTCGACTGTGAACGTCAGCCGCTCGTTCATCGGGTCCCTCGGTCCCTTCGTCGTTGCCTCGCTCATCGGTGACCTCCTCGTCACCTACCTACAGAGGCAGTCGCGCCCCAAGCGCAGCACCGAACGCCAAAGAAATCGCGGACACCACACACATGCACCAAAGGTTCGTGCACGGACGCGACGACGGGTGGACGCACTTGCATTTCGTCAGCGGACGCGCTCGCAAGCGGTGTCATCGGCTCCAATCCGTACCACTGGCCGACGGGTTGCGTGCGAACATGCTCCCGTGGTGGAACGTGGAGGCTGGTTCGTTGGGGACAGCAGCTCGACTCTGCGCTACCACCGCGCTGGCCGAGCCTCGGAGGTCTGGTGGCTCTTGCGCCGATCAGGCGGATTTCGCATGGTGCGCCTCAACGCCGTCGGCTGGAGCGCTTTGCTCATACCCTCTGCAGTGCTCGGAGCGCTGATCGCTCGTCTACTCAAGTGGCCCGTGCTCTGGGGCGTGGCGATCGGTGCGATCGCAGCTTGGTGTATCGCGCTCGTCGTCGACCACGCGCGTTGGCGTGCCAGTTCCATCACCTACGACTGCCCGGACCTGTCGCGTTCGGTCCTGGATCGCCTTGTCGATGACCTTCGCGGTGTCGGGGTCGACCTCGCTATCGAGCTCAACGAGATCGAGTCCCGGAGCGACTCTCCGGTGTGGCAGATCCGCACTCGGATGCGCCATCGGCGCCTTCTCGATCGTCGACTCGCGGAGCTCACTGCTCGCCCGCCCTTTGCGGGCTGAGAATCGCCCCAGGATGCGTCAGTCGCGTGTTCGGCAACACGTCGCGAGTACGCAGAAAGTACGCAGCTTCTGCGGACTCGGTACTACTGGGCGGACAGCAACAGACGCGAAAGACCAGGTCACAGCCCTACCAACGCGACTGCCGAGGCCGCGAAACCCCTGCTACACGTTGAAGCGGAACTCCGTCACGTCGCCGTCGACGAACTCGTAGTCCTTGCCCTCGATGCGCAGCTTGCCGACTTCCTTGGCCTTCTGCCACGAGCCGATCGTCAGGAGTTCGTCCCACTGGATCACCTCGGCACGGATGAAGCCTCGTTGGATGTCGCCGTGGATCCGGCCGGCGCACTCGGGCGCCTTGGCGCCGGCACGGAACGTCCATGCCCGGCTCTCCTTGTCGCCCGTGGTGAGGAACGTTCGCAGCCCCAGCAAGTGGTATGCGGAGCGGACCATCCGGAACAGGGCGCCCTCACCGAGGCCGAATCCCTCGAGCATCTCGGCGCGCTCGTCCGGATCGACGATCGTGGCAGCTTCCGCCTCCAGCTGCACGCACATTCCGATCACCTCGACGTTGTCGCCGGCCGACACGAACTCGGCGCGAACCCGTTCCTCGATCTCGGGGATCCGTTCGAGGTCGTCCTCGCCCACGTTCACGACGGCGAGCACCGACCGGTTGGTGAGCAGGAAGTACGGCGCCAGCGTCTCACGCCATTCCGGCTTGAGACCGGCTCGGTACAGCGGTCGACCGTCGTTGAGGGCCGCGTAGGCAGCCTCCAACGCCTCGATCTCGGACCCGAGCGAACGGTCCAACTTCGACTGGCGTTGCGCCTGCCGGAGACGCTTGTCGACGGTTTCCAGGTCGGCCAGCGCCAGTTCCAGCTCGACGACGCGGAGGTGTTCGAGCGGGTCGTCCGGGCCGGTGACGTCGTCGTCGGCGAAGGCTCGCAGCACGAACACGATCGCGTCGACCTCACGGATGTTGGCAAGGAACTTGTTGCCCAACCCCTCGCCTTTGCTGGCTCCTTCGACGAGGCCGCCGATGTCGACCACCTCCACGGCGGCGTGCACGATGTTCTTCGACTTCGACATCTCGGCCAGCTGGTCGAGTCTGGTGTCGGGCACCTTGGCGACGCCGATGTTCGGGTCCTTCGTGGCGAACGGGTACGGCGCGGCGAGGGCGCCGCCACCCGTGAGCGCGTTGTACAGCGAGCTCTTGCCTGCGTTGGGGAGGCCCACCAGGCCGAAGCGTTCCATACCGGCGGCGAGGCTACCGGCGGCGCGTGCCACGAGTCGTGGGCCGAGGGGCCCACGGTTCGAACGCTGTCGACAACGAGATGTCTGCCGATCCGGGTGCCTCGCTGTCCTCAGTGGGTTGATGAACAGGATTGCTCTCGTACTCCTCACCGCCTGCGGCATCGGCCTTGCCGCATCCCCGGCGTCGGCCCAGCCGCTCGGCACGACCATGCCGTCGCACTGCGTCGAACACCGCGGCCTCAACCCCGGCGACGCCGATCTCACCGGCGACTTCCGCTGCGCCGGACTCGCGATCCGATTCCATACCGGCGGCGTCTTGCTGACCAACCGGCTCCTGTGGGCAGGGCAATGGCTGTTCGTGGACGCCGACGGGCAGTACCGCGTCGGGTCGTGCACGTACAACCTCGGCATCCACCCGTCCACGCTCGGACCGTCGCGACCGGTTCGTCAGTCGTTTCCGAAGGATCCGTCCGGTGCCAAGGCGGCCTACCTCACCTGGCGCTACGGCGACACCGTTGACAACCTCACGGCGGCGGGGATGTGGGCCGTCATGCACTACTACGCGCAGGACGCCGCCGGTTCGTACCTGAGCGTCAACCCTTACGCCCCGCTGGTCGGCTCGCTCGACCGGATCGCGGCGATGACGGGCGACGCGATGTTGCAGTCGCGG
>JBBREP010000206.1:0-2986 GCA_038202885.1 Acidimicrobiia bacterium | reverse complement strand
CGATCCGGCCCACGGTACCCACGGCCACGACCAGCGAGTCAATGCGACAGATGGCGTCAAGGCCAGTTGGCGGCATGCCGACATCTGATCCATGGCCGGCGGCACACCCGACGATGACGACGTCGACGCAGCACCGGAGGACGTCGACGACGGCGATGTCGATCCGAAGGCTGCGAAGAAAGCGGCCAAACAGGCTGGCAAGCGTCCCAAGTCGCTGGGCATCGCAACGGTCGCCCGTCCGTGCCTGATCGGCGCCGGCGCACTCGCGCTGATCGGCACACTGCTCCCGCACTGACGGGCCGCGCCGTAGTCTCGCTGCTCGCATGGCGCATGACACCGGCACGGATCCGTTCGCGGAGACCGAAGATCAACAAGCACTGCGTTCGTTGGCCCGCGAGGTCGCGGAACGCGAGCTGCTCCCCTACGCCCGGCATTGGGACGAGGCCGAGGAGTTCCCCCAGCGGAGTTTCGACGCGCTCGCCCAGGCCGACCTGCTCGGCATCACCGTCGCCGAGCGGTACGACGGTGCCGGGCTCGGCGACATCGAAGCGGCGATCGTCCTCGAGGAGTTGGCGCGCGTCGACGTGTCGAGCGCGATCCTCGCGCAACTCGGATACAACGGGCCGCCGCGAGCGATCCAGCACCTCGGCTCCGACGCGATGCGCGCCCGCTGGTTGCCGATGGCGGCAGCAGGCGAAGCGATGTTCTGCATCGGGATCTCCGAGACCGAAGCGGGCTCGGCCGTCAACCACATGCGGGCCCGCCTCACCCCCGACGGCGATGGCTTTCGCCTCGACGCGTACAAGAACTACGTGACCGGCGGGCACAAGTCGCGTTGTTGTTTGGTGTGGTGTCGCTTCCCCGACAGCGCCAGTGGCACGACGCGCGGTATCGGAGCGGTCGTCGTCGACCTCGAAGCGCCGGGCGTCACCGTGGCGGGCACGCACGTGAAGATGGGTCTGCGCGGCACAAGCGAAGCCGAGCTCGCGTTCGACGGCGTGCGCATCGAACGCGACGACGTGCTCGTGTGGGGCGACCCCGAACACAGCGATGGGTTCAAGACGCTTATCGCGCACATCAACCATGAACGATGCGGCAACGCCGCGATGTGCGTGGGTGCCGCGCAGGGCGCGCTGGAATACGCGATCAACTACATGCGCGAGCGCACCCTCGGCACTCGCCCCCTTGCCGACCTCCAGGGCCTGCAATGGAAGATCGCCGACATGGCGACCCAGCTCGAAGGCTCGCGTTTGCTGCTGCAGCGCGCGGTGCGTTTGGCTGGCCCCGACGGCACGCCACCCGCACTGGAGACCGCGATGGCCAAGAGCGCGGCCAATCTCGCCGCCAAGTTCGTGTGCGACGAAGCGATCCAACTCCTGGGCGGGTACGGCTTTTCTCGCGAGTACCCCGTGGAGCGCGTGTACCGCGACATCCGCGGCCTGTGCATCGGCGCGGGCACGGTGGAGATCCAGCGCAACTTCATCGGTCGCGCGGTGCTCGATGGCGCCACGCCTCGCAGCGCCGGCTGGAAGTGACACCGTCGCACGCCCCGCGCCCGCTTGCGGCGACCCACACGCACCAGCGCGCCGCCGAATACCTCGCGCCCGGCGGTGCATGGAACCAACCGTCTCTCGACGCGTTGCTCACCGACGCGGCGCGGCGTAACCCCAACAGCACGCTCGTCGTCGACGGCACGACGCGCCTCAACGCGGCCGAGTTGCTCGAGCGAGTGGATTTCGTCGCGGCCGCGCTCGAGGCGCGCGGCGTGGGGCCGGGCGACGCGGTCGCGTGGCAGCTTGCGAACTGCGCCGATGCGATCGTGGCGATGCGCGCCTGCTGGCGGCTCGATGCCATCGCGGTGCCGTTGCATCCGTCGTTCACCGCAGTCGAGGTCGAACGGGTCGTGTCGCGCATCGGTCCGGCCCTGACGATCACCGCCGCCGACCTCGCGACCGCTGCTGGTGCCGGGCACGACGCGCGCGCCGTGCGGGGCGAGCGCGCGCACCGCGACGCCTCCGATGGCGGCTTGCTCGCCGTCGTGCTGTTCACGAGCGGCTCGAGCGGCGCACCCAAGGGCGTGCTGCACACCCAACACACGCTGGTGTACAAGGCCCGGACAATGGCCGCGGTGCACGGCCTCGGACCGCACGACGTCGTGTTGATGCCCGCCCCGCTCGCGCATGTGAGCGGGCTACTCAACGGCGTCACACTGCCAGGCGCGGTGCCGTTTCGCACCGTGCTGATGCGCAAGTGGATCGTCGACGATGCACTCGACCTCATCGAACGCGAGGGCGTGACGTTCATGGTGGGGCCGCCGACGTTCTTCGTCGGCATGATGCGTGCCCCCGGCTTCGCGCCTCACCGCGTCGCAACGCTGCGGGTTGTGTCCAGTGGCGGCGCCGGCGTCTCCGACGCGTTCATGGCCGAAGCCAGCGAGCGTCTTGGATGCGTAGTAAAGCGCACGTATGGTTCCACGGAGGCTCCGACCGTAGCGACGTCGAGCGGCGCCACGGCTGACGACGCGGCCCGGGCGATCGGCGCGTGCGAGTTGGCGGTCGACGCTCAGAGCGAACTACGCATCCGCGGGCCGGAGCTGTGCGCTGGGTACCTCGACACCGCCGACACCGAGCGCGCCTTCACGAACGACGGCTGGTATCGCAGCGGCGATCTCGCCTCGATCGACGGCGACGGCCGGCTCACCATCCTCGGGCGAGTCGATGATGTGATCATTCGCGGTGGCGAGAACATTTCGGCCGCCGAGGTGCAGGACATCATCGAAGGCCATCCGGCGATCCACCAGTGCACGGTCGTCGGCTACGCCGACGATCTGATGGGCGAACGAGCCTGCGCCTTCGTTGTCGCAACGACCCATGGCGCCAGTGACCGTGCCGCCGACGGCGGTGCGTTCGATGTGGCCGCGTGCGCACAGTGGTGTGCAGCCCAGGGACTCGCACGCTTCAAAACACCCGAGATGGTGATCGTGCTC
>JBBREP010000205.1:0-3024 GCA_038202885.1 Acidimicrobiia bacterium | reverse complement strand
GGTGAGACCGCGGGAGTGCGCTTGGTCCAGTTGACGCCGTCCCATTCCCAGGTCGCGGCGGTGTCGCTACCGTCCGACAGCCGGCCACCGAAGAGGACAACGCGCTGCCGCGTTGCGTCGTATGTCATCGACGTGTTGTTCAGCGCGGGTGGTGACGTGACGGGGGTGCGTTGGGCCCAGTTGTTGCCGTCCCATTCCCAGGTGTCCCCAAAGTACTTGCCGTCGTAGCCGCCGAACAGGACGACGCGTTGCCGCGCCGCGTCGTATGCCAGTGAGGGGAAGACGCGCTTGGGCGGCGACGTCGCCGGTGTGCGCTTGGTCCAGTTGTTGCCGTCCCATTCCCACGTATCGCCGAACACCGTGCCGTTGTCGCCGCCGAAGAGCACGACACGCTGGCGCGCCGCGTCATACGCCATGGCTGTGCTCGAGCGGGCTTCGGGCGCGTTCGCAGGCGCGCGTTCGATCCACGTGTTGCCGTCCCACTCCCACGTGTCGCCGAGTACGGAGCCCGGGTGACCGGGGTGGTTGTCACCGCCGAACATCACGATCCGCTGCCGCGCACTGTCGTACGCCATCTCGCCGTACGCGCGTGACACCGGCTGGGTCGCTTTCTGCACCCAGCCGTCGGTGCCTACGGCGCCGGCGCGACGCGCGGGCGGCGCGACGACCGTGACGGCTGCGATCAGTGCGACGCCGATGGCAATGACAACTGGTCGGGTCCTGCGCATGACCACATCCCCTGTCCGTGGGCGTTCGATGACCATCCTCCGTCGCTCGGTTGATCAGGGGTAGGGGCACGATGTCCCCGCTTGGGGGACGAAAGCCCTATTCGCGTACGGGCGTCGCGCTCGGCGCCGCGACCTGCTCTCGAAGTTTGTGCTTCATGACCTTGCCCGTCGCATTGCGGGGCAGCTCCTCGACGAACCAGAGGTGGCGGGGGCGCTTGTAGTCGGCGAGGTGTCCGGCGCAGAACGCGAGCAGCGCCTCGTCCGACAACGACGCACCGGGTTTGGACACCACGAACGCGCCGACGTCTTCGCCGAGCACCTGGTGGGGGACGCCGACGACTGCGGCTTCCTGCACGTCGGGGTGTTCGAGGATCACGGCCTCGACATCGGTCGCGTAGATGTTGTTGCCGCCCCGGATGATCATGTCCTTGATGCGGCCCGAGATGTAGACGAATCCGTCGGCGTCGAGGTACGCGAGGTCGCCGGTGCGCAGCCAGCCGTCGGCGGTCCACGACGCCGTGTTGGCGCCGTCGTCCTTGTAGTACTCGCGCTGTTTGCCCGGGAGACGCACGAGGAGCTCGCCGACTTCGTTCGCGGGCTGGTCCTCGTCGGTCGCGGGATCGACGACGCGCACTTCCATCGGCGGATTCGGCCTGCCGACGGAACCAATGCGTTTGTCGGCCTCGTCCCTCGGCATCGTGATGAACGCGGGCCCGGCTTCGGTGAGGCCGTACGAGTTGAGCACCGACGCCCGCGGCATGCGGTCCTGCATCTTCTTCAACGTGGCGGGCGCGAGCGGCGCGCTGCCGATCGACACCGCGAGCGGTCCGGAGAGGTCGGCGGACGCGAACCGTTGACTCGCGGTGATGAGTTCGGCCATCGCGGGTACGAGGAAGATCATCATCGGCTTGTCGTGCTCGACGACGTCGAACCAACGATCGACGTCGAACTTGGGCATGTAGACACCGGTCAGCCCCATCTTCATCGGATTGAAGATGAAGCTCATCCCCGCGAACGTGAACAGTGGTGCGCCGTGGAGCCAGCCGAGGTTCGTCCAGTGCGGTGCGCAGTTCGGGATCATCGCGACGTTGCGATGGCGCACGAGCACACCCTTCGGCAACCCGGTCGTTCCCGACGTGTACATGATGTCGGCGATGTCGTCCGCGTCGAGCGGAACCTGCATGTGATCGGGGTCGTACGCGTCGAGCTTCGGCCACTCGGTGGTTGTGAGGACCGCTCGGATTGGCATGTCGGCGCAGACGACGCGCGTGTGGTCGAGTAGCCGTTCGTTCGTGATGACCGCGGTCGGTTCCGCATGGCGGAGGATCGTCAGCACCTCTTCGACGGAGAGGCGCGTGTTGACGGGAACCACGACGGCGCCCGCCTTGTGGATGCCTGCGTAGGCGACGATCCATTGGAGGCAGTGATCGCTGTCCATGTACAGCGCCACGCGATCCTGCTTCTCGACGCCGTGCTCGACGAGCCAACGCGCGAGTTGGTTCGAGCGTTCGTCCCACTCGCGAAACGTGATCGTCGCCTCCGCGTCGAGATCGACGTAGGCAACGCGATCACCGCCACTGCGAGCCATGAACCGCAGTTGGTCGACCAGGAGATGGCCGTCCGGAGCCGCCGGTGGTGCGTTCGAGGTCGCGTCCGTCACTCGGCGGAGGCTACGACACCGATCACCGCGGAGGCAGGGTGACGAGCTCGCCCGGAAAGATGAGGCTCGGGTTGCCGGAACGCAGCGTCGTTCGGTTCGCGGCGATCACCGCGCGCCAGTAGTGCGCGACCTCGGCTTCGGTCGGTGGGGCGGCGGAAGCGGCGAGCGCAGCGCGCGCGATGAGCCAGAGATTGTCGCCCCGCCGCACGACAACGTGGTTGTCAGCGGTGGTCGGACCGGGTGCACGTACCGGTGCGGACACCCGCGTATGGGCGGGTGCCGGTACGCGGGCGCGCTCTGGGACCGATGTGGTCGCGGCGGGGGCGGCGGTCAAGGCGCGCACGACGGGCTGATCGGCGAGCACCACGGAGACAGTCGGTGGCGAAGGTGAGGCGAAGGCGGGGACTGCCGGCACCGCGACGATCGCGGTGACGATCGCGAGTTCGACGACACGCCGGATGCCGATCGGCAGGATGCGCGCGAGGTGGTGGGCGAGATGCGGTCGGGAATACCCGAGTGCAACCACGCATGCGCCGCTGAGAACGAACAGCCACGCGGCCGCGGCCACCGCGACGCCCCACGCGACGACGAGGGCGAGATCGTCGCCGCGTGCCCACGATTCGGTGCCGATCGGGG
>JBBREP010000204.1:0-3038 GCA_038202885.1 Acidimicrobiia bacterium | reverse complement strand
CCATCTTCGGTGACCACAGCGACGTGATGGCCGCCCGCACGACCGGCGCGTCGGGGGTCATGCCCCGCGACCGGAACGCGACGACGTCGTCCTCGCGGATCAAGCCAGCAAGGTCGGCCTCGGCGAGCACCGCGATCTTGTCGATCTCGTGCGAGGTGCGAAAGCCATCGAAGAAGTGCAGGAACGGCACCCGCGATCGCAAGGTTGCGGCATGGGCCACGAGCGCGAAGTCGTGCGCTTCCTGCACCGATCCGGCCGAGAGCATCGCCCAACCCGCGCTGCGGGTGTGCATCACGTCGCTGTGGTCGCCGAAGATCGACAACGCGTGCGTGGCCACCGTGCGCGCCGCGACGTGGATGACCGCGGGCGTCAGCTCGCCCGCGATCTTGAACATGTTGGGCACCATGAGCAACAGGCCCTGCGACGCGGTGAACGTCGTTGCGAGCGCCCCGTTCTGGAGCGCGCCGTGCAGCGCTCCAGCCGCGCCGGCCTCCGACTGCATCTCGACGACGTCGGGCACGGTGCCCCAGAGGTTGGCGCGACCGGCCGCGGCCCAGTCGTCGCTGTGCTCGCCCATCGGCGAGGCTGGCGTGATCGGGTAGAGCGCGATCACCTCGCTCAGCGCGTACGCGACCCGCGCCGCCGCTTCGTTACCGTCGAGACATTTCCAAACTTGTTCCACGAGGCGACCTCCCGGTTGCCGAGGAACGACAGTTTGACCCTACACACGCGACGCGCTGTCTCCACTACGTGCGCGAGCGAGCGACATGCCGTGCCGCCGCCCCGTGAAGCGTGCCGTGTCAGTGCTGGATCGGCTTCAGCAGTTGCTGGTGCACGGTGTTCCATGCCGGCTTCTGCGAGCCGTTCGTGCGCTCGATGCCCATCTTGCAGAGCCAGTCCGAGTTGTTGGTGCACTTGTCGCGCTCGGCGTACAGGTACAGCGGTCCGGTCCACGGGAACTTGAACCACGTGGTGAGTGTGAGTGGCAGTTGCTTGGCCTGTTGGGCTTCGGTGCCGACCTGGATACCGTCCCAGAACCGCAAGCTCTGCGACGACTGCGACGACGTCGGCCAGCCGATCTCGGTGGCCCAGATCTTCAGGTTGCCGATGCCGTACCAGAGCATCACGTAGTAGATCGCGGGCACCTGGCTGAAGAACGGGTTGAAGCCCAGCTGCTCGTTCGGATATGCCGGGAACGTGTAGGGATGGATGCCGACCCCTTGGATCTGCTTCAACGCGCCGCTGGGGACCATGCCAGCCACAAAGTTCGCCGGCGCGATGTTCCCGTTCACGTTGCCAGCCGGCGCCAGGCCGCCGCTGATGATGACGGCATTGCGATTGACCTTATGGATGTTCACAGCGACCGCGCGCAGGAACCCGCCGTAGCGGGCCGGGTCGGGCGGCGTCCACCCTCCCCATAGGTTCGGCTCGTTCCAGATCTCCCACTCATTCACCGAGCCGACCAGTCCCTTCGGGCGGGCCTTGCCGTTCGGGGAGTACCGCTGCGCCGCGGCAATCGCGAAATGTACGAAGTCTTGGTTGTGCTTCGGTGGGACGTGCGACGGGTCCAGCGCGCCGCGCGGCAGCGGGTTCGGCCGGGCCCACGGCGGCGTGAACGACATGTCGAACAGGACCTGGATGCCGAAGTGCGCCGCCGCGTTGACGACGTTGTCATAGATGGCCCAGTCGTAGTGCCAGCGGTCGTGCGGCTGGACGGTCCACCAGTTGAGGTCGCAGCGCACCCTGCCCACGCCGATGCGCACGAGCTGAGACATCGCGCCGAGCACCGCGACCGGGTTCGGGTCGCCGCACGCCTGCGGCAGCGGGTTGTAACCCACGACCGCTCCGTAGGTATTCGGCCGAACGTTGCTTGCGAGCGGCGTGGCGACGTCCGCCCGAGCCGGATGTGCGGTAGCGCTCGGCGCCGCGGGCGCCGCGCCGGACGTGCCTGCGCCGACGGCGCCGGACATGAGCATGGCCACGACGACCGATGAGATGCATACGGTACGGAAACGCACGACGGGTTCTTCCTCCTCAGCCCACGACGACGGACATCCCCCACGAGCCGGCGTTCGCCCGGGCCCCAGCGGGCGGTGCTGACCGCGACATGGTGCCGCAGCGGCGAGGGTAACGACCCCACCCCTCGCGATCAAGCGGCCACGAGGCGTCGCTCGCCCCTCCGTGCATGCGCCGAGGTCGCGTTTTCGGCGGCGGCGGTTGCAGTTGTGTTCTATCCACGTGACGATCACGTAACGGAGCTCGGCGCGGTCCGCCAGCGTCAACGATCGCGCCCGTTCTTCTGCAACAGCGCGTGTCACGATTCCGTCGCGGCGCTGTCACCAAAGTGTCAACCGATCCCGCAGCAGTACCCCGCAGATTTCTTCGGGTTGACACTCCGACGAGTGAGACGAGATCGTACGGTTCAGTCGACTACTGCAAGCGCTCGTACTTCCGATGCCGTGTACGTTGCGCGACCAGACCGGCCGACGCGTGATGCGCACGAATGACGCGGGCCCTGCCCCGCCGAGAAGGGAAGCTCGCGTGGATGTGAAGCCGCTGCCGCCAGTTCTGTCGTTCCTCGGCGCGACCGGAACCGTCACCGGGAGTCGATTCCTGCTCGAGACCGCGGACGCGCGCGTGCTCGTCGACGCCGGGCTGTACCAAGGTCTGCGACAACTCCGGCGTCGGAACCGCGCGCCGTTCCCGGTGGACGCGGCGTCACTCGATGCTGTCGTGGTGACACATGCGCACCTCGACCACATCGGCTACCTGCCCGCACTGGTCGCACAAGGCTTTCGCGGCCCCGTGTACGTGACGAGCCGCACCGCAGAACTCGGGGCGATCGTGCTCGCCGACTCCGCCCGACTCCAGGAGGAGGAAGCCGAGTACGCGAACCGGCACGGCTACTCCAAGCACCATCCGGCCCTGCCGCTCTATACCGAGGACGACGCGCGCGCCGCGATCGATCGCTTCCATCCGGTGGCGTTCGACGCCGTCGTCGAAACGTGCCCGGGCGTGCGCGTGCACTTCCAACGCGC
>JBBREP010000203.1:0-3061 GCA_038202885.1 Acidimicrobiia bacterium | reverse complement strand
AGAATCGGCGGTCGATCGCTGCGTTGACGAGCCATTTCAACGCCAGACCCTGCATGGCGCCGGCGATCGAGCTGAGCACGAGGCTCGACACGATGACGAGGGCGAGCCTGCGGTTCGCTTCGCGTGCGACGCGCACGAGTAATCCGACTCGCCTGCGCAACGGCGCGGTCGGGATCTCGATGGCGCTCATCCGACCGTCTCGCTTTGGTCGTCGCGGAAGCGATTGGCTTGGAGGTCGTAGAGCTGCGCGTAGGTGCCACCCGCCGCGTGCAGCGTGTGATGGTCGCCGTCTTCTATCCCGCGCCCGCCGTCGAGCACGACGATCCGTTCCGCGCGTCGCACCGTGGAGAATCGGTGCGACACGACGATGGCGGTGCGACCAGCTGCGTGGGTGAGGAGCTGGTCGAACAGCGCGACCTCGGCGTGCACATCGAGGCTCGCCGTCGGTTCGTCGAGGATGAGGACGCGCGCGCCGACCTCGGCGCCGTACAGGGCGCGGGTCAAAGCAATGCGTTGCCACTGTCCGCCCGACAGCTCGATGCCGCCGGTGAATGCACGCGACAGGATCGTGTCCCAACCGTGGGGCATGCCGGCGATGAGCGCATCGGCGCCGGCGGCGCGCGCGGCTCGCTCGGCGTGCTGACGTGCGTCGGGGTGGTCAAAATCGGCGAGCGCGACATTCTCGAAGGCCGAGAGCTCGAAGCGCACGAACTCCTGGAAGATCACCGAGAGCTGGCGGCGCCACACGACGGGGTCGAGTTCGGACAGGTCGTGCCCGTCGACAAGGATCCGACCCGCCGTGGGCTGGTAGAAGCCGGCGAGGAGCTTGAGCAGCGTGGTCTTGCCGGCGCCGTTCTCGCCGACGATCGCCACCGATTGTCCCGGGCGCAGTTCGAGATCGAGCCCGTCGAGCACGTTGCGGGTCGCGCCTGGGTACGCGAACGACACACGCTCGAAGCAGATGGTCGGCACCTCGCCGCGGTCGAGAAGCACCGGGCGTTGTGCTGCGGCGGCCTGTTCCTCGGTGTGAAAGCGCTCGAGTCGTTCGATCGCGGCGAGCTGGGGGACCGATGCCTCGATCGAAAAGGCTTCCCAACCCATCGCCGACAGCACTCGGGCGACGGCCACGACGCCACCGAGCGCGGCGGCGAGTTGTGCAGGAGTGAGGGCACCGTCGACGGCCAAACGCGCGAGCAGGAGGAAGGGGACGAGCGCGCTCAGCGCGTTGAGCGCGAACACCGTGAAGTGCAGCCGGTACGCGCTGACGAGCACGCGCGAAAGCTCGCGCACCGGGATGGAGCCATGGGCGAAGAAGCGCTCGATCGCCCAATCACCGAACCCGTACAGGCGCAGCTCCTTGGCCCCGATAGGTGTGCCGACAACCTCCGACCAGTAGCTCGACGCTCGTCCATCGGCGGTCGTGCCCGTCATCGCAGTCGCGATCGCCTTCGCATAGTGACGCCGCAGGAGTGAGCGCTGCCACGTGACGAATACCAACACGGCAATTGCTGCGGCCAGCGAATACCGGGCGACGACGATGGTGGCTGCGATCGCGCCGACGAAGCGTGTGAGCAGCCAGAGCTGTCCCTCGGCGCCGGCGCCGAGGTTGAACAAGTACGCGTTGTCGACCGGGAGCGTCGCGGCGTCGCGCACCACCTGTGACTCGAGGTGGTCGATGCCGGGCCGCGCCGAGACCGCGGCGCGCACCTTCACCCGCACGTCGCCGTTGACACGTGTCGCGACCCAGTCACGGAACGGCACGAGCATCGACTGCGCGACCTGATCGAGCGTGAGGAGCGTGCCGACGAGCACGAGCGGCCACACCGTCGCGCCCAAGCCGCTGCCGCGTGCCGATGCCGCGGCGGCGGCGCGGCCCACAAGCCACGCCACCGCGACTGCTGTCGCGGCAGGCAGGAGCGACGCCAGCAACATCACGAACGTCAGGCCCGCGAGCGCGCTCCTCGGCACGACGCGCAGGAGCCGAAGGAGCGCGATTCGGTCGCGCAGAAACGCCCGCAGTTCGGTCCGGCGCTCGTTCGCCGTCATGGCTGGTCGCCGAACATGTCGCGTGGCGCTCGTAACGCGGTGACGGCCGTGTAAATGCCCAATGCGATCAGTACGAGCACCGTGGTCCAACGGAACCAATCGGCGCGGTTGCCGTCGGCGGGGGTCCAATACGGGTTCGTGAAGCCGTCGATGGCCACCGGGATCCCGTGGTGGAGTACGAAGCCGACCGCGACGATGATCGACGCGGTGTAGGTCATCGCGCGCGCAGCGGGCTGGCGCAGCGCGAGCAACGCGAACGCGGCGCTCACGAGGCCGATGCCGATGACCGCCTGACGGTCGGCGAGCACACCAGGAAACGACGCGCTGGCGTCGTAGCGGAGCACGTCGAGCAGGTGCACGAGCTGCAATACCGCGAGCGCGCCGGTGCAGATCATCAGGCCGAGCCTGAGGTGTGTCGCTACGAATCGTTCCGTGGTTGCAGTCGTCACGGTGCCTCCACTCGGGCCGGTCGAATGAATTCGAGTTGGTGAACGAACACCGGGATGAGCGCAGCGCGCTCGGCCGCGGGATCGACCGACGCGGCGATGTGCGTCGCGAGCGCGTTGCCGCCCGTCAGCAAGACGCGTGCCAGCGGTTCGAGTGGCTGCTCGGCGATCACCCCGTGTTCGATCAGATCGCGCAGCCCTGCGATGACCGCGTTCAGGCAGTAGACGTCGTCGATCTCGCGCCACGCTTCTAGGCCCATCGCCGCGGGCGCGTCGACCATGAGGACCCGCAGCGCAGGGTGGTCGGTGACGTTGAGGAAGGCGGTCCATCCGGCGACCCAGAGGTTCCACGGCTCGGGCTCGGCGAGTGCGGCTTCGAGCACGCGCTCGATGAGTTCCTCTTGGATCTCGATCACCACGGCGCGCAGTAGGTCGAGCTTGTCGGCGAAGTGGTGGTACAGCGCGCCGCGGGTGACGTGCGAGGCCGCAACGATCTCGGCCGTCGATGTGGCCTGGTAGCCCCGCTCCTCGAAGAGCCGCCGGGCGGCATGGATCAGCGCGGCGCGAGT
>JBBREP010000202.1:0-3117 GCA_038202885.1 Acidimicrobiia bacterium | reverse complement strand
CGTTCTCGAGCTGCGGCAGCACGGTGTCCTCGTAGCCGACGACTCCCTCGACGAGCGGGAGTCCGGCGGAGATCCGGGCCACGGCGTTGGCGCGGATCTCCTCTTTCACCGGGCGTGAAACCCAGCCGCTGGCACGCAGCTCACCAAGCGAGGACGGTCGGGTCATGGGCGCTCCGGACCTCGGGGGGACGTCGCGGCGAGCGTACCCGCTGCCCCGCGACCCCACGCCGGCGCCGCACTCCTGCGCGTGCGACGGCTACGCGGGGACGCCCTTGGCGCGACGTACCAGCGTCCGCACCCCGAGGAACACCGTCATCCTACGGAGCGCAGCTGGTGGCGGCACTGGAAACGTCGCCGGCCGGCGGTGCAGAAATGGGATCGGGCAGGGGGCCCCGGCTAGCGTCGACCACGGCGCCAACGGCCAGAGGGGGCTGTTCGCTGGAGGTCGGGCACGACATGGCGAATGCGACGTCCACGGCGTCCCCCGGCGGGGACGCGGGGGTGGCGCAGGTGCAACCGGTCCGCCGGCACCGCACCTTCTTCGGGCGGTTCTACGGCTCGGCCATCGGCAAGAAGTGGGTGATGGCCCTCACCGGGATCGCCCTCCTCGGCTACATCCTCATGCACATGATCGGGAACCTCAAGGTCTACCTGGGGCCCGAGGAGATCAACAGCTACGGCGAGTTCCTGCGGGAGCTGCTCGTCCCGATCTTCCCCCGCACCGTCGTGCTCTGGGGGCTGCGCATCGGCCTCACGCTCGCGTTCGTGTTCCACATCCACGCCGCGTACGGCCTCACGCGCATCAACATGCGGGCCCGTCCGACGCGCTACCAGTCCAAGCGTGACTACGTGGCCGCCAACTTCGCGTCGCGCACGATGCGCTGGACCGGCATCATCATCCTGCTGTTCCTGACCTTCCACCTGATGGATCTGACGTGGGGCAACGCCAACCCGGACTTCGTCCGTGGCGACCCGTACCAGAACATGGTGGAGAGCATGCAACGCGTGCCGGTGGCGATCGTCTACATCATCGCCAACATCGCGCTGGCGATCCACATCTTCCACGGCGCGTGGAGCCTGTTCCAGAGCCTCGGCCTCAACAACCCGCGCTACAACGCCTGGCGTCGGTCGTTCGCCGCCGGGTTCGCCACGGTGATCCTGATCGGGAACGTGAGCATCCCGGTCATGGTCCTGGCCGGCGTCATCAGCTGACGAGGAGCACGACGTGACCACCCTGCTCGACTCGAAGATCCCGCCGGGCCCACTCGAGGAGAAGTGGGACGAGCACAAGTTCGTCACCAAGCTCGTCAACCCGGCCAACAAGCGCCGCTTCGAGATCATCGTGGTGGGCACCGGACTGGCCGGCGCGTCGGCCGCCGCCACCCTCGGCGAGCTCGGCTACCGCGTGAAGGTCTTCTGCTTCCAGGACTCGCCGCGACGCGCGCACAGCATCGCCGCGCAGGGCGGCATCAACGCGGCGAAGAACTACCAGAACGACGGCGACAGCGTGCAGCGCCTCTTCTACGACACGATCAAGGGCGGCGACTACCGCTCGCGTGAGGCGAACGTGTACCGCCTCGCCCAGGTGAGCGTCGACATCATCGATCAGTGCGTCGCCCAGGGCGTGCCGTTCGCGCGTGAGTACGGCGGCCTGCTCGACAACCGCTCGTTCGGTGGCGCGCAGGTGTCGCGCACGTTCTACGCGCGCGGTCAGACGGGCCAGCAACTGCTGCTCGGCGCGTACCAGGCGCTGGCGCGGCAGATCTCGTTGGGCAACGTCGAGATGTACCCGCGCACCGAGATGCTCGAGCTCGTCGTGAAGGACGGCGTCGCGTGCGGAATCGTCGTGCGCGACCTCATCACCGGTGAGATCGCGTCCCACTCCGGTCACGCCGTCGCACTGGCGACCGGTGGGTACGGCAACGTCTTCTACCTCTCGACCAACGCGAAGGGCAGCAACGTCACCGCGATCTGGAGGGCGCACAAGCAGGGCGCGTACATGGCCAACCCCTGCTTCACGCAGATCCACCCGACGTGCATCCCGGCGAGCGACGAGTTCCAGTCGAAGCTCACGTTGATGAGCGAATTGCTCCGCAACGACGGACGCATCTGGGTCCCCAAGGACGCCGACGACCGGCGCTCCCCCGATCAGATCCCCGAAGCCGACCGCGACTACTACCTCGAGCGGCGCTACCCGACGTTCGGCAACCTCGTGCCGCGCGACGTCGCGTCACGCGCGTCGAAGCGCGAGGTCGACGAGGGCCGCGGCGTGGGGCCGTTGAAGAACGGCGTATACCTCGACTTCGCGGCCGCGACGGCGCGCGTCGGGCACGACACGATCGAGGAGCGCTACGGCAACCTCTTCCAGATGTACGACCGGATCACCGGTGAGGACCCGTACCAGGTGCCGATGCGCATCTACCCCGCCGTTCACTACACGATGGGCGGGCTCTGGGTCGACTACAACCTGATGAGCAACGTGCCCGGCCTGTACGTGATGGGCGAGGCGAACTTCTCCGACCACGGCGCGAACCGTCTCGGTGCTTCCGCATTGATGCAGGGTCTCGCTGATGGCTACTTCATCCTCCCGTACACGATCGGCGCGCAGCTGGCGCCGATGCTCGGCCAGGCGCCGGTTCCCACCGACGACCCGGTGTTCCAGGCTGCGGAGCTCTCCGTGCGCGAACGCACGCGGCAGTTCCTCTCGATCAAGGGCACGCGCTCGGTCGACTGGTTCCACCGCGAGCTCGGCAAGATCTGCTGGAACGAGTGCGGCATGGCGCGTTCGCAGGAGAGCCTCGGCCGCGCGCTGGTGGACATCCCTGCGCTGCGCGAGGAGTTCTACAACGACGTGCGCGTGCTCGGTGACGATCTGTCGCTGAACCAGTCGCTCGAGAAGGCCGGCCGCGTTGCCGACTTCCTCGAGTTCGCCGAGTTGATGTGCCTCGATGCCCTCCACCGCGAGGAGTCCTGTGGGGGCCACTTCCGCGTCGAGCACCAGACCGACGAAGGCGAAGCGCTGCGCAACGACGACGAGTTCGCGTACGTCGGCGCGTGGGAGTTCACCGGAGTCGACGAGCGGCCGAACCTCCACAAGGAGGAGCTCGTCTTCGAGAA
>JBBREP010000201.1:0-3181 GCA_038202885.1 Acidimicrobiia bacterium | reverse complement strand
TCATAGTCATCAGTGTGCTCCAGTCGGTTTACGACCCGACCCCTTACACAAACCATCTGACACCCCCGCTCGCGAGTTGGCTCGCACCGACAGTCACAATCATCGGCGGGTCGCCGGTGACAGCGACCTCGCCGAAGCGGTCAAGGTCCTCGCCCGAGCGCACCAGTCGATGATCTGGGCACGGCAACGGCAACTCAACCAGCTGCGCTCAACGCTGCGCGAGTTCTATCCCGCCGCGCTCGAAGCCTTCGACGAGATCGGATCAAACGACGCGCTCGCAGTGCTCGCGATCGCGCCGACACCAACACTCGGACGAAGACTGTCACGGTCCAAGATCGCTGCGGCGCTGCGGCGCGCTGGCCGTCAACGACGCATCGAGGCGCGCACCATCGAGATCCAGGACGCACTACGCGCCCCGCAGCTCGAAGCGCCCGCACTCGTCGCGAACGCGATGGGTGCGACCGCGACCGCGTTGGTTGCTGTCGTCGTGGAGATGACGGCCCAGATCAGCAGCCTCGAGACACAGCTGGCTGAACATTTTGAACAGCACCCGGACGCCAAGATCATCCGTTCCCTGCCAGGACTGGGGATGACGCTCGGCGCCCGGGTACTCGGCGAGTTCGGGGACGACCCGAACCGCTATGCCGACGCCAAGTCTCGCAAGAACTATGCCGGCACGTCACCCATCACCCGAGCATCCGGCACCCGCCGTGTCGTACTCGCCCGCTACGCCCGCAACAAACGCCTCGCCGACGCCTGTTACATGTGGGCATTCACCGCCACCAACGCCAGCCCCGGCGCCCGCGCCTACTACGACCAACGACGCGCCGCCGGCGACACCCACAACCGCGCCCTGCGAGCACTCGGCAACCGCCTCGTCGGCATCCTCCACGGCTGCCTCGACCACCACACCCTCTACGACGAACACACCGCCTGGGCACACCGCCAAGCAATCGCTGCTTGACACTTACGCCCGTGGGATGTCTAGACGGGCGTCGTTTGACCCCCATATACGCGTGCCAAACGACGCACCGGTAAGTTGCGGGCATGCAGCTTGGGATCAACTTGGGGTATCAGGACTGGGGCTCGGGAGTGACGCGTGCCGTCGCGTTGGCGCAACGGGCCGAGCAGCTCGGTTTCTCCTCCGCATGGACCGCCGAGGCGTACGGCACCGACGCGATCACGCCGCTCACGTGGCTGATGGCGCACACCGAACGCATCAACATGGGACCGGCCATCATGCAAATGCCGGCGCGAACGCCAGCGATGACGGCGATGACCGCAGCCACGCTCGACGCCATGAGCGGGGGACGGTTCTTACTCGGGCTCGGCGCGTCCGGTCCGCAGGTGGCCGAGGGTTGGCACGGTCAGGCCTACGGCAAGCCGCTGGTGCGCACCCGTGAGTACGTGAGCATCGTGCGCGACATCCTGCGCCGGGAAAAGCCGCTCGAACATCACGGCATGCACTACGACATCCCGTATTCGGGCGCCGACGCCACCGGCCTCGGCAAGCCGTTGAAGATCATCGTGCACCCGCGCCGGGCCGACATCCCGATCTACCTCGCGGCGATCGGGCCCAAAAACGTTGCGCTCGCGGCCGAGATCGGTGACGGTTGGCTGCCCATCTTCTTCTCGCCCCACCGGTTCCGCGACGTATTCGGCGGCTCGGTCGACGAGGGCTTGGCGCGCTCGACCGATGCGACCAAGCCGTTCGACATCGCGCCCACGTGCACGGTGATCGTCGGCGACGACGTGGAAGCGCTCGCCGCATTCGCGCGCCCGCAAGTGGCGCTCTACGTCGGGGGCATGGGGGCGCGCGGCAAGAACTTCTACAACGATCTCGCGTGTCGCTACGGCTTCGAAGACGCCGCCAAGAAGATCCAGGACCTGTACCTCGACGGTAAGAAGCAAGAGGCTGCGGCCGCCGTCCCGTTGCAGCTGATCGACGAGGTCTGCCTCATCGGTTCGAAGGAGCGCATCGCCGACCGGCTCGCGGCGTGGAAGGAGAGCGGTGTCGGCACGCTCATCGTCGGCGCGGCTCAGCCCGAAGCGCTCGAGGTGATGGCCGAGCTCTGCCTCTGAGCACGAGCGCGGCGCCGTATGGCGCCGCGGCGAAGGGCGCCCCGGTCTCCGGTTACGTCGGCACCGCAGCGCGGTAGGCCGCGGTGAAGGCAGCGGCAATCGCGGCCTGACTCGCGCGGTCAGGCACGGGCGTGATCGGCTCAGGATCACGCACGAAGTGCGTGGTGAGCGGCGCGAGATCGACCAGCACCGCGCCGGCCGCGTGCACCGCCTGCGTAATGACCGCGTTGTACGGAGCGACACCTCGCATCTCGTCGGGCAACGTCGCCACGAGGACGGTGTGCGCGCCAGTTGTATGGATGTCAGCCATGAGGCGCTCGAACGTGGTTCGGAAGTCATCGATCGGTCGCTGTTCGACGACGTCGAGAAACCCGACGAGCACCGCGATCACTGCCGGATGCAAGCGCGCCGCTATCGGTATCTCGAGCTGCGACGCGAGCCGCGCCGAGGCAACTTGTGGTGCGAGATTCACAAGCACCGTGTCACGGGTGAGCGCGGCGCGAAAGAACCGTTGCGGCCAGCTCTCGCCCACCGGGATGGTGTCGGTGATCGGCGCGGTCGCGGCGTCGCCGAGCACCACCAGGGTCGGCGATGCAGATGTGGCAGGTATGCCCGGCGCGGCACCGCCGCGAGTACCACTGCCGCTCGAACACGCCGACGCTCCTACTAGCGAGATCGCGAGCAACAATGCCGGTGTCACCCGGCCCCGCCGAGGCAGTGCCTTCATCGGTCGCCCATCGCTTGGCGGGCCGGCAGGCGCGCGGCGCGCTGCGCGGGCAATGTGCCCGCGACGAGCGCGAGCAACGCAGCCCCGGCAACACCGATGACCACGACATCGAGCGGTAGGGCGACGCCGACGCGGCCAAGACCTTGGCCTTCGAGGAAGTTGTTCACGACCGCTGCGAGCGCGCTTGCGATTCCGAAGCCGAGCAGCGTGCCGAGCGCGCCACCGAGCGCACCCAGAAACACGGCTTCAAGGAGGAACACGCGCCGCACATCGCGATCGCGCGCACCGATCGCCTTCATCACACCGATCTCGCGACGACGTTCACGCACGGCCGCCAGCATCGTGTTGCTAATACCGAGCGCGGCAATCACA
>JBBREP010000200.1:0-3234 GCA_038202885.1 Acidimicrobiia bacterium | reverse complement strand
CGTGGTGGTCACTGCCGATCACGGTCAGGTCGACATGGCGCCGGACGCGTGGGTTGACACCACGGAGCTCGCGCCGCTGTTGCGAGCGCAGTCGGGCGACGCGCGGTTTCGCCATCTGCACGCGCGCGCGGGCGCGGCAGCAGAGCTCGCCCAGGAGTGCGAGCGCGCCTTCGGTCACCTGGCATGGGTCCGCACGCGTCGTGCCCTGCTCGACGAGGAATGGCTCGGCCCACGACCGACGCCGATGGTGGGCGGTCGGGTCGGTGACGTGGTGCTCATGCCGTTCGAGCCGATCGGTTTCATCGATCCGGCGCTGCCGCGAGAACGCGGACTGCGCAGCGCGCACGGTGCCCCCACGGCCGCCGAGATGCTCATCCCCCTCCTCGCCCAACGCGGCCGCGCGTGAACACGAGCCCGCGGTGACCAAGACAGCCTGGGAGCGAGGCACGAGCGGCGCAGATGCGCAGGGAGTTCACCCGCGCCGGGCGGAGTAAGCCCAAGACCTTGTCGGATTGGCGTCCGCGCGCCTATCGTCAGAGACAGAATCACACTGGTGTGATTCTGTCCACAGGGGCGTCCACAGGGCCTGTGGACAACTCTCCAGCGCCGCGCGCGACCACCCAGACTCGAATTACAGCCAGAACTTGAAGTAGATGCCTGACTCCTTCGTCCACCTGCACCTGCACACCGAATATTCGATGCTCGACGGCGCCTCGCGGATCGACGATGTCGTCGCCGCGGCGGCACGCGACGGGATGCCTGCGGTCGGCATCACCGATCACGGCAACATGTACGGCGTCCTCGAGCTCTACAAGTCGGCGCGCGACCAGGGCGTCAAACCCGTGCTCGGCATGGAGGGCTACTTCACGAACGGGTCGCGCTTTGATCGACCGCGCCGTTCGGAACACGAGATCTATCACCTGACGATGCTCGCCGAGACCGACATCGGCTACCGCAACTTGATCAAGGTCGCGAGCCAGGCGTATCTCGACGGCTATTACTACAAGCCGCGCACCGACTGGGATCTGCTCGAGCGCCATCACGAGGGCATCATCGCCACCACGGGTTGCCTCGGCGGGCTCGTGAGTCAGTTCCTGTTGAAGGGCGAACTCGACGCCGCGTACAAAGCGGCCGGCCGATTCCAAGACATTTTTGGTCGCGACAGCTTCTTCGTCGAATTGCAAGACCATGGGATCGACGACCAGGCCGCCACGATCGCGCCGTTGCTCGAGATCGCGCACAAGCTGGGCGCGCCGCTGCTCGCGACGAACGACTCGCACTACACCGACAAGCACGATGCCGACGCGCACGACGCGCTGTTGTGCGTGCAGACGGGCGCGCTGAAGAGCGACGCGAACCGCTTCAAGTTCGACGGCGACGAGTTCTACATCAAGTCTGCGGTCGAGATGCGCGCGCTCTTCGCCGAGCTACCGGAGGCGTGCGACAACACGTTGTGGATCGCCGAGCGCGCCGAAGTAGAGATCGGTTTCGACAACGCGGTGCTGCCGTCGTTCCCGGTGCCGCAGGGCCACGACGAAGACAGTTACCTGCGTGAGCTCGTGTTCGAGGGCGCCAAGGACCGTTACGGACGCAGCCCTGCGCTGCATGTGCTCGAACGCATCGAGTTCGAACTCGATGTGATCAAGAGCATGGGTTTTTCGGCGTATTTCCTCGTCGTCTGGGACCTCGTGCGCTTTGCGCGTTCGCAGTCGATCCGGGTGGGTCCGGGCCGGGGGAGTGCGGCCGGTTCGTGCGTGGCGTTCTGCCTGCGCATCGTCGACATCGACCCGATCAAGTACGACCTGCTCTTCGAACGTTTCCTCAACCCTGGTCGTAAGCAGATGCCCGACATCGATATGGACTTCGACTCGCGCTATCGCGGCGACATGATCAAGTACGCAGCCACGAAGTACGGCTCGGACCGAGTCGCCCAGATCGTCACCTTCTCGACGATCAAGGCCCGGGCCGCGGTGCGCGACGCGGCGCGTGTGCTCGACTATCCGTACGTCGTGGGCGACAAGATCGCCAAGGCAATGCCCGCGCTCATCATGGGGCGCGACACGCCGCTGCAGTACTGCTTCGAGGAGAACGAGAAATACGCCGACGGCTACAAGATGGCGACCGACCTGCGCCAGATGTACGGCGAGGATCCCGACGTCAAGCGGATCGTCGATGTTGCTCGTGGGCTCGAAGGTCTGCGGCGCCAGGACGGCATCCACGCGGCCGCTGTCGTCATCACACGCGACCCGCTCACCGATTACCTCCCCGTGCAACGCAAGCCTGGTCCTGGTGGCGACATCACCGATGCGCCCGTTGTCACGCAGTACGAGATGCATGGCGTCGAGGAACTCGGTCTGCTCAAGATGGACTTTCTTGGGCTGCGCAACCTCGACGTCATGGACATCGCGCTCGATCTGATCGAGGAATCCACAGGCGTGCGGCCCGACATCGACGATGCGCCGCTCGATGACACGCCGACGTTCGAGTTGCTGCGCCGGGCCGACACGATCGGCGTGTTCCAGCTCGAGGGCGGCCCGATGCGCGCCTTGATCCAGCGCCTTGCGCCGACGAGCTTCGAAGACGTGGCCGCGCTCGTGGCGCTGTACCGGCCGGGTCCCATGGCCCAGAACTGGCACAACGAATACGCCGACCGTAAGAACGGGCGCAAGCCGGTCACCTACGACCACGAGTCACTCGAGGAGATCCTCGGCCCCACGTTCGGGCTGATGATCTATCAAGAACAGCTGATGCGTGTGTCGCAGAAGCTGGCCGGCTACACGCTCGAAGAGGCCGACAACCTTCGCAAGGCGACCGGCAAGAAGATCAGGGCGATGATCGCCAAGGAGCGGTCGAAGTTCGTTGCCGGCTGCATCGCGAATGGGCATTCGGAGAAGTTTGCCGAGGCCTACTTCGACACGATCGAGCCGTTCGCCGACTACTCGTTCAACAAGTCGCACTCGGTTGGCTATGGCCTCGTCGCCTACCACACGGCGTACCTGAAGGCGAACTACCCCGTCCAGTACTTCGCGGCGTTGCTCACCTCGGTGAAGACGAACCTCGACAAGGCCGCGGTCTACATCAACGAGTGCCGCCTTCTCGACATCCCGGTGCGCAATCCCTGCGTCAACAGCAGCGACGTCGACTTCGCCGTCCGCTTCGACCAGGAAACCTCGAGCGGGGGTGGGCAAGGGAGCCCCTCGGGGCGCGAGCCGAAGGCGAGCGGGGGTGGACAAG
>JBBREP010000199.1:0-3239 GCA_038202885.1 Acidimicrobiia bacterium | reverse complement strand
CCTCGCTCATCGGCGCGAGCAGCGGCAGCGATCCATTCGCGAGCTGCACCGTCTCATAGGCGATACCGGTGGTACGAGCGGCGAGCAGGGCATCGGCGACTGCGGGATACGCCGCGAGATGCAGGTAGGTAAACAGCACGAGCTCGGGCCGCAAAAACGCGAACTCGTGCGGCTGCGGCTCTTTGACCTTCAACACGATGTCGGACCGACCCCAGACCGCCGCGGCCCCGTCGACGATCTCAGCACCCGCTCCCTGCAACGCCTCGTTCGACACGGAACTGTCGACACCGGCGTCGCGCTCCACGATGACCTGCACGCCATGCTGCGCGAGTTCCTGCACACCGTCGGGCGTAATCGCGATCCGATGCTCGTCGAGCTTCACCTCCCGCGGAATCCCGATGACTGTCACGTCAGCACGCCAACCTGCGCCCCACGCGGCGACCGGAGCATCCCGAGAGCGACAGGAGCGAAGCGAAGGCCCGCCTGCGGAGCCCCGAGGCCGGGAGCGGGAGCGACCGGTGTGCAGGAGCGACGCGGGTGCGCAGGGAGCTCGCCGCGGAGCCGAAGGCGGAGCAAAATCAACGCGTGCCCCAGGTGTAGGTCTGCTTCTGGAGGCGGAGGTAGACGAACGTCTCGGTTTCACGCACTCCCGGCAACCGGCGGATTTCGTTGAGCATCGTCAGCAGATGCTCGTCGTCCTCGCACACCATCTCGGCGAGCAGGTCGAAGCTCCCCGACGTGTACACCACGTAGTCGATCTCCGCGATCTCCGCGAGCGCAGTTGCGGCCACGGTGATGTCGCCCTCGGTGCGCACGCCGATCATCGCCTGACGCCGGAACCCGAGCCGCAACGGGTCGGTCACCGCCACGATCTGCACCACGTTCGTCTCGATGAGTCGCTGCACGCGTTGGCGCACGGCGGCCTCCGACAGCCCAACCGCATCGGCGAGCCGCGTATACGGCGTGCGGCCATCGCGCTGCAACAGGTCGATCAGCGCCTTGTCGGCGTCGTCGAGCGGCGCACCATCGGTGCGGCGACGTCGCGTGTCTTTGCCGTTCGTCGCCGCACCCATCGTCTCGGCCGTCAGCCGCTCAACGCGTCAGTTCGGTGCACAGGCCGCCGAACGCCTCGATGTAGCGGTCGACGTCGGCCTCGCTGTGCTGCACCGACAACGTCCACTGCTCCTCGTCGCCCGGCGTCATAAACACACCGCGGTTCACCATCCACGGGTAGGAGGCTTCGTAGAGGTTCAGGTTCGTCTCGAGGAAGTCGCGGTAGTTCGTGAGCGGCTCGGGACGGTAGGTCACACAACCCTTGGCGCCGAGGTCGATGGTGTGCGCCGGAAGACCATGGGCCTCGATCGCAGCCTTGCAACCGGTGGCCAAACGCGTACCGAGCTCGGCCAGGTAGCGATAGGCGTCGGGTGTGAGGACGTCGCGCAGCGTCGCCAGACCAGCCGCGGCCACGAGCGGGTTGCCGTTGAACGTGCCCTGCTGGGCCGCGCCGCGCTCGATCGAAGCCATGATCTCGGCCACGCCGCCGAAGGCCGCGCCCGGAGTGCCGCCGAACGTCGCCTTGGCCACGCACGTGAGGTCGGGGCGCACGCCGTAGCGATCGCCGGCACCACCGCGAGCGATCGCGGTGCCGGTCTTGACCTCGTCATAGATCAGCACCACGCCGTGCTTGCGCAGGAGATCCTTCAAGCCTTGGAGATAGCCGGGCTGCGGTTCGGCGATACCGATGTTCATCATCACCGGTTCGAGGATGAGGCACGCCATCTCGCCACCGCGCTCGTCGAGCAGTTGCGACAGCACCGTGAGGTCGTTGAACGGCACCACGTGCGTGTAGTCGGCGAGCCACTTGGGCGTGCCGAGCGACATCGGGGTCGTCGCCGGCTGCTCGCGACCGCCGAGCACATCGGATCCGGGCACCACCGAAAACATCACCGTGTCGTGGTGACCGTGGTAGCTGCCCTCGATCTTGACGATGTGATCGCGACCGGTGTGCGCGCGTGCGATGCGGATCGCGTGCATCGTGGCTTCGGTGCCGGAGTTGCAGAACCGCAGTTGCTCCATGTCGTAGCGGTCGCAGATCTCCTCGGCGAGCTCCACCGCGTCGGGTGTGGGCGCGGCGAAGTGCGTGCCGCTGTGCGCGGCTTTGCTGATCGCTTCGGCGACCTTGGGGTGAGCGTGGCCGACGACCATGCACCCGAACCCGCCGTGCGTGTCGACGTACTCGTTCCCGTCGACGTCCCAGAGCCGCGAGCCCTTGCCGTGCGTCAAATACAGCGGGTACGGCTCACCTTGTTGGAACGACGACCCGACGCCCATGGGCATCGATCGAAGCGCGCGTTCGTACCACTGCTTCGATACCGGCGTACGTTCCAGGAGCTTGGCGCCTTCGGTCGCCGCAATCTCGCCGGCGCGTGTATTCAATCGTTCGATGTCAATCGACATCTCTATCAACTGCTTTCAGTGTTGTGGTCGGTTGTGGTGTTGCGAGGGAGGCTCGAAGTGGGGGTGTGACCTGTTCGTGTGCGGCGACCGTGCGAGTCGATGTGCGGTTGCAGCGAAGCGGCGACCAAAGCAGCCCAGGAGCGAGGAACGAGCGAGATGGGTGCGTCGGGAGCTCGCCAGGCCGGGCGAAGCAGGCCCATAGTTAGTGCTTGATCATGATGTGTTTGAGTTCGGTGTAGTGCTCGAGTGAGTAGGCGGACATGTCTTTGCCGTAGCCCGATTGCTTGAAACCGCCGTGCGGCATTTCGGAGGTGATCATGATGTGTTGGTTCACCCAGACACAGCCGTACTCGAGGGCCTTGGTCATGCGCATCGCACGCCCGACGTCCTGGGTCCACACCGACGCGGAGAGGCCGTAGTCGACGTCGTTGCCCCACGCGATGGCTTGGTCTTCGTCGGTGAATCGTTGTACCGATACGACCGGTCCGAACACCTCGCGCTGCACGATCTCGCTGTCTTGGGCGGGGTTCACCACGACCGACGGTGCGTAGTAGTAGCCGTCGCGATCGAGGCGGGTGCCGCCCACCGTGACCTCGGCGCCCGCGCCGACGGCGCGCTCCACCATGCCGGCCACGCGCGCCTGCTGTTCGGCCGAGATCACCGGGCCCATCGCCACGTCGGGGTCGAACGGGTCGCCGACGTTGATCTTGGCGACCGCGTCGGTGAGCGACGGCACGAGCTTTTCGAAGGCTTTGCCGCCTGCGATCACGCGGCACGGCGCG
>JBBREP010000198.1:0-3290 GCA_038202885.1 Acidimicrobiia bacterium | reverse complement strand
CTCGAGCGGCTCCTTGTGCAGCTCGGGATCTACGCCGACGCCGGTGAACTCCCACGCGGCGACGTAGCTGAAGTGCTCGTCGTCGCGCATCGCTTCACCTTCTTCGCTTTGGTATTCCTCACGGAAGTGGCCGCCGCAGCTCTCGTTGCGATGGAGCGCATCGCGCACCATCAGCTCGCCGAACTCGATGAAGTCGGCGACGCGGCCGGCTTTCTCGAGTGACTGGTTGCGCGTCTCGTTCTCACCGAGCACCCGCACGTTCTTCCAGAACTCCTCGCGGATCGCGGGGATCTCCGACAGGGCCTTGCCCAGGCTCTGTTCGGTGCGCGACATCCCGCAGTTTTCCCAGAGCACCTTGCCGAGCTCGCGGTGGATGTCGTCGACGGTGCGCTTGCCCTTGACCGACAGCATCTTGTGGACCTGCTCGTCGACCGCGCGCTCCGACTCCTTGAAGGCGGGGTCGTCGGTCGGCACGACGGACTCACCGAGCAGTGGTGCGAGGTAGCCGTTGATCGTGTTCGGCAGCACGAAGTACCCGTCGGCGAGGCCCTGCATCAGTGCCGATGCCCCGAGCCGGTTGGCGCCCTGGTCGGCGAAGTTCGCCTCGCCGAGCACGAACAGTCCGGGCACGTTGCTCATGAGGTCGTAGTCGACCCACAGCCCGCCCATCGTGTAGTGAACGGCGGGGTAGATGCGCATGGGCACGACGTATGGATCTTCGTCGGTGATGCGCTCGTACATCTCGATGAGGTTGCCGTAGCGCTCCTCGATCACGTCTTTGCCGAGCCGCTGGATCGAGTCGGCGAGGTCGAGATACGCGCCGTTCTTCAGCGGGCCCACACCGCGTCCGGCGTCGACCTCACGCTTGATCGCACGTGACGCGACGTCACGGGCAACGAGGTTGCCGAACGACGGGTAGCGCCGCTCGAGCAGGTAGTCGCGATCCTCCACTGGGATCTTGTCGGGCGAGCGGGTGTCGTCGATCTGCTTCGGCACCCAGACCCGGCCGTCGTTGCGCAACGACTCCGACATCAGGGTGAGCTTCGACTGGAAGTCGTCGCTCGCCGGAATGCACGTGGGGTGAATCTGGGTGTAACAGGGGTTGGCGAAGTACGCGCCCCGCTTCGATGCCCGCCACGCGGCGGTGACGTTCGAGTTCTTGGCGTTGGTGGAGAGGTAGAAGGCGTTGCCGTAGCCACCGGTCGCGAGCACGACCGCGTGGCCGGCCATCGAGAACACGTCGCCGCTGTCGAGATCGCGGCACACGATGCCCGCGGTGCGCCCGTCTTTCACGACGAGATCGAGCATCTCGGTGCGCGGGTACAGGGTGACGTTGCCCGCGTGCACCTGGCGCATCAACGCCTGGTATGCGCCGAGAAGCAGCTGTTGGCCGGTCTGGCCCCGCGCGTAGAACGTGCGCGACACCTGCGCGCCGCCGAAGCTGCGGTTGTCGAGCAGTCCACCGTATTCGCGTGCGAACGGAACGCCCTGGGCGACGCACTGGTCGATGATGTCGACCGACACCTGCGCGAGCCGGTAGACGTTCGCCTCACGTGAGCGGTAGTCGCCGCCCTTCATCGTGTCGTAGAAGAGCCGGTACACGCTGTCGCCGTCGTTCGGGTAGTTCTTGGCGGCGTTGATCCCGCCTTGCGCGGCGATGGAGTGCGCGCGCCGGGGGGAGTCGTGGAAGGTGATGACCTTCACGCGGTAGCCGAGCTCGCCGAGTGTCGCCGCGGCCGACGCGCCGGCCAGGCCGGTGCCGACCACGACGATCTCGAATCGGCGCTTGTTGGCCGGGTTCACCAGCTTGATGTCGAACCGGTGGTTGTCCCACTTCTGTTCGATCGGGCCTTCGGGGACGTGGGAGTCGAGTGTCATCGTCCGTCAGCTCGTCTTGGTCGAGGTGTGGCACACCTCGGTGGTGGGGACCGTGCCGGGGCACTTGGTTTCGACCGCGTGGAGTTGCACTGCGATCGGGAAGCTCACATTGCCGACCAGGATGAGCAACGCGAATCCCTGGGCGAACCGGCGGCGCAGCGCGTTGTAACGCGGATTGGTGAAGCCCATGCTCTGGAACATCGACCAGGTGCCGTGGTACAGGTGGAACGCGAGCGCGATGTTGGCGACCACGTAGACGATCGCCACGGGAACGCGCTGGAAGCTGTACACGAGGTTGTTGTACGGATCACCGCGCAGGAACTCCGGGTTGGCGTTGCCCCACGTGAGATCCATCAGGTGGAAGATGAGGAACGCCAAGATGATGATGCCGGTCCAGCGCATCGTGCGCGACGCGTAGTCGGCGGCGATGTAGTCCCGCTTCGACTGGTAGCGATCGGCGGCCGGGCGGGCACGGCGGTTGATGAGCGAGAGCCCGATCGCCGAGTGGATGTGGAAGATGAACGCGAGGATCAGGACGATCCGGATCGTCCACAGCAACACCGTGCGGGGCAGCAACGCGCCGGGCATGCTGCGCAACGCCTCGCCGTAGAGGTTGATCTCCTCTTTCGAGAGGTACAGCTTCAGGTTCCCGATCATGTGGGCCAGAATGAAGCCCATCAGGATGACGCCGGTGATGGCCATCACCCATTTCTTGCCGACGGCGCTGCGATAGAAGCGCACGATCGGCAGACCCTTGGTGGACCGCTTGCGGATCGGCGCCACGCCGGCACGGGGCGGCCGTGTGGTCGAGCCGGCGCCGGTCGCCCGATCTTTCTCGTTTGCACCGGTCGTCGTGGTCGCCATACGTCTCCTCGTGCCCTTGTGAATCCGGACTCTACGCTGGCAGTTCCGAGGCCCGGCGAATCGTGATCGAGTTCACAAAGGGGCGACTCATGAGCGGACTCGACCTCGCGGCTGCACTCGCGTCCCCTTCCGGCGTCTGTCTCATAGACGGCGCTCGAGCCGGCAACGCGCAGGACCTCCCGCTGGAAGAACTCGTCGACGCGGCGCGGCGCGTCGTCACCTCGGAGCTGCACGCCAAAGGGTGGAAGCACTGGGCCACGTCGATGGACCGTGCCTTTGCACACTCGCACGATCGCGACCAAAGCGCGGAAACCGTCGGCCAGACACTCGAGCTGATGCGGCGCACCGGTCCTTCGGTCTGGAGGGACGCCCCCGAGCTCGAGGCCCTGGCGGCGTCATTGGCGCGCTTCTGGCCGCAAACACCGCAACCGGGCGCGGGGACGTGATCCGAGGCTCGGACGTACACTCGCCGCGGATCGCCCGGTCAACCATGCAAGGAGCGCCATGTCCCGTCCTGCCACGCTCGGAGATCTGCGCGCCAGCGGTTG
>JBBREP010000197.1:0-3368 GCA_038202885.1 Acidimicrobiia bacterium | reverse complement strand
GATGCCGAGCTGCTGGGGCACGCGATGGTGTCGATCGCCCGCCAACCCGTGCGGATGTTGAAGACGGCGCGCAAGATGGCGATGACGGCGACGCGTGTGGTGCAGCGCGTGCGCGGTACCGACATGAAGGCTGGCGTGCCGCTCACCGCGCCGAAACTCACGATGAACGGCATGATCACCTCACATCGCAAGATCGCCTTCTCGAGTATCTCGCTCGCCGAGGTGAAGCGCGTCAAAGATGCGCTCGACGTGAAGGTCAACGACATCGTGCTCGCCGTCGCCACGGGCGCGCTCCGCTCGTACCTCGACGAACGGGGCGAGCTGCCCGACCGTCCTTTGGTCGTATCGATCCCAACGTCGGTGCGCACCGAGGAACAGAAGAACACGATGGGCAATCGGGTGTCGGCGATGTTCGCGTCGCTGCCAGTCGAGGTGGCTGACCCCCTCGAACGAGTGCGCCGCATTCACGACTCGATGGCCGACGCCAAGCACCTCCACGACGACATCGGCGCGAACACGCTGGCCGATCTCGCTGAGCTCGCGAGCCCTGCGATGCTGACGTCGGTGATGCGCATGGTGTCGTCGTTGCGGCTCACCGACCGCTTCGGCTCGGCAATCCACAACGCGATCGTTTCCAACGTACCTGGGCCTCCGTTCCCGCTGTATCTCGCCGGCGCGCGGCTTGAGGCCATGCATCCACTCGGCCCGATTTTCGACGGCGCGGGCATGAACCTCACCGTGATCAGCTATCTCGACTCGATCGACTTTGGGTTCCTTGCATGCCGCGAGCTCCTGCCCGACCTCGATGTGCTTGCGGCCGCGGTACCCGACGCGCTCGGCGAACTGGTGAAGCTCGTCGACGCGATCGAGGCCCCCACACCGTCGGCACCCGCGACGACGAGGCGAGCGCACACCGTTGCCCGCCCCGCGAAGACCTCTGCGTCGGCCGGGGGAGCTGCGCCCACCGGGCTCAACCGGGTCGCGCCTCGATCCGCACGCTGACGGCGTATTGGTCGGCGACGGAGTTGTCGAGCCCGACCGGATTGGCATCGATCCCGAACAGCGAACGCAACCATGCGGTCACGACGTGGCGGATGATCGGCCACGTGGTCTGCACCTTCACGTCGGGCGCCTTGCAGCCGTCTTCGCCCAACGTCTTGAAGCTCGCGAACGACGGTGTGGCAAGGATCGGCCCGAGCCCCGATGCTTCGGCGACCCCGATGATGCCTTTGCCGTTACCGAAGGTGCAGAAATCGTCGAAGGCGTTGTGGCCGGCTTTGGCGATCACCCACAAGCGCGTTGGCGCAGGCGCGGCGCGAAACGCCGGTTCGGTGACGCGTGTGAACACGGCGACGTGGTCGTTGGCCCCGGCGACGAACAGCGACGGCTTGGCCGGCAACGGCGGGGAGCTCGTCGTGGTCGCGCCCGCAACGGTAGTGGCGGTGCCACCGGTGCCGACGAAGATCCCCGACGCGAGTGATACGTAGCCATCGATTGCGGAGCTGTCGCGTGCGGCGCCCACGACCGTGGCCCCGCCAGCCGAATGGCCGACTGCGGCGACATGGCCGACGTCGACGTGGTGCGCGAGGAGCGATCCAGTCTTGGCGTTCTGTGTCTCGAGCAGCGCGAGCGTCGCTTCGAGGTCAGCCACAGAGTCGGCGGCGTTGCCGAACTGGAACTGCAGCGCGTGGAACAGGTCGCGGCTCGGGTGATCGGGGCTCGCCACGATCATGCCCCACGATGCGAGGTGCGAGGTGAGAAAGCTCGACTGGAGCCGCATTCCCGAAAACCCGTGGCTGAACAGCACCACCGGGAAGGCTCCGGCGGCGACGGCGGCGTCGCGGTCGGCATTGGTGGTGAAGGTCGCGCGCGCGTCGCCCTTCAGCAGCGCTTTGATGCTCGGTGGCACGAAATCGCGCACGTCGTAGGTGTCGGTGCCCGTGCTGCCCGCGACCGCCGGATACCACACCTCGACCTTGTTCCCCTTTGGCAGCGTCAGCGTCGTCACGCCCACGGGGTGCGGGCCCGGTTCGGTATAGGCCTGCGCCGCCGTAGCGACCGGAATCGTCGTCGTGGCCGGTTGGGCGGTGGTCGTCGCGCCTGCGCCGGTGACGGGCGGCGTGCTGCTGCTACTGCATGCCGCGAGCGAAGCCCCGAGCATTGTTCCGAGGACGGTCACGAGCAGCGCCGACGATGCGCGCGGCGCGACCCGGGTGGCGAACATCGACATGGTCAGCCTGTCAGTCGGCGAGAGGAGCGAACAGGTCATCGGCGAACGGCGCGCCCGCGGCGCGTGTCGCGCCCTTGCGGATAAACCACTCTTGGCCGAACGACGCCGCGAACGCATCGAGCGGCAGCTGCAAGAAGAAGCTGTTCTCGTCGATCTGACTTCGATGTGCGGCCATCGCTTCGCGCTTGGCCTCGACGTGCGGGGCAACGTCGACGCGGTGCGTGATCGTCCACTCGCGCATACCGAGGTTGAAGTCATCGATCGTCGTCGCACCGTCGGCGACTTCGGCCCGCATTTCGTCGGGCATGGCCTCGGCCCGCTCTTGGATGATCGCCCAGATGAAGTCGCGGTTCATCGTGGCCTCGTACACAATCGGCGTGTCGGCCATCTCGGCCGCGCGGTGGCCGACGTGGTGCACCTTCACGTGGTCGGGATGCATGTAGTTACCGCGCTCGTCGTAGGTGAGCAGGATGTCGGCCTCTTCGTCGGCGAGGATCGCGGCAAGGCGCTTGGCAGCCTCGTCGAGATCGGCGCGGTGGAACGTGCCGTCGTCGTCGTTGCTCGCTTCGCCCTCCATCCCCGAATCTCGATAGCCGAGCCATTCGACGCGGTCGACCCCGATGATCGCGGCGGCGTCCATCGTCTCGACGGTCCGGCGGTCGGCCAGCGTTTCACCCGCCGCGAGATCGTCGGGGACCAGCCCGAGTTCGCCACGGGTTGCCAAGACGAGCACGACCCGATGCCCATCGGCCTTGGCCTTCATCATCGTCCCCGACGTCGCGATGGCCTCGTCGTCGGGATGGGCATGGAATGCGACCACGGTGTGCGACATGACGTGAGTCTCGCGCGCAGCCCGGCGCGGGCGGCTGGAGCTGGGCTGGCGTCGCCGTGACACCCCACGCGCGCGTTGCTACAGTCGCCCGCACCTGACGTGCACGTCAGGTGCATCCCAACGTGTCCGGGGGGACCTCATGCACCGTGTTCGCCGTCACCGCAGCTACGCCCGTGTCGCGGGGTTGACCGCCGTCGTGCTCGTCGCGGCCGCGTGCGTTAACTCGATGTCGCTGACCAAGGCGAGCACCACGCTCCCTGGTGCCACCACGGCGCCGGCCGGCGCCACAACCACGACGGCCGACCT
>JBBREP010000196.1:0-3574 GCA_038202885.1 Acidimicrobiia bacterium | reverse complement strand
CACTGATGTTTTCGCCGCCTCGGATGATGATGTCTTTCAAGCGGTCGGTGATACGCAGGCATCCGTTGGCGTCGAGCACACCGACATCGCCCGTGCGGTACCACTCACCGTCAAAGCTCGCTGCGGTCACATCGGGGTCCGTGTAGCCAAAGCAACAGTCCGGGCCACGACTCCAGATCTCGCCGGCCACACCCTGGTCGATGTCACGGCCGGCGTCGTCGACGATGCGCAGTTCCACACCCGGTAAGGGTCGACCGTCGGTGGTGCAGCGCTGCTCCCACGGATCGCTCCATGCGCTGCCCGTGATCGACGGATGCTCGGTACAGCCAAAGCTGCGCGACGTCTCGATGCCGAGCGCACGAGCTCGTTCGCACACCGCGATCGGCACCGCCGAACCACCGAGGCCGATCTGCGGCATGAGCGGCGCGTGTACCGCCGGATCGAAATCGGGGTGATCGAGCAAACTCGTCAAGAACACCGTCGAACCCTGGCCCGCGCCGAGACCCTCGGCTCGCATCGCCGCGAGCACCCGCGCCGGATCCCACACATCGATGAGATGAATCGGACGGCGACGCCATACCGGAATCAGCAACGCCGCGAGCATGCCGATGCCGTGGCCCACTGGTGCGCCCGTCACTTGGTCCGGCGTGTCACGTGCAACGAACGCTGCACCCCCGCTCGCCTGCGGCTCGCGCCCCGAGGGGCCTTGTCCACCCCCGCTCGCCTGCGGCTCGCGCCCCGAGGGGCCTTGTCCACCCCCGCTCGCCTGCGGCTCGCGCCCCGAGGGGCCTTGTCCACCCCCGCTCGCCTGCGGCTCGCGCCCCGAGGGGCCGTTGGGGGCTTGCATGGCCCCGAGCTGGCGGATCTCCGCGGTGATCGTGCGGTGCACGTGCACGACACCTTTCGGATCAGCAGTGGTGCCACTCGTGTATGCGATCAGCGCCGGCGCCCAGGGGTCGACGGCCACCGGCACGGCGATCGGATCGTGCGCAGCCAACGCCGCGAACGACACGTCGCCGCGACTCACGCGCGCACCCACCACCGCACACCACTCGAGATCCGGCAACCCCTGTTCCCGCAGCATCGCGAGGTTCGCCGCAAAGTCCTGCGAACCAAAGTGATCCGCCGTTACCAGCGCCTTCACTCGCGTACGCCGCAGGATGTAACCGACCTCCTTGGTACCATAGAAGTGCACGATCGGCACCACGATGGCGCCGAGATACGCGACCGCGTAGAACGTCGCCGCGGCCTCGACCCAGTTCGGCAACTGGAACGCGACCGCATCGCCTGCGCGCACGCCGCGAGCCGCGAGACCGGTGGCCACACGGCGCGCGAGATCGTCGACGTCGGCGAGCGTGCCGGCAAAGGGGCGTCGATCCGAACGCACCACGAATGCCTCGCGGCCGGCGTCGTGCAGGCCTGCCGCCAGGATCTCACCGAGCGACTCGTCGTTCCACAAGCCCTCGTGCACATAGGCACGGCCACGCTCAGGGTCCGGTTCGTGCGGCCGCCAGTCGAACATCATGGCCGCAACCGTCCCCGCTCGTTATCGCGGAAGCCCGAGCACGCGCTCGGCGATGATGTTGCGCTGGATCTCGCTCGTGCCGCCCGGGATCGTCCCGCCAAAGCTGCGCAGGTACTGGATCATCCAGGAACCGTCACGCCACATGCGCGGCCCCATCACGCTGAGGTCCATACCTTCGGGGCCGAGGAACTCGAACGCGGCGAGCAGGCAGCGTTGCACGGCCTCGCTCCCGAAGAGCTTCAGCAGCGAATGCTCGGGTGACGATTTGCCGGCCATGAACCGCGAGAAACCTCGATAGCCCATCGCGGTGATGGCCAACGCGTCGACATGGAAGCCCGCGACCGCGTCACGAAAACGCGCGTCGTCGCCGAGTCGGCTGCCATCGGCTCGCGTTCGCTCACCAAGCGCGATCATCGCGGCGACCGCGCGCTGGAGCGAATACGCGTAGTCGATCCACAACATCGCCCGCTCGTGGGCAAGCGATCCCTGGGTGATCGGCCACCCGCCGTGCAACGGACCGAGCAGCTGCGAGCGCGGCACGACGACATCGGTGAGGAAGACTTCATTGAAATCGCAATACACCTGGTCCGAGAGCTCGGGAAACGGTCGGCACTCCACGCCCGGCGACCGCATCTCGACGAGCAGCGCCGAGATTCCCTTGTGTTTCGGCGCCTCCGGATCGGTTCGAACAAAACAAAGGCACCAGTCGGCGTGGTGCGCGCCCGACGTCCACACCTTCTGGCCGTTCACGACAAAGTGGTCGCCGTCGAGCACGGCCCGAGTCGACAGCGATGCCAAGTCGGAGCCCGCGCCCGGCTCGCTCATGCCGAGGCACCATGCGATCTCGGCCCGCAGTGTTGGCACCACGAAGCGTTCACGCTGTTCGTCGGTGCCGTAGTCGCGGATCGACGGCGCAATGATCCCCAACGCCTGCGGGTTCCACGTTCGCGGGATCTGACGGCGCGACAGCTCTTCGAAGTAGATCATCTGCTGCGCTGGCGTTGCGTTTCGTCCGCCGAGCTCGGGTGGCCAACCGGGAACGAGCCAGCCCGCGTCGAAGAGCTCGCACTGCCAGTCGCGCACCCATTGGGGCAGCCACGCGCTCGACAAGCGCTCCCCGTCGAGTTGCTCGCGAGGCGGTACGTGCGCTTCGAGCCAGGTCGTGAGCTCGGCACGGAACTGCTCGTCGGCGTCGTCGTACCGCAGGCGCATCCGGGCGACGCTACAACGTCGGCCCGAGAACGCCACACGCCCGCCGGGTGGGCGTCACCGCCACCGCCACCGCGCCGATGTTCGTTCAGGTCGCGCCGCTGGCCTCGAGGATGGCGTCGCTGTCGAGATCGAACACGCCGCGATCGCCGTAGATCTCGATCGAGCCGTCGTCCAGCACGACGAGCGCGTACGCGCCGGCGAGTTGCGCCTCGAGCCCTTCGGTACCCGCAACGAACCCAGCCTTGGTCGTGGCCTCGGCCCACCACGCGGCTCCGGCGACAACCGTGATCGACACGATCGGGGTATCGATCGGACAGCCGTCGCGCGGGTCGATGAGATGATGCACGCGGCGACCGTCAGCGGCCGTCCATGCTCGGCGCCGGCGGCTGCTGGTGCACACGCCGCCCGCTTCGAGCGTGACGCGCGCGATATGTCGGGTCGAGTCGTTCGGATCCTCGATGCCGACGATCCATCCGTGCACATCGGGCGGTTGGCCGGCGACGGCCACATCGCCGCCCAAGTTGACCATCGCCCCGCACGCACCCGCGGCGATGAGTTCATTCACCACGACGTCGGCAGCCAGCCCCTTGCCGATACCGCCGGGATCGAACCCGACACCGGCCGGCAACGTGACGGCGGGCAGATACGAGTCGAGCCGCACAGCACCGCAACCCGGCGCCGCGCCGGCAACATCGAGGACCGGCCGATCCACACTGTGGGGCGGATCGCTGCGCGGTTGCGTCCCGATGGCCGCGAAGTCGCGGTCGTAGCCGATGCGCAGCATGGCGTCGATCACGGTCGGGTCGTACCGCCCCTCGGTGAGTTCCCATGCGCGGA
>JBBREP010000195.1:0-3588 GCA_038202885.1 Acidimicrobiia bacterium | reverse complement strand
TCGGCGAACGGGCCGTCGGTCACCGGGGGTCGACCCGGCCCGTCGTAGCGGACCCACATGCCGTCGGGGGACAGGGCCTGGGCATCGACGAGCTCGCCGTTGCGCTCCAAGCGGGCGCCGAAGTCGTTCATGAACTGGATGTGCGCCTCGACCTCGCCGGGGGCCCACTGGTCCATCGGGACATTGTTGACGGGTGCGGGCGCGCCTCGGTAGTGCTTCAACAACAGGTACTTGGCCATCGTGTTCTCCTTCTGTGATGGCGGCCCTCGCGGCCGCATTCACCCTGGGACGGAGCAGACCCCGAGTTCTCGACATCCTGGCCGAGAATTCGTCGCGACCGCTGGGCGGTCAGTCGCCGAGGTCGGCGTAGTAGCCGAGGTCGGCGTAGTAGCCGAGGATGGAGTTCATCATCGTGTCGTGCGGCTGCGACTTCCACGCCGCGACCATGCCGTCGGCCATGTCGTCGCAACCGACCCGCGTGAGCGGCGCCGTCGACGTCTCGATCGCGTCGACGACGCGGCGCGCCGCCTCGTCGGCCGGTGTGTACTGACCGACAATCTGTCGGCGTGTCTCCCACATCGCGTCGGCCGCAGCGCGGTACTCCTCGAAGTTGATGGCGTCGGCCGGTCGCTCCGACGACAGCAACATGTCGGTGATGATCGGACCGGGCATCACCTCGACCACACGGATGCCAAAGCGCGCGACCTCAGCGGCAAGCGATTCGCCCATGGCGCTCACAGCGGCCTTGCTTGCTCGATAGATCCCGAGGAACGGCACCGGCGCAAGCAACGACGACGACGTGACATTCGCGATCACACCGCCACCATTGGTGCGCAACACCGGGATCGCACGTTGGGTGACGCGCACGAGACCGAACACGTTGGCCTCGAACAGGTAGCGCCAGTGCTCATCGACGTCGCTGTGCTCGACGGGCAGGTTCGCCGTCTCGACGCCCGCGTTGTTCACGACCACCCGCAACCCGTCAGGGATCACGATCGACGCGGCATCGTTGACGTCGAGCCGCTCGACGCGAAGCGACCAACCACAATCGCCGGCTTCGGCCACGAGACCCGCGCCAGCGTCGGGATCGCGCATCGTGGCGACCGTGTCCCACCCGCGCCGCGCGAGCTCTGCGGCTACAGCCCGGCCAATCCCGCGCGACGCGCCCGTTACGAGCGCGACGCCCGACCGCTCGCCGCCCAAGGATTCTGGGGACGATTCCATCAATCGGACCGCAATTTCTTCGCGGCGCGCCTAGTGCCCACCACCGACGCCGCGGCGATGAGGACGAGTATGGCCCCCATGAGCCACAGCAGCGTCTTGGTCGAGCTGTTCGACTTCGAGGTCGTCGCGGGCGCGCCGGCGGCGCGTTTCGTCGTGGTGGAAGCGGGCACCGCCGTCGTGGTCGGCGCCGCCACTGCCGGGCGGAAGAGCCCCATCATCGATCGCGTCGACGCGTCACACGCACGGCGCAGGCACGACAGGCCGAAGTCGTCTTCGACCGTGCGGAGCAATGAATAGTGCGAATAGGGCGCGTCAGCTGCAGAGGCGGCGGGCGTACGCAACATCGGCGACATGACGGCCGTCGCAATGTGGCCGCCACCGATGCCGCCGCAGCACGACGAGGTGTCGGCGCTTTCGGCTTCGTCGAACGTCACGAACACAGCACCGCCGTCGCGGTAAGCCGTTGACGCCAACACTGCCGGGAGTTGCTGTCGCAACCAGTTGTCGGCGTCGGTGAGCTTGCAGCCCGCTTTCGAGTCGTCATGTCCGTCGTGGCACGTGTCGGGCGCAATGAAGTTGTAGTTCGCAACGTTGCCGGCCGCTTGATCCTTGGCGAGGTCGGGAAAGGGCCGCACGTGCGCGGCACACCGTGACGTGTCGTCGACGATGCCGCGGTAGTACATGAACGGGTTGTGGCGCGTGGCGTAGCCGACGAGGTATGCGTCGAGCGCGCCTTCCTTCGGTGTCGCGCACGGCTTCGCCATGCCGTCCATATAGGCCTTCCACGTGAGGCCGGCGGCTTCGAGTTGATCGGCGATGTTTTCGTCCTCGCCGATGTCGTACAAGCAGTTGTATTGCAGGCAGTCGGCTTTGGTTGCCGCGTTTGGCGCGTGGCCGCTCGCCATGGCGATGTAGTTGCCGAGGCTCTGATGCGCCACGCCGTACATCTTGGTGAGATGTACGCCAGCGAGGGAGCTGAAGTAGGGCATCGACTGCGCGGTGACCTCGTCGTAGGTCGTGTTCTCGAGCACGTAGATCCACACATGATCAAACGCCCTCGGAGCGACGGCGCCGGGCGACACCGTCACGCCCGGCGCGGCCGTCGGGGTGGTAGCGCGAGCGTTGGGTACCGGCGCGAGGGCCGCACCGACGGCACCGACAACGATCATGGCGAACATTCGTGACGACAGGGCACGCATCGGCGCAGTCTGTCACCCGCCGCGAGCCCAGATCGCGATGCGCCGGTGCGGCGCACTACCGTCGCCGCGCCATGGACCTGCGCTTCACACCAGCTCAGGAAGCGTTTCGTGCCGACGCCCGCGCCTTCCTCCAGGATCGCCTCGGCGACGGCGGGCCGTTCGTCGGCGTGCGCGGCCGCGGTGGACCCGGCGACGAGCACGAACTCTTCGAAGCTCGGTGGGAGTGGGAACAGGAACTCGGCCGCCACGGATGGATCGGCCTCGGTTGGCCCACCTCGGTGGGCGGGCGCGGCGTCACGCTCGTCGAGCAAGTCATCTTCTACGAGGAGTATGCCCGCGCCGGCGGCCCCGGTCGCGTCGGCATCGTCAACGAGGGGCTCATCGGGCCCACGATCGTGCATTTCGGTAACGACGCGCAGCGCGCGAAGTTCCTGCCCGGCATTCTCGCCGGCACCGAGATCTGGTGCCAGGGCTACAGCGAACCCAACGCGGGAAGCGATCTTGCAAACCTCGCCACAAAGGCCGTTCGCGACGGCGACGACTGGTTGATCACCGGCCAGAAGGTATGGACGTCGCTGGCGCATTGGGCACAGTGGTGCTTCGTGTTGTGCCGCACCGACAGCGAGGTGCCGCGCCATCGCGGCATCTCGTACGTGCTGTGCCCGATGGACCAACCCGGCATCGAGATCCGCCCGATCGTGCAGATCACCGGACACTCCGAGTTCAACGAGGTGTTCTTCGACGGCGCTCGCGCCGCGATTGCCGACACGATCGGCGGTCCCGAGGGGGGCTGGAAGGTCGCGATGGGCACGCTCGCGTTCGAGCGTGGCGCGTCGACGCTTGGTCAACAACTGTCGTTCGAGAACGAACTCGTCGCCATCACCGCCTCGGCGCGCGCGAACGGCGCCGCCGATGACGCGCCGACACGCCAGCGCCTCGCGGCCGCGTGGATCTCGTTGCGCATCATGCGATATCACGCACTGCGTTCACTCTCGGTACTCGAAACGGGTGGCGCCGACCGCGCGAGCGCGGTCCACAAGCTGTTCTGGGCGAACTTTCATCGAGATCTCGGCGAACTGGCTGTCGACGTACTCGGCGCCGACGCCATGATCGCGCCGCCCGCCCCCTCTGATGCGTCGTTTGACCCCCATATAGGGGGGTCAAA
>JBBREP010000194.1:0-3590 GCA_038202885.1 Acidimicrobiia bacterium | reverse complement strand
GTGCAGCACGACGGCGACTACGTCGGTCGAACCGTCAACCGCGCGGCGAGGCTGCGATCGATTGCCGAAGGTGGGTGCGTGTACGTGTCGTCGGCGACTGCCGCGCTCGCGCGCGATCACCTGCCCGACGGCCTGTCATTGGTCGAGCTCGGCGAGGTCGAGCTGCGCGGCATCGATCGGCCCGAAGTCGTCCATGCGGTCGACGACACTGTCGGTGGCGGCCCCGCGCGACCGATTCGATCACTGCGCTTCGCGCAACCGGGACGCGCCGCAATCACCAACGACACAGCTCCCTTGCCGCTCCCTGGTCCGTTGTCGGTGTCGGACGGTGCGGCGCTGCTCGGCCGGACTCAGGAGATCGACTTTTTGCGCACGACATGGACAGATGTCCTTCGGGGCCAAGGTCGGGGCGTCGTGATCGCCGGAGAACCCGGCATCGGGAAATCGAGCCTTGTCCGCGAGTTGGCGCACAGCGCGATCGAAGGCGCCAACGTGCTTTACGGCCGCTGCGACGAAGGCCTCGACGTTCCGTACCAGCCGTTCGTCGAGGCGCTGAGGTTCGTCGTCGACCGCACCGCCGCTGGCGCGTTGGACAACTCCCTCGGCCCGGACGCGCGGGAGCTAATCCGCTTGTTGCCCGGCCTCGAGGAGCGGCTTGCGCTGCCGATGCCGGACTCAACCGACGCAGCAAGCGACCGATACCGCCTGTTCGAGGCGGTGTCGACGTGGTTAACCACGATGTCGAGCGATCGACCGGTCGTGTTCGTGATCGAAGACCTGCATTGGGCGACGCCGGCCACATTGGCCCTGCTCCGACATGTACTGCGGTCGGCAGCGAGCCGGCCGCTGATGTTCGTCGCCACCTACCGCGACACCGAGCCGGGGACGGCCGGCCTCACTCAGATGCTGACCGATCTCACGGCGAGGCAGCAGCTACGACGTCTGTCATTGGCCGGCCTCGATGCCGACTCGGTCAACGAACTCGTCGAGGCCACCGGCCTCACGAGCGCGATCGGACCGGCACTGCATCGCAAGACCCTGGGCAATCCGCTGTTCGTGACCGAGATGCTGCGCCATCTCGCTGAATCTGGTGGATTCCACGACGTCGCCACGCTCGACGACGACGTGGTGAACAGAGTTGCGATCCCCGAGAGCGTGCGCGCCGTCATCGATCGCCGGATCGACTCAGTGTCGGAGGAGGCCCGCCGGGCAATGCGCGTCGGCGCGGTCGCGGGACCGATGTTCGGCCTTGCGCTGCTCGAAGCCGTGCCCGAAGCCGGGCCGGCCGACCAGCTGCTCGACGCGCTCGACGAATGCGTGGGTGCGCGCCTCGCGCTCGAAGTGCGTGACCAGCCGGGCACGTACACGTTCGGCCACGATCTGATCCGCATGACGTTGCTGGACGGACTCACCGCCGGCCGACGAGCACTCGTGCACCGTCAGATCGCCGAGGCGATGGAGGAGAGCTCCAACGCCCGCGAGGTCGTACTCCCGCCGACCGGGACGACGTACTACGGGATGTCGCGAGCGCGATTCGAGGCCCGTGGCACCGATCTCCGAACGCTGGCCCATCATTTCGATCGAGCCCAGCGTGCCGACACCGACGCCAAGGCGCTGCGTTACACCGCGCTCGCCGCGCGGCAAGCGCTCGGCGAACTCGCCGCCGAAGAAGCCCTCCGACTCCTCGAGCGCGGCCGGGTCGTCCTCGAACGCAACGCCACGCTCCCGCAACACCTCGTGGCCGACCTCCACCTCGTCGAGGCGGAGGCCGCCGAACTCGTCGGCGACGCACAAGGCCACGAGGCCGCGGCGTGGCGGGCAGTCGATGCGGCCCGCGCTGCCGGCGACGCCGAGCGTCTGGCGATGGCCGCCATCGCCGTGACTGACTGGATGATCGCTCGACGCGACGATCCGCGCTTCGAAGCCGTATGTGAGGAAGCACTCGCGGCGCTCGGCGAGGACAACCTCGCGCTGCGCGCCCGCGTGCTCGCCAACCTGGCCGACCTCTCTTCCTTTGCCCTTCGCGGTGACCGCAGACCTGGGCTCGAGCTCGCGAACCAGGCGATCGAGATGGCGAGGGCATCAGGTGATCGGGCGACGCTCACGCAGATACTCGGCATCAGCCTCGTCACGTCATGGGGTGCGCTCGAAGTGCAGCGGCGCACGGAACTGGCCGAGGAGCTCATGGCACTGGCGTCGGAGATCGGCGACGACGCGGCGTACCTCGGCGGGATCGCGCATCGCGAGGTCGCGCGAGTCGAGCAGTGTGACCTCTCGACGTACGACACGTTCCTTTCGGAGATGGAGCGATTCGCCGACACACACCGATCGTGGGATGCACGCGTCGACTACTACAGCAACCAGGCCTTCATCGCCGCGCTGCGCGGCGACTTCGCCGCGGCCGAAGAGCTCGCGGCTCAGACACTGAGCGAATCACGCCACCCCCAGCGAATCCAGCTCTACTCGTACCAGCAGTTCTTCCTACGCAGGGAGCAAGGACGCCTCGCCGAACTCGCGACACCCATCGAAGCCGTGCTGCACGAACACCCGGAGTGGTTGGTGATCCGGGTCGCGCACGCGCTCGCGCTCGTCTCGAACGGCGAACACCACCACGCGAGAACAAGCTTCGATGCCATCGCAGCGGACGGGTTCACCGACATTGCACCCGGGAATCTGTGGCTTCCGACGATCGCGATGCTCGCTGAAGTCTGCGTCGAGCTCGGCGACGCCGCGCGCGCCGAGGTGCTCTACGACGTGCTGTTCTCTCGCCGCGGCCGCCTCGTCATCATCGGCAACCTCATCGCGTCATTCGGCACCGTCGACCACCAGCTCGGACGGCTCGCGGCCGTGCGCGGCAGGTTCGACGCCGCGGTCGAGCACCTCGAAGCTGCACTCGGGCAGGCCGCAGCCATGGAGGCACGACCCCTCGCGACGCGATCGAAGTTGGCGCTGGCCGCCACGCTCGCGGGCCGAGGCCAAGCGCAGGACCGAAGCAACGCGCACCTCCTGGCATCCGAAGCGCAGATCACGGCGACGGCGTTGGGAATGCTCGGCGCCGAGCGCGACGCCCTAGATCTGCTGGGCCACCTCCAGAGATCGTGATATGAGACGGTTCGTCCTCGGACGCGCCGGTAACTTTGTTTGACTCGTGGAGTTGATGGTCTTAGGCGGCTTTGGGGAGGCTGCGCGAATAGCCCGTTGCAGCGCGCGGCCGTTCCCGCGCGACTCCCCTGCTGTCCCGGACTGCCGTGCGGATCGCCATAGTCGACGACGACCCGTGGATCCGCGACGCGCACGCGGCTGCCCTGCGCGACCGGCCGGGGCCGCGCCTTGAGGCGCCCGTGGTCGCACTCGATCCGGTTGTTCGCGTACTGGTCGGTGTTATGCAGCGCGCCGGGAGCGAGTTCTTCGATCGCGCGAGCCAATGCGCGTGCGCGGTCGGTGACGATCTCAGCGGGTTGACCATGTGCTCCCCACGCGGTCGCGAAGAACTGCCGTGCCGCAGCCAGATCGCGCCTCGCCGAGACGTACACATCGATGACCTGACCGTGCTGGTCCATCGCCCGGTAGACGTAGCGCCATACGCCTGC
>JBBREP010000193.1:0-3601 GCA_038202885.1 Acidimicrobiia bacterium | reverse complement strand
CCCCGATCAACGATCGTCGCGAATGCGGTGCGTTTCCGGCGCGAGATGCTTCGGCGCCAGGTGGCGGTGCAGTTCGATCGCGAACTCGGCGCCCTCGGGCGTCGCGAACGCGACGAGATCGTCGATGCCATCGACGTGCTCTGCAGCATCGAAGGCATCGAGTTGCTTGCCGCCACGGGACGCCACACCCCCGCCCGCACCCGCCGCACCTTGACGCGTGCCATCACCGCGATCGTCTCCAGCGCCGAAGGGAATCCCCGTGAGTGTCCCCGTGAGTGACCCCGTGAGTGACCACGTGAACCCCGACATCGAACGACTGCAGCGCGATCTCGTCGGCGACGATGCGCCGGTCGTCATGCTCAACCTCAATCGCTATCGCGACACCGCCGAATATGGCGACGGGCGGACCGAACAGGTCAGCGGGCGCGAGGCGTATCTGCGCTACGGCATCGTGGCGTTCGCAGCCATCGAGAGCGTTGGCGGTCGGATCCTGTGGGGCACCGAGGCCACCGACGTCGTGATCGGATGCGATCACGACCGTTACGACGAGGTGGTCGCGGTCTGGTATCCGTCTCGGGACGCGTTCCTGCGGCTGGGCGACTACCCCGGATACCTCGAAGCGCTCGCGCATCGCACCGCCGCCATCGAGCAAGCCACGCTCATCGCCTGCGCCGCCTCACCGACACCCGAGTTGTCGAGCCCGTTCACGCCGGCGAGGTGACGCGATGAGCATCGAAGTCACGCTGCTCGGTACGGGCAATCCCCTCCCCGATGCGAACCGAGCCGGTGCAGCCACGCTCGTGCGCGCCGGCGGCATGACGTTGCTGTTCGATGCAGGGCGAGGCGTACTGCAACGCATGGTCGGCGCGGGCGCATTGCCGATCCAGCTCGGCGCGGTGTTGCTCACGCATCTGCACTCCGACCACATCTGCGATCTCAACGACGTCGTCACCACGCACTGGGTGATGAGCCAGCAGGCGACGACGCTGCGCATCATCGGACCGGGTCGCACCGGCGAGGTGATCAACGGCATGCTGGCGATGCTCCAGCCTGACGTGGAATACCGGGTCGCGCATCACCCCGACCTCACGTGGACCCCGCAGCTCGACGTGCGCGAACACGAAGGCGGCGGCGTGGTGTTCAATGAGGGCGGCGTCACGATCACCGCCGCGGCGACAGACCACCGACCGGTCGAGCCCACGCTCGGATACCGCATCGAACATGACGGCAACGCGGTCGTGATCGCGGGTGACACCGTGCCCTGCGCTGGCCTCGACGCGCTCTGCGCCTACGCCGACATCTACGTCCAGACGGTGCTGCGCGACGACCTCGTGCGCAACGTCCCGATGCAACGCTTCCAGGACACGATCGACTATCACTCGACGGTCGTGCAAGCCGCGCAGACCGCGGCGCGCAATCGCGTTGCAACCCTTGTGTTGACCCACTACGTGCCGACGCCGGCGCCGGGGGCGCTCAAGGAGTGGCGCGCCATCGCGGCCGAACACTTCAACGGCACGATCATCGCCGGCGACGATCTCACCACCGTCACGACAACATCGCCATAAGCGCCGACCTGCGCAGCCGCGCCTAGCCTCGCCGTTCGATGGACGACCTCGAGCTCCACAGCCTGCTCGCGAGCAACCGGAGCTGGGCTGAAGCGGTCACCGCCGCAACACCCGGGTTCTTCGCGGCGTTGGCCAATCAACAAAAGCCGCAGTACCTGTGGATCGGATGTTCGGACAGCCGCGTCCCCGCGAACGAGATCGTCGGACTCCCGCCGGGCACCGTGTTCGTGCACCGCAACGTCGCGAACCTCGTCGTGCACACCGACCTGAACTGTCTCTCCGTCATCCAGTTCGCGGTCGACGTGCTCCATGTTCCGCACATCATCGTGACGGGTCACTATGGCTGCGGCGGCATCGCGGCCGCGCTCGATGGCGCACGCCACGGGCTGATCGACAACTGGCTGCGCCACATCCAAGACATCGCCTTCGACCACGCGTCTGAGCTCGACCCGCTCGACGATCACGCCCGCGTGGAACGACTCTGCGAGCTGAACGTGGAGACGCAGGTCCGCAACGTGTGTCGCACGACGATCGTCCAAGAAGCGTGGGCCGCGGGCCAAGAACTCGTCGTCCACGGCTGGATTTACGACCTTCACGACGGCCTGTTGCGTGATCTTGGCATCACGATCGACGGCCCTGGGCACCTACCGTAGGCCCATGCCAGCTGCGGGAACTCTGCGACTCGGATCGCTCCGGGTCGATCCACCGGTGGTACTCGCGCCGATGGCGGGGGTCACGAACCGGGCGTTCCGGCGTCTCTGCCGCCGTCATGGTGGGGCGCTGCTCGTCGGGGAAATGGTCAACGCACGCGGCCTCGTCGAAGGCTCGCAACGCAGTTTCGAGCTCGCCGCGTTCGATGGCGACGAGACCACGCGCAGCCTCCAGCTCTACGGCACCGACCCGGTGACGATCGGCGAAGCCGTTCGCATCGTCGTCGACCGCGGCGCCGATCACGTCGATCTCAACTTCGGCTGTCCTGTGCGCAAGGTGACCCGCCACGGTGGCGGCGCCGCGATTCCCGCGCGGCCACGCCTGCTCGCAGCCATCGTCGATGCCGCGGTGCGCGGCGCCGGCGGTGTGCCGGTCACGGTGAAGATGCGCATGGGCATCGACGACGAGCGCCTGACGTTCCTCGCCGCCGGCCAGGCCGCGGCCGACGCCGGCGCGGCGTGGATCGCGCTGCACGCCCGCACCGCGCAGCAGTACTACTCGGGCGCGGCGCGCTGGTCTGCGATCGGCGAACTCGTTGCCGCCCTCCCCCACACGCCGGTGCTCGGCAACGGCGACATCTGGTCGGCGTCCGACGCCAGGGCGATGATCGACACGACGGGCTGCGCCGGCATCGTCGTCGGCCGAGCGTGTCTCGGTCGTCCATGGTTTTTCGCCGACCTCGACGCCGAATTCAGGGGCCGGCCTCGCCCGCCGTCGCCGACCGTCGCCGACGTCGCGGCGACGATCGCTGAGCACGCGCAATTGCTCGCCGAACATCAGACGCCCCACCACGCCGTGCTCGCGATCCGCAAACACATCGCGTGGTATCTCACGGGGTACCCGGTGGGCGGCGCGATCCGGCGCCGTCTCGTCGAGTCGGCATCGCTCGCGGAACTCGTGGCCCGCCTGGGCGAGCTCGATCCGGCGATCGCGCTTCCCGACGCTGAACGCGACCGCCCGCGCGGGACCCACCGTGGGCCACATCCGATCACGCTGCCCCACGATTGGATGTCGCCCGAAGAGGTCGCGCCACCCACCCACGCCGACGCCGCGTTGGTCCTGTCGGGTGGCTGACGCCGCCGCCGCGCGGTTGGTCCTGGCCTCGTCGTCGCCGCGCCGCTCGGACCTCTTGCGATCGCTCGGCCTCGACTTCGACATCGCAGTCGCTGACATCGACGAATCGCTGCACGACGACGAACACCCCACCGCGTACGTCGAGCGCCTTGCTCGCGAGAAGGTGGCACGCGTCGTCGAACGCCTCGCCGACGGAGCCCTACACCAGTCGGTTGTCATCGGCGCCGACACGTGCGTGGTACGTGACGACG
>JBBREP010000192.1:0-3640 GCA_038202885.1 Acidimicrobiia bacterium | reverse complement strand
CGCCTCGTCGATGGTCATGCGATTCGAGTGACAACCGTGCGCGTGCATGGGGCGCTCGCCGGGCGGGCACACGCCGAGAAAGGCGAACGCGCCCGGTCGCTCGTTCAGCAGGTACGAGAAGTCTTCGGCACCCATCACCGGCGCGGGCATCTCACTCGTTGCGGCCGGGCCAAGGAGTCCCGCCGCCACTCGTTGCGTGAACGCGGCACATTCGGCGTCGTTGACGACCACCGGATAGCCCTCGATCACTTCGAGGGTCGCCGTCATCTCATGGGCGGCAGCGATGTTGTGCACGACCCGTGCGATGCCGTCACGGGCCGCCCGGCGGCTCGCCTCCGACACCGATCGCAACGTGCCCTCCATCTTCACCGATTCGGGAATCACGTTGTTCGTCGTGCCGCCGCGGATCTTCGTAATACTGATCACGACCGGATCGAAAGTGTTGATCCGCCGCGTGGTGAATACCTGGAGCGCGGTGACGATCTCGGCCGCCACGGGCATCGGATCATTCGCGAGGTACGGGCTCGATGCATGACCACCCTTGCCGCGCACTTCCACCTGCAACACGTCGGCCGCGGCCATGATCGGGCCGCCGCGGGTCGCGATCGTGCCCGATGGCGCGTTCGGCGTCACGTGCAGTGCGAACACGGCGTCGACATTCGGGTCGTCGAGCACACCTTCGCTGATCATGTGGCGTGCGCCGTGGTAGCCCTCTTCGCCGGGTTGGAACATCAGGCGAACATTGCCCGCGAACAAGTCGCGCCGTTCGTGGAGTAGCCGCGCCGCACCACACAGCATTGCCGTGTGCGCGTCGTGCCCACACGCGTGCATCGAGCCGGCCTGCGTGCTGGTGAACTCGAGCCCAGTGTCTTCGGGCATCGGCAACGCGTCCATGTCGGCGCGCAGCAACACCGTCGGGCCCGGCGTTGCTCCCGTGACGTCGGCGACGACCGACGTGATGCTCGTGCCCAGTGTGGTGCGCAGAGCTAGGGGCGCGAGCGCATCGATGACCGCGGCCTGCGTGACCGGGAGCAGCAAACCCTGCTCCGGGTGACGATGGATTGCCCGACGCAGTGCGATCGCGTCGTCGAGCACGGCATCGGCCGCCGCGAGCAAGGTTGGACCATCGATGGCGGCGGGCACGGGCGAACCCTACGCGGCGCGTCCGGCACGGAACCACGCGGCGATGGCGCGATCGACCATCGGCTGGTAGTCGTCATAGGTCCGGCGCAGCGCGTCGCCAGCCCAGGTCGTCGGGAGCAGCGCCGCGGGCACCAGCGGATCGGCCCGCAGATGGACGAGTGCCGATGCTGCCGCCACAAAGCTGTCGGCCAGCGCGGCGTCTCGCCCATCCACACTGCGCAACGCGTCGGCCGCGTCGCTGAGCCGATCGCAGAGTGCCGTGGCTCGCTCGTCCCATGCCGCGAGCCCGAACAATGCCTCGGCCAGTTCGGCCGCGTCACCGTCGGGTTCGGCGCGCCAGATTCGGCACTGGGCGTCGCGCTGGACCAACCCGGCAACGGCCAGGTTGTCGGGTCGGGTCCACACCCCTTCGCGCTGCTCGGCGTAGCGGGCACGGCGCAGCTCGCGCCGCAATGCGACTCGATCGTCACTGGATCGGCTGTCGGCAGTGACGACGGCGACGATCCACTGACCATTCCACGGTCGCCGGAACTGACCGCGAGCAACGTCGTGCTCGGCCGCACGGGCACGCACCCGACCGATGAGTTCGTAGCGACCGCGCTCGGCCCGCAACTCGCCCGCATCGACCATGCGGCTGAGCGCGACTCGTGCCGCGCCGCCCGACACCCCGAACAGCCCGCACCAACGCACGAGGTCGGCCGCAGGACGCTCGGGGCGCTCCATGCCGAGCAGCAGCGAAGCGATCAGCGAACGAGCCGAAAGCGGCCGGGACGCCGAAGGTTCGGCCCTGGCGGTCGTCGTGGGTATGTTACTCATTGCATTCACGTAGATTCGGAGTGTAACATTCGCTGATGGCGCCAGGGGACCAGACCGACCAAGCAGCCCGCACTTCCGTTGCGACCATGGTGCCCGACGCCGCGCTGCTCACGTCCGTTGGCGGCAACCGCTTGCGCGCCGATGGCCGACCTGGTCCTGAGCTGCGCGACGAGCTGCGCCGCATCCCGAACATGCGCAACGCGACTGCCGTCGTGTCTGCGTGGGCGCAGACGATCGGCATCGCGGTTGCAGCAGTGTGGATCAACCACCCTGTGGTGTGGGTGCTCGCGTTCTTGCTGATGGGCCGCGCCCACGCGCAACTCGCCGCGCTGATGCACGAGGCCGCGCACCGCCTGCTGTTCCGCAACCGCCGCATCAACGACTTCGTCGGTCGCTACCTGATCGGTTTCCCGACCTTCACGCCGATCGATCTCTACCGGCGCAGCCACATGGCGCATCATCGCCAGGAGTTCGGTCCCGATGAGCCCGATATCGCGCTGTATCGCGGCTATCCAATCAGCAAGGATTCGCTGCGCCGCAAGCTCGTGCGCGACGCCACCGGTCGCACCGGTTGGAAGTTGTTCCGAGGCTTGATTCGTGGCATCACGAGCAAGAACCGTGCGGTCAGCAGTCAAGCGCGCGGCATCGTTGTCGCGCAGCTTGTGTTGATCGCGACAACCGTCGCGCTGGGTCACCCGTGGTTGTGGCTCGTGTTGTGGTTCGGCCCGTATCTCACGGTGTGGCGCGTGATCAACCGGCTCCGTTCGATCGCCGAGCACGGTGGCATGATCGCGAGCAGCGATCGGCGCAACACGACGCACTCGGTGCGTCAGCGCGCGATGGCTCGCTTCTACCTCGTGCCGTACCGGATCGGTTGGCACCTCGCGCACCACGTCGACTCGGGCGTGCCGATGCACAACCTGCCGCGCTATCACCGCGAGCTCGTCGCCGCGGGCTACGTCACACCGGAGCTCGAATACCCGAGCTACCCCAGCCTGTGGCGCAAGCTCGCCAGCGGCACCACCTCCAACGCCACCGTCTGACCGTGTGCCGCCGCCGGGCGTCGTTTGCCACGCCTATTTGTGGGTCAAACGACGCCCGGGGGGTGTGGGATGGGGCCGAGGGTCGCTTCGGCTGCTGCGGCGATCGCCATGAGTTCGAGGTCGTGGCCGCGCGCCGCGGCGAGTTGCAACGCGATCGGCAGACGGTCGCCGTCGTCGTCGACGAAGCCGCACGGCACGACCGCGGCCGGCGAACGGGTGAGGTTGAACGCCAGCGTGTAGTCGGCGGCCCAGCCCGGCCCGTACGGACTGCGCTCCCCCACTCGGGGCGGCACCGTTGCCATTCCCGGCGTCACGATCACGTCGGCACGATCCCACAACTCGGCGAGTCGCAACGTGGCCGCGTGCGCGCCCGCTTCGCCGTCGAGCATCTGCGCCGCAGTTGTCTGCTCGCCGTAGCTCGCGGTCAGCTGCGCTACGTCGAGGAAACGACCCTGCCATGGCATCGGGTCACTCGTCGCGGTCCGCCATGATCCCGGCGCGGCGCGACCAAGCCATGCCATCACCGGCTGGGTCTCGAACACAGCGTCGAGTGTCTCGATCACCTCGGCGCCAGCGCGTTCGAGCGCGCCGAGCGCCGCCTCGCACACCGATAACACCGACGGGTCGGGCCTCGCGTA
>JBBREP010000191.1:0-3650 GCA_038202885.1 Acidimicrobiia bacterium | reverse complement strand
CGCGCAGCGGCCCGGAGATCCATTCGGGGTCGGCGACGCATTGCGCGACCTCGAAAGCAGCGCCGCCACTGATGGTTGTGCCGCTCAGCATGCGGCCTTTGCACACGCTCTCGATGCATTCGTCAGCTACTTGGCGAAGGCCGCCGGCGATCCGGCCGACTGCCTACAGAACACGCGCTGGCAACGAGACCTATTGCGGTCGGGTGCACTCGGCGGCACGGCGGGCGTGCAACACGTCATAGACGTTTCGCAGCGATTCGTCGACGGGTACATGAGTCGCGAAGTGACTGCCGCCGACTATCCGGCCTTCGTCCACTCGACGCTCGACGCGTTGACACAGATTGTCGACACACTCGACGGGGTCGCGCGCGATGCACTTCACGAACTCGAGCACGCACTCGACACGCCGGCAACCGCGCAACGCGCCCACCGACAACTGCTGCTCGCGCTCCAGCCGTCACCGTGACCTTGTTTGTCCGGTCGCGCTCCCGCTATTCGGGCGCACGCTCGGACGGCCGGTATGTCCAGTCTGGTTCTTTCGACATCTGGCGTGCGTCGTACACGGCGTGACCGTCGTGGATGTCGATGATCTTCGGCACGGGGAGCGGATCGGGAGGTGGACCGCCTTCGAGCATCGCGGTGAAGTCTTCTGGGAACAAGCGCAACAGGCTCCCGATCACACGCTGCTCCTCTTCGCCGACGAAACAGCGGTTCTGGTCGGTGACACCGCGGAGTCGCCGACCGATCACATCGATGTCTGACGCATCGGACAGTCCTTCAAGGTGGCGCGTGATCTCACCGCAGCCGGACTTGCACGCTCGACACTGACCACACGACTCGACGTACAAGAAGCGTGACACCATCTGCGCAACCGCGGCCATGCTGCGAGTGTCGTCGTAGACGATGAACCCCGCGGACCCGAGTGCGCCGCCCGCATGTGCCAATCCTTCGTAACTCACCGGTGCGTCGAGCGATGCATTCCCGAGGACCGGGTTCGACACTCCCGACAGCACAGCCTTGACCGTTCGGCCGGCGTGCACTCCCCCACCAATCTGGTCGACGACGTCGCGCAAGGCGGTCCCCGGCTCGATTTCACCGAAGCCAGCGTGCACGACATCGCCGACCACGGTGCAAATGAGCGGACCCGGCGTCTCGGTCGTACCAATCGTTCGATACCAATCCGGGCCACGAGTGAGTATCAACGGGACGTTGGCAAAGGTTTCGACGTTCGACACGACCGTCGGGTTCGAACCAACGATGCCGGTCGCGTCCTTCGGTGGCGTCCCCGCCGACCAGCCTTCCTGCGGCGTCGTGGCGAACAACCCGTGCAGATATGGCGGCAACCACCGCGGCATCGGGTCGTTGCCTTCGATCACCTCAAGCAGCGCCTTCTCCTCGCCGAACAGGTACTCCTCCGGACCCGCGAACAACGTGATCGGAGCGTCGCACACCAGCCCAGCCGCCGCCATCTCTCGCAACGCACGCTCCAGCGCATCGATCTCACGCGCGAACGACGCTTTCACTGCGATCAACGCCTCGCGTGCACGCACGACCGTTGCCGCGACCGCCACGCCTTCAATCACCTGGTACGGATTGGCGCGCATCAGCGGACGATCCTTGAACGTTCCCGGTTCGCCTTCCGCGCCGTTCGCGACCACGTAGTGGTCACCAAAGCTCGCGTCGCTCGCGGCAACGGTGCGCCACTTCCGACCGCTCGGAAAGCCCGCACCACCACGGCCGCGCAGTCCCGAACGGTCGATCTCATCAAGTACCCACGCAGCGCCACGCTCGCGCGCCAACGCGAGCGCACGCCCACCACCATGGGCGAGATACTCCTCGAGCGACACGAACGGTGTCTCGGGGAGCAGGTACGCGGTCATGGTCGCACTTCTTTCGAGTCGTCGGCTTCAAGCATCGAAAGGCGCGCATACTGCTTCGGACGGGCCGCCGCGTTCGTGTCGAGCGTCTCCGGCATGGTCGGCGCTGGTGGATGCCAATCGATGTGCGCCACGCGCCGTGCCAGCACACCGGCCATGTGTGCCGCATGCGCCTTTGCCTTTTCTGCGATCGGTCCGTGCCAGCACGCGTCGACGCTTTCGATGAAGAGGAGATACCACCGATCGAAGAACTCGATCGTGAAGGGTTCGAGCTCATGCACGGCTTGGTGAGCTTGCAGCATGTAGCCGTCATATCCAGGTTCGTCGAGGAGAACGCGACACCAGAAGTCGATCAGCCTTGGGATGTGGGCGGCCCAATCAACCTCGGCCACTTGGTCGAACACAGGGCCGAGCAAGTCGTCGAACACGATCTCGCGATAGAAGCGGACCACGAGATCGTGGATCTGCGCGCGCGTGTCGAGATCGCGCGTCGTCGGCGTGATGTGCGCGCCGACGGTCATCGGTGGCGTTGCGCGTCCGGGGGTCAACGCTCGTCCTCGGACGCCACGCGGAGTCGCAGGCGACAATTGGCGCGACGCGGGTCGTGGGCGACGAGCTCGTCAACAACGACGGCTCCACCAGTCCGCTCAGCAATACCGTGCGCCATTCCGAGGTGGAGCGAACAGATGGTGTCTGGGTGAGCGAGCGCGGCAGTCTCAAACGGACAGGTTCGCAACACCACATCAACCTTGGTGCCGCGGCCGCGTGCGACAGGGTCGAAACCTTCGCGCTCCATCGAGCGCACGACGAACTCGACGGGACCGTCGTCGGCCTGCGTATCGAGCGCGCGCCGCAACCCGGCACGCCGGCCCACATCGACAGCCGAATCTCCGGTGCGCAGCAGTTCGCCCAAAAGCAAGCTCAGCCGCTCGTACGGACCAGTGACATCCCACCGACTCTCGGCGCCCGGATGGATCCGATAGTTGAGACGCGGTCGGCCCCGCCCGCGGCTCGAGGTCTGGTCTTGCATCACAAGACCGGCCTGCATCAGCTTGGCCAGATGTTGACGGATGGCGTTGTGATTGAGCGCGAAACGGCCCGTGAGCTCGGCGACGTCGACGGGCGCGGCCGCGTCCGCGAGATATCGAAATATCGAATAGCGCGTCGGGTCGCCGAGTGCGCGGGCTTGTTCCTGCAGCGTCGGCGTAGCCGAGCCTCGCGGGTGCGTCATACACGCCACAATCGACCGGGGCACTTATTTCTAGCGTCTACTAGAACAATAGCGCGCCATGCGGTGGCGTCCGCGAGCCACTACGAAAAGACGCTCACGCCACCCGGGCCGACGAGTAGCCCGACGACGATCAATACGAGACCGTACGGGACCGAGCCACGGATCATCGCGACGATCCCACTCACGACCAACACAACCGCTACAAGCCAGAGCAAGAATGTCATCGTTGCGTTCCTCCCAGTTGCACAAACCCGAACACGGTGTCCGGTATGGAAGGTCTGCCCAATAGCGCGTCGCTCGAAACCGTCACGACAAGCTCCGCCACTCGCCGGCGACGCACGCCTTCAGGGAGAGTCCGTCACGAAGTTTGGCCGGCGGGAGGTCCGTCGACTCCCATCGTCTCGTAGAGCATGGCGAGCGTGGTATCGATCGTCACGTCGTTGATGGCGTCGGGATCGACCAGCCGCGCCATCCATAGCCCGTTGAACAGCGCGCGTGAGATCTCGGCGAGTGCCGCGGTCGGGTAGATCGGGGTCACGCCG
>JBBREP010000190.1:0-3668 GCA_038202885.1 Acidimicrobiia bacterium | reverse complement strand
CCCCCATAGAGAGGGGTCAAACGACACCCGGGATTCGGGGCTTAGGCCATGAGGTTGTTGAGGTGGGTGGTGGTGTCGATCCACTGCTCGACCATTTCGCGCACGAGGTCTTTGGCCGGGCGGACGCGATCGATGCTGCCGACGATTTGGCCGACGGGGTAGCCGCCGAACTCTTTGTTGTGCACTCGGCTGATGCGGCGCGACGCCTCGTTGAACAACAGCCCTTGCAACGGCATCGGCAGCGTGTCGGGCGCACCGGGCTGTTCCCACGCCTCGGTCCACTTCGTGCGCAGTTGTCGCGCCGGCTTGCCCGTCATCACACGTGAGCGAATCGCGTCGGACGACGCGGCCGCGAGCAAGTTGTCGGTGACCTCGGGATACATGTCGGCTTCATTCGTGAGCAACCACATCGAACCGGTCCACACACCCTGCGCGCCAAGCGCCATCGCGGCGGCCATCTGACGGCCGTCGTGAATACCGCCGGCCGCGAGCACGGGCACGTCGGGCCCGACCGCGTCGACCACTTGCGGTACGAGCACCATCGTGGAAATTTCACCGCAGTGGCCGCCGGCTTCGGTGCCCTGGGCCACGATCACGTCGGTGCCAATGCTCACCTGTCGTTCGGCGTGTTGCTTCGAGCCGACGAGACCGCCGACGAGAATGCCAGCGTCGTGGCACTGATCGAGGATGTATTGCGGCGGTGGCCCGAGCGCGTTCACCACCATCTTGACGCCGGGCTTGCTCAACGTGACCTCGATCTGGCCCGGCCCTTCCTCGTCGACGTTGAGACCCGCGGCTTTCGGTACCGAGTCGTCGTCGTCGGGCAACGGCGGGATCCCCGCGTCGGTCAGGAGCGCATCGACGAAGGCGCGGTGCTCAGGCGGGATGAGGCTCTGGAGGTAGGCCGGTGTGGCCTCGGCGCCGCCGCCCTTGCCGACGTACTTCGCCGGCATCGCGAAGTCGACGCCGTACGGACGGCCGTGCACGTGCTCTTCGATCCAATTCAGCTCGACCTCGAGCCGCTCGGGTTCGTACGCGAGCGCGCCGAGCACCCCGAAGCCGCCGGCGTTGGTGACCGCGGCCACGACGTCGCGACAGTGGGAAAAGGCGAAGATCGGAAACTCGATGCCGAGCTGGTCACAGATCGGAGTGTGCATGGGAAGCGTCCTCGGTGGTCCGTCGCGGTCGCGAAACTGGAACGTGTTCTAGTTCTGCGCAACGTAGTGCCGGAGACCGCGCCGCGGCAAAGGCCGCGCTAGGACCAACCGATTTTCGACTCGTCGAAGCGCAGTTGGCCCAGCGCGACAACACCGAATCCCGCAGTCATCGCGAGGAGCACGGCTGTGGGCAGCGCGGTGGCCGCGCCTCCAGCACCATCGAGGATCACCGATCGCATACCGCGCATCACCCAATACGTGGGCGTGACCGGAGCGATGGCGCGGGCCCAAGCGGGCAGCACATTGAACGGCACGAACGCGCCTCCGATGGCGCCGAACAGCACCATGCCGAGATACGCGAATGCGTTCGCCTGTTGCGCGGTGCGGCACACCGCGGTCACGCACACGCCGAGCAGCACGAGACACACGCTGAACGCAACGATGAGCGGTACGAGAGCGAGCACGTCGCCGTTGATGTGGAGTCCGAATACGGCCACGCCCGCGCCGAGCAGCACAACGAGTTGCACAATGCCAAGGGCGATGAACGGAAGTGCCTTGCCCAGGATGATCTCAAGCGATGTGACGCTGCTGGCTCGCAGGCGGTCCCACGTTGCCCAACCGTGTTCGGCGAAGAACGAAAAGGTCACGAGCGACACCAAGAAGAAGGCCGACATGGCGGCCTGTCCCGGAACAACCTGCTCGGCGCCGTTGGCATGGAGGTGTCCGGTCTCAACGAGCGCGGGCCGAAACGCAGGCTTGAGAAAGGCTGTCGTGATGATGGGGAACACGATGAGCACCATGAGCGCGGTCGGTTCTCGGCGCGCGAGGCGAAGTTCGTGGGTCGCGATCACCGCGACGTGCCGGGCCGCGCTCATGCCGCCACCACCGCGGCGTGGTCGTAGGCACGACCGGTCACGGCGATGAACACCGATTCCAGGCTGGGCCGCGCAACCTCGATGGCGCGCAGCGATGCCGAATTCTGACCGAGTTGCGCGAGCAACTGCGCGGCCATTGCTGCAGGATCGTCGCTCGGTATCCGTACGGTGCTGCCGGTGACGACCGCACCTTCGACACCCGGCATCGCCGGCACCGCACCGTCGAACGTGAGCTCCAAGGCGCTGGATCCATAACGAGCGAGCAGATCGGCGAGTTCGCCGCAGGCGACGATGCGGCCGCGATCGATGAACGCGATGCGCGCCTCGAGGTCTTCGATTTCGTGCAAGTAGTGCGTTGAATACACGACGGCCGCGCCTTCGTCGGCGAGCGTACGCACAAGTCGAAGGATCTCTCGGCGAGTCTGCACGTCGGCACCGGTGGTCGGTTCGTCGAGCAGGATGAGTCGAGGGTGGTGCACCAACGCGATCGCGGTGTGGAGGCGGCGGCGTTCACCGCCCGAAAGTGCCGAGGCTTGGCGATCCATCAGCGCGTCGAGCATCAGCGCTCCGGCGATCTCCTCGACGCGCCGACGCACATCACGGCGCGGCACGTCGGTCAGGCCGGCGAAGTAGCGGAGGTTGTCGCGCACGGTCAGGGGCAGATATACGCCGGTGTCTTGGGGTGCGAGCCCGATGCGGGTCCGAGCATGATGCGGCGCACGCGCCATGTCGATGCCGTCGACACGCACTACGCCCGCGTCGGGGCGTCGCAACCCGGCAACGATCGACACGAGTGATGTCTTGCCCGCACCGTTGGGTCCGAGCAGGCCGACGATGGTGCCGGCGCCGACGTAGAGATCGACGCCGTCCAGGGCCACGATCGGCCCATACGCCTTGTGCACACCGCGTACTTCGAGCATCGCAGAGGCCGGCGTAGCCAGTCCGGCTACTCTCGAGACCATGAGATACCCTTCCGTCGCCAAGATACTTATGAGTATGTCACGGACCCGGCGGTGTGACAAGGCCGAATCGCGATGACATTCGAACCGCTCACGCCCGAGCGTCGGCGAGCGATGACGCGCCAGCACCTCCTCGAGGCGGCCGCGATCGTGTTTGCGAAGCACGGCTTCCACGGATCGACGCTGGATGAAGTCGCATCACTGGCCGGGTTCACCAAGGGCGCCGTCTACTCCAACTTCAAGAGCAAGGACGACCTGTTCCTCGCGCTGCTCGACGACAAGGTCGACCGCCAGGTCGCGGTCACCGCCGGTGTGCTCGACGCGGGGGAAAGCCACGACCGCGTCGAACAGCTCCCGCTGGTGCGCGAGCTGCTGCACGGCGGCGCGATGTTCTGGGACGACGCCTTCAACGTCCTCTATCTCGAGTTCATGCTCTACGCGCGTCGCAATCCTGAAGCCCAAGCGAAACTTGCTGCCAGCGCACGACGCGAAACGGCATCGATACAAGCGCTCATCGAGCAGGAGTTCGCGAACAGCGGCGTGACCCCGATCTACCCGACCGCGGCACTCGCCGAGATCTCACGCGCGCTGTTCAACGGGCTATGGATGGCGCGGCTGGTCGATCCCGACGCCATCAACGACGTGACGATCGATACCACGCTCGCCATGCTCTACGA
>JBBREP010000189.1:0-3685 GCA_038202885.1 Acidimicrobiia bacterium | reverse complement strand
CCAAATCGGGCGGAGCCAGTCAGGGTTTCAGCGCTCCCTGCGGTCTCGTCACGCTGGCCGATGTTCAGACCGTGCTCCCAGGCGCGCCTGCGGGCAACGCGACATCCGCCACAGCCACCTATGCCCTTTGTGCCTACGTGGTCGATCCCGGACCATCGCGTCCTCATCTCGCTCGCCACGGGTTCGCCCAGCACGATGGCGGCGACCAAAGCGGGAGTTGCGAGCCTGACCGACCAAACCAAGGTTGACGGTCTCGGCGACGTCGGATACTCGTCGGTCAAACCAACTCGTGTCGACGTCCACTTCTTCAAAGGCGACGTCGAAATCTTGATGTCGGCCTACGGAGCGTCGACCGTTGACCCACTCGTCGCGCTCGCGAAGAAGGTCTCCGCGGCGCTGTGACACGACCGCGGCGCCGACTGCACGGCGAGGTTCACACAGGCTCCAACAACTCCGCGAAGTTGTTGGCTGGGCGGTTCACGAGCGTGCGGATCGGATAGGCCTCGATGACGTCGTTCGGCGCGGGCACGAGCAATTGTTCGAGCGCGTCGAGGTCGGTGTTGGCGGGATCGAGCCATTCGCCGTGCACCGCGGGATCCAGGATCACGGGCATGCGGTTGTGGATCGGCGCCATCGTCGCGTTGGCACTCGTGGTGATGATCGCGCACGTCCGGATCCACTGCGCGTCGGGATCGGCCTTGTCGCGCCACGTCTCATAGATCCCCGCGAACGCGAGCACATCACCCGCATGGCCCGGATGGATGAACATCGGTTGTTTGACCTTCTCGCCCTCGGTCTTCTTCCACTCGTAGAAGCCGTCGGCGGGAATCAGGCAGCGCTTCTTGGCGAACGCGTGGCGAAATGCCGGCTTCTCGCGAATCGTCTCGGCGCGTGCGTTGATGAGCTTGTCGCCGATCTTGAGATCCTTCGCCCACGACGGCACGAGTCCCCATCGCACCCGATCGAGCACGCGGCCGACGTCAGCGCTCACCGCGACGATCGGCACCTCGGTGCGCGGGGTCACGTTGTAGTTCGCGCGATCGTCCTCGATCCGCACCTCGTCGACGAGCAGCTTCTCAGCGAGGTCGGCCACACTCGACGTCGTCACAAAACGGCCGCACACACCTGCAAACTACGGGGTGCGAAACGACGGGATGCCGCGGGCAGTGGGAACTCAGCGCGGCGTGTGGCCGTTGCGCTTGGCCCGGTCGGTCACGCGGTACACGAAACGCACCGCCGACCAGGTGTCGTCGACCGCGCACACCTTGTTGTCGACGAGCCCGCAGTCGAGTCCGATCTCACGCACGATGCGCTCCGTCAGGTCGGTGACCACGCCCGAGGCTCGCTTCGGCCAGGCGATCCAGAGCCCGCCGGCGTCGTCGAGGCCGTTCGCCAACTTCTGGAAGCGGCGGGCCAATTCGGCGTGACGGGTTGCGAAGAACACGACAACATCGTTGCGGCCACGGGCCGACTCGATGAGCCGGACGCCTTCGGGCATCGGCTTCAAGGTCGCGCTGAAACCAGGCGGTGCCGATACGAGCGCAACGCGCCCATCCTGTTTGATCCCGAGTTTCTTGGGCAATGGCGTGCCCGAGTTCCCCGCCACGGTCGCAGTTTCACCGCGATGCCACCTGCCCGTCAACGCGAAGCCATCTGGGTTTCTCCGAGGTGTCGCCGACGCGCCGTCGCCGAGGGAATTTCCGACCCCTGGGGTCGACTTTAGAAGGACACGCAATGTAGGTTCGGCGAAGAGTTCACACGAAACGAAAGGCATGCACATGGCACTGCGACTCGGCGACCAGGCTCCCGACTTCACGGCGGAGACCACCGACGGCACGATCAACCTCTACGACTACCTCGGCGATGGCTGGGGAGTGTTGTTCTCGCACCCGAAGGACTTCACGCCGGTGTGCACGACCGAGCTCGGCATGGTGAGCAAGCTCAAGCCGGAGTTCGACAAGCGCAACGTCAAGGTGCTCGGCCTCTCGGTCGACCCGATCGACAGCCACCGCAACTGGGCCGGCGACATCGAAGAGACCCAGGGCACCGCGCTCAACTTCCCGCTCATCGCCGACTCCGACCGCAAGGTGAGCGACCTCTACGACATGATCCACCCGAACGCCAACGACACGCTGACCGTGCGTTCGGTGTTCGTCATCGGCGCCGACAAGAAGGTGAAGCTCATCATTACCTACCCGGCCTCGACGGGTCGCAACTTCGACGAGATCCTCCGCGTCATCGACTCGCTCCAGCTGACGGCGAACTACAGCGTGGCCACGCCGGTGAACTGGAAGGACGGCGAGGACGTGATCATCGCGCCAGCCGTTTCTGACGAGGACGCCAAGGCGAAGTTCCCCAAGGGTTGGAAGGCGCTCAAGCCGTACCTGCGGGTCACTCCTCAGCCGAACAAGTAACGCACGAAGTTGTCTGTGGGGGCGGCTGCGGTCGCCCCCACAGACTTCTGGCGCTGGCGCTGATGCGGTACTAGACGTCGAGGAAGCGGTAGAGGCCGATGGTGGCGCTGAGAAAGCCAATGACGGCACTGCCGATGAGCGCGATCATGCCGTAGCGCACCACATCGCCCGATAGGAGCTGGAAGCCCTTGAGGACGAGGAACGACCCGCCGGTCTGGCCGCTGAGGTCGTTGAAGACGTTGCGGGCCGCGAACGTGAGGCCGAACGCAATGCCGCCACCGATCACGCCCTGCACGATGCCCTCGGCGAGGAACGGGACGCGCACGAACAGGTTGGACGCCCCGACGAGTTTCATCACCTCGATCTCACGGCGGCGCGCGTAGGTGGCGAGGCGCACGGTCATCACGACGAGGAACATCGACGCGAGTGCAAGCGCGAGCGCCACCCCGATGAGGATGGCGCGCATCCGATCGATCTTCTTGAAGTAGGGCTGGATGAACCGTTGCGGCGTCTTGACGCTTTCGACACCGCCCCGATGATCAAACTGTCGGGCCACGGTTTCGATGTCGTTCGCGTCACGCAATGAGACACGAAACGACACGGGGAGATCGGCCGGTGTGACGCCCAGCATCTGGTCGGGGTCGTCGGCAAAGAACTTCTTCGCTTCCTTGAACGCGGTTGCGTGGTCGAGGAAGCGGTACGACTTCACTTCGCCGGTGTGCTTCAACTGATCGAGCGTCTGGCGCACGCCGTCGAGATCACTTTTGACCTCGTGCACCGCGAAGAACACCTCGAGCTGCACGTCGCCGCGCAACTTGCCCGCGGCACGGTCGTTGCCCTTGATGAACAGCAACATCGAGCTCACGATGGTCGCACCGATCGCGATGGTGATGATCCCTGACACCGTCATCATCACGTTGCGCCGCAGCGAGATCAGGGTCTCTCGGACGAAGTAGCCGATGCGCGACATCTCAGGTACCCACGCCGTAGACGCCACGGGGCTGGTCGCGCACGAGCACGCCACGATCGAGTTCGAGCACCCGGCGACGCATGGCATCGACGATGCGCTGGTCGTGTGTCGCCATCACCACAGTTGTCCCCTGCCGGTTGATCCGATCGAGCAGCTTCATGATGTCGACCGTGGTCGCCGGGTCGAGGTTCCCGGTGGGTTCGTCGGCGAGCAGGATCAGCGGCCGATTCACGAACGCCCTCGCGATCGACACTCGCTGCTGCTCGCCGCCGGAGAGCTCGTTGGGGAAGTTCCGCTGCTT
>JBBREP010000188.1:0-3689 GCA_038202885.1 Acidimicrobiia bacterium | reverse complement strand
AACGTTCCCGACCACGACCCGCGGGTATCGGGACCTGACCGGCTGGGTCACCAGCTTCGGTGAAGTCCTCGCGTTGGGGGTTGAGGGCACCGCGTCGTGGGGTGCGGGGTTGTCCCGCCACCTCCGGGCCCGCGGGTTGAACGTCATCGAGGTGAACCAGCCGGACCTCACCGGCGACGCCGCCGTGGGAAGTCGGATCGTCTCGACGCGGAGATGGCTGCCCGTTCGGTCCTCGCCGGCGACGCGACCGCGTCACCGAAGGCGGGTGACGGGCCGGTCGAGGCGCTCCGCCAACTGCGGATCGCACGGGTTGGGGCGATGAAGGCCCGCACCGCGGCCGCGAACCAGCTCCACAGTGTGTGTGACACCGCACCCGACCAACTCCGCGATCAGCTGCGGGGCCTCACGACCCGAGCGAAGGTGAAGGTCGCATCACGGCTGCGGCCCGGTGACCCACTCACCCCGACTGGCGGCGCGAAACGTGCGCTCGTCTCGATCGCTCACCGCTGGCACGGACTCGACGCTGAGATCACCGAACTGGACCGGGCGATCAAGACGATCCTCGACACGATCGCCGGCCCGCTCCTCGCCTGCCACGGTGTGGGCTATGAGACCGCCGGCGCGTTGTTGTGCACCGCGGGTGACAACCCCGACCGGCTCGCGACCGAGTCGAGTTTCGCTTCGCTGTGTGGCACCGCGCCCGTGCCGGTCTCGACCGGCAACTCGAACCGCCGCCGACTCAACCGCGCCGGAGATCGTCGTGCGAACTCAGCGTTGTGGACGATCGTGATGGTCCGGCTCCGCAGCAGGCACGCACCCACCGTCGCCTACCTCCAACGACGCGTCGCCGAAGGACACTCGAAACGCGACGCGATCCGATGCCTGAAACGCTTCGTCGCCCGCGAGGTCTACGACGACATCCAAGCCATCACCGCAACACACGCCGTCTCGCCGACACTCGAGATCGCCGCTTGACACCAAGAGGCGCATTCAGTTGTGGCGCGGGCAGGTCCGCTTCGAGCTCCGCTGCCACATCACGGATTAGTCCGATCGCGAGGAGCGGATCGAGACGAGGCTCGGACGCGAAGGCCCATCCCAAACGACGCTGGCCGTCGATCACCGAGACGTGCCACGAGATGGTGACCGCGCCCTCATCTGGGTACTCCCGTTCCTGAACCGTCATGCTCACACTCTGCCCGGCGTCGGCGTCATTCAGCTACGACGGATCGGCAGTTGTGCGCTTTCGTCGCGCCTACTGGCAATCAGTACTCAACACCGGAAGCTGTCGTCCGGCGTGGGAGAATGGGATGTGATGGGCCGCTCGGAGCACGGGGATCGGCAGCCGACCGTCCGGCGCGCGCGCCTCGAACCTGTTGCTGAAAAGCTCGCGATGTGCGACGACGACGATGTGGAATCACTGCTTTGCCGAGCGTCGCGTACCGACGCGGGAATCGGCGGCACGCACCTCACGATCGACGTCGAGGACACGCCGGTCTTCGTAAAGCGCGTTCCGCTGACGGATCTGGAACGCTGCGACGAACACGTCATGTCAACCCGGAACATGTTCGACCTGCCTCCGGGCTGCCACTACGGCGTGGGATCACCGTCGTTCAGCGCGTGGCGCGAACTCGCGGCCGCGAGGATGACGTCGCGATGGGTGCTGGAAGGGCGATCGCAAGGCTTCCCGTTGCTCTACCACTGGCGCGTCCTCGACTCGCCAGTCGGAACGTCGGCCGGACCATTCTCTGAACAGCTCGCCGACGTAGATCGCTTCGTCGAGTATTGGCACGGCTCCGACGCGGTCAGACGCCGGGTCGAGGCGGTGAACAGCGCGACGGCAAGTGTGGCGCTGTTCTTTGAGCACGTCGCGGTGCCGTTGCCGGACTGGCTAGGTGAGCGGACTGCCGAAGGCGACGTCGACGCAATCACAACCGCCGACGAACAGTTGCGGCGCGTTGTCCTCGGCATGAACCGGTTGGGGATGTTCCACTTCGATGCCCACCTCGGGAACTTCGTGACTGACGGGCAACAGCTCCGGTTGGTCGACTTCGGCCAGGCCGCGTCAACAGACTTCGAGCTCTCGCGCGCTGAACGATCCTTCCTCATCGACAACTCCACGCACGACATCTGCCACGCGACCACGCGGCTCGTCGACTGGCTCGTCACGACTCTGATGCTCCCGAGTGACTGGCACGCACGCGACGATCTCGTTTACGAAGCCGCGCACGACCCGACCGTGGTCCGGGACCTTCCCCGCACTGCCGCTGCGTTCATTATCCGCTACGCACCCGTGGCCGTCGTAGTCAATGCCTTCTACCGGAGGCTCCATCTCGACGATCGCGCCACGCCCTATCCGACCGAGGCGGCTCGGCAAGCGTGCGATGAATGTCGCCTACAGACGCCGTGACGAACACGCCGCCCCAACGTTCGCATCACGCTCGGCCACTGCACAACCGGGCGCAACATCGCAGCGTGATCCACCCGCGCATATTGTCCGTTCTGGGACGGCGCTGGAGCTTGGTCGTAGGTTCGGTGCAACTGAAGAGCCGGGGCCTGGCGAGTCCCCGATCGTTGGAGCCTCGGCGTGAGCTGGGAGGCTCCAACATGGATATCGGTGACCAGACGACGATCGTCCCGGTACGCGACGAGGTGTTCACCACTCAGGAGCAACTCGCGCGCGGTGGGTTCCTTGCCGGCTACTCGGGCCTGACCCGAGACGCGTGCGCGCCTGATCTTCGACAGTACGTCGCGTGGTGCACCGAACACGGGGTCGCGTTGTTCGGTGCGCAATGCTCCGACATCGCGTGCTTCAGTCGCCACCTCGAAGCAGCCGGCCGGGCCCGAGCGACGATCGCCCGACGTCTGTGCACTGCGGTGCATTAGGTCGACGCCGTCTCGACTACGAGTCGCACGCGACCGGCCTTGACCGCAACGAAGTCGGCTCGATGCTCGTCGCTGCCGGACTCGCCGGTGCACGCGACCACGCGTTGCTCAGCCTGCTGTGCCTCAATGGGCTGAGGGTCTCCGAAGCGACCGGCGCTGACATCGAACGGCTCGGTCTTGAGCGCGGGCACCGCACCCTCCTGATCGTGCGCAAGGGCGGCAAGATCGTGACGATCCCCTTGGCGCGCGCACAGCCCGGCCGATGGACCTCGCGATTGGCGAACGCTGCGAAGGTCCCGTCCTTCTCGGCCCGACCGGAGATCGCCTCGACCGTCGCCAAGCCGGCCGGATCGTGCGACGGATCGCCCGAAAGACAGGCATCGCCAAGCCGGTCGGTCCGCACCACCCCGGCGAACATTCGTCACTGCGGCACTCGATGCCGGAGTGCCGCTCCGAGATGTCCAAGAGGCGGCAAGCCACGCCGATCCGAGAACCACGACGCGCTACGACCGAGCCCGAGTGTCCCCCGACCGACACGCCACCTACATCGTCTCGACGTTCCTCGCCGGTGCCGCCCGGTAGCCGAAGCGCTCGCCGACCCCCGCCAGAGAGGGCAATATGGCGCGGCAGTTGCAACACCCGAGGAGTCGGTCAATGACAATGTCTTCCGGACTGAGTCATGTCGCGATGAGCGTTCCCGAGGGGACGCTCACGGACGCGTACCGGGCGCAGCTGTTGGAGTTTTACGGACGGATGCTCGGCTGGAGCGAGATGGAGTCGTTACGACTCCCGGATCGGCTCACCGT
>JBBREP010000187.1:0-3723 GCA_038202885.1 Acidimicrobiia bacterium | reverse complement strand
CGGGACCGTGCTCACCAACACGATGCCGTCGAACTCCGTCGGTTGGATGTCGACGCCGGCTGTGGGCGTGGTCGTGACCTCACGCGTCCAGAGTTCCTTGCCCGACGCGAGGCTCACAGCTACGACGCCTTTGGTGCCGTGCATGGCGAAGACGCGTCCGTCGGCCACCACAACACCAAACGGCCCGATCATGGCGCCGTACGACTTCGTGTGCCAGCGGCGATGACCGTTGGCACGATCGATGGCGCTGATCGCGCCGCTGCTGTCCTGGACCACGATCGTGTCACCGACGATCACCGGCACCGTCGACAACGCGCCGCCGACCGGCGACTTCCATGCCACCGCGAGCTTTGCGACAGAAGCCCGCGTGATGCTGGTGTTGCGCGCCGCACGCGAGTTGTCGTAGTCACGACCCGGAAGCACCCAATCGTCGGGGTACTGCCCGTACTCGGCCGGCGCCCCGACAACGGTGAGCGCGGGCCGGGCGGTGGTGGTCGCGACGTGGCTGTCTGTAGTCGATCCAGCGCTGCCGTTGGTGCTGGTGCCGCCGCTGCACGCGGTGGTGCCGATGAGCGCTGCGAGCAGCCACGCCGTCGGCCGCGGTGATCGCATCCGGCGCACACGGTCAGACGGACGTGCCCGTCGATGCTGCGCGGCGTCTGTCACGATGGCGTTGGCTCCTCGGTGAAAGTTTGCCGACTGTATATGCGAGTATCAGACCGTGATGGACCAACAGGGCGACCGCCAAGCGCGACCGTGCCACGCTCGGGAAACCGTGCCGGAACTTCGCCGGGGCCGCTTCGATGGCTGACGTGATCACCGACGGGGGCGTCGAGCGGCTGCGCGCACGGATCGGCGTCGCGCGCCCGCACACGCGTGGCCCGCACTACTACGTTGCGAACGAAGACGCCTTCCGCCAGGTTGCCCACGCCTACGGTGATGACAACCCGCTGTGGTGCGATCCGCACTACGCCGCGACAACGAGGTGGGAGGGTCCGATCGCGCCGCCTCATCTCGTGGGCGGCGACTCTCTCATCGGTGAAGACGAAGTGACGGGCTTCGACGAGGCCACCAAAGAACTCATGCGCGGCGATCCACTGCGCGGCGTGCACGCGTTCTATTCCGGGTCCTATCGCGAGTGGTGGAACCCGCTGCGGCCCGGCACTCGTGTGCACCGCCGCAACGCACTCGTCGGCGTGCACGACAAGATCGGCGCGTTCGCGGGTAGGGCCGTGCACGAATGGTCGGCCGAGGTGTTTGCGGCCGCGGCCGGTCCGGTGCTTTCCGGCCAATATCGGCTCATGATCCGCACCGATCGCGACCGTGCCGTGGAGCGCAAGTTGCACGACGCCATCGAACTGCGGCCTTACACCGACGACGAGATTGGCGCGATCGAGGCGGCCGTCGCAGGCGAACGCGACCGTCGCCGCGGCGCGAGCCCGCGCTGGTGGGAGGACGTCAACGAGGGGGACGAACTCGCACCGCTCGTCAAAGGTCCGCTGCGCGTCACCGACATGGTCTGTTGGCACGTCGGTATGGGGATGGGGCTCTACGACGTGGCACCGTTGCGGCTCGGCCACGACCAGCAGCTGCGCATGCCGCGGTTCTTCAAGCCTGATGCCCTCAACATCGCCGACGTGCAACAGCGCGTGCACTGGGATCCCGAGTGGGCCCACCAAGCCGGCAATCCGGCGTGTTACGACTACGGGCGCATGCGCGAGACCTGGCTCATCCATCTCTGCACCGATTGGATGGGCGACGACGCCTGGTTGTGGACGCTCGACTGCGAGTTCCGCAAGTTCAACTACGTGGGCGACACGCACTGGATGCGCGGACGCATCACCCGCAAGTACCTCGCCGACGGCGACCGGCCCGCGGTCGATCTCGAGTTGCGGGGCGACAACCAACGCGGCGACACCACAACGCCGGGCCACGCGACGATCCTGCTGCCGTCGCGGGAGCATGGCTCGGTCCGGCTTCCCGATCCCCCCGGCGGCGCGACGAACTGCCAGCAGACGCTCGACGCGCTCGTGGCGCGTTTCGCCGCGCCTGACACGACGACCTCAGACGCGAACGACACGAACGAACGCTGATGGGCCGGGCCGCGGCACGCTGGCGATCGCTCGGCTCGCCACGGATGCGGCACGCGCTCCTCGCGATCATCATCGTCGGGGGTGGCCTGCGCGTGATGTGGGTCGCGCACGCCGGTGTGCCACCCACGTTCGGCGGTGATCCGTCGGCGTACCTGCTCGACGGCACCGCGATCGCGAACGGCGAGGGATACACCAACCCGCTCATCGACATCGCCAACGTCGACCGAGAACGCCGCCACCTCCCGAAGCTGGCGCGCCAGCCAAACGCGTTCTACCCGCCCGGATATCCATTGTTCATCGGCGCGGTCGTATGGACCGTGTGGCACACACCGATCCCCGACGGCGATCTCGTGCGCGCGATCGAATACGTCCAGGCGGCGCTCGGCGCGCTGTCGATCCTGTTGGTGTTCCTCCTCGGCCGGCGGGTACTGGGCGCGAAGGCTGGGCTGGTCGCCGCGGCGCTTGTGGCGTTGTATCCCAACCTCATCACGACGACGGCCACGCTCAACCTCGAAACAGTGTTCGTGACGCTCAGCCTCGCCGCGGTCCTCGTCCTGCTCCCTGCCGCGACGGGCGAAGACACACGTATGGTGCGCCTCATCGGCGGCGGCGCGCTGGCCGGAGCCGTCGCCTTGGTGCGCCCGACAATCGGGTTGGCGCTCATCGCATTCCTCGCGACGCGCCTGTGCATGCGGTGCGCATGGCGCCGACTCGCACGCGATCTCGCGATCGTCTCGGTTGCGTTCTGCGCGGTCGTCGGCGTCTGGACCATCCGCAATGCCATCGCATTCCACGCCTTCATCCCAGGTTCCACCGGCATCGGTCCTGCACTGTGCATGGCGAGAAATCCTGAGGCGACGGGCGCGTTGGATACGACCATTCTCGTGCGGCAATGCTCGGAGCAACGCACCTACGCGCCGGGACAGGGCGACGCCGAGAACAACGCCTACGCCACGCGCCAAGCCATCCATTGGGTCGCGGCGCACCCCTTGGAGGAGGTCAAGATGTGGTGGTGGCGTACCAACCTCGCGTACCGCCACGACACGAGTGGCCTCGAAGAGTACGAACGCCAGATCAGCGCACACGCCCGCCACATCGCCAACACGGTGTCCGACGTAGCGTCGTTCCTCGTGCTCGGGTTCGCGGCGATCGGCGCCGCGGTCGTGCTCATCAAGCGCCGCAGTCCGAGCGGTGCGTTCTTGCTCGCGACGACGCTCGCGTTTGCGGCCGTGCCCGCGATGCTCTTTGGCGACCCGCGCTATCGCGTTCCGGCGGAGCCGTTCTTCTGCATCTTCGCTGCCGTCGCGCTCACGTACGGGTTCGAGCGCATCCGCAACGCGCACAGCACTGCAGTGGTGCCAGAATAGACACGCTCCATTGCCACGGTCCCTCCACAAGGTGCGTTCGTGATCGACGACAACCCTGACGCGCTCGACGATCTCGCGGCTGGGGACTTTTCGACCTGGCTGCGCGGACTCGATCTCGCGCTTCGCGGCGACGCCGACTCCGAGGTTGCCTGCGGCGCGTGCACCGCGTGTTGCACCGCCTCGCAGTTCATCCACGTAGGCCCCGACGAGACCGACACGCTGGCCCATATCCCGAGCCCGTTGTTGTTCCCGGCGCCAGGGCT
>JBBREP010000186.1:0-3734 GCA_038202885.1 Acidimicrobiia bacterium | reverse complement strand
GCGGCGTAGACCGCCGCGCGCGCCACCTCGGTGCGCGTCAGCATGTCGGCCAACAAGTGCTTGATGGCCTGGAACGATCCGATCGGCCGGTCGAACTGCACGCGTTCCTTCGCGTAGGCCACCGACATGTCGGTGAGCTGCGACGCCATGCCGAGGCAATACGCCGCGGTCAGCGCGGCGCCTCGCTGGCCCAGTAACGCCGCGGCACTCGCGTCGCCGACCTCGGAGCCGCGGGGCAACGACGCCACCCGCAGCAACGGCGTGAGGGGATCCAGCGGCCACGACACCGCCGTGCCGTCGAACGCGGCGCGCTCGACCATCGCGACGCGGTCGTGGTCGATCACCATGACCTGCTCGATAGCGTCGGGCTGCTCGACGAGCACCGATGCGTTGCCGACGTTCTCGAGATGGCTGACGCGAGCGGCCGGACCGCCCGAGGTCAGTGTGGCGGCGAGGAAGTTCGCGACGAGAGGCCCCGGCACGCAGCGCATGCCGAGTTGCTCGAACACGAGCACGGCGTCGGACCACGAAAAGCCGTCGGCGATGAGCGAGAACACGCCGGCCTCAGCCAGTTCAGCGTGCATCGCGGCGTCGTAGCCGGCGCGGATGCGATCGCCGTCGAAGCGACCGTCGAGCAGCGCACGGATGCCGTCGCGCAGGGCAATCTCGTCGTCGTTCGGCTCGAGGTTCATCGCTGCGCACCCATCATCGGGGCTCTCGCGGTAGGCCGAGGACACGCTCGCTGATGATGTTGCGCTGGATCTGGCTCGCACCGGCGGCGATCGGTAGCGCGAGCGTCCGCAACCGTTCCTCGACGAGTTCGTTGCCCTCAATGGCCAACGCCTCGCGCTCGAGCACGCGCAGGCACAGCTCGCCGAAGCGTTGGCGCGCTTCGGAGTAGCCGAGCTTGATCATCATGGCGCCCGGGCCCGGAGCCCCTTGGGCCTGTTGGCTCACGTTGCGTTTCGTCAGCGACCACAATGACTCGAAGTCGGCGATGCAACGCCCGAGCTCCACCTGCTGGGCGCGGTCGCGCACGAGCGGCGCGAGGTCGGCGGTGAGGCGCAACGAGTCGATCAGCTCCGACACGAACGCCGTGCCGCGCTCGTACTTCAGCGTCACGTTGGTGACGCGCCAGCCGTCGTTCTCGGCGCCGACGCGGTTCGCGACGGGTACGCGCACGTCGGTGAGGAACACTTCGCAGAACTCGGAGCTGCCGAGCACCGTCTTGATCGGGCGGATCTCGATGCCGGGCAAATCCATCGGCAGGATCAACCACGAGATCCCACGGTGCTTCGCGGCATCGGGATCGGTGCGCACGAGGAACTCACCGACATCGGCGATGTGGCCGAAGCTGCACCAGATCTTCTGCCCGTTGAGCACGTAGTCGTCACCGTCGCGCTCGGCCTTCGTGCGCAGCGAGGCGAGGTCGCTGCCCGCACCCGGCTCGGAAAAACCCTGGCACCACACTTCGTCGCCGCTGAGGATCCGTGGGAGGTGCGCGGCCTTCTGCGCGTCGGTCCCCTCTTCGATGAGCGTCGGGCCCGCGTGCAGCGTGCCGACGAAGTTTGCGCCCACGTACGGCGCGCGTGCCCTGGTGGTCTCCTCGAAGAAGATCAGCTGCTCGGTGGGCGATGCGCCGCGCCCGCCGTACTCCTTGGGCCAGTGCAGCCCGGCGTACCCGGCATCAAAGAGGCAGCGCTGCCAGTCGGTGTCCCAGCGGCGCCGGGCGACCCAGTCCTCGCGTTGGGGCTGCGGTGCAATGTCGACGAGCGCAGTGGCGAGCCAGGACCGAAGCCCGGCCCGAAATTCCTCGTCGGCCTCCGAGTACGCCAGCTCCATCGAGCGAGCAACGTAGTTGAGACAGTTGGCGTTACCTCCAACGAGCCGTCGGTCAGGACCCCTCGGCCTCGCCGATCCAGCGGTAGCCGATGCCGGGTTCGGTGAGGATCAAGCGGGGCGCGCTGGCGGCGTCGCCGAGCTTCTTGCGCAGTTGGCCCACGTACACCCGCAGGTACTCGTGCTCACTGCCGTAGCCACTGCCCCAGACGCGCCGTAGCAGCTCCGCGTGGGTGAGGAGTTTGCCCGGGTTCGTGACGAGCTGCTCGAGCACGAGCCATTCGGTCTTGGTGAGCCGAACGACCACACCGTCGACCGTGATCGCGCGCAACGCCAGGTCGATGTCGACACCGCCCGAATGCACTCGGGTCGGCGCCGGCGGGCCGCTCGGCGCGCGGCGAAGCGCGGCGCGCACGCGAGCCACGAGTTCCTCGGTGTCGAACGGCTTCGTCACGTAGTCGTCCGCACCGGCATCGAGCGCACGCACCTTGTCGGCCTGCCGGTCGCGCGCGGTGAGCACGATCACAGGCACCGCACTGAACTCGCGGATGCGAATGAGCACGTCGATGCCGTCGATATCGGGCAAGCCGAGGTCGAGCAGCACCACCTCGGGCACGCCGTCGGCCGCGAGCACGATCGCGGCTTCACCGGTCGCCATCTCGCGCACGTCGAAGCCGCGTGCGCGCAGCGACGTGCGCAGCGCGCGCCGCAGCGCCGTGTCGTCCTCGACGACCGCGATCACGGCGCGATGCGGCTCAATACTCATGGCCGCGTGGCTCAATACTCATGGCCGCGTGGCAGGCGCACGACGAACGTTGCGCCGCCACCCTCGGTCTCGTCCACCCAGATCCGTCCGCCGTGCGCGAGTACGACGGCCTTGGCGATCGCCAAGCCAAGTCCCGTGCCTTCGGATTCCGAACGGGCACCGGCTCGGTAGAACTCGTCGAACACCTTCGTCTCCTCGCCGCTCGCCACGCCGGGACCGTGGTCGACGATGCGGAACTCGACGACGCCCCGCGACTGTACGGCGAGCAACTCGATCGGAGATCCCTGCGGCGTATAGCGGATCACGTTCTCCAACAGGTTCGTGAGGACCTGATCGAACGCGGTCGGGTCGAGCACCACATCGTCGAGGTCGGGCGCCACTTCGATCGTCACGCGCCGATCACCGAGCAGCGACGCGATGCGGTGGACCGCGGCCTGGAGGAGACCGCCAACGTCGACGGCCTCGGGTGCCAGCTCGAGACCGCCGGCACGGATACGACCGAGGTCGAGCAACTTGGCCACGAGATTGGCCAACCGAATCGATTCGTTGTGCACGGCTTCGGTCAGTTCCCGCCGTTCGTCATCGTTGATCGTGTCGGCGTCGTGCAGCAGCACACTCGACGACGCTTGGATCGCGGCCAGCGGCGTGCGGAGATTGTGCGACACCGCCGACAGCAACCCGGCCCTCGTACGCGACAAGTCGGCCGCAGCCTGGGCCGCGGCCGCCGCGCGTTCGAGCGCGTAACGCTCGCGCGCGGCCACGTCGGCCTCGACCGCTCGGCGCTCGGCATCGAGGCGCAGGTCGGTGACGCGAGACACGATCGCAGAAACCGTTGTTCATGAGATTCGCAGTTGCTCACTGCCGTTCGTACGGGTCCACTGACGCACGCGAGTGTCACACCTTTGGCCGTAAGTACGGCCATCATTTCGCTACCGTTAGCCCGTCACGTGCGCTGTCGACAAGCGAAGGCGCAGTTCAGAGCACGTTTGCCCTCGTAGCTCAGGGGATAGAGCATCGGTTTCCTAAGCCGACCTAACACTGTTCGTCGACGTGCGTGAAGGTTCGTAGCCGCCCGCCAGCTGCGCCGAGAGGTTCGCCGGCGTCCGCCAAACACCGCAGTCGTTCGGTT
>JBBREP010000185.1:0-3790 GCA_038202885.1 Acidimicrobiia bacterium | reverse complement strand
TCCCGGATCGAGGGGTTGCGAACGATTTCGATCGTGGCTACCGTACTGGTTCTACTCCGTCGCGGGGTGGAGCAGTTCGGTAGCTCGTCGGGCTCATAACCCGAAGGTCGCAGGTTCAAATCCTGCCCCCGCCACTAAATGAAATGCCCGGAAACATAGAGTTTCAGGGCATTTCTCGTTTTCGGGTGTGCCCGCTGATTTTGGGGCCTCTACCGGGTAGAAGTCGGTAGAGCGTCGTGTTGGTGTCAGGCGGCTCTGTGGAGGAGTTCGGCGAAGGTGAGTGCGGCTTCGTGTTGCATTCCGGGGATGACGCGTTGGTAGGTGGCCATCGTGAAGCCTGGGGTGGAGTGGCCGAGTCGTTCGGAGACGACTTTGACGGGGACGCCGGCTTTGAGCAGCAGGGTGGCGTGGGTGTGGCGGAGGTCGTGGAACCGGATTCGTGGCAGCCCGGAGCGGGCGACGAGCTTCTTGAACGCGTCCGAGAGTAGGTGGGGGTGGGTTGGGGTGCCGTCGGGCCGACTGAACACGTGTCCGTTGGGGTCGTTTGGGTCGAACTCGGGGTCCTCGTTGGCCCGTCGCTGGCGCCACTGGCAGAACAGGGCAACGGTGGTGGGGTCGAGGTTGATGTTGCGGCGTGCGGTTCGTGACTTGCCGCGGGTTTCGTGGAGTTCGTAGCCGACCGACACGAGTGAGCGGGTGACGCCGGCGTCGAACATGGGGCGGTGATCGAGCGCGTCCGTTCCGATGCCGGCGTCGCCGAGATCACGGTGCCGGTGCCGGTTACGGCGACGTGCTGCACGCCGGTGCAGAGCCATCGGCTGCCTGAAGCAAACGCCGGTGGTGTTGGCACAGGTAATTCACAAATGTCGTGCGTCAATCGTCGACACGGGTGAAGTCGGCGTCCTCGCCGAGCCGGCCGTCGCCCATCTTGACCACGCGATCGGCAAGTTCCACGACGCTGAGGTCGTGGGTGACCATGACGGTGGCGATCCGTCGTTCGTGTGTCAGATCGCGCAGCAACGTCACCACATCGAGCGCGCGGCTGTGGTCGAGTGCCGACGTCGGCTCATCGATGAGCAACACCGCTGGCTTGGTGATGAGGGCGCGAGCGATACCGACTCGCTGACGTTCGCCGCCGGAGAGCTTGCCGGGACGACGGTTGGCTTTCTGTGCGAGACCGACCACGTCGAGCAGCCGCTCTGCCTCCGCTCGGGCGTCGCGACTCGACATGCCGGCCAGGCGACCCATGTAGATCAGCTGGTCGATCGCGGTGAGCGCGTCGATCAGGTTCGACCATTGGAAGACGAACCCGATCTGGGTGCGGCGCACTGCGGCGCGTTCGGACGGCGTGGCGTTGGTGATGTCGACGTCGCCGATCATGACCGTGCCGCTGTCGGGCGATCGCAGTGCTCCCGCAACGGCGAGCAGGCTCGACTTGCCCGATCCGGAGGCGCCGACGATCGCGACGAACTCGCCGGCGGCCACGGCGAGCGACACGTGGTCGAGCGCGGCGATCTGCTCGTCGCCGTCGCCGAAGTAGACGCACAGGTCATCGAGGACGAGGGCGGTCATCGCGTACCCCCCAGGGCGATGATGGGGTCCACGGAGGTGATGCGGCGGATCCCGACGAGCATGCCGACCACTCCGGAAACGATCAGGGTGACGGACGCAGCAGTGACGGGTCCTGACTGTAGTGAGAACGGCACTGTGCCTCCGCTGATCAGCGCGCCGAGCGCGAGCCCGATGGCCGCGCCGACCGCGGTGGCGCCGACGAGTACGACCAGCACTTGTCCGAGCGAGTCGAGCAGCACGGCGCGAGTGGATGCACCGAGCGCCTTTTGGAGGCCGATCTCGGCGCGGCGTTGGATGGTCCAGACGGTGAAGAAGGCGCCGAGAATCATCGCCGCGATGACGTAGAGGAAGCCGCGGATGAGCGTCATCGTGGAGGTCTCAGCGGAATAGCCGGGTGAGCCGTTGAACGCTGAGGTCTTGGTGACGATATCGAGGTCGGCGGTCTTGGCGAGAGCACCGGTGTTGACGCCGCCGTCAGCGACGATCGCGGCGGATGACACGAGCTTCGCCGCTGCGGTGGCGTCGAGCGAGTTGTACGTGGCGACCTGCCACACGGCCAGAGTCGTGTACGCCAGGTCGACATGGCCATATGTGCTCTTCGGAGCGATTCCGGTGACCGTGAGCACCGTGTTCGAGCGGTCGAAGCTCAGACGATCGCCGATGTGCACACCCGAGTCCGCCAGTCCCTGCGTGATGATCACACCGTTGGATGCGGCGTCCGGGAGCGAACCGTGCAAGAGGTCGGTCGCGACGAAGCCTCCGGGTTGCAGACCGAACAGGGCGAGGTCCACGGTGACGTTGGTCGACGATCGCGCGTTGAAGAGGCTGAGGCCGAGCGGCTCGGCGCGGACGCCCTTGGTGGCGTTCAACTGCTCGATCGTGGCGACGTCGATCGTGGAGCGCGAGAAGGTGCTGTCGGTGTGGGCCTGGAACGCGAGGTGGGTGACCGGCAAGGCCCGGAGGCCGGAGATGCCGTCGTCGACGAGACCGGTCGCAAGGCCTGACAACATCACCGTGAGCACGGCGACGAGGGCGATCACCGAGCCCATGAGGGCGAACCGACCCCAGGCGAACCGGAGCTCTCTTCGTGCGAGGAACATGCGATCATCTTTCTGCAAGCCGTACAGTTACCGACACTGCGTCGGAAAACGTATCGCAGGCACCCAGTTACCGACAACGCGTCGGAAAGTGAAATTCGTCGCCATCATGCCCCGCATCACCGAACCCACTGTTGCCGCTCACCGCGCCGCACAGCTGACGCGGCTGATGAACGCGGCCTACGAGATCGTCGAGGACGGCGGCGCCGAGGCGGTGACGCTGGCCGCAGTCGCGAAACGGGCCGGGTTGTCGCGCTCGTCGCTGTACGGGTACTTCGCATCGCGCGACGATCTCATCGTTGCCGTCTGCGAGGATGCTGTCGTCACCTGGTCCGGCACGATCATTCGATCGATGACGGCCGAAGCCGACCCTGAACGCCGGCTACGCGAGTACGTCGAAGCACAGCTCGGCGCCGCCGCCAACACTCGTCATGAGCTGGCGATGTTACTGCTTCAGTCTGGCGTCAGCGCCGAGGGCTTCGAACGCATCCGGGGCGCGCATGCCCCACTGCGTGCAGCACTGTTGGAAACGCTCGTCGACATGCGCCTGGCTGAGCCCGAGAGGGCGGCAGCGTTCGTACAAGCAGCGGTCAGCGCTGCCTACGAGCAGATCAGGGCCGGCAGCAAGCCGACCGCCGTCATCCACGACACCTTCCGCTTCGTCTCTGCCGGCCTCCGAGATCTCGACCGGGCCACCTGAGCCGTAGGTTTCCGTGCTCGGGGGGGACGGTGAGCACCGCCCGGCTGGCGCTGTGGGTGTGGCGTCGCGTTCACGGTTGAGGCGAGCGGCGAGTTGTTCGGCTTCTTCAGGGTCGTGGCCGACGGGATGCCATCGTCGGCGTTCGCAGCCGGTGAGTGGGTCAAGGCCGTCGTAGGCGACGACGTAGAAGCGGTGCTGGCGATGCTGATCAGCTCGGCGTCGGAGAGTTGCGGGGCGATCCCGATGGCAGGGCGTTCGGGTTGCCACTCGGGATGATCCTTCAACAGGTCATGGGCTCGCCGAGCCGCAGGAAGGAGCAGACGAACGCGAGCGGAGGTTGGATCACCTGGGATTGATCTGATGACGAACCAATTCTCGGAACTCCGTGACGCCATCGTCGCGGAGTCCGGCGCGTCCGAGC
>JBBREP010000184.1:0-3900 GCA_038202885.1 Acidimicrobiia bacterium | reverse complement strand
ATCCGGTGCGTAGTTCGAGGAGTCGCCGGTAGCCGCGATCGTCGAGCGCGTCAGGACCCTTATCCTCGGTCACGACAGGATATCGTACTACGACATGTTTTCGAAGTCGCTCGGTCGCCGTATTTTCGATCACGGCATATTGGGGATGTCGCCGGGATTGCTCTCGGCGACGCTCGTCGTCGGACTGGCGAGCGGCCTCGTCGGCGCGGCGTACCTCCTCGCGCTACATCTCTTGCAGCACGTCCTCTGGCCCGACCAGTGGGGGAGTGCTGCCGAGTTCGGCGTGTTGGGCGGCGCCGGCGTTGCAGTCGTGGTGATCGGACGGATACTTGGCAGTCCGGGCGACGTCGAGTTGCTCGTTGACAACATTCACGTATCGGGTACGGCCCCGGCCGTGCGCACGCTGCGCTCGCTGGTGCCGATGTCGCTCATCACGATCTCCGCGGGCGGTGCGGCGGGGCCGGAGGCGCCGCTCGTCACAACCTGCGGCACCCTGGCCGGATGGGTGGCACGAAAGCGCGATCTGCCGGTTCACGAAGCACGTTGCGTGACGATCGCGGGGATGGCGGCTGCGTTCACGGTCTTGTTCGGTGCGCCGCTCGGTTCCGCCCTGTTCTCGCTCGAGATCCTCCATCGACGAGGGATGGAATACACAGAAGCGCTTCTACCCGCGCTTCTCGGTGCGCTGTCGGGCTACGCGTGCTACGTCGCGGTGACCGGTTCCGATCTGGTCCCGGCTTGGCACATCCCGGGCGTCGACAAACTGCACGCGGTCGACCTGCTGTGGGCTGTCGGGGCCGGCGTCGCCGGTGCCGCGATCGCAGTGGCCTTCACATATCTCACGCTCGGGCTGCGCTGGCTCTTCCGAGTGGTGCCTGCTGCCACCCGCGCGATCCTGGGTGGCCTCGGTCTCGCGCTCCTCGCGATCTGGTCTCCGTACGCGCTCACCTTCGGCGAAGTGCAAACCGGCCACGTGCTCGGCACCCGACTCAGTCTGACCGTCCTCGTCGTCGCCGCCGTGGCGAAGCTCATTGGCACGTCGCTCACCGTGTCATCCGGCTGGCCGGGTGGCTTCATCATCCCGTTGTTCTTCATCGGCGCGACCGTCGGCCAGGTCACCCATCATGCGTTCGCCACCGCGCCGCTCGGAGTCGTGTGCGCCGGGCTCATGGTCGCCGCGAACGTCGGCGTCACCAAGACGCTTGTCGGCTCAATCCTGATCGTGTCCGAGATGGGCGGGCTGCGTCTCCTACCCACCACACTGATCGCCGGAACGGTCGCTTTCATCCTGACGAGTGAGGTCGGGTTGATCCACTCTCAGCGCGAACGGAGCCCTCGCTCACCCGACGACCCGCCAACCGACGAGTTCTAGGACCAACACTCGTGCTTGTGAACAATTGGCTGCGGTCGTCGAGAACTTCGGCTCAGTCCCGGCCCCGAGGTCGTCGATAGCGCCGCGTCCTTGCGCGACCACTGGCATCGGGTGTCGAGAGTCCCGCGCTCGAGGAGTGTTGCAGTGTCGGCTCTGACGGTCCTACTCGTGGATTTGTTGTTGGCAGGTGGGCTCTGCGCAGTAGAACCATGCTTTGGTGAGTCGAGGTCGTTTGGCTCGCGTTGCTTCCACTCGGGGGAACGTCCGGCCGCCAGCGCGTGCGATCTGTTCGGCCACTCGTGTGAAGGTGTCGGCGGGTTCTTGTCTCGCGGTGATGCCGTCCTCGACCAGGACTGCTAGCTCTTGTTGGAGAACGTCGGTCCGGGGGTCGGCTGGGTGCCATTGCCAACCGAGCAGGGCGTCGTCGTAGTTGTCGAGGTAGGCGGTCAGCTCTGGTCGGCGGAGGAGGAGCGAGTCGTCTGGGATGAGCAGGCGGATGGTCCAGTGCACGGGATCGATGTTGTCGATGAGGTCGTGTGCGATCGTGAACTCGACAAGTTCCGCGAGTCCGTTCAGCGTCGTCCATGGTGTGAATGGCAGCAACGACGGTCGAGGTTCGATTCCGGCGCTTCGAAGTAACTCGAGCGATTGGGCGGCCTGCGCGGCGGTGTGCCCTTTATCGAGGATCGCGAGGATGTTGTCGTCGACGCACTCGAGCGCGGTCGTGACGAACAGGCAGCCCGACCGGGCGAACTCGGCCCAGAGGTCTTGGTGGCGCAGGATCAGCTCGATCTTGGTGGTGACGTCGAAGGTGATGCCGGGGTGGCGTTGATACAACGCGCGAATCACGCGCTGTGCGTGGGCGGGACCGTTGAGGAAGTCCGGGTCGGCGAACGTGATGTGTGCAGCACCGAGCGCGACGCATTGGTCGATGTCGTCGAGGACCGTCTCGAGCGCGACGACGCGGAGACGGCCGTCATATACGGCGGGGACCGGACAGTGTCGGCAGCGTGAGCGGCAGCCGTGACTGGCTTGGACGGCGGCCGCGACGCGTTCTTCGCCGTCGATCAGGAGTCGGGCATAGCGCGCCAACGGGGGAAGAAGGTCGCGTGCCGGCAAGCCGCGCGGGATTCGTTCGAGCTGCGAGATCGTCGTGTCGGGGTGACCGTCGATCCAGTCGCACAGCGCGGTTTCGTACTCGCCGGCGATCAGGCGATCGGCGAACGGGCCGAGCGTCGTGTCGCGAGCGACGCCGGCGTAGAGGCCGTACAGGCAGATCGGCAGCACCGATCGGCGTGTTCGGATGGTGCGGGCGATATCGAGCGCGAGACGCATCGCGGTGTACATCGGGACTGAGATTGCCACGACGTCGACGTTGTCGATCTCGGCGGGATTCCACGGGTCGCGCGAGGTGTCAACGCAACGCACCTGGTGGCCGCGTGCTCGCAGCGCCTGGGCGGCAGACGCGACGTGGATCGGTTGGTGGCCGAGTTCGTAGGTGGAGATCAGCAGGACGCGCATGCAGATATCTCAGACGGGCGCGTCGGCGCGAGAGAATGCCATATGCGGTTGTTGTTGGTGACCCACGCCCGTTCGTACCGGATTGGAGACTTCCTCGACGCCGCGCGGGCCGTCGGCTGCGAGGTCGTGGTCGCCACCGATATGCCGTCCGCGATTCCGGGTTCGTCTGTTTGTGTGGCGTTTGACGACCCGGTAGTTGCCGCACGGCGGTTGCTGGATCTCGTCGGTGACATCGACGGTGTGGTCGGCACCGACGGCGCCGCGGTCGTAGTCGCAGCCGAGACGGCCCGCGCGTTGGGGCTGTCGACCAACCCGTCGGACTCGGTGTTGGCCGCCGGGAACAAGTACCTGCAACGTCGGGCGGCCGAAGCGGCCGGAGTGTCGCAACCGGCCTTTGCCCTGATCGACAACGTGAACCCGTTTACCTGGTCGACGTTCCCGGCGGTCGTGAAACCGCTGGATCGCTCGGCGAGCCAAGGCGTGCTCCGGGTCGATTCGATCGTCGAACTCCACGACGCGGTGCGCACAGTGCGCGAAATCGTCGGACCCGGTTCACCCCTGTTGGTGGAAGCGTTCGTCCCGGGCATCGAGGTCGCGGTCGAAGGTCTTGTGCGCAGCGGGCGACTCGACGTGCTGGCGGTGTTCGATAAGCCGAATACGCCGCAGGGTCCGACGTTTCCCGAAACGCTGTTGGTGAGTCCCGCGCGCCTTGAACCCGTCGCACTGGATCGTGTGCTGGCGGTCGCAGCGGATGCCGTCGCGTCGATCGGGCTGATGGAAGGCCCGGTACACATCGAATGCAAGGTCGACGGCCCGAACGTCTGGTTCTTGGAGCTGGCCGCTCGAACCATTGGCGGTCTGTGCAGCCGCGCATTGGTCCATGGCGGGGTGAGTCTCGAGGAACTCGTGATCCGCCATGGCCTCCGACTGCCGCGGCCGGCGTGATCGATGACGTGCTCAATCCAATGGTCGCTGCCCATGGCGGCCAAATCGACCTTGTGAGCGAG
>JBBREP010000183.1:0-3974 GCA_038202885.1 Acidimicrobiia bacterium | reverse complement strand
AGGCTCGCGTCGTTCTTGAACGTCGGGTACAGCGCCACGATGACCAGGCCATAGACCGCGATCCCGGCCGAGTAACCAATCAGGGAACGGCGTCGCGCCCGCAGGTCCATGAACGCGACATCAGCAGTCATGGGGTCGGCTCCGGCGTGGGTGTGTCGGCCCGGTAGTACTGCAAGAACAATTCGTCGAGATCGGCTGGTCGTGCGGTCATGTCGATCGGGTCGAGTTGCGCGGCCACACGTAACAGCGGCGCGATCGAACCGGCGACGACGAGCGCGACCCGTCGAGCGTCGGTGCCGTCCAGGACCCGGACGCCATCCAGTCCGTCGAAGCGGTGCGGATCGATATCGTGCGCGAAAGCGAACTCGACTGTGCGCGGCGCCTTGTGGCGCAGGCCCTCGACCGTGTCGGTCACGATGATGCGACCCTCCTTGATGATCGCGAGACGATCAACCACCCGTTGGACCTCGTCGAGTTCGTGCGACGACAAGAACACTGTCCGTCCCTCGTCGACGGTCTCGCGCACCAACTGTGCGAACTCGTCCTGGAGCAGCGGGTCGAGGCCCGATGTGGGTTCGTCGAGGATGAGCAGTTCCGGTCGGTGCATGAACGCGAGCACGAGACCGATCTTTTGGCGATTGCCTTTCGACAACACATTCACCGGACGGTCCAGCTCCGCGCGGAAACGTTCCACGAGCACATCGCGATAGGTCATATCGGTCAGGCCGCGCATGCGAGCGAAACGGTCGAGATGCTGTTGCCCGGTGAACCGCGAGAACAACACCAACTCACCCGGCAGGTAACCGATCCGGCGATGCACCTCCACGCCGTCGGCCGCCGGATCGACACCAAACACCCGCACCCGACCCGACGTCGCGCCATACAAACCAAGCAACAACCGGATCGTCACCGACTTCCCCGCACCATTGGGACCCAGATACCCGAAGACTTCCCCCGGCGCGATCTCGAAACTGACGTCGGTCACGCCACGACGCGCCCCGAAACGGCGCGTCAAGCCATCCACCCTCACCACTGCGTTCATGGCGCCTCAGGGGGGTCGGCCCCGACGAAGATGCCACTCGTATAGACGTCGAGCACGGTCTCGGTCCAGCGCGCCATGCCCGGCTCGCTCAGGGGGTCCACGCCCAGCACCCGCGTGATTTGGTCACGCAACAAGATGATCGCGAGGTCATTGACCAACAAGAACGCGGCGCGCGCCGGACGGTCATCGCCGGACCGGGCCAGGCCGTTCGCCTCCAGGTCGGCCAACAGTGCGACGGTCGCATCGAACAGCGCCCGGAACAGCACCTCGGCCGCGGGCCCACCGTCAACAAGCAAACGGCGTACATAGGCCGACACCTCCGACCCCGCACCCAATCGCTCCGCGACCGCACTCGCCAGCGACGCCGACGGGGCGTACCCCGATCCGCCGTCGGCGCCACCCCCGGCAGTGTCGGCGAGCAAACTCAGCAACGTTGTGAGGGCGCGGTCATCGACGGCCGTCCGGAGGCCCTCTTTGGACCCGTAGTGATGGATCACCAGCGACGGCGACACCCCGGCGTCCGCGGCAATGTCGCGCACGCTCACCGCCGAAACCCCCCGTTCAGCGAACAGCCGCATCGCCGAATCCCGGATCACGGCTGCTGCCGTCCGATCATCGACTGAACGCATGTGCAGATTATAGAACAAACGTACAGTGAACGACCAGGGCCAGATATATCGGCATGCCTACATATATCGGACATGCGATATATTGCGCGCCGCATGGCGCGCACCCAGGAAACCCGACGCAACGAGACCCGGGCGCAGCTCCTCGCGGCCGCCGCCGAGCTGTTCGCGCTGAAGGGGTACCACGCAACGTCGACCGAAGCCGTCGCCAACGCGGCCAATCGCACGACGGGTGCGCTGTACGACCACTTCGACGGGAAGCAAGGTTTGCTCGTCGCCGTGCTGGAACTGTGGGTCGGTCAAACGATCATTGACCTCGGCGAGCGCGTCGAAAGCGTTCCCGACCTCGACGGCCGACTCGCCGAACTGTGGCGCGGCCTCATCCGCCACGACGCCGAGCGCGACGGTGTGTGGCTGCTGCTCGAGTTCGAATTGTGGCTCCACGCGGCGCGCGATCCCGAGCTCGGCATTGTCGGTGCCGCGCGCCTCGAGTTGATGCGCGACGGGTTGGCGACGGCCATCGCGCGGTGGTCGACCGAACTTGATTTCGAATTGCCGGCGCCCGCGCCGCAGCTCGCGACCCAGGTGCTCGCATTGCTGCTCGGGGCCGCGTTCCAATACCGGCTCGAGCCCGCGGTCATGACGCAGGGAGTCGTCGACGACGGGCTGCGCAAGCTGTTTGGCCTCCAGCCCGAGCGCGCGTCGCGCGCATCGCGTTCACCGAGACAAAGCACATCTGCGAAACGCACCCCTCGCTCTCCCTCTGAAGGAGCCACACCATGACCCTCACGCTCGCCGACATCGACCTGCTCGAAGACACGTGGGCGCGCGCCGTGCCGTACGACCAATTCCAGCTGCTGCGGCGCGACGCTCCTGTCCACTGGCACGAACACCCCGAAGCCCAAGGCTTTTGGGCCGTCACCCGCTACGACGACGTGCGCGCGATCAGCCGCGACCACGAGACCTACTCGACGGAACTCGGCTCGACGTTCCTCCAGGATCACACGCCCGAGGCACTAGAGATGATCCGCATGACGATCCTCAATATGGATCCGCCGAAGCATTCCCGTTACCGCCGTCTGGTGAGCGCGGGGTTCACGCCACGCATGATCAACGGTCTCATCGACAGCATCCAACAGCGGGCGCTGGCCATCGTCGCAAACGTCGAGGGCGCGGACGGCATCGAATTCGTCGAAGCCGTCGCCGCCGAACTGCCGCTGCAGATGATCTGCGAAATGATCGGCGTGCCCAACGAGGATCGACGCCTGATCTTCGATTGGAGCAATCAGCTCGTCGGGTTCCAAGACGAAGATTTCCGTACCTCCGAGGAGTCCGGCCAGATCGCTGCCGCCGAGATCTACGCCTACTGCGAGACGATTGCCGCCGAACGCCGCCGCAACCCACGCGACGACATCATGACGGCGTTGGTGAACGCCGAGATCGACGGCGACCGGCTCACCCAGGACGAGATCAACATGTTCTTCGTCACCCTTGCCGTCGCCGGCAACGAGACCACGCGGAACCTGATCGCCCATTCGCTGCTTGCGCTCTTGGAGCGGCCGGCTGTCCAAGCTGATCTCGTCGCCAATATCGACGACGACGCACTCTGGAGTTCGGCCACCGAGGAGTTCCTGCGGTGGGGCACGTCGATTCACAACTTCCGCCGCACCGCGACGCGCGACACCGCAATCTCGGGCCAACCGATCGCGGCCGGCGAGAAGGTGGTCATCTTCTACGCTTCGGCGAACCGCGACCCAGAGCACTTCACCGACCCCGACGTGTTCGACCCGCGGCGCACGCCGAACGAACACCTCACGTTCGGCGGCGGCGGTGCGCACTTCTGTCTCGGCGCCAACCTCGCTCGCTCCCAGATCAAGGTGATGATGCGCGAGTTCCTGCGGCGCTATCCGAACGTCGAGGCCGCGGGCCAGCACCGCCGCATGCGTTCGGACTTCGTGAACGGCATCAAATATCTACCGGTGCGTTTGAACGGTTGACGCGCTCCGGCGCACGCCGGGCGCGTGCTGGCTACGACAACCCCGATTCTTCGGTCGCGGCCGTGCGTTGGCTCGCGCGCGCGAACCTCGAGCCCCACTCGCGGATCACGGCGAGAAATTCCGGCGGTGATACCACCGTGAAGTGGGCGCCAATCGAGCCGACCGCCATCGCCGGCCAGTCCAACGAGTCCGACGTCATCCGCAGTACGCATCGGTCGTCAGTAAGAGCTTCGACCTCACCCCAGCGCCCGACACTCGCACGCACGACGGCGGCGCCGGCATCCACGATCACTTCGATGACATGGGATG
>JBBREP010000182.1:0-3994 GCA_038202885.1 Acidimicrobiia bacterium | reverse complement strand
GTGCGTGAACGTCTTGCCGCCGTCGGTGGTCTTGTAGATGCCGTCGCCGAACGACGACGTCTGCCGGTTGTTCGGCTCACCGGTGCCCACGTAGACGATGTTCGGATTCGTGGGGTGGATGGCAATGTCGCCGATCGACGCCGAGCCGTAGGTCTGAAAAATCGGCTCGAACGACGTACCGTTGTCGATCGACTTGAACACGCCGCCCACAGCGTAGCCGATGTAGATGACGTTGGGATCGCTCAGCGACACCTCGATGTCGTCGAGACGGCCGCCCATGCTCGCGGGGCCGATGGAGCGGAATCGAAAGCTGGCGAGCGTGGGGTTGGACGACGCGTTGATGACGATCGAATCTCGGTCGGGCGCGCCGCGCCCCTGCGCGACGAGTGGCGCAGCGAGCGACGCCACCACGAGCGGTGCGACCGCGGCGGCAGCGAACAGGCGAAGTACGGAAGACATGGGTCCATCCTTGGGGGGTGACCACGGGGGAGACATCATTGCCGCGAATATGCGCGGCGCCCGGCCCCGCCGCGAGTCAGTCGCGCAGCTGCAAAATGCGCCCAACGTTGGCCGTTGCTCCTGCGTAAAGCGCGTTCGGCTGCGGTCCGGACAGCCGGATGACCGCACCAGCATCGAGCGCGAGCGACGGCCGCACGAGATAGGTGGGCCCAGCCAACAGCGCCGTGCTCGGGCGATATCCCGACGGCCCCGACGTGCCGGGGTAGCCGAACGCCTCCCCCACCCAGCCCCACGGTCCGACCACTGGCCGGCCGAACGACAGCGACCAGGCCGTGGCCGACGTTGGCGCGTGCACACCACCGCCATTGCGGTGAGTGACGCCGACGTTCGCGTCCATGGAGACGGCGCCAAAGCTGTGGCTCGAGATGGCCAGGAGCGTGACGTCGGTGGTGCCGTTGCTCGCGCCATGCGCTACCGACCCCGTGGGAAACACGACCGACGGCTGGAGCGAGAACGCACCGAGGAGCGGCGCACGATCGGTGAACCGCCACTTCACGCCGGCGCCGACATCGCCGAGTCGCGTCCGGTCACCGTCGGCGTGCAGTGAGGTGCCGAACAGATCGAACTGCACGCGGCTGCTCACGCCGAGCTTGAACAGCGTGGGCGTGGCGTACGACGTGGCGCGCGCGATGCGATCGCGTTCGACACCCGTTTCAATCTCGAGATACCCCGGGGCGATCGTGTATGCGTGGGTCGCGACCGACGGCCGCTCCGGGTTCACGGCGCGGGGGTCGTTCTGGGCTACGGCAAGCCGCGCGCAGCCGAGTAGCGCGACGCACGACAAGCCTGCGAACGTCGAGCGGTGACCGTTCATCGCGGCACCCCCGGCGACGCCCATGGATTGCCGGCCTCGCGCTCGAACGCACCAACGTCCTCGTAGTACGTTCTCGCCATCCCCGCCGACGCAGGATTGGTGTACACCTCAGCGAGCGGCGCCTCGATCACGCTGGCGACAATGTCCGCCACCTGTTGTACGGTCTGCACGTGTGGGCCGGCGTAGACGCCGGCGTCGGACGGCGCGTTGCGCGCATTGCGCGCGAAGTCGGTGGCCACCATGCCAGGCATCACCAACGTGACGTGGATGTTCGGATTCCTCGCCCGGAGTTCCATCCGCAGATTGGCGGTGAGCGAGTTGAGCGCCGACTTCGCGGCATTGTACGCCGAGCGAGGCAGTGCCATGGGCACGCGGCCGAGGAACGACGAGACGTTGATGATCTGGCCGTGCCCGCGCGAGAGAAAGTGCGCCGCGGCGATCTGCGAGCCGTAGAGCGCCGACTTGACGTTGATCGACATCATCTCGTCGATGTCGTCGTCGGAGAGATCGAGCACGGACTTCGTAATCCCACGGCCGGCGTTGTTGATCCAGACGACGAAGCCGCCGAAGGCGGCGATGGCGGCGTCGCGCAGGGTCTCCATATCGGCACGACGGGTGACGTCGGTGACGACAGCGATCGCGCGGGGCGCTCCCGCCGCCTCCGCGGATGCGGCCACCTGGGTCAATTCCTCGGCGCGGCGCGCGGCGAGCACGAGCTGGTATCCGTCGGCGCCGAGCCGACGCGCGATTGCGGCGCCGATTCCGCCGCTGGCGCCGGTGATGACGATGGTCTTGTTCGGCATGTGTAGCCTGCTTTACGCGCTGTGAGTGGAACGGTTAATTGCACGGAGACCCATTCCGGCCGGACACGCGACCCGTGAGACCGGCCCAGGAGATTCCGCACGATGATGAAGGATATCACGACCGTGGCGCGGACACGTACGGCCGCGGCGTTGGTGACCGCGATGGCGGCCGCGTTGACCGCGATGGCGGCCGCGTTGACCGCCACGGCCTGCCTCGCGCTGCCGGCGCACGCGCAGGACCGGCTTCGGACCATGCCTGGGTACGACCACTACCAGCAGATGGTCGCGGCGCGCAATTCGCTCGGCCTGAACGCGCGCGGCGTGACGGGGATCGCCTGGACGCCCGACGGCCGCGCGGTGGACTTCGAGACCGCCGGCAAGCGGTATCGCTACGACGTCATGTCGAACAGCGTGGCCAATGCGGCGGCCGACGCCGCACAGCCGACGAACGCCGGCCGAGGCCGCGGCGGCTCTGGCAATCAGCCGGCCCGCGGACGGCAATTCGACGTCGCTGTCGCGCCGGCGGGCAACCACCGCGCCATCTACCGCGATCGCAACGTGTGGATCGCCGACTCGGCGGGCAACGACGCGGTCCAGATCACTACCGACGGGAGCGTCAAGAACCGCATCAAGTACGGCACGGCGAGCTGGGTGTACGGCGAAGAGCTGTCGCAACGCACCGCCATGTGGTGGTCGCCCGACGGCGGGAAGCTCGCGTACTATCGCTTCGACGAGAGCAAGGTCCCCGACTACTTCCTCACGACCGACCTCACGAAGTTGTACGACACGCTCGATGTGGAGGCCTATCCCAAGCCGGGCGTGCCCAATCCCGTGGTCGATCTCTTCCTGTACGACGTGGCGACGAAGAAGACCACGCGCGTGGACGTGCGCGACGGCAAGCCGTTCGAGAACGCCACGATCGGCTATTACGTGTTTCGCATCGAGTGGTCGCCCGACGGACGGGAGCTCACGTTCCTTCGCGCGAACCGCCGGCAGAACACCCTGGAGATGGCGGCGTGCAATCCCGAGTCCGGCGCTTGCCGCGTGGTGGTGCGCGACGAGAACCCCACGGGATGGATCGATGACGACCCGCCGCCGGCAATCGCCTGGCTCGCCGACGGTAACCGCTTCATCACGACGTCCGACCGCACCGGATTCCGCAACTACTACCTGTACGACTTCAAGGCAGGCAAGCTGATCACGCCGCTCACGCGGTTGCCCGCCGAGGTGGTGAACATTGTCAAGATCGACGAAGCAGCGAAGGTGATGTGGTACGTGGGCCGCGACGGCGACAACTACATGAAGCTCCAACTGCATCGCGTGGGACTCGATGGGCGGAACGACGTGCGGCTCACCGATCCCGCGTTCACGCACATCACGTCGCTGTCGCCCGACGGCAAGTTCTTCGTCGATGTCGCTGAGACGCACGATACGCCGCCGGTGACGCGGGTGGTGGATGCGGCGGGACGCGTGGTGAAGGAGCTGGGCCGCGCCGACGTGTCGAAGCTCCGCGAGCTCGGCCTCAAGCCGGTGGAGATGTACACCTACCAGACCACCGACGGCCGCGCCACCCTGCACGGCATCATCCATTTTCCGTCGAACTTCGACCCCGGTAAGAAGTACCCCGTGCTCGTGAGCGTGTACGGCGGACCGGCGGTGCAGAACAGCACCAACGAGCGTTTCCAGATCTCGAGCGCGACCGCGGAATACGGGTTCATCGTGCTCAACCTCGAGGCGCGCACCAATCCCGGCATGGGCCGAAAGTATCTCGACGACGTGTACCTCAAGCTCGGCCAGGTGGAGCAGGACGACATGGCCGACGGCGTGAAGGCGCTCTGGAACCGGCCGTACATCGACA
>JBBREP010000181.1:0-4203 GCA_038202885.1 Acidimicrobiia bacterium | reverse complement strand
CCGTCCGCACGCAGCCCGCGCTCAAGATTCGAGCGGCGTTTCGCCGATGACCCCTCTGGCGGTAGGGGAGGAGTCAAACGGGGGGACGCTCGAGTGCCAGCACAGCCGGCCGACATTGCACACTTGCTTCGCCGGGCCGGATTCGGCGGGACCGCGTCACAGATCACAACGCTCGCGTCGCAAGACTGGGCGACGACCGTCGATCAACTCCTCGATTTCTCCGGCGCACCGCCTGACGCCGAGCCCGCGTTCCTGACCGCCGACATCGGCGACTGGGAAAAGGAGTACCAACTCCAGCAGTGGTGGCTCGATCGCATGGCGACCACCACCACTCCGCTGCAGGAGAAACTCACCTTCTTCTGGCACGGGCATTTCGCGACCGCGAACTACAAGGTCGGCGACATGCGCCTGATGTATCTGCAGAACGCGTTGTTCCGCCAGATGGCGGCCGGCGACTTCCTGGCGCTCGTGCAGCAGATGGCACTGCAGCCCGCGATGTTGCTGTGGCTGGACAACGCCCAGAACCAAGCGGGTCAACCGAACGAGAACTTCGCCCGGGAGCTCATGGAGCTCTTCACGCTCGGAGTGGGGAACTACACGCAGGCCGACATCGTGGCGTCGGCGCGCGCGTGGACCGGTCACAACACTCTCGACGCCGACCGCACCCAGTACAACTTCTACTCCGGTCGTCACGACGGCGGAATGAAGACGTTCATGGGCGTCACCAAGAACTGGGACGGCCCCGACATCATCGATTTCATCGTGCACGATGATCCGACGCGCGAGCAGATCACCGCGAAGTACATCGCCAAGAAGATGTGGTCGTTCTTCGCGTACCCCAATCCCGACGACACGATCGTCTCGGATCTGGCGACGACGTTCATTGGCGCCGATCTCTCGATCGCCGAGCTCGTGCGCGCGATCTTCAATCACGCCGAGTTCCTGTCACCCGCATCGAAGCAGGGTTTGGTGCGCTCGCCGGTCGAGTGGGTCGTCACCTGCATGCGCGCGGTCAGCATCGACGGCGCCGACTCCAATCCGCAGTGGTACATGAACGACATGGGTCAACAGCTCTTCGAGCCACCCAACGTTTCGGGCTGGCGTCCCAACGACTACTGGCTGACGACCTCCCGCGTATGGGCGCGTGCCAACTGGGGCCGCAACGTCATCTGGCAGAACGAGATCTACAAGTTGCTGAGCACCATCACCACCAAGTCGGTGGCGGATGCCGTGCAGTACGCGTTCGACACGCTCGATGTCGACAACCCGTCGAGTCACACGCGTTCGAAGCTGGAGACGTGGCTCACCGCCGAGCGCGTCGTCAACAACGGTTTCTGGACCTACGTCAACCTGCTCACGCTCGTGATGCTGAGCCCGGAGTTCAACCTTGCCTGACCAGACGCTCTTCGATCTCCAAGCACTCTCGCGCCGGCGCTTCATCCAGGGCACCGCGCTCACCGCGGGCGTCGTAGCCGTGAGTCCGTACCTGTCGCGGCTGCAGGCGTTCGCAGCGCCGCCGGTTGCCGACAACCAGGGCATCCTCATCACGATCTTCCTCACCGGCGGCAACGACGGCCTCAACATGGTCGCCCCGGTCAGCGATCCGAAGTACGCGCAGTTGCGTCCGACGCTGAAGTTCTCGAACGGCCACCCGGTCGGCAGCGGGATGCAGCTGCACCCGTCGCTCGTGAAGTTGAAGGCGCGCTTCGACCAGGACAAGGTCGCGATCGTGCGCGGCGTCGGCTACCAGCCGCCGGACCTCAGCCACTTCTCGTCGACAGACATCTGGACGCACGGTTGGGGCGGGAGCGGAACCCCGACGACGGGTTGGCTCGGTCGCTATCTCGACACACTGCCGAACACGGCCCACGAATCGCTGTACGGAGTCGGCTTGCACGGTGGTATCAACGCGCACCTCGGCGGTGCGGTGTCGCAAGCGTCGTCGCTTCCGCTCAACATCGGCGACGCGTTCGGTGTCGACCGCTCCGACGCGGCCAATGCACGCCTCTACGACGCACTGATCTCGATGGGCAGCGATGCATCGGGCCTCGGTCCACTCGGCGATCTCTACGACGAGACCGAGATGGAGTTCCTGCAGCTCGCGCAGCGCATCAACCCCGCGTACGGCTTCGCCCAACAGACCACCGACATCGAGCAGCAACTCGCGCTCGCCGCGCACCTCATCAACGCCAACCTCGGGATCCGCGTGATCGACACCGCGCTCGACGGTTTCGACACACACTCCGACCAAGGTGCGTGGCACTCCACACTGATGGGCCGGCTCGACGGCGCGATCGACGTCTTCTACAAGATGCTCTCGCCGCGTTGGCGCAGCCAGGTAACGCTGATGACGTTCTCCGAGTTCGGTCGCCGCGTCGACGAGAACGGTGGCGGCGGCACCGACCACGGCACTGCGGCCCCGGTGTTCGTGATCGGCGACCACGTCAACGGCGGACTCCACGGCGCCCAGCCGAGCCTCACCGCTCTCGACAACGACGACAACCTGATCCCGACCGTCGACTTTCGGCGTCTGTATTCAACCGTGCTCGACAAATGGCTGAAGACCGACGACCAGGCGGTGCTCGGTAAGTCCTACGCCGAGCTCGACCTGTTCACGTCGGGTCCGGCCGCGCCGTACACGGGTTCGGAGTCGGGATACTGGCTCGCCGGCCCGACGGGGTCGGTGCACGGATTCGGGAGCGGCATCAAGTTCGGCTCGCTCGCGCACGTGGCGAAGCCCATCGTGGCCGGCGCCGCGACACCGACCCACGTCGGCATGTGGCTCACGACCAGCGCGGGTGGGGTGTTCTGCTTCGGCGACGCCAAGTCGTACGGAAACGCCGGGTCGATCCACCTGAACAAGCCGATCGTCGGCATGACCGCGACCCCGACCGGCAAGGGCTACTGGCTCGTGACTGCGGGCGGCGGTGTGTACGCGTTCGGAGACGCGAAGTCGTACGGAACGATGAGCGGACGGACCTTCAGCACGCCGATCGTCGCGATCGGGGCAACGAAGTCGGGGAAGGGGTACTGGATCGTCACCGGCGGGGGCGGAGTGTTCTGCTTCGGCGACGCCCAGCCGCACGGATCCATCACCGGACGGCACCTGAGCACGCCGGTCGTCGACATGTGCACGACGCCGACGGGTAAGGGCTATTGGCTCGTCACCGGAGCCGGTGGTGTGTTCCCGTTCGGTGATGCGCACGCGCATGGCGCGCAGCTCCCCACCGCGGCGCCTGTCGTTTCGATCGCTCGCACCTCCACCGGCAACGGGTACTGGCTCGCAGCGAAGGACGGCACCGTCGGCGCCTTCGGCGACGCGCCCATGCTCGGCGGCATCAAAGCCGCCACCGCAGTACTCGTGCACTGCTAGGAACAAACGTCGGGTGCCAGGAACCGCGCGTGAACAACTTTCACGCAACAAACGCACGGGCGGCTTCAGCGCCCAACCCGTACCTCCGATTCCGTGACGATGGACTCTGTCGAGGAACCGCAGCGACTGGCGCGCGCCCTCGGACAGCTGCGCGAGTCCGAACGGAACCTGGCCGATACCCGGCGCGACCTCGCGCTGGCGGCGACACGGATCGCGGATCTCGAGCGCTCCCATCACGAGCTGTTCGCGCAGTCGTCGCACGAGCTCCGTACTCCGCTCACGTCGATTCTCGGATATCTCGAGGAGGTGCTCGCGGCGCCCGACGGGATCAGCGCCGACAATCTTCACGACGTGCGCACGGCGTACCGCAACGCCGAACGGTTGCACGCACTCGTCGATGATCTCCTGACCCTCGACCAGTTCAACACGCGGACCGTCGACCTTCGCCGCGAGCCGGTCGGGATCGCGACGTTGCTCGAACCGGTCGTGAGCCGCTTCCGCGGCCAGTGTGAACGCAAGGAGCTGCGACTGGTCGTCGGGGAATCCGATCCGGCGGTCGAGGTGTTCGTCGACCTCGCGATGACGCGCCGGGTGCTCTCGAACATACTGACCATCGCGCTCGAGCACACGCACACGCCCGGCACCCTGGCGATCACGTCCGAAGTGAACGGTCTCTCGTGCGAGATCAGTGTCATCGATTCGGGTATCGGCTTCCCGGCGACCAGCCTCGGTCTCCGCGTCGCCCGTTCGCTCGCAGAGATTCAGGGCGGTTCACTCGCGGCCTGGAGTGTGGAAGGCATCGGGACCACCTTCACCGTGTCGCTTCCGAT
>JBBREP010000180.1:0-4217 GCA_038202885.1 Acidimicrobiia bacterium | reverse complement strand
GGTGAGGCATGCCAATCGGTGTTGCCGCACGCCACCTACGACGTACGTTCGCCGCTCGCTCGCGCCGCCTGAGCACCGCGCCTACGCCGTCCGGCGCGGCCCGCGTAACTATTGCGCCTACGCCGTCCGGCGCGGCCCGCGACAAACGTTGTTGCCGTGCCTCTATGTTGTCGGCGTGCAGTTCAGTCCTGATCTGCGCGGCGCCGTTGCCGCGGGTCAGATCACGGTGTCGGTGCGCCTGTGGAGTACTCCCAAGGTGCGAGTTGGCGGCCGATACGCCGCTGGGTCGGCGACGATCGAGATCGACAGCATCGAGGTCGTGCCGTTCTCGGCCATCTCGGATGATGATGTCCGGTTGTCGGGCGAGCTCGACCGCGAGTCACTTCGTCAGCGCGCCGCGCACGCCGGTCCGATCGGCGACGACACGCTCGTCTTTCGCGTCGAATTTCACGTTGTGCCGTAGGCCGCGCGTGGACGCGGAGCGTGTTGCGCCCCGACATTGCCAGCGCGGCGGCCCCCGGGGTCGCCGCGGCAGTGGCGGCAGGGGCGCGGCGGCGATGGCAAGATGGGGCCGTGGCCGACCGCGTGCTCTACCGCTCGTTCCTCTCCGACAACACCCGTTGGGATGCCTTCGAACCGCGCGACGGCGACATCGTGATCTCAACGCCGTCGAAGTGCGGCACGACCTGGACGCAGATGCTCGTGGCCCTACTCGTGTTCGATGGCCCTGAGTTCCCCGGCCCGCTGTCGACGGTTTCGCCGTGGCTCGACATGCGTGTGCGGCCCCTCGACGAGGTGATCGCCGGGCTCGACGCACAGACCCATCGGCGCTTTATCAAGACGCATACGCCGCTCGACGGGCTCGTGCTCGACGACCGCATCACCTACATCGGCGTTGGTCGCGACCCGCGTGACGCGGCCGTGTCGATGGCGTTCCATTCGCTGAACATGGACCGCGATCGCCTCGCCGATCTACGCCGCGCCGCCGACGGTGACGACGACACGGTCGACGGGCCGGGCGCCGCCAATTCCGACGACCCGGCGGAGCGGTTCCGGGTTTGGATCGAGCGTCCGAACACGCCCGGCGACGGCTTCGAGTCGCTGGCCACGATCGTGCATCACGTCGGTACGTTCTGGGATCGGCGCCACGAACCAAACATCGCGATGTTCCACTACGGCGACTACACCGCGGATCTGCCCGGCGAGCTGCGCCGGTTGGCCAAGGTGCTCGGGTATGACATCACGCCGGGCAAGGCCGCCGAGCTCGCCGCGCACGCGAGCCTCGAGGCCATGCGCGCCCGGGCCGGTGAGGTCGCGCCGAACTCCACCGACGGGCTGTGGCACAGCACCGAGGCGTTCTTCCGTGCCGGCGGGCGAGGCGAATGGAAAGACGTGCTCACCGACGCAGATATGCAGCGTTACCAGGCCCGTGTCGCCGAACTCGCGTCGCCCGAGCTCGACAACTGGATCCACCGCGGACGCGCGGCTACCGATCTGCCGACGTCGGGGTGACCAGGGCACGCAACAACGGCAGCCGGGCACGCCGAGGCCACTCGCGCGGCCTTGTGCGCCGCAGCTCCGTTTGGACGCCGGCTTCTTGACAGCAGCGGGCCTCTTTGGTTCGACGCAGGCCGTGTGGATATCGCGGGGTCGCGCGACCGGACAGAAGGTGGTGCGGCTTCTTCCTTGCGGACGCTGATTTCGAGATCGCCACCGAGGGCATGGCCGCACTGTTCGAATACCTCGATCGTCACATTGGATGACCGTTCGATCTTCGCGATTGGCGGCTGGCTCGTACCCAACCGCTCGGCAAACGCACGCTGGCTGAGGTTCGCTTCCTCCCGCAGCGCTGTCAGCCCTGCAGGGAATCGCAGTTCGTCCTCGATCTCGGCAACCTGGGTCGTTGCGCCGGGGACCGCGCACTCTGGGGTGGTCGGCCGGACGATGCAACCTCGTCGGGTGCTTCGCCCGACGACTCAGAGGTGCCTTCGAAGATCGGTGAGGACGATTCGGCCGGCGAGGCGGCGTAGTAGTGCCTCGAGGGATTACGAGCAACTGCTTCACCTCGCCGTAATCCATTAGACGACGCGCCGGCAGTTCGACCAGTTGTCACTCCTCGACTTCGTCGTCGGTTCGCAGGAGATCGTCCTTGGTGAGCGGGACCACTTCCGCTGTGCCACGCCTACTTGCCGAAACCTGCGGCAACGCGCGGACCTGGACGATGAATACCGTGACGCCGCCAACATCGATCCTCGGCGGCCATTCCTTCGCTTCCGCGTCGGAGTGGAACTGGAGGTGCTTCGCGGAGAGGTTCACCACGACGAGATAGGCCGACGTCTTGCCGTAGTCGCGTGCGTAGGCCGTCGCCTGGTGCACGCCCTTCGCCACGTAAGGCTTGCCGTAGCGATCGCCGTCGTAGAGCTTCACCTCGCAAACGAGGGGATCGTCGCCGTCGAGATTGGCAACGACGTCGCTCTCGCCCGACGCCGAGCCCGGTTGGCTGAAGGGGTAGTCGATGCCCTGCTCGAAGAGGAATTGCCGGAGGTCCGCGTCGTAGACGCTCTCGCCGCGTTTGGTGTTGGCTTCGTACTCAGCGAAGAGCCGGTCCTGTTCGAACCACTCGACCCGTCGCACGTACCGTTCCAGGAGATAGAGAACGTCGGAAGCTTCACCGATCCGTTCCTGGAGGAACTCGATTAGAGGCTCGACGACCGCCTCGGTCGCGACCCGAGCGCCGTAGGCAAGGTCGTTCTGCGAGTGGTCGAGCGTGTGACCGAACGTCGCCGCCCCGTGGTCGTCCTGGGTCCACTGCTGGAGGAGGTACCACGCGACCTTCGTGCGGCCGATCTCCGACTCGGGCCACGCTGCCTGATGAAACCCGAAGTGTTCGCTCACCCACGCAGCCGGATCGAGGTCCGGCTCCGAGCGCTCCACATCCTCGATGAGGTAACGGAGAGCCGGAGTCGACCGGATGAAGTTGACCAGGTAGCCAGCCTCGCCCTTGTAGAGCTTGAACCCAGCCTTGTAGAGGCGTCGGTATCGCTCCTGGAGCCGCACCTGCAGGTCTCGTTGAAAGTTCATCCGAACGCCTTCCTCAACGTCTCTTCGAGTGAGTGCATTGCGCTTTCGGCGGCGTCGATCGACACGGAGATGCTGCCGTCGGGCTCGACAAGGTGGATGAGGACGCGGCAACACGGGCACCAGCGGTACACCTGGGTCCGCACGTCGAGGATCTGCACCTCGACCAGATAGGCGCAGCGCGGGCATCGGACGTCGACCACCTGATGATGGAGATCGAGCATCACTTTACGACGAGCGGCGCGGTCGCATCCATGCAGCCATCCTGCCCGGTGGGTGTGACAGCACCGTAGACCCCGGGCGTGTGCGGCGCCCTATCCGGTTCGCAGCCATGGCCCCCTCAGGGGTTCGCTGCGCCGGCTGAGGCCGCCCTTGACCGAGCCGGACTGGTCGTCCGGCCGTCGTCACGCCCGGCGATCGGCATTGCCCGGACGAAACGTCAGCGCTTCATCTATGGGTCCTCGGCATGTGGTGCGCCGCCAGCTTGTCGCGCACTGACCGTGATGCTCTCCTTCGTTGTTCCTCTCTTTGCATACGGCTACCAGCACTCGACCTGGGCGCTGCAACCCCCAAGGCAAGTCGCCTGCGGCGAGGGGTGTTCCGCTCGGTCATCGAGCTGGTTGACACCGCTGCATCGATTCACAACTAGGAGGTACATCCCATGGCCAGCAACGGCACAAGCCAGGCAACGACGCAGACCGAGATCACGGGACTGCCCAAGCGAGCGACATCGCTCAACCGGGTCATCCTCGTCGGAAGCCTCGTGGCAACGCCCGAACTGCACACCGCATCATCCGGACAGCACGTCACGACCGTCCGGGTCGCGACGAACGATCGCCAGCAGCCGGAGTTCAACGATGTCGTCCTCTGGGGCCAGCTCGCCGACTTCGCTGCGAAGTACCTGACGAAGGGGGCGCCGCGTCTACGTCGAGGGTCGGCTGCAGTCCCGCACCTGGACCGGCGTCGACGGAAGCAAGCGCCGCAGCGTCGAGATCGTCGCCGATCGCTTCCAAGCGCTGTCGGCCCGGGCGACCGCCGAATCTGCGGCGTAACACCAGGTGGCGCCGGGGGGGCCACCAACCCGCGCCCCGCGCAGGGACTCACAGGAGCAACGGCCGGGTCGCGGTGGACCGGCTAGC
>JBBREP010000179.1:0-4225 GCA_038202885.1 Acidimicrobiia bacterium | reverse complement strand
GGTGTTCGCTTCGAAGGCGACCAACCTGGTAGCGCCCACGGTCACCGGCAACTTCTGGCAGGTCTACGTGCGTGACCGCGACGCCGACGGCAACGGCGTGTTCGACGAGTCGGGAGCAGGCCGGGCCACGACCACGCTCGTGTCGTCGCCGCACTCCGGCACGCCAGCCAACGGCGATGCCGTCTCCCCCGCGATCAGCCCTGACGGCTGCACGGTCGCGTTCGCCTCCGACGCCACGAACCTCGGCGGCGCTGGCGGCGCCAACCGTGAGATCTTCACCGTCGGTCGCTGTGGTGGCGCACCCGTGAAACGCATCACCGTGGCCACGAACGGTGTTGCGCGACCGAACGGCACGAGCGACCATCCCGCGTTCAGCGCCGATGGCGACCTCCTCCTGTTCGACTCGGCCGCCCAGAATCTGGTCCCCGGCGACACCAACGGCGGTACGCCCGCCGACGACGCCTTCGCCGCGCAATGGCGCGCCGATCGCCATGCGCCGTCGCTCGCGAACTCCAGCGTCGCGATCCCGTCGACTTCGGTGTGGGTGCTCGATACGAGCGCCGCCAACTTCCGTCCGTCGTGGCTCGTGTGGGATCCGTCGGGCGTGCAGCGCTCCACCGTCGACCTCGCGCGCTACCTCTGGAACAAGGCCGGCCTCGGCACGGCCTACGCGCCGTTCTTCACCGACACGAACGCGTCGAGCGGCACGTTCACTGGATCGGTGCCCGGCACCACATACTGCCTGCGACTTTCCGCGGCCACCGACAACGCCGGCAACACTGCGCACACGAACGGGCCGTCGACGTGCCGGGCGCTCCCGCTGGCCTCCACGCAGCTCACATACGGAGCGGGCTGGACTCAGTACAGCCCGGCCGGCGCATACGCCGGCGTGGCCTACAAGGCCACGGCCCGCGGCGCCACGATGACCCGCACATTTCTCGCCGCCGACCGCCTCGCCCTGATCGCCGCCACGTGCGCGGCATGCGGGACCGCCGATGTGTTCTGGAACGGCAGCTTGTTGGCGCACGTCGCCCTCACGTCGGCGGCGAGCCACGCCATGGTGGCGATACCGCTCGCGACCTGGACAACGATGCATTCCGGTACCCTCACGATGGTGGTCACCTCAAAGAGCAAGTCGGTGGTCGTCGAAGGCCTGGGCGTCTACCAGGACCACTAAGTCAGGCCACCGAGCGGACGACGACGATGGATGACGAGGCTGCACACGAGGACGGCCGTCCTGGAGCGAACCGCCAGGTGATCGTCGGCACCTTGGTCGTGGCACTCACGCTCGGCGTCGCGGCGTGGCTCGCGTACGGACTCGTGCAACGCTCGACCACCGACCCGCGCGCCGCGGCCGGTATCGAGGCCAACGCCGGCGGTGGTGGCAGCGGTGCAGGAAGCCGTGCGACCACGACGCGGGCGACGTCCAAGGGCCACTCGACCACGACGACCCGAGCGCACACGACGACGACCCGCAAGGGCGGGCCAGCCGCCACGACCACGCCCGGTCGCGGGGGGACAACCCCGACGACGCAGTCATCCGCGACGAGCGCGGCGCTGTGGCATGCGTACTCGGTCGCGTGGCGCAACGAGTGCTCGCTCATCTGGCGCAACGCGTCGAGTGGCAAGCTCTACGACCCCGACGATGTCGGTTCGGTGTACACAATTCAAGACTGCATCCGCACGCTCGACCCGTTGTTCGTGACGGCCAACGTGACCTCGGTACCGGCCGCCACGCGCGAAGGGCGCACCGACGCGATCAGCTTCACCGCACAACTCACTCTGTCCGGACGGCTCTGTTGGATCAATCCGGCAACCGACGAGATCCTCGGTTGCTGGGTCGGTACGTGACGCGCTGACGCATCGCCGCGGCGCGGCGGGTGCGGCCGTCGGCGGTCAGAACAGCTTGAGGTGCAGGGTCACGAAGTACGCGACGGGCAGCGCGAAGAGCAAACCGTCGAAGCGGTCGAGGAAACCGCCGTGCCCTGGCAGCAACGTGCCGAAGTCCTTGATGCCGAGATCACGCTTCAGCATCGACTCGCACAGGTCGCCGATAAGAGCAGCCACCCCGAGCAACAATCCGGTGGCCGCAAGCACGAGCAACTTGTGGTGGGCCCACGGCGCGAAGCGCGGCAGGATCACGACGGCCACGAGCACAGCGCCGAGCACGCCCGACAACGTGCCTTCCACGGTCTTCGACGGCGACGTTTCCGGCGCGATCGGCGCGCTTCCGAGGCGACTGCCGGCGAAGTACCCGATGGCGTCGTAAGCAATCACGCACAGCAGCGTGCCGAGGAGCAGGCCGACACCGTCGGGCCCGCGGTGGAGCAGGAGCCCGGCGTACGCACCAAGCCCACCGACATAGGTGAACACGAGCATGCTCGTAGCGACCCCCACCACCGGACGCCCCGGACCGACGCGCCACAAGAACCAGAGGAACGACACCAGCGTCACCAACGCGAACAACGTGGAGAAGGGCCCCAGGCCACTCGCCGCGCCGGCGCCGCTCGTCACATCGGAGCCGCGCAAGGCCACGAGCGGCGCGGCCGCGCACGCGACGACCACGGGCAGCGTCGCGGGCTTCAGGCCCTTCGCCTGGAGCGCGGCGCACAGCTCGAAGGCGCAGACCGCGAGCACCGCTGCGGTGAGCAAACCGGTCGCCGACTGGCCGAGCGCAAAGCAGCCCAACGCGATTGCACCGAATACCCCGGCCGTTGCGAGCGCGACCGACAGATCACGACCGCCACCACCACCACTGCTACTCGGCAACACATCGCCGGGCGCCGAAGCGCTGGGGCGGCGCACCGGCCCGCGCGGTGCGGTGCCCGCGGCGCGAGGGCCGGGCGTGGAGGTCACTACGGCGCGGGTGCCGCTGCGCCTCCGGGCGCGCACCGCAGCCACGAACGCGGCATCATCGTCGGGCACCTCCGGCTCGGCACCCGACATCGCGCCGAGTCGCGCATCATCTTCGGAGCTGTCGCTCAACGCGGCCACATCGGCATCGGACCAGTCGTCGCCCGACCCACGAAAGCGCGCCTCGTCGGCGCCAACCACCGGGACCTGACCCGTCGGAGGCTCCGACCAATGCGGCAGTGGTTCTGTCGAGGTTGCACCGCCGGTTGTGGGTGGCTCGAGCCAGGGCGGGCTGTCGAGCGCGTCGGGATCTTCGCCGCCATCGTCGGCCGACGCTTGAGCCGACCACGTGGGACCGGCCGCGGCGCTCGTCTGCTCCCACGATGGTTCGTCGACCACCGCGAGGGCCTCAGCAGGTTCGTCGGCATCGATGTCGACGACGGCGATGCGATCGGTCAGGTCGGCGTCGTCGCCGTCGCCGGTCGTCGCGCGACGGTCGGCCTCGATCGCGGCGGCCTCCTGCGCGCCAAGGATGCGCACACCCTCGTTCGCCGGTGCGCTGCGCTCGCCACGGTCGTCGTGATCTGACACCGGCTTCCCCCTCCGCCGGGCCGGCCGGCCCGGACCTCGTCGTGTACTGCGATTGCGACGACCTTAGACCTCGAGGAGCTCGCGTTCTTTGTGTTCGAGCGCGCGGTCGATCTCGGCGACCACGTCGTGGGTCAGCTTGTCGAGCTCCTTTTCGATGCGCGCCAACTCGTCGTCGCTGATCTCGCCGTCCTTGGCGAGGTGCTCGAGCTCCTGGCGGACGCTCCGGCGCACGTTACGCACCGAGACCCGGCCGTCTTCGGCCTTGGCCTTGGCCAATTTCACGAACTCCTTACGGCGCTCGGTCGTGAGTTCAGGGAACACAAGGCGGATCTGCTTGCCGTCGTTGCCAGGGTTCACGCCGAGGTCGCTCGCCTGGATCGCTTTCTCGATGGCCTTCATGGCGCCCACGTCGTACGGAACCACCACCAAGACACGCGGTTCGGGTACCGAAAAGCCCGCGAGTTGCTGGAGCGGGACCTCCGAGCCGTAGTAGTCGACCTTGATCTTTTCGACCAGGACCGGGTTCGCCCGCCCCGTGCGCAGCGCCGAGAACTCCTCGAGGAGATGCTCGACCGCCTTGTGCATGCGGTCCTTGCACTCGGCCACTCGCGGATCGGTACTCATCAGCTCGTCTCCTGTTACGCGGTTTGGACGAGCGTACCGATCGAGTCACCGAGCAGCGCGCGCCGGATGTTGCCCGGCTCCATCAGGTTGAACACGATGATTGGGAGCGCGTTGTCCTTACAGAACGTGATCGCCGTCGAGTCCATCACCTCGAGGC
>JBBREP010000178.1:0-4284 GCA_038202885.1 Acidimicrobiia bacterium | reverse complement strand
GGCTCTACGCGATCAAGCGTGGGTGACGGCCTCGCACTCTTGCGGTGGGGACAGTGTTCCAGGTGACGCCGCAGTGCAACAGGAGTCGTAGCCGGTAGTTGTTGAAGTTGCGGAAGCCGTGCCCGACGCGTTTGACCTTCTTGATCAACAAGTTGATCCCTTCGGTCGGCCCGTTCGAACGACCGGTCGTGTGGAAGGCGAGGACCTCGGCTTCCCAGGCCCGGATCGTGCGGGCGAGCCGTCGGCACTCGCGCACGTCGCTCTGGTCGCAGTGTTCGTAGAAGCGGAGTAGCCGACCGCGAGTACCTCGGAGCGTACGCGCGTCGTAGACGTCGCGCAGAAGCTCCTTCGCGAGGTAGGTGTTGGTGACGTCGCCGTGGCGGTCGCCGTGACCCAACATCGTGAGCAGCCGTTCATGTTGTTGGTCGCTGAGACGTTCGTGACCCACGAGGAGGCGGCGGCGGATCCGATACAACGGGTCGTCGCGCCGACCGCGATGACCGAGCGACTCTTGTTGGGTGCGACGGCGGGCATCGTCGATCGCCTTGTTCGCCAATCGGATCGCATGGAAGTGATCGACCACGATCGTCGCGTCGAGCCGGTCAGTCAGCCCGGTCGCATACCCGCGGAACGGATCGATGACCGCAACGTCGACAGCCGCAACCCATGCGGACGGTCGTTGGTCGAGCCAGTCGCGAACGACCTGGCCAGAGCGTCCCTCGGCGACATCGAGGAGCTGGTGACGGTCCAAGTCGACGAACCCGGTGATCATCACCGTCGGATGTTTCGGACCAGCCCGCAAGAAGCTCGTCTCGTCCAGCCCGAGCGCGCTCGGCGCGCCCAGACGCTCCGGATCATCAACGAGGTGTTCGCCGTGTTCGCGCACTGCGGCCATCGCGGCGTGCCAACCGATCCCGAACTCGCGAGCGACCTGAGCGACGCTATCGGCGTCTTGGCCGACGCGACGGCAGATCTCGACCCGAGCTCGGCGCGTCAGCGACGCCCGCGACCCGATCTGGTCGTGCTGTTCGCTCCACGTTGCCGTCGCGCACAACGGCTCAACGCAACGCCAGATCCGCTTCGCCCACACCAACCGCACCGGCCGACCCGCGATCGGCAGATCACGCACCTCGACGCGGCGGCGGCCATGACCGACCGCCCGCAACCCACACGACGGGCAGCCCACCCGATCGGCCGTCGTTTCGACCCGCAACCACCACTCGCCGGCCTCGACCACATGCGCGCACACGACGAACCCGGCCATGTCGAACAACGCGGTCGCGCCATCACTACCGTGACCAATCACCAGGGGTCTCCCTCTCGAGCAGCCTTCGACAGCCGCAAGAGTGGCGAGGCCCCTGGCCTCGTTGGTGGACCTACAAACCTGGCCCGTTCACGACACGCCCCCAGCGTTCATCGCGAAGAGCCCTCTAACCCAACAAAGAAATCGAGCGAGGCGTTCTCGGCGATGGGGACTGCGTGTGCGAGACCGTCACAGGGGAGCGCGACGCCTTCGGAAATACCGCAACCATGGGCAAAGGACACAAAGACCGGATGGAGTCGTTGCCGTTGAGTCGGCGATATTGAATCGGCGACATTGAAGTCGAGCGCTCAGTCGCTTCTCATGACGCCGGCCCCAAGGTTCGATATCTCTGTTCGATGCCTCTGAGTGTGCTTGACCGATCCGCGATGTGGTCGTACCGTCGATTTATTGGTCACGACTTCTGAGAGGAAGAGTATGCGGGGCGCGCGGGGCTTCCTTCGATTCGGATTCACACGGACGGTCGTCGTCGCTGTGCTCATCGCCGGAGGCATTGTCGCTGCGGCGCCTGATGCGGCCGCGTCGACACCGATGGCCGGCGGGTGGTCCGATCCGGTGAGCTTCACCTCGGTCGGCGCGCCGACGGCCGTGTCGTGCCGGACGCTGTCGCTCTGCGTCGCGGTCGACTTCGCCGGCAACGTTCACAACTACAACGACCCGAATTGGGCGGCGCCGGCATCGATCGATCCCGGCAAACCCTTGTTGAGCGTCTCCTGCGCGACCGTAGGCCTTCACTGCGCGGCGACGGATTACTTCGGGAACGCGCTCATCGACACCGTGCGGTGGTCCGCACCGGTCAATCTCGGCGTTGGTGCTCCGATACCGGGAGTGTCGTGCCAGTACAAGAACACCGGGCGCGTGTTCTTGTGCGTCGCGGTCGATCAGGCGGGGAACGCGTTCACGTACAACGGCACGACCTGGTCACTCCCTGCGCATATCGATCCCGGCGGCGCGTTCACGGCGGTGTCATGTGCCACCGTGACATTCTGCGTCGCGGTCGATCAGGCGGGAAATGCGTTTACGTTCGACGGCGCCAACTGGTCGGCAGCAGTGAGTTTCGATCCCGGCGGCCAGCCCACGACTGTTTCCTGCGCAACTCCCACCTTCTGCGCAACGATGGACGGCTACGGAGACGCGTTCACCTACGACGGTACGAACTGGACGAATCTCGGGTACGTCGGCACCGAGTATGTGACGTCCATTTCGTGCCCGACGTCGACGTTCTGCGCAGCCGTCGACAGCAATGGCGAGGCGTTGACCTACGACGGCACCGCGTGGTCATCGCCGGTCAGCATCGACCCGCTGGGCCTCTACCTCTCCTCAGTGTCGTGCCCGAGTGCGAGACGATGCATCGCAGTCGACCTGGCGGGGAACTCGCTCGAGTATTACGGCATACCCGGAGGTCTCGTGACTCTCTGGAAGTCATCGGGACTCATCGGCAACCAGGTCATCAACGTGAAGGGGACCGGGTGGCAGATCGACCGGGACACGAGCGTCTCTATATACGAGTGCGCGACGGCGACGTATTCGTCGACGAGATGTGACACGCTCAATGCGACGACCGCGCCCGTCGGTACGAGCGGCACGTCGCGCGGCACGATCAAGGGGGGCTCGATCAGGTTGGCCGTCGGCGTCATCGACACCGCGGGCGACACGTGCGGCCTCACGAGCTCACCGGCGTGCTACATCGTCGTAGTCGGCAGCACGGGTGACTCCACTGGCCACGCCATCACGTTCACTGCCCCGACGGCCAAGCTCAGCAAGTCGACCGGCGTCGCGGCCGGTTACACCGAAAAGCTCACCGTCAAGCACATGCCGATCGGTGACGCGGTCACCGCGCAGCAGTGCGACCAGAACGTGACACCGTCGAACCTCGCGACGAACTGCGACCCCGGCACCGCGATCACGCAAGTCGCCGGAAATGGCGGTGGCTTCCTGTACCACCCGCTCGTCGTCACGGTGCGTGTCGGTCCCGCGTACTCCGACGCGGCGGCCGGGACGTGCAACCCCGGTGGCACGTGCTACATCGTCGTCAACGACACAGTGAACCCGGCACTCTCACTGCTGCTCCCAATCAGCCTCGCGCCCTGACCAACCAAGCGACACGGTCGCAACAAGTCATCCCCGAAAGGGATGGCTGTCATATTCAGCGCGCCGAAGATCTCCAGCGTTACCGACGGAATCGCGGAGACGCACCGCAGGCAGCGCGTCACCGCGTTCCCGGGCGCGCCGTGCGGTGTGGACTGGTGGCGCTACGGGCAGGCGGCGAGCTTCGCTTGATCCACGGTTGCGGTCGGCAGCGTCGGAGGCGTCATGAACGGCGGGTTTGAGAAGTCGAACATCTCGAGCATCGGATCGGCTTGCGCGTCGCGGTTGGTGAGCGTCGGCAATCCGAACCGGTCCTCGATGAAGCGCAAGATCGACGTGTGGTCGTGCACGACGTGCGAAACAAAATGCGACTTCGCGTACGGCGAGACGACCGCGACGGGAACTCGAACGCCGTACTGGTCGAACGCGGCTTGGTAGTCGCCCGGTCCGATCACGGGCGCAATGTTGTCGGGGATCGGCGCCGCCGGAGGTGTGACGTGGTCGTAGTAGCTGCCGTGCTCGTCGTACGTGAAGAACAGTGCAGAGGTCGTCCACTCCGGACTGCTCATGAGCCCGTTGATGATGTCGGAAGAGAACTTCTGGCCGACTTGCACATCGGCGGGCGGATGCTCGTCGTTCTCAGTGTGATGAGGAACGTCGAACTGTGTGGGGTCGATGTAGGTCACCGCCGGGAGCTGGTTGTTGGCGAGGTCGGTGAAGTACTGCGCGATCGGGAACACGTGCGTTGCGGCGCGGTCGTGCACGTATTTGAAGAACAGCCCCGCGTATGAGCCGAACTGCGGCTGAGCGACGTAGATCTTCCACGAGATCGAGTGGGCATCGAGGTTCTCGAACACCGAGGGCTGGTTGAACGG
>JBBREP010000177.1:0-4289 GCA_038202885.1 Acidimicrobiia bacterium | reverse complement strand
AAGGAGATAGTCGATGAGTTTGGTAGCGAAGTATTCGGCGCTCGAGTAGCTGAGCGCATATTTCTTCGTCAACGTTGTCACCACGGGTAGCTCGCCCGGTGTCCAAGTGTCGGTCAACGTCACCGCCGAACCTTGCACCGGCGGCGTGATCGGAGTCGGAGTCAACGAGCCGAGACCCACGAGGAACGACACAATGGCGGTCGCGACCTTCGGTACCTGCGATGCCGGCACATTGCCCAGCGACTGTCCCATCTGCGTGAGCCGAGTGATGTCGGCGTTGCTCCACGATGTGGTGATGACGCGATCCGGGTCGCCGTCGAGCCCGAACTCCACGCCCCACAACGACACGAACTCGCTCGACGAGTTCGACACCAGGTAGACGGCGCCGTCGGGGTCGATCGTGACCACACCTTCGGCCGCGGTGAGTCCCACCGAGAGTCGGTTGCGCAGTGTCGCCACGACGGTGTACGAGCTGGGACGCAGCGCGGGCGGGAGCACGAACGCCGGCGCGGCGCCGATGCCACCCACGAGAACTCCGGTGAGGTGCACGGTGCCTTCGATGAGCGAAGCCGTCGCCGCGCCGCCGCTATCGACACCCCAGCCGTTCATCGGCGTGATCTTCGTCGATTCAAACTCTGGCATATAGGTGACCTCGAGCGAGGTGAAACACCTCGCTTCGGCGAACGACTGCGCCGACACCGACACGACACCGTTCGTGGCGATGGTGAGCCGGCCGGGTGCGCCACCGCACAGCAACGTCAACACGTTCACTTCGCGTGTCGGCGCCACGAGGATCGGCAGTACGGCAATGACCGCGTTCATCACAGGCGAAGTGTTGGTGACGCCGCCCTGCAACCGCACGACACCGTGTGCCACCGAGTACGTCGGGACTGCACCCGCGGGCGTCCAACCGTTGGTGAGCCCGAACGCCGTACCGCTGCCGAGGTTGAACGACACGCCATCGAGCGACGTTCGGCACTGTGCGGTCGAAAAGGCACCCTGTGTCCGCACACGGACATCGCCGGTCGAACCGCTGATCTGGAGATACCCATACCCATTGCACAGATCGACCGGCGTGTACACATCGTGGTTCGGGCGCATCGCCGCGGGCAGCTGGAACGCGACGTCGTTCGTCTGGGCCGTCTTGATCGCGCCCCGCAAGTACACGGTGGAATCGGTCTTGGCGTACTCCGCCGGACCGAACGGACTCCCGAGGTTCGTCCACCCGTTCAGCAACGTGATCGGCGAAAACTGCGCGCGTGGCGCGATCGGAAACGAGATCCCTTCGAGCGAGAGGAAGCACGCCGCCGCAGCTGGGTCGGCGGCCAAGAAGGCCAAGAGCGGGCCGTGCAGTTGCACGATGCCGGGTGTGGCGTTGCACATTGTCACCGGGAACTCGAGCGTCTCCTCGCGCGCGGGGAACGTGCCCGGCGACAGCTCCCCGATGATGGGCGTCGACGACGAACCCTTCAATCCGCCTTGCAGATGTGCGATGTTGCCCGTGATCGTGACGCCCGGCGCACCGACCGGCGCACCATACGCCGTCCACGGACCGAATTCTGAGTAGCCGCTGCCCGCGCCGAGCGGGAACGACGCGCCGTCGAGCGACGTAAAGCACTTCGCCGACGCGAACGTGGTTGCCGATTCCACAGTGGTGAGGCCGTTCGCACGAATCCAGAGCCGTCCCGCGTCACCATTGCAGAGACGCACGCGGAGGTACACGTCGCGCGAAGGACGCAATGCCGCCGGCAACGTGAACGCGTTTGCGCTCGCGTTTGCCGTCTTCATCGCGCCTTTGAGATAGACGGTGCCGTCGACATTGCGCACGCTTGGGTTGGCGGCGCCGGGGCCCCACGCGGTCCATCCGTTCTGGAGCGCGAGCGGTGTCGCCTCACTCACCAGGAATGTCACCGAATCGACGTAGGCCGGGCATACGCCAGTTGGGCTGATGACGGCGATGTCGGTCGACCCGTTGGGGGCGATAGTCAGCATGCCGAGCGACGCGCAATTGACGGCGATGGGCAGGCGAATGGTGAACGCCGGACGGAACTGCACTGGCAACGTGAACGCCACCGTCCCCCATCCGGACGGCGTTGCGGAACCCTGCAGGCGTACGACGCCGTTCACGATCGACGCCGACACCGCCCCGCTCCAGCCACTCTTGAGCGCAACATTGGTGAACGTCGTGATCGCACGCGGCGTCACCGAGGCTCGCGGCGCAGCCCCCTTCGCCGACACCGGCGACCGCGTGGTCCGCACGACGCCCGCGCCGGCACCCGCACCGTCGACCACGACCGTGGAGACCAACAGTGTCGCCGCGACGACCGCGCCGACGACGCGGGTCCGACGGGAGCGAGAGGTCATCCGAGCACGAACCGGGTCCGGTGCGTCCGGCGGCGACGCGGCGTCTGAATTCATGTGCAATCCCCTGGCCCTCGGTATGCATCGAGACAGCTGTCGTCACCCTAAGTGCTGGCCCGAACACCGAGCAAACACTGCCCGGATCGATCGGCCTTCCATCAAGGCCCTGGTCCCTACGATCCGGTCGGCGCTGGCTTCGAGACTGTCGATGGAGATGCAGGGGCAGGCATGGCAAAGCTGATCTACGGCACGAACATGTCCCTCGACGGCTGGACTGAGACCGAACACGGGGCGTTCGACTGGGCGCCGCCCGACGACGACGTCTTCGCCCTCATCACCGACCTCATGGGGTCCGCAGGCACGTACCTCTACGGGCGGCGCATGTACGAGACGCTGGCCGTGTGGGAGAGCGATCCCACCCTGGCCGCGCAGTCCGACCTCATGGCCGAGTACGCCAGCGCATGGCAGGCGGCGGACAAGGTCGTCTACTCCTCGACCATGACCGAGCCGCGCACCGCGAAGACTCGGATCGAACGCCACTTCGACCCCAGCGCGGTGCTCAAGTTGAAGGCCGCCGCCAGCAGCGATCTGCTCGTTGGTGGCCCGAACCTCGCAGGCCAGGCTCTCGTTGCCGGGCTGGTCGACGAACTGGTTCTGTTCGTCTGGCCGGTCGTCCTCGGTGGCCGCAACCGCGCACTACCGACCGACGCGCGGACCGATCTTGAACTGATCGACCAACACGTCTTCGGCAGCGGTGTGATCTACCTTCGCTACCGAATTCAGCAATAGCTGCGCAGCGAATCCGGCGTGCGGCCTGCCCCTAGTCGCACACCTTCACGGCGAGCGGACTCGTCGCCGACGCGCCCATAGCTCCGCGGCGGTTCCGTCGACCCGGTCGTCAAGTCGTCGCGGCAGTGCTCGCTGTCCGCGGGCAGCGCCCATCACCGCCTCGTGCACGACCTGCACTGGACCATCAGCCGCACATCAACAGGCGGGATCGAATGGCGACAACCCGACCAGACCTACTACGGCACCTGGACCCAACCCGGCCTCCCACCACCAATCCCCATCAACCACCCACACGCAGCATGAACACGCGCCCGCGTGTCCCCGCTCACTCGTTCGATGTCTGTTCCCGGAGTGCGAACTTCAAGACCTTGCCGCTGGCGTTGAGTGGTAGTTCGGTGACGATCTCGACCGCGCGCGGCACCTTGTAGTTGGCCATCTCATCGCGGCACCACGCCTTGATCGCGGCCGCGTCGGCGCTGGCCCCGGCACGCAGGATCACGAAGGCGTGGCCGACCTCGCCGAGGCGGTCATCGGGAACGCCGATGACCGCGGCCTGTGCGATCGCTGGGTGGCGCGCGAGCAGGTTTTCGATCTCGGCGGGGTAGGCGTTGAAGCCGCCGACGATGAACATGTCCTTCTTGCGATCGGTGATCTTGATGTAGCCGCGCTCGTCCATCGTGCCGATGTCGCCGGTGTGCAACCAGCCGTCGGCATCGATTGCTTCGGCCGTCTCGGCCGCATCGTCGAAGTAGCCGAGCATGACGTTGTAACCCCGCACGACGATCTCGCCGGGTTCGCCACGCGGCAGTTCTTTGCCGTCGTCGTCGACCACGAGTACCTCGACACCATCGATGGCGCGACCCGATGTGGTGGCAATCGTCTCGTCGTCATCGTCGAAGCGGCACATCGTGGCAATACCGCAGGCTTCGGTGAGGCCGTAACCGGTGACGACGTTCTCGAAGCCAAGCCGAGCGCGCATCGCTTCGATCAACGACACTGGGATGGCCGCCGCGCCGGTGACCGATAGGCGCAACGACGAAAGATCGAAGCGGTCCAGATCGTCACGGGCGAGGATGGTCTGGAACAACGCAGGAGGGCCGGGCAACATCGAGATCCGATCGCGTGGGATGCGATCGAGC
>JBBREP010000176.1:0-4499 GCA_038202885.1 Acidimicrobiia bacterium | reverse complement strand
ATGCCGACGGCGAACGCTGGGCGCTGTTCGTCGCCTTCCACCGCCGCGACTAGGGCGCCGTCTGCACACGTCCGTGGTACTGGCTTCGGTACACCTGTGCGACAAACCCAGTACCACGCCAAAGACCCGCGCCGCCGTGGTACTGGCTTCGGTACACCTGTGCGACAAACCCAGTACCACGCCGAGGACCCGCGCCGCGGTGGTACTGGCTTCGGTACACCTGTGCGACAAACCCAGTACCACGAACGCTGGGTGCGAGACGGTTAGTAGCCCTCGGCGGGCTGCCAAAGGTCGAACTCGTAGCCCTGGTCGTCGCGCACGACGGCGTTGCCACCCGAGTCGTAACGGTCGGCACTCACCACCGTGCCACCGAGTTCGAGCACGCGCGCAACTGCAGCGTCGAGATCGTGCACCCGGAAGAAGAGGCGCGTGGCCCGCTCCCCTGCCGTCTCGTTGATCACACCCATCGGAATCTTCGTCGAATGGTTGTGCATGCCGAGATACCCGGCATTGGTGCGATCGGGTTCGGGCAGGTCCCAACCGAACAGGCCGTTGTAGAAGGCACGTGCGCGCGCCGGGTCGGGCACGGCAATCGTGTAGTAGCCAACCTCGTTCCATAGCTCGGTCGCCAGGAACGGTTCACCCTCGCCGCCACGAGTCGCTGCGATCGTGGGCACATCGGACAGGTCGTCGGTCAGGTCGTCGAGGGGGGCCGTTGCACTCGAAATGCTCCAGCGGTAGCCGAACGGATCGCTCAGCTGTCCGGCCCGAGCACCGTAGAACTGGTCACTCGGTGGACGCAACGCTGTCGCTCCATGCGCTACGGCCCGATCGAAGATCGCATCGACGTCGGCGACCGTCGGCACGTCGAGCACGAAACTGCTCGCCGTGCCGCCAAGAGTGCGCGGCGACAGCACGCCGCCCTCCGGCCACTCGTCGGAGAGGTACACCACCGAGTCGCCGAACCAGAGCTCGCAGTGACCGACCCGACTTGTGTCGTCGAACGGAGCACCGTCCATCGACAACGGATCCCCGTTGAGGCGCGCTCCGAAGTACTCGGTGTACCAGGCGATCGCCGCGCGCGCATCGTGCGCACACAGGTACGGCGTCACGTGGCGCAACTGTGCTGCGGGCGCATGTGTGGCCATCGCTGCACCTTGCGGCGGAGGACGAAGCAAAGCAACGATCCGCGCTCGCAGCGCTCGAGCAAAGGCGGGGCTTGGACTTTCAGCGACGTGCTCGGGAAGGCGCAGCACATCGAGCGGATCAGAGGTCACTGTCCCTCCCTTCGGCATACAGGTTTCGCAACGCGATACGGGCTCGCACGAGCAGCGCTTCGGTCGCGTGCACCGTGCGTTCGAGCAGCGCCGCGACTTCGGGCACACTGAGACCGTCGAGATATCGCAGCGTCAGCGCCGAACGATGGTGCGCACCGAGACGAGCGAGTTGGGCACGCACCGCAGCCACATCTTCGATCGCCTCCCAGGGATCATCGACGTCGCGCTGCACTTCGGCGGCCACGGCGAGCTTGCGTTCCTCACGGCCGGCACGGCGCCAGTGGTCAACGAGTTTGTGCCGGGCAACCGCGATGAGCCACGCGACGGTCGGCGTGGCGAGCGTGCCGCGCTGCACCGCATCGACCGCGGCAAGGAACGTCTCGGAGGTGAGGTCTTCAGCAAGCGCGACGTTGCCGCAGCGGCTGCGCAGATAGCCGTAGACCTCGGGGAGCGCGCCGTCATACAGCGTGAGCAGTGCCGCGGCCGGGTCCGAAGCGCCGCCGTCGGCGGGTTCGACGGCGTGGAGTTCGGGCACACCCCATCATCGCCGCTCGACGGCACGTTCCGACGGGCAACCCGCGAACGTTCAGGCGCCGGGGAATGGCGGTCGGCTGGGGGTGTCGAGCCAGGCGTGGAACAGGGGGTGCAGGTTGCGGCCCGATACCTGCTCCGCGAGGGCGATGAATTGTGTGGTGCTGCCGGTGCCGCCGCGCCGCTCTGACGCCCAGCGCCGCAGTACCGAGAAGAACGCGCGGTCACCGATCGTGTCGCGCAGTACCTGAAGCGTGAGGGCACCTCGTTCGTAGACGGGCGCGCTGAACAGTTGCACCGGACCGGGCAGCGACAACGGTCCGGGTGCGGACTTCCAGAACGGGTCCGTGGCCGCGATCGATCGGTAGAGGTCGGCCGCGCTCGTGTGGGTCGTGGGGCCACCGGCGTGTTCGAGCCACAACCATTCGGCAAACGTGGCGAATCCCTCATTGAGCCAGATCTCGGGCCACGTGTGCACCGACACGCTGTCGCCGAACCATTGGTGGGCGAACTCGTGCACCAGTGACAAATCATCGACAGGGAACGTGAACACAGGTCGGGTTTGGGTTTCGAGCGCGTAGCCCACCGACGGTGCGTAGTCGGCGATCGCGCCCGCGCTTTCGAACGGATACGGGCCGAAGACCGATGCCTCCCAGTCGATGATGTCGCCGGTGTGTTGCAACGCGGCGCGCGAGGCGGCCGCCAAGCGCGGGTCGACGGCGTTGATGATCGGGATGCCAGCACGCGAACGACTCGTGGTGATCGCGAACTTCCCGATCGCAATCGTGGCGAGGTAGGGCGCCATCGGGTGCACCTCGCGCCACACGTGCGTGGTGCGAGCGCCGTGCGTCACCGGCCTGACGGGCAGGCCGTTGCCGAGCACTTGGAGGCCGTTGGGGACGGTCATCGACACGGTGAACGTCGCCTTGTCGCTCGGGTGGTCGTTCGCGGGGAACCATGTGGGCGCACCCTGGGGTTCCGCGAGCACGACGGCACCATCGTCGGTGGTCACCCAACCATCGACCGAACCATCGGGATCCGTGACCGGCTTCGGCACACCCGAGTAGTGCACCTCGATGTGCATCGGCTCGCGAGGACGCAGTGCGCGCGCCGGATGCACGACGAGTTCCTGGCCGTGGCGAACGAAGGTAGCGAACGCACGATTGACGAGCACGCGGCTGACGCGAAAACCGCGCAGATCGAGGTCGAACTGCGTCAAGCGTTGCGTGGCGGTCGCGTCGATGCGCGCGGTGCCGCTGAGCACGTGCGTCGACGGGTTCCACCCGAGGTCGAGGTGGTAGTGCCCAACGTCGTAGCCGCCGTTGCCGGCGAGCGGGAAGAAGCGATCGCCGACGCCGGAAGCGCCGATCCCTGACGCAGTTGCGGTGGCCGCCACCGGTACAGCGAGGAGCGCCGCAGCCAACGAGAACACGACGAAGCCTCTGCTGCGCACCATGCCCAACCTCCAGTTCCGGGGGCAGTCTGGCAGTACTGCGGTCGGCGCGGCGAGGCGCGGGCCGGAGATACGTTGCCGAGGTGTCCAGCCGCGGCCGTTCCGCTGCCATTGTGGGGATCGGCCAGACCGAGTTCGCGCGCGACATGGGCCGCAGCGAGCTCGACCTGGCGTGCGAAGCGGTGCGCAACGCGTGCACCGACGCCGGGCTCGGCGTGCGGGCGATCGACGGTGTGGTCAGTTTCCACATCGAGCAGGTCGACGAGATCCACCTCGGCTACACGCTCGGGTTCAACCAACTCCGGTTCATGGCGCGCACGCCATCGGGTGGTGGCGGTGCGGCGAGCGTGCTCGGCCTCGCGGCCATGGCGATCGAATGCGGCCAGGCCGAGTGCGTCGTCGTGTTCCGGGCCCGTAATCGCTCGAAGGCCGCGTCGTACGGCGCCGGGATGAACCAAGGAGGGCGCCCGTGGGCGAAGAACCCGGCAGTGCTCGCCGATCATCGGCAGTGGCACCATCCGTTCGGTGTGGCCGCGCCGGCGCACGAGATGGCGCTGATCGCGCAGCGTCACATGCACGTGTACGGCACGTTGGCCGAGCACTTCGGGATGCAGGCGGTCGCGCAGCGGGCACACGCGGCACGCAACCCGCACGCGATCATGCGCACGCCGATCACGCTCGATGATTGGGCCGCGTCGCGCCCGATCGCGGAACCGATCCGGCTGTTCGACTGTTCGTTGGAGCACGACGGCGCGGTCGCGGCGATCGTGACCACGGTAGAACGCGCCCGTTCGTTGGCACAGCCGGTCGTGCGGGTGTTGGGACACGGGCAGTGCGACGGCCCGATTCACGTTGATTTACCGACGTTCTTTGCGCAGACGGCGCTCTTCGGCGAGCGCGATAGTGGCGCGCTGCGTTTCGGGCGCGAGCTGTTCGCCAAGGCGGGAATGCGGCCGTCCGATGTCGATGTGGCGATGATCTTCGATCACTTCACGATGGCAGTGCCGTTGTCGCTCGAGCAGTACGGGTTCTGTGGGCTCGGCGAAGGTGGCCCGTTCATCGAGTCGGGTGCGACCAGTTCGCCTGATGGGGCGTTGCCGGTGAACACGCACGGCGGTTCGAACGGGGAGGCGTTCGTGCACGGTGTGAACCATCTCAACGAGGCGGTCAGACAGTTGCGCGGCACGTCGTGCAATCAGCGTGAGGGTGCTGAGGTCGCGTTCGTGTGTGGCTCGATC
>JBBREP010000175.1:0-4596 GCA_038202885.1 Acidimicrobiia bacterium | reverse complement strand
AGCAGATCATCTCAACGGTGAGCCCGTCCGGCTCGATGTTGATGGGGTTCGCGGGCGGAGCAGCGAACGAATTATCGCGGTAGAGGTTGGAGTTGACGTTGCTGTTGATCGTGTCAATGCTGACGGGCTGGGCCCCCGAAGTGGTTGCGCAGTTCTGCCCGTTGACGAAGAAGCCGAAGACGTCGTTGTAGAGATTGACCCATTCGAGATATTCGTCGGAGCCGAACACGTACGTGAAGTACACGTGATTCGCAGTCGGGACGAAGTCGAACTCGAGCGACGCTGCGTCATAGGTCGCCGGCACGACGGTCTGAGTGTTCTGGATCAGAGCGTCGAGCGTCGGATCCCCTGGGCCGGACACGTCGGTCGTGGTGCTCTCGGACTTGTTCGGCCCGACGACATCGGCGATGTTGCCCGACGACATGATCACGCCGTCGTTGAAGCTCACAACCGCAGGATCGACGAGGTGGACCAGCCCCGCTTGCACGTTGCTGCCAGTGAAGGTGGCGTTCGACACGGATACACCGGTGCCGACCAGCGAAGTGGCAAGGTTCGCGGCATTCATGCCGACCGCGTTCATATCAGTCGTGGTCAGCCCGTTGCCGACGACCGCCGTCGCAGCGTATGCGGGCGACTCGGCCACCGACACCACCGCAGCACACAACAACATGCTCGACAACACAGCCACTACAACACGCTTCATGACAGCTCCACCCTTCGAGTCCGCGTTGCCTGACTCGACCACGAAGCGGTCCCTTTGGCTAGGGACCTAAGTCACCTACTTCAACCCTGCAAGTTGTTCGGGATGGCGGGGACGAACCAGCCCATTCTTTGGCCGGTGAGTCGGCCCTGGCGGTACTGATTGGCCAACAACAGCGACAGCACAGCGTCCGCAACCCCGCGAGAGGTCTCGCCTATCGTCGCCGACCGTGAGCTTGCTGTTCGGCGTCCGTTTCGACTTCCGCAACCCGACCTTTACGGGCACGACGCCCGCGCAACGCTACGAAGCCGCGCTCGAGATGGCCGAGTGGGCCGACGGCCTCGGATGCATGAGCATGGCGATCTCCGAACACCATGGCTCGCCCGACGGTTACTTGCCGAGCCCGGTGGTGATGGCGGCCGCCCTCGCGGCGCGCACAACAAATCTGCGCTTCATGATCGCTGCGCTCATCGCGCCGTTCTACGAACTACTGCGCCTCGCCGAGGACCTCGTCGTGCTCGATCGTGGCAGCAACCACGCGGTCACTTTGTTCCTGCGCCCGCAACCGTGCCGGCCCCAGCGAGCGCTCGATACTGTGGCGCTTCCACTCGGGCAGATCACCCAGGTCGTCTGGTTCGCCAGTGCTGTCCACGTTCGTGTTGTGGCTCCTCGTGCTCGAACGGCCCGGCATGATCGACGCTCTCGGTTGGCGCGTTCAGTGCGGCCATGATGCTACGGCGCTCTCCGACGTGCTGCAGCGAGGAATGGACGGGCAGCTACCCCGGCGGCCGGACGCGCTAGTGGCGGATCGGGCCAGTGTCGACGGCCTCGAAGGCCGAACCCGGCACCGTCTTCAGCTGGTTGAGGTCGTCGTCGTTCCACCCGCGATCGGACGTGCCGCTGACGAACCACGACGACCCATTGTCGGCCACGATCATTCCGTAGCGCCGCAACGCATCGAGGATCACGCGTGATTGGCCGTGATAGCGACGCAGGTCGAACGAAGCCTTCAAGCGCAAGCGCAAACCCATCGGTGGCAACGATACGTTCGTGGACGACGACGCGGCGTGCGTCGCCGGCAGGATGTACCCACGCTGGCTTGACGACACGGTGAACCGCAGCGCGTGATCGATATGGCCAGCCTTCACTTCGTCGATGCGCGCGAGCCCGGGCAGGATCGGCAATCCGGCCGCGTCGGCCGATGTCCGACCGCGGGGCCGCAGCGCGTTCGACGACAGGTTCCAGGCCGCGCCCGCGTCGGCGTCCCAGCGGTTCGTACGCCAGAATGCTCGATACAACTCGAACAGGCGGCACGTTCCTTGCTGGACGACCAGCACGTGACGATCACCGGTGCTGCGTGCGCCGCCTTCCACCGGTGCGGTCGGGGGGATGGGAAACGGCCCCTTGTCGCTCTCGTCGCCGTATGCCGTGTAGTGAATCGTGCGCAATGGTTGCGACTTCGACACGACCACGTACGGGATCCCGTAGTCAGGATTCGTGCCGAAGTCGGCGTGGAGGGTGCGTTGCGATGCGTTGATGCTCGCGATGAAGCGCTGCGAGTCGCCGCGTACTGGCAGTGCGGACACATCCTGGTTCCATGGGTTGTCGCGCGGCATCACCTGACAGCCACCGACGCGCGGTCCCGCGTTCGCGGCGGGCCCACCGCCGGCGGTACCACCGACGGGCGACGGCACTGCACACGCGCTTGCAGTCGCCGCGAGCACCGCGGCAAGGGTAAGTATCCGGACGCGCATACTCATTCGATCGGCCCCAACACACCCATTCCTTGATTCACGGCACGCGCGACGTTCCTACATCGGCGGCACGTCGGTGGCGCCCCATACGAGCATGTCGACCCGCCAGGCCGCGTCATCGGGAGTGGAGAGCCCCGCGATCCACGCCTCGTCGCTCAGCGCAGGGCGTTGGGCCGCGAGGCACTCAGCGTCGCGACCAACCGTGTAACGCAGCCGCGGCGTATCCGTAGCGATCGCGTTCCAAATGACATCGGCGGTCCCGTCGGGCGTCGAAGGATCAGCGAGCCCGGCCATCATGAAGCGCGACGTTCTGAACGTCACCGGGAAATACGGCGAGGCCATGTCGATCGGTTGTTGCATCGCCTTGTCGAAGATCGGCGTCGCGACGACGCCCGGTTCGATGATTGCGATCCGAATGCCGAACTGCGCGACCTCGGACGCCAGCACTTCGCTCATCGCCTCAGCCGCCCACTTCGACGCGGCGTACGCGCCCTGTCCGGGGCAGGCGACCCGGCCCGCGATCGACGTCACGTTGACGATGCAGCCGCTGCGTTGCGCTCGCATCGTCGGCAACACCGCTTGGACACAACGCAGCGTGCCCCAGGTGTTCGTGTTCATGATCGACTGGAACGCGGCCAGGGGTGTGCCCTCGATGTCGGCACCAATCGCGACGCCGGCGTTGTTGACGAGGATGTCGACGCGACCCTCCGCCTCGATCACCGACGCGATCCCAGCCGCCACGGATGCGTCATCATCGACGTCGAGCACCAACAGGGACACCGGCAAGTCGCCCGCGGCTTCGAGCAGGGCCGAGCCCGACGAGGTTGACCGCACGGTGGCGTACACGCGGCAGCCCTCCCGCGCGAGTCGCAGCGCGGTGGCGTATCCGATCCCCGTCGAGCACCCTGTGACGATCGCGATCTGCATCGGCGCACCGTACCCGTCGCTCGAACGACTATCGGCTCGCGCGCGTGTGTTCATGCTGCGTGTGGGTGGTTGATGGGGATTGGTGGTGGGGGGCCGGGTTGGGTCCAGGTGCCGTAGTAGGTCTGGTCGGGTCTTCGCCATTCGATCCCGCCTGATGATGTGCGGGTGATGGTCCAGTGCAGGTCGTGGACTAACCGGTGATGCGTCCAGCAGAGCAGTGCGCCGTTGTCGAGGTCGGTGGGCCCGACGGGTTGCCATGGGTCGATGTGGTGGGCTTCGCATTGGCGGGCGTGGCGGGTGCAGCCTGGGAAGCAGCAGCCGCGGTCGCGGTAGTGCATGGCTCGGCGTTGGGCGCGGTTGAAGAGGCGTCGGGTGCGGCCGAGGTTGATGATCTGGTTCTGGTCGTTGATGAGGATCCGGCCGATTTCGGCGTTGCAACAGAGCCGCCGGACGACCTCCATGGAGAGCGCGAGGCCGGTATCGGTCTCACACAGTCCGGCTTCCAGCCCTGCGAGGGTCTTGTCGGTGACGATCACGTTCACGTTGGTGGGGTTGTCGGTCGTGGGGTCGAGTCCGTCGATGACTTTCTTACAGATCGCGACGAGCGCATCGGCGCGTTGTTGGTCGATGGTGCGTTCGTCGTCTTGGACCCGTCCGGTTTCGCGTTCGTGTTCGATCGCGTCCCACACCGTCTCGTAGTCGAGGCCATCGAGGCGCGCGTCGAGTAACCCGACCCCGAGACATTTCGATCCGGCCAGCATCCGCCGTTCGACGGCCACCGTCGCAGTCTGGTCTTCGGGGGGGCGGGTGTTATCGACGCGGTCCATGAAACTCGCGAGGACGTTGCCGAAGAGTTTCGTGTCTTGTTCTGCGCACAGTTCGGCCCATACCGGTGCGAGGGCATCGAACTCGCGGTCGGCTTTGGCGAGGTGGCGTACCCGCGCCAAGCGCCCCACGTGCGCGCTCGTCGTGGCACCCGACTCCCACAGTTCGCGTACCGACGGGACCGCACGCAACATCCGTGCCGCGCGGACCTCGCGCGACGCGTCGCCGGGATCCATACGGCAGTTCGCCGACAACCAGCCGACGGTGGAGCGGTGCCCGTCAGCACAACAATCACCACGAGCGTCGAACGACTCGACGCGGCGCGATACCTCGGCTTGTAGGCGGCCCACCAGGCCCGTCAGTGCGATCAGGTCGTCGCCCAGGAACCGG
>JBBREP010000174.1:0-4688 GCA_038202885.1 Acidimicrobiia bacterium | reverse complement strand
ATCGGCGTTGCGGCCCGCGAAGTAGAGGTAGCCGTGCTCGTCGAGGTAGCCGAGATCGCCCGACCAGTACCACCCAAACCGAGACGTCGTCGCGGTGGCGTCGTCGTTGCGGTAGTAACCCTCGAATGGTCCGACGCCAGCGGTGTTGACGATCTCACCGACGCACTCGACGGCATTGGTGAGTCGGCCATCGCCGTCGAACACGGCGATCGGCTTGGCGTTGCCATCGTCGTCGACGACCTTGATGGTGTCGGCCGGGCGGCCGAGCGCGGTCGGCGGAGTTGTTGCGTCGCGATTCACGGCGATCCCGCCCTCGGTCGCGCCGTACGCATCGATGACCTCGATGCCGAATCGCCGAGCGAAGTTCGCCACGACTTCGGGGGAGCCTTCGTTGCCGAATGCGACGCGGAGGGTGTTCTTGGCATCGTCGTCGCGTTCGGGGGTTGCCAAGAGGTAGGCCAGGGGCTTGCCGGTGTAGTTGAAGTACGTCGAGCCGTACCGTCGCACGTCGGGCAGCCAACCGCGGGCCGAGAACTTGCGGGCCAAACCCACCGCGCAACCCGTCACGATCGACGGGGCCCAACCCACCTGCACCGCGTTGGAATGGAACAACGGCATGCACACATACCCGCAGTCGTCGGGGTTGAGACCGAGCAATATCGACATGCGGTTGCCCGTGACGAGCAAGCGGCGCTGCGAACAGATCACAGCCTTCGGCGCATCACTCGTGCCCGACGTGAAGATCAGCGCCCAGATCGAATCCACATCGGGTTCGATCCCAGGATCAACAGCGGTGACGTCGGCCAATGCGGCCGTCAGCGGTTGTCCGAGCGTGCCGATGCCGTCGTCGAAGCGATCGCTCACGACAATTTCGGGGAGTTCGGACGCGATGGGCGCGAGCAACGCCTCATGGCGCGGCTCGGTGAGCACCAGGCCGCAATCGGTGTGCTGCGCGTCGCGCAGCAGATGTTCGCCGCGCCGGGTGTGGTTCAGCCCAACGACGGCGCCGCCGATGAGCGCGGCGCCGCCGAAGGCAAAGAGGTAGTCGGGCGTGTTGTCGAGCAACACCGCAATGTGCCGTGGCGCGTCGGGGTCGAGCTTCGTGAGCATGAGCTGCGCGAAGCGACACGACTCGTCGAAGTACTCGGCGTGGGTCCATGTGCGATCGCCGAACTTGATCGCGACGCGACCCGCGATCTCCGGGTCGGTCGCGTTGCGCCGCAGCAACGCCGCGGCATTCGCAGCAACGAGTGCCGCCTGGCCCGGCGCCGGCGCGGTCCCGACCGAGCGCGCCGGAGTTGGCGACGAAAGAGCGCCAGACGACGAAGGCGAGGCAAAGGAAGGAGGCGACGCAGACGACGGAGGCGGGGCAGGCGACGAAGGCGGGGCAGACGACGAGGGCGGAGCAACCATCGGCGCCGAAGGTACAGCTCCGCCCCGCCCGAGCGCCTCTTTCGCGGTCTGATTGCACCACGCGGCGCTACACGCCGTCGGGTGCAGAGGAAAACCGTTTGGGGGGTGGAAATCATGGGGGGTGGGGGTCGTTGGGCTGCGTAGGCTCGCCGATCGATGGGTGATCTCGGGATCGACACGACGGTCGTCGGCGACGCCGCGCTCGACGCCAGCGGTGAGGCCAGCCACTTCAGCGCGATGCTGTCGCGCGAGTGGGAGATCTGGGGCCCGATGGGCGGCTACCTGGCGTCGTTCGCGCTGCGCGCCGCGGGGCGGCACTGCCGACTCCCCCGCCCCGCCAGCATCGTGGGGCACTTCCTCGGCGTCGCGAGGTTCGATTCCCCGGTCGACATCACCTGCACGACCCAACGAACGGCCAAAACGGCACAGTCGGTGCGCGCCTCGGTGACCCAAGAGGGTCGGCCGATCTTCGAGGCCATGGTGTGGGCCACCAACACCGGTTTGCTCGGGCTCGAGCACCAATACGCGCCGATGCCCGAGGTCGAGCATTGGTCGAAGCTCGTCACGATTCAGGAACGCCTCGCCGCACAAGGTGAGCAGTGGGAGCCGTGGTTCCCCTTCTGGGAGAACCTCGATCAGCGTCCGCCGTACTGGCGCACCGATTGGATGGAACGCCCGAATCTTTCCGAACCCCCGGTGTGGGACCAGTGGCTGCGCTTCCGCCCGACGGCATCGTTCGACGATCCGTGGGTCGACGCGTGTCGTTTGCTCGTGCTCGTCGATCTCGGGAGCTGGCCGTCGGCGCAGTCACACCACAACCAAGAAGGCGTCATGGCGCCGAGCATCGACCTGGCGTGTGAGTTCCATCGCATCGACCCGACCGCAGAGTGGCTCTTCGTGCGTGGCGTTGCGCCGTCGGCGACCGAGGGACTGGTCGCGAGCCACCAAAGTGTGTGGGCCGACGACGGTCGGCTGCTCGCGAGTGGCATCAGCCAACTGCTGTGCCGCCCCATGGCGGGCGGGCCCCAACCCCCAAGGCCCCAACGACGAGCGTGACCGACGGCGCTGACCGACGCGTTCCACCGCGTCGCGGGCGCGTTGTGCCAAAGTGCCGGTATGGAGGATCGCGTCGCACCGGGCCTCTACCTCGAGATGACCGACGGCGACCTCGACGGGTACGTCGCGCAACGCGTTCCCGCGGTGCTCACCAACGACCACGCACTGCGCGCCACGTGGTGGCGCAACGTGCACCGAGATCGCGCCGACCTGCCACGCGTGCTCGAGGAGTTCTCGCACCTGGCCGTGTACGAGGTCGACGCGCAGTTCACGCCACCTCCGGCACCGGACGGTGTGCGAAGCCTCCACATGGTGCGTACGCCGCGGCCCGGTCAGGGGATCATCACCGGTCGAGCGACGATCGGCCTGTCGCTCGTACTCATCTCACCCGACGCCGAGCATGACGATGATGTCGGTGCCCAAGCATTGCGCGACTGGGCCGACTTCGTGCACATTCGCCACATCGCCGAGGCGGCCGTCCCCGGCTACGCAATGATCACGCCGTACGTCAACGCCGACCACGGTGGCCATCCGCGCTTCATGCACTTCTACGAGATGGACTGCCGTGATCCCGAGCGAGCGTTCACATCGATGACGCCCATGGTGGCCGCGCGAATGGGCGGTACACGCTCGGACTACTTCGAGCGCTGGGCTCATGGTCCGGGGCTGCGCATCATGTACGTGAACAGTTTCGTGCGTGTCGGCGAACAGGTGCGCTGATCATGAGCGACGACTTCTTCGACCTCGCCGCGCGCCAGCGCGCCCATCGCGCTTTCACCAACGATCCGGTCGACGACGCCACGATCGAGCGGCTGCTCGACGCCGCGGTGCGCGCCCCGAGCGCCGAGAACATGCAACCGTGGGAGTTCATCGTCGTCCGGGCCGCAGCTGCCCGGGCTCGCATCGGCACCCTCATGGTGCAGGCGTGGGAGGGCGGCGGTCGCCACTTCTCCGAGGGGCGGCTCCCGCCCGGGATGCTCGCCGACGTCGACGCCGGGATCCGCGGCGGTGTCGCGGGCGCGCCCGTCGTCATCGTGGTGTGCGCCGACCTCGAACGCGGCCACGAAGCCACGATTGGTTCGTCGATCTTTCCCGCGGTGCAGAACCTGCTGCTCGCGGCGACCGCGCTCGGTCTCGGGTCCGCCCTGACGACCATCGCCACGAGCTTTGCCCATGAGCTGCGCGCGTTGCTCGAGCTCCCCGAACGAGTGCGTCCGGCCGCCGTCGTGCCGATCGGTCATCCAGCGCGCGCGCTGGGACCGTCACGTCGCAACCCCGCCACCACCCACATGCACCGCGACCACTACAACAACCCCTGGTAACCCCCACCCACCCCAACCCCAACACCTAGATGCGTCGTTTGGCACGCGTATACGTGGGTCAAACGACGCATCGGCGGTTAGTAGCCCTCGGTGCGGTCGATGAGGTAGAGGAGGTCTTGGCCGTCGAGGAAGCGGCGCAGGTTCGTGCAGAAGATGTCGACGGCCGCCTCGAAAAACGCGTGCGACGACCACGACGAATGCGGGGTCAGGCGCACGTTTGGGTGCGTGAAGAGCCAATGGCCATCGGGCAACGGCTCGGGATCGACGGTGTCGAGCGACGCCACCGCCACCACTGCGGCGTCGAGCGCGGCCCGCAACGCGTCCTGATCGACGAGCGAGCCGCGCGCGATGTTCACGAGATGCGCACCCGGCTTCAGTTGGGCGAACGCGGCGCCGTCGAGCAAGTGGCGCGTGCGCTGCGTGCCCGGTGCCGCAAGGACGAGATGATCGGCAACCGCGAGGAGCTGCTCAAGCGAGCCAACCACATCGACGCCGTCGATCGGCGACCCGAGCTCGGGATGACGACGCACCGCCACCACACGCATTTCGAACGCGAGCGCCAGGCGCGCAATGCGCGACCCGATCCCGCCCAGGCCAACGAGGCCGAGCGTCTTGCCCGCCAGCGAATCCATGCGCTGGAAGTTCCAACGCTCGGGGGGGCCGGTCAGCCAGTTACCGGGGAAACCCTTTTCGAACGCCAGCATCGACGCCAGTACGAACTCGCTGATCGGGACCGCGCTCGCGCCTCGTGCACACGTCACAAGGGGCGCAGCGAGCACCTCGGCCGGGATGCGGTCAAACCCCGTGCCCGACAGCTGCACCCACTGCACACCGCGACGCGCAATCTCGACGGCGTTGCTCCCCCACCCGCCGAACAGCACGTCGACACGCGCGTCG
>JBBREP010000173.1:0-4712 GCA_038202885.1 Acidimicrobiia bacterium | reverse complement strand
TCTTGCTCCGCTTCGCTGCGCTGGCGAACGCGCCCTCTATTTGCACCGCTTCGCTGCGCTGGCGAACGGCCGCGTGGGCCGGAGTTCTCGTCACAAGGTCGTGCGGCCGCCGCGCCGGGCGCTCGGTCGACGCCATCTATTGCTCCGCTTCGCTGCGCTGGCGAGCGGCCGCGTGGGTCGGAGTTCTCGTCACAAGGTCGTGCGGCCGCCGCGCCGCGCTCACGGCGGTGTCCGAACCTCTCGGTACGGTTGTGTCGCGCTCGGTACGCCGGTCGCGACTTCTCCCCTTGACCTCCCCGTCAGTGGTGTCCCCATCAACGGTGTCCCCATCCACGGTGTCAGCCAATCGACAGTCAAGGGAGTAGCTATGTCTGTGAACATTGCGATCGTGCGCGGCGTGTTGTCGAGCGATCCTGAATGCCGCACGTTGCCGTCGGGCAGCGAGCTTGCCCAATTGCAGGTCACTACCCGACCCGGCGATGGGGCGGCCGTCAGCGTCCCCGTGAGCCTGGCCGATCCGCCGGCGTGGGTCGCGACCCTCGGAGCCGGTGACGAGATCGTCGCAGCCGGCTGCATTCGGCGTCGCTTCTTTCGCGCCGCCGGGGCAACGGCGAGTCGCGTCGAGTTGGCGGCCGTGTGCGTCGCGCGCACCACCGACAAGCGGGGCCGGCGCCGGCTGGACCGGCTCGTGCAGGCTGCGCTCGAGGCACTTGAGGGATAGTAGGAATTTGTTGTGCCTACAGCCATGAGTCACTGTTCGCGCGAACACTGTGGGTACGATCGATGGTCCCGGAGCCTGAACCGAACGCATTTCTGAGCCCCCCACCGCACGCTCTCGGCCATTACGGGCCGGGCGCACCACGCTCCGGAGTACGAAAGGAACAGGTCAACGGTGACCATCGACACTTCCGCGGATCCCGGCACCGAGACACTCGACCGGGTCGTCATCCGTTTCGCCGGTGACTCAGGCGACGGTATGCAACTCGTGGGCGACCGTTTCACTGAGCTCTCGGCTGCATTCGGCAACGACCTCGCGACGCTGCCGAACTACCCGGCCGAGATTCGTGCCCCAGCGGGCACGATCGCCGGCGTCTCGTCGTTCCAAGTCCACATCTCGGACCACGACATCGTCACGCCGGGCGACTCGCCCAACGTGCTGATCGCGATGAACCCCGCTGCGCTGTCGGCGAACCTCTCCGACATGGCGCCGGGGACGACTGTGATCGTCAACTCCGACAGCTTCGAGACGCGCGACCTCGACAAAGCCGGCTACGACAGCAACCCGCTCGACAACAACTCGCTCGCGGCGTACACCGTGTACCAGGTACCGATGACGTCGATCACGATCAGCGCCACGAAGGAACTCGGCGTGAAGCAGCGTGACGCCGAGCGGTCGAAGAACTTCTTCGCACTCGGGTTGATCTGCTGGATGTACACGCGCCCGGTCAAGCCGGTCCTCGAATGGATCGAGTCGCGGTTCGCGGACAAGCCACAGGTGCGCGACGCGAACTCCGCTGCGTTCAAAGCCGGCCGCAACTTCGGCGAGACCGCCGAACTGTTCGACCACCCTTACGAGGTCCGGCCCGCGTCGCTGCGACCCGGCAACTACCGCAATGTCGTCGGGAACGTGGCGACCGTCTACGGGCTGATCGCGGCGTCGCAGAGCGCCAAGCTGCCGCTCGTGTACGCGTCGTATCCGATCACGCCCGCGTCCGACATCCTGCACGAACTGTCGAAGCTCAAGAACTTCGGCGTGAAGACGCTCCAAGCCGAAGACGAGATCGCCGCCGCGTCGATCGCCATCGGCGCGTCCTTCGCCGGCTCACTCGCGATCACCGGCACGTCCGGTCCCGGCGTCGACCTCAAGTCCGAGGCGCTCGGCCTCGCCATGAGCCTCGAGCTCCCGCTCGTCGTCGTCGATGTCCAGCGCGGCGGCCCGTCGACGGGGCTTCCGACCAAGACCGAACAAGCCGACCTGCTGCTCGCGATGTACGGCCGCCACGGCGAGTCGCCGCTGCCCATCGTCGCCGCGTACTCACCGAGCCAATGCTTTGACGCCGCGTTCGAGGCTTGCCGCATCGCGTTGAAGTACCGCACGCCGGTCATCCTGCTCACCGACGGGTACCTCGCGAACGGCGCCGAGCCTTGGTTGATCCCAGATCTCGACGCGCTCCCTGACATCTCGGTCGAATTCGCTTCGCAGCCGAACCACGGTGACGATTTCTGGCCATACCTGCGCGATCCGCAGACACTCGCCCGACCGTGGGCGATCCCGGGTACGCCCGGTTTGATGCACCGCATCGGTGGCATCGAAAAGGCCGGTGTCGGCATCGACGGCGCTGACGGCAGCGGCAACATCAGCTACTCGCCCGAAAACCACGACGCCATGGTGCGCATTCGCGCGGCAAAGGTTGCCGGCATCGCGGCCGACATCCCCGACGTCGACGTCGACGACATCGATGACGACGCCGAAGTGCTCGTGCTCGGATGGGGCAGCACATGGGGCGCGATCCAAGCCGGAGTGCGGCGCATTCGGGCCCGCGGCAAGTCCGTGGCGCACGCGCACCTCACGCACCTCAACCCGTTCCCGTCGAACCTGGCCGAGGTGCTGGCGCATTACCCGAAGGTGCTCGTGCCCGAGATGAACCTCGGGCAGCTGAGCCGGCTCGTGCGCGCCGAGTTCCTCGTCGACGCGCAGTCGTACACCAAGGTGCAGGGCGTGCCGTTCCGGGCCGCCGAACTCGAGACGAAGATCCTGGAGATGATCGAGTCATGACCACCGAAGAAGTTGCCCTGACCCGCAAGGACTTCGAGTCGGGCGAAGAGCCGCGCTGGTGCCCCGGTTGTGGTGACTACGGCATCCTGGCCGCCGTCCAGTTCCTGCTCCCCGAGTTGGGTATCAAGCCCGAAGAGATGGTGTTCGTCTCGGGTATCGGTTGCGCCGCGCGCTTCCCGTACTACATGAAGACCTACGGCGTGCACAGCATCCATGGCCGTGCCCCGGCCCTCGCGACGGGTGTCACGCTGGCCCGTCCCGACCTGCACACATGGGTTATCGGCGGTGACGGCGACATGCTGTCCATCGGCGGCAACCACCTGATCCATGCGCTGCGCCGCAACGTCAATCTCAAGATCATCATGTTCAACAACCAGATCTACGGGTTGACCAAGGGCCAGTACTCGCCGACGTCGGAACTCGGCAAGGTCACCAAGAGCACGCCGTTCGGTTCGGTCGACTATCCGTTCAACCCGCTGTCGGTCGCGCTCGGCGCCGAGGCCACCTTCGTCGCGCGCACCCACGACGTGGACCGCAAGCACATGATGCAAGTCTTTCGCCGTATGCACGAGCACAAGGGCGCGGCGTTTGTCGAAGTGTTCCAGAACTGCAACGTGTTCAACGACGGTGCCTTTGGTGCCATCCTCAAGCGCGACGTGCGCGCCAACATGCTGATCGACCTGGTCCAAGGTGAGCCGATTCGATTCGGCGACGAGGGCCAGTTCGGCGTGACGCTCAACGAGTTCGGCGAGCCGCGCGTGGTGGAGGTCGCCGAGGTCGGTGAAGCCGCACTGCTCGTCCACGACGAGCACCGCGCCGACCCCACCCTCGCGTTCGCGCTGTCGCGCCTCGCCGACCGGCCGACCACACCCACGCCTGTTGGCGTGTTCCGCGACGTGCAACGCCCGATCTACGAGGTCGAAGTGCAGGCGCAGCTCGCCGCCGAGGTTGGCAAGAAGGGTCCTGGCGACCTCGCCAAGGTCATCGCGGCCGGCGCAACCTGGTCGGTCGGCTAGCCGCTACGCACCGTCCAGGTCGCGAAACACCATCCCGGTGCGTGGCTTGGGATAAAAGAATGTCGTCTTTTGCGGCATGCGCACGCGCGCCGTCGCGGCGGCGCGCGTCGTCGCTACCGACACCGCCCGCAGTACGACGCCAGCCGAATAGGTGCCCGCCTTGACCTGGGCGACGACCTCGTCGCCGTCGTGGCGGAATGTCCATTGCGCATCGGGCCAACGTGGTGCGATCACGTGCTCGACGATGGCAGCATCCGTGGCGCGCACCGCGTCGGGCTCGCCCGCGAGCGCGGCGTCGAGCACGGCGGTGTGTGGCTCGAGAAGCCAGAGGCCGTCGCCGTCGGCCAGGACGAGTCCACGTTCGCCCGCCGCCGCGATCGACTCGACGGCAGTGATCGTGCCCACGTCGCCCAGCGCGGCGCGCGGGTCAAAGCCATCGGGGAGCGCGACGAGGCGGTGGATTGCCTGGATACACAGCTCGTCGTCGGCCAGCTCGACGATCAACGCCATGATGGCACCCGAACCGACGTCCGGTGCGCTGCCTGCGGCGACATCCCCTGCGCCGCCCGCGGTGACGCGTTCGCCGCGGTAGGTGATCGCCGTCTCGAAGCGGTGGTGGCCGTCGGCGAGTACCACGGGTGCCGACGCGACACGCGCGCCGATGGCCGCGACCTGCTCGGGATCATCGATCGCGAACAAGGTATGGGTGTTGCCATCCTCGTCGACGCAGCGCCCGAGCTCCACACTCGTGTCGACGAGCGCGCTCAACCCTTGGGCGAGCGACAGCCCCCAGATCGGGTCGAGGTTCAGCCGGGTCGCGCGCAGCAGGTCGAGGCGATCGGATTTGGCCTTCGCCATCGTGCGCTCGTGGGGAAGGATGTCGCCGTCACCCGCACGTTCGGGAAGCGCGAGCGCGCCGA
>JBBREP010000172.1:0-4718 GCA_038202885.1 Acidimicrobiia bacterium | reverse complement strand
GAACGGGAAGTCGTCGTTGATGCCGCCTTCGCGGTAGTGCAGGTCGGTGTGGCACACGCCGCATGCGTGCACTGCGACGACGGCTTCATCGGGTCCGGGGTCGGGAACTACGACCGTCTCGATGGTGACGGGCGCGCCCTTGCCCGTTGCGACGACACCGCGCACATGCTGAGCCATGGTTGGGGACAATACCGGTTACCCGAAGAATTCGCCGCCGTTCACGTCGAGCGTCTGACCAGTGATGACGCGACTCCACGGCGACGCAAAGAACACGACTGCGTTGGCGATGTCGTCCTGGGGTGGAATCTCGCGCAACGGGATCTCGGCTTCGCGCTCGGCCACGATCACGCTCACGTCGACGCCGCGCTCTTGGGCCATCCAGCCGAGGTACATCTCCACCGACGGTCCGCCGATCCATCCTGGCGCGACGGCGTTCACGCGCACCTTCGACGGTCCAAGCTCGTACGCCAAGCCTTGCATCGCGGTTCGTAGCGCACCCTTTGACGACGCGTAATCAATTTCATCGGGGCGGATCTTGCGTTGGCTCATCGACAAGATGAACACGACCGATGCGTCGCCGTGCTCGGCCGCCGTCTTTTTGAGCGCGGGTACGCAGGCTTGGGTGAGCTCGAGCGATCCCCACACGTTGACGTCGTGGATCTTGCGCCACTTCGCGAGGTCGGCGCCCTCGAAGTTCTGGAAGCCACCGGCCCGGAAGGCATTGTTGACGAGCACATCGAGGCGACCGAACTCGTCGAGACACCGTTGCGCGAGAGCGTCGCATTGGGCCCGGTCGGTGATGTTGGTCGGCACGGCGCGCGCGTCGCCGCCCGAGACTGCGATCTCGCCCGCGATCTGCTCGAGGTACTCGGCCGACCGGGCCGCGAGCATCACGGTTGCCCCTTCACGGGCGAGCGCCTTGGCGTTGGCCTGCCCGAGCCCGGGTCCGACCCCCGACACGATCGCGACCCGTCCATCCATCAGACCCATGTCGTTCGTCCTCGTCTCTCGTGCCCCGCGCGGTTGGGAGCCCCGCTGTTGGCAAGTGTGTGGTTGGCAAGTGTGTGGTTGGTAGTTGCCTCGCTGGTGCCGGCTGGGCCCCAGGCTGACCGAGCTGTGACCTTGGTCGCAAAGCGACGCATTTGCTGTAGTCATTCTGGACCCATCCCGATGCATGAGTCGGGACGGGGCGAAGGTGTGCCCATGCCAATCGTCAGCGTCTCGATGTCGGGTGCCACGACATTGCGTGGTGCAACGGTGGCCGTCACTTCGGATTGCCCACCGGTGGTGACGGCCGCCGACGACATCGCTGCTGCCGGCACCCCGAAGGATGCCGTTCGGGCCGCGTCGCTCCAGGCCGTCGTGTTTCCGCGTGGCCGGCCCCGCGACGATGCCCGACCCGATGTGCTGCGGCGTCGACGCGCGGTCGAGCGATACCACGATTTCGGAACCGAGCTCGACCCGCGGCCCTCGGCGCCCGCCACGCGAGACGGACGCCGCACGGGGCCGCGCTGACTAGCAGGGTTGCTTGGCGGCCGGCGCCAGCGGCACCCAGCCGCGACGCCACGCTTGGATCGATTGCGTCGTGGCGAACGTGTTGACGCCGAAGCTGTCGTTCGGGCTCTTGACGCGCCCGTTGGTGGCTTGTTGGGAGCGCAGCCACGTGAGCGGCGAGCGATACGGGCGCGTCGCCAAGGTTGGGGCCGCGTGATCGCGCCAGCACCGACTCGCGGGGTTGTAACCGGCTGCGGTGATCGCGAGCGTCGCGCTCGACGTGGAGTTGGCATCGTTGCTACCGAACGACTGCCAGGCACCCGTAGCGTCGCGGTACTGCGCCGCTAGGAAGCTGAGGCCTTTGCGCACGGCCGGATCGGTCGGCGCCACGTGTGCGGCGACGAGCGATTCGATCGCGACCGCTGTCGTATCGACGTCGGCGTCGGTGGCTTTGGGATCGCCCGCGAAGTCCCAACCGCCGCTCGCCTGCTGGCCCGACCGTACTGCGGTCACGGTGGCTGGTGCGATCGAGACGTTCATCGAGCGCAAGCCGAGCATGGCGTACAGCGTTGCGTTGAATGCGCCGTAGGTGCCGTCGCTGCGCTTGCCGCTGACAATGATCTTGCGGAGGTTGATCGTTCCGCCGTCATGGTCGGGATCGAAGTTGCTCGGGTTGAGTCCAAGCGGCTTCACGACGAGCACGACGATCTTGGCGGCCTGGCCCGCGGTCACGCCGGCATCGACGAGGTCGTCGATGGCGTGCAGCGGATTGTGGCCATGCGAGACGGTCGCCATCACGGCCTTGCGCGCCTGGTCCGCGCGCCACGCTGCCTGTTGCTGCGCGTTCTCTGCGATCGCGAGGATCGCGTCGGGGGTCTCGAAGCCCGGATAGCCCGCGACCTCGAACCCGCCGTCGGAACGTTGCTGGGTGCGTAACCAGGTCGTTGCCGTGCGGGCTGCGCTCTTCGACGCTGGGTCGGTCCATCCGGAAAAGCGAAAGGCGCCGAGCGCGCAGACGATCGCGGTGAGACCCGCGATCGTGGTTGTTGTGCGAAATCGGTGATGCATCAGTGTTCCTTTCCACCCGTGGGGTGACCCGTGGGGTGACATGAGTGCGGCGCGTGGGCGGCGCGGGGGCGGCGCTGGCGCCGAGCTGCGAGGGCGTGTCGTGGTGGGCCGCCGGAGCTCAGCCCGATGGTGCGGCGTGTCGCGAACGACGGCGTGCGGCGAAGATGGCGACGCCGAGCGCGGCGAGGACAAGGGCGAAACCGATCCAGGCGAACGGTGAGCCGCCTGCGCCCCCGGCAACGGTGGGCGGTGCCGCGGCGAGTGTGCGGTTCGTCGCTCGTCGCCCATTGCTCGCCGACCTCGGTGTGGTGTCGTGCGCCGAGCGTGGCGCCGATGGCGGCGCGCCGGCACGCGTGCTCGTGGTGGCGTCGGCGCCGCCGGCGCGAACAGTGGTCGGCGATATCGGGCCGGTTGTGGCGCCGGTCGACGCGCCCGTGGGCGCGAGTGTGGTGCGAGACGTCTGCACCCCGACGCGACTCGTCGCGGTCGGGCCGGGCCCCGAGGCGTGCGATGTCGTGGTGCGTGGCGGTGGCGGTGGTGGCGGCGAGGTCGGTGAAGTGCTGGTGGTGGTGGGTGGGAAGATGCGGTCGAGCGGCACGTACGCGGGCGTCGCGCCGGTGCCCCAACGCCAACCCTCGACATCGCCGTCATGTACTTCGGTCGCGCCGCCACCGACGCGTGACACCACGAACGTCTGGGTGCCAGCCGGTGCGCGCGCGTAGGCCCAGTAGTCGGGGGCTGCGCAGGTGAGGCAACTCGCGTCGGTCGGACAGCCGTAATGGACGCGGGCGATGTCGAGGGCGCAGACCGCGCCGCCGACGCCGCCGAAGCTGCGGACCGACGGTGAAAAGCCCGCGAGCTGTAACGCAGCCAGCCCTGTGATCGTGCCCGTGAACGTGATCCCGACTCGGCGCACGGTGCCGTTGCCCTGGTCGACGATCACGCCCGCGCGGTTCGCCACGGTGGGTGTCGCGTCGGCGGCGCCGCTCGAGGGCGCGGCGACGAACGTCGCTCCGCCCGTCGCGACCAGCGCAATGAGAGCGACCCACAATCGACGAGATTGGTGGCGCCATGCCATGACCATCACCTCCGTAAGACCCCGCGTCCTCGAGGGTCTCGGCCGGCCGCCTCTCGACGGCATTACACGGCGACGGCAGCGTCCGTGTCGCCACGGGCCGTCGGGAGGATGGGCATCCTGGCTTGCGGCGTCGGGTCCTTGGGTCCCTCGGCTGCTTACAGTTGCGGGTCAGCGCCGGTCTCGCACCGGCTTCCCCCGGTCCCGCCGACTGCCGAAGCAGTGAGGCGGGACCCGCACCGGACCTCCGAGCCCGGCGTGATCACTCCGCCGCCGAAGCTAGCCGTTGCCGACCTGTCGCGCGCAACACGCTCCGTTGAGATGTTCAGGCGCCGGTGAGGCGGGCGTGGCCGTGGGCGAGGAACGACGCCGCGACCACCGCGGGGTCCGGGGCCGCGCACAGCGCGGAGTAGGTGAGCGCGGCGCCCCACGACTGGTTCCAGAACGGGTCGTCGAGGTGGGTTGTGTCCCATGGACCCACGTACAGATACGGCTCGGCGATCTGCGCGTCGCCGGGGGAGGCGCCGTAGTTCGCCCTCGTGCCTCGTTCGGCATCGCCGAGGTCGACCGCGAGGTCGAAGTGCTCGGGCCAGAGCTGCACGAGCGACGGGGTGTCGCGGTCGCGGCGCTCGGCCCGCCATCGTGTGAGCGTGGCGTTGCCGAACGCGAACCAGACCCCGAGCACGTTGGCCGCGGCGCCGTCGACGGTCAAGGTGTCGTCGGCCGCGAACGATGTGGTCGGCGTATACACGTCGGGCGGCGCACCGAGCGGGGTCGAGAAGAACTCGGCTGCCGCACCCAGCGCGGTGATCGGCGCGGTCACCGCCTCGCCGTATTGCTCGCGCACCAGGCCGTCGGCGGTGATGCAGGCCCGGAGGTCGTCGCCGTAATGGGGTGTCGCGACACCACCGTCGGCCGCTCGGAGCCCGATGCGGCCGGTGGCCTCCCAGCGGGCGCGGGCCAGCACGTGCTCGCCCAGCGCGTGCCAGCTCGTGCGGGTGGCCACGAACGACGCCAGGTCGGCGATCGGCAGGAGCGGCGTCGGGTTCGGGGTCGGGGTCGGGGTCGGGTTCGGGGTCGG
>JBBREP010000171.1:0-4733 GCA_038202885.1 Acidimicrobiia bacterium | reverse complement strand
GTGGCAATGCGCGCGTGGCTCTGCTGCGTGCCCGTCGGCGCTTACGCGCCGAGCTGACTGAGGAGCGTTCCGGTGAGTGAACTGCGTGACCGACTCGAAGCTCTCGCGAACCGCGGGACGCAGCGCGGTGTCGATGATGTGCTCGGCGCGGCGCAACGCGATGCGCAAGCGATCCCATCCGAAAACGGAGTAGCCGACTTCGACAGCACGGAGCTGCCGATCATCGACGACGATCTACCGGTCGTCACGCTCGAGTCGCGAGCACGCAAGGGGCGCCGCTACGGCTCGTTGATCGCGTCGTTCGGTATCGCCGCGCTGGTCGGTGTCGGCGCGCTCGCCGTTGCCGCGATGTTCGGCAGCGGCGGTGCGGGTTCACCCGAGGGTGCCGTCCGTCAACTCGCCGACGCAGTCAGCAACAAAGACCCGCTCGCCGCGGTCGACGTGTTGGTGCCGTCGGAGGTTCGCTCGATGCGAGAGACCGTGAAGGGCGTCACGAAGCGCGCGGCCGAGTTGAAGATCGTCGACGACGCGAGCAAGCCGCTCGCCGGCGTCGACCTCTCCGTTGATCATCTCGCACTCCGAACCGAATCGCTGGCCGACGGCTACGCCAAGGTCGTCATCACGAGTGGCGACATCGATGGCGCCACACACAAGGCCCAGTTGTCGGCGCTGCTCCAGAAGGCAATGGCGCGCCAAACTGACGGCCACGGCAAGGTTGACCTTTCGAAGCTCGCCGGCGATTCGGGCCTCCCGACCTTCCTCGTCGTCATCAAGCAAGACGGCGGTTGGTTTGTGAGCCCCGCGTACACGGCGCTCGAGTACATCCGCGAGTTGAACGGCTATCCCGCCGCTGATTTCGGGTCGGGCAAGACCTCCGACCTCGGTGCCGCGACTCCTGACGCGGCGGTGCAAGACGCGCTGCACGCCTGGCAGGCGTCGAACTGGGACCGGATGCTGGCGCTCGCGCCGCCTGACGAACTTCCTATCTACGACTACCGCGCCATGATCGACGCGGCCGCGAAGGACACGAAGGTCGACTTCACCATCGATCACCTGACGACCACGTCGACGGTTTCGGGCGACACGGGTGTCGTGAAACTCGATGCGTCCGGCACGAGCGGCAGCGACCATCGCTCCACATGGAAGGTGGGCGGAACCTGTCCGTCGCTCTTCGACCAGTCGTCGAACAGTGACAACAGCTCGCATCTCTGCCTCAGTGGTGACGTCGGTGGAACGCTCCCGTTCGGCTTGTTCTATGCCGGCGGAGCGAACGGAGATCAATCGAGCGGTCCCATCTCGATCTCCGTGGTGCGCGAGAACGGCCGTTGGTTCGTGAGCCCGGTCACGACGGTGCTCGATGTCGTCGACGCCGCGGTCAAGAACATCGATAAGCGCACGATCTACACGCTGTTCGGACTCGCGTATGAGCTGCCGCCCGACGCAACGATCACGCTCGACCAGCCGTTCGACGTTCCGGCACCGACCGGATCGCTGCTCAATCGGGTGTACGCGTTCGACGGGAAAGCCGGCCAAGAGGTGGTCGGTGAGATCGGCGGTCCGGCGCCGACGACCGCCGATGGTTCCTATTCCGACTACGTCTACGGGACGATCTACACCGCCGACGGGAAGCAGTACGGCTCGGTCGATTTCCAGCACGTGCCCGAACCCGGGAAGCCCAATGGAGGTTCGGCATACGTCTCGAGCGTGCGGCTCCCGGTGACCGGGAGCTACCGGCTCGTGCTCGAGCCGTACGCCGGAGGAACCGGCACGGCCGCCCACTCGATCACGCTGTGGGACGTGGCCGACGCGCCCGCGGCGCTGCGAGCGGCGTCGCATCCGAGTGAGCTCTCGAATGGTTCCGACTGTGGCGCAGGGGGCGGTTTGCTGTTCGGGGGAACGGTTGAGTGCAAGTTTTCGACCGCAACCGCCCCGATCGCGACGACCGTGACGCCGACAACGTTCACCTCCGGGAGCTCGTCATCGAGTTCGAGCTCGTCGTCGGGGAGTGGCGCGAGCAAGAGCGTCACTGCGACCTCGATCGCGTATCCGCCGGAGAGCACACCGATTGCCAGCTCGGCTCCGTGACATCGGATGCGCGTCGGCGCGTGGCCGACGCGCTCGTGTTGGTGGGCGGTGCCGCACTCGTCGCTTCGGCGTTCGTGCACTGGGTGAGCAGCGGCGACGGCAGTGGCCTGCGCGGTCACGCGCTCGTCGACGCGTTGATCGCGGTCGGCCGCCATTTCCCCGGACTCTCCGCGGCGCGGCTCACGATCCTCTGGTATCTGATTCCCGCGCTCGGTGCCGCGAGTTGGATTGCGGCCGGCTTGCGCGGCGTCGGTAGTCGAGCGGCGCGTGTCGTTTCCGTGGCGGCCGCAGTGGCGAGCGCGGTCGCGTTCGTCGCGTTCGGCTGGTTGGTCGGCTTCTCGCACCTCGGGCTCGGCGCGTGGACGGCGCTGATCGGGTCCGCGGCGCTCGTCACCGGTTCGTGGGCGATTGCGCCCCGTGACGCGAAGCAGCCCGCCACCGGGCGGGGGTGATGGCGGGCCACTTCGTCATCTCCGGAGCAAGCTCCGGGACATTCGGCGATCAGGTGTGGCTGCTGCGACCTCGGAAGATGCTGTAGCCACCGGGACCGACGAGGCAGGCGATGACGAACAGGGCGAGTGCGAGCAGTATCTGGCCCTGAAACAGTTGTACGACGCCGATGAGTGCGATGACGACGGCAATGAGCCACAGCAACATGGAGAGTCCTCCGATCGGGCATTGGTGGCGGTCCACCAAGCTCGCTTCACGGCCTACCCGTCGCGCCCGAAGCACAAACTCCGCAGTGACCGCCCGCGTAGAGTCTGCGTTCACGCGGGCCGGTAGCTCAGTGGTCAGAGCAGGGGACTCATAATCCCTCGGTCGAAGGTTCGATCCCTTCCCGGCCCACTCAATGTGCCTGGTCAGCGCCACTCACGCACCTAACCCGCGGAGGCGACGCGATCGCGTTGCCCATCACCTGCCGATCAAGTGGCTCGCAGCTTGCACGTTGTGTCTGCGGCGGAACCTGGTGGGCGTACAGACCGTTCTGGGATGCCACGACGCCGTCGCCGGAATCGATACACCTTCGTGCCTCATGAATGTGTATCCTGGGCTCCGTGCGAACCAACATCGTGATCGACGACGCGCTCCTCGCTGAAGCGCAGCGGCTGTGCGGCGCGACGACGAAGCGCGCGACGGTCGAGTTCGCGTTGCAGGAAGTCGTCCGCCGCCGCGAGCGTCGGAAGGTGCTCGACCTACAAGGAAAGGTCGAGTGGGAAGGTGACCTTGGCAAGTCGCGTCGATCCGCGTGATCGTTGTCGACACCAGTGTCTGGATCGACTTCTTTCGCGGTACCTCGACAACGGCGGTCGAGCGATTCGTCGGGCTGGTCGACGCCGATGAGGGGATCGCGATCACCGACGTGATCCTGACGGAGATTCTCCAAGGATTACGTTCTGAGGCCGACGTCCGCCGCGTCGAGCGGCGGTTGGCACCCTTCGAGATATTGCGTCTCGAGGGCCTCGATGACTTTCGCAGGTCAGCGGCTCTGTATCGAGGTGCGCGCCGCAAGGGGATCACAGTTCGCCGCACGCTCGACTGCCTCATCGCGTCGGTCTGTATTCGCGAGGAGGTTGCGCTCTTGCACGCGGACGCCGACTTCGACCGGCTCGCATCATGCAGCGCGCTTCAGCTGGCCTGACCGAGTCGTCGGAAGTCACGCGCTAGCCGGGACGGCGTAGAACGAGCGGACGTTGCGACCTGGTGCGACGCCACGGGTGCACTGAGTGCACGCTTGGGACCCGACTCATGATCCCTCGGTCCTCTCGAGTTAGTAGTGGCCGAGGTGCTCATGGTCGGGCCAGATGCCGTCGCCGGGCATGTCGAGCCGATCCGTCATCGGCCGGCGCCACTCGGGAGTAGCCGTGGGTTCGCCCCAGTAGTCGGTGACGCGCACCGCCTCTCCTTGTTCCAACTCGCCGATCGTGACGTTCCGGTACAGGCGTCCGTCCCCGTAATTGCAGGTCCATTCGACCACCACGACGTCGTCGAGGCGCATGCGGCGGCCGACCTCCAGCGTGAGCTCGGGGAAGTTTCCCTCGACATCGGCAACGAGCCGGCTGGTGCGCACGATCTCGCCCATCTGCGGCCACTGGCGCACGACCTTGTCGGCGAGGGGCACTCCCAGGATGTATGCGACGCGGGTCGCACCGTTGGACTCCTGCTGGCTCGTGGTCATTCGAATCCCGTTCCTCTCATGAGTGCCGGAGGCGGAAGGCGCCACTCGTCCGGTCGGAACATGAGCGTCACGGAAACGACGCGTCTTACCTCGGAATCCGGAAAGGTTGCGCGCTGCTACTCATGGCGCGTCGCGCCCGTCCGCGCGACAGCTCGTGACCGTAGTGTGCGTATTCCGAAGGGAGTTTGCGTTGGCCATCTTCGACGTGATCGTGATCGGTGGTGGCCCGGCGGGCGAGAACGTCGCCGGGCGCGTCGCCGACGGCGGTTTGAGCGCGGTCGTCGTCGAGCGAGAGCTCGTCGGTGGCGTGTGCTCCTACTGGGGTTGTATTCCGAGCAAGACGCTGCTGCGGCCCGGCGAGGTTGTGGCGGCGGCACGACGCGTACCGGGTGCCCGCGAAGCCGTCTCGGGAGCGATCGACGCCGGTAAGGCGCTCGCCCGCCGCGACGAGATGACCGGGAACGGTGGTGAC
>JBBREP010000170.1:0-4993 GCA_038202885.1 Acidimicrobiia bacterium | reverse complement strand
TCCAGCGCGCGGGGGAGTCGCGACTGGTGGGGGAACACGTCGTGCACCTCGAAGACCACCGGCCGGCGCCGGGCGATGCGCCGCAGGTCGATCCAGTCGGTGAAGTAGTTCAGGAACACGACGTGGCAGACGTCGAACTCCTCTCGGTGCAGCAGGGCCCGCCGCTGACGGATGCGGCGAACGTACGTGGCGGTACGCACGAGAGCCCAGCGCGCCGAGCGTTCACGCTCGTCGCCGACCGGAGCGAGCGTGGCCGAGACGTGGAAGCCCGGACGCTCGAACGGCGAGAAGTCGTCGCGGCCTTCCATCGTGTGGATGACGAGATCGTCCCCCGGGCGCGCCACCGCGGCGGGAACGACGAGATCCTCGGGATGCACGAACGGCCAGAACCAGTAGATGCGCATCGTTCAGTCGGGTTCGCGGGCCGCCTTCGGCGGGAGGATGCGGGCCGGGACGCCGACGGCCGTGCACCCCGCGGGGACGTCGTGGAGCACGACCGCGTTCGCGCCGATGCTCGCACCGTCGCCGATCGTCACCGCGCCCAGCACCTTGGCGCCGGCGTACACGGCGACGCCGTCGCCGAGGACGGGCCGCGCCTCGGGCCGGTCGAAGCCGATCGTGACCTGCTGGTTGATCCAACAGTTGGCCCCGATGCTGCGAGCCGCCACGATGGTGGCAAAGCCGTGCTGGATGAACAATCCGGGACCGATCTCGCTGGTGGCGAGGTGTAGCGTGCGCTCACCGGGGTACACCACTCGCAGCGTCGCCGCGATGGTTGCGCCCACGATGCCGTTGCGGGCGAGGCGGTAGCAGTAGAGCGTGCGGAACTCGGGATAGGTCGCGAGCAGGCCGGCGAGGCGCCAACGACGGCCGACGTCGAGGTCGGTGAGTTCGACCCAACGCTGCGTGTCGGCATCGACGACAGCGCGCGCCCGCCGCACCGTCCGTCCGACCAGCATGGGCCCGTACCACAGCATCTTGGCGACCAGCCGGGCGCGCCGCAAGCTCAGCATCAGAACTGGAAGTAGATGAACGGCTGGGGCGCGGCGCCGCTCCACACGAGGAGCGCGACGAGCGCGGCGCCCGCGAGCGCGCCTTGGATCCAGATCGGCCACGTGTGCAGCGGCCGGAAGCTGAGACGATGCCGGTCGACGATGTCCATCGTGAACATGATCACCGCGAACATCGCCACGAGGATGAGCCGCGGCTTCCACGGGCCCGGGTGTGCGCCGATCGGTTTCGTCACGATGTTCACGAAGAACTGCTTTGCGGTACTGAACGAGTCGGCGCGAAAAAAGACCCAGAGCGCAGTGACGAACGTGAACGTCGCCGCGATCCACGGGACATCGCGCCAGCGCGGTGGCGCGGGCCGGCCCCGTGGTTCGGATTTGCCCATGGCGCGGTGTGCCGCGAGCGCCACCCCGTTGAGACCACCCCACACCACGAAGTGCCACGACGCACCGTGCCACAGCCCGCCGAGCAACATCGTGATCAACAGGTTGCGGTACGTCACCCATTTCGAGGAACGGTTCCCGCCGAGCGGCACGTAGAGGTAGTCGTGGAGCCAGGTCGACAGCGAGATGTGCCACGTGCGCCAGAACTGGCTGATGTTGCGCGACAGATACGGCTGTTCGAAGTTGCGGGCCAGGTCGATGCCGAGGAGGCGGGCGACACCGCGTGCGATGTCGGTGTAGCCGGCAAAGTCGCCGTAGATCTGGATCGAGAAACCGACAGCCGCGATCATGAGCGGCACCGCGCCGTGGCCGGCAACGTGGTTGAACGTGTCATTGACGAGTGGCGCCATGCCGTCGGCGAGCACGACCTTCTTGAACAGACCCGACATGATCAGCACGAGCGCCGAATACGCCTCGTCGCCGGTGGGGAACTCGCGGTCGCTCCGGAACTGCGGCAACATGTGCGCGGCGCGCGTGATCGGTCCGGCAACGAGCTGTGGGAAGAAGGCGATATACACCGCGTAGACGGCGAGATCGCGTTCGGCGGTGGTGCGTCGGCGGTACACGTCGATCGCGTAGCTGATCTCGTGGAACACGTAGAAGCTGATGCCGACCGGAAGCACGAAGCGAAGCACAGGGTCGCCGACCGACACGCCGAGCTTGTGCATGACGTTGACGCCGCTGTCGACGAAGAAGTTGAAGTACTTGAAAAAGCCGAGCACGCCAAGGTTCACGGCAACCGAGAAGACCATCCATCGCCGTCGCCGGCGCTCGTCGTCGCCGGCGGCTTCGACGCGTTGCACGGCAAAGAAGTCGACGAGGGTGGTCGACGCGAGCAAGAAGAGGAAGCGCCAATCCCACCACGCGTAGAACACGTACGACGCGACGAGCAGCACCAGGTTCTGCACCGTGTGCTTGCGGGTCGCCCAGTACAGGACGTACACGATGGCGAAGAAGATGACGAACGGAACCGAGTTGAACACCATGGCTAGTGCGCGGCTCGTGGACGTCGGCGGTCGTCGTGCAGGGCCATGGAACTAGAAACCAATCCCGAGCAGGCGATCGGCGAGCATACGGCTGAACACGTGGGCCGGGGCCGCATCGAGGTGCTCTGTATCGCGGAACGAGGAGTCGGGCATCGAGTCCCACATGTCGACGACGGGAACGTGACGTTTGGCCGCGGCGGCGACAACGACGCTCTTCCAATGGTCGTAGTCGGCGCGGCCGTGGGGATGGGCCTTCAGGTACAGCTTCGGTACCGGCATGATCACGATCGCGACCTCGATGTGTTGACGCCGCAAGCTGTCGAGCACCGTGGTGTACGCCGCGAGCTCATCGGTGCCGACCTTGTAGTTGCGCAGTTGCCGGGTGCGGGTGAAGTGGGTGGCGCGCGTCTTTTTGAGCCTCGCTGCGGACGGATGGTTGGGAAAGCCGACCTTGTACGTGGCCAGTTCCTTGAGCGGTCGATGGTCGACGAGGTGCGTGGCGCGGCCCCGCGCGTCGGTGTAGAGCGTGTACGGGTCGCGTAATTGGTCGCGGTATTGCGAGATGTCGGAGTTCCACATGATGCGGTCGAGGTCGCCGAAGAAGCCTGGTTCGGTGGCGCGCGCAGTGTTGTACTGGTCGATCGGATGATCGGGCCGTCCGCTGTTGAAGTCGAGCGACGAGATACCCCATACGACCCGCTTCGGGTGCAACCGCGGGATGACTTCTTGCAGCAGCCACCGCTCTACCACTGTGGACTGGGCACCGGGAAGCCCCACGTTGTGCGCCCAGTGGATGTCGGGGATCTTCGCTTCCATCGTGTCGGCATCGACATCGCGCCGCACCATCGATGTACCGACGAAGGTGAGGTCGCTGCGGATCCCGTGGGCCCGCAACGTGTCCATCGAATGCACCGCCTCGGTGGCGACATCGGAGAAGTAGTTGTGTGGATCGGAGAGGTGCGGTGCCGCCGCTCGCACCGCGAATTCGGAGCCGAGCACCACCACAAGGAACCCGGCGAGCCAACCAATGATCTGGCGCGGGCCTTTCGGCCGGCGCCGCCGCGCGGCCGAACCCGCGCCGTCACTTGTGCCGGCCGGTGCGCGCCCGTGGGGCTGGTCGGCCGGCGGCCCAGCAGTCGCGTCAGCGTCGTGGCGGGCCATGGCAGCGGGAGCGTAGACGTCTGCGCCGACCCGCCACCAGACACCCGCGTTGACGACAAACGCGATGTGACCGTTGTGACGCCACCCCGTCAACCCATCGATTCCGCGCGGTCCGTGCGTTCGTGGCGCAGTCCGGCATGTTCGCAGTGCGCGTGCACCTAGAGTCGCACTCCGAGTGACCCCCCGACCCCCGCTCGTGTCCGTGATCATCCCGGCGTACAACGCCGAGCGCTACGTGGCCGAGGCCATCGATTCGGCGCTGGCGCAGACCTACCCGGCGGTCGAAGTCGTCGTGGTGAACGACGGCTCGACCGACGGTACCGAAGCTGTGATTGCTCAGTACGGCGACCGCGTCGTGTCCGTCAAACAATCGAATCGCGGTCTCGCCGGCGCGCGCAACACGGGGCTCGCGCACGCCAGGGGTACGCTGATCGCGCTGCTCGACGCCGACGACATCTGGCTGGCGAACCGCCTTGAGCGCCTCGTCGTCCGACTCATCGACGAGCCCGATCTTGGCGTCGTCACGAGCGACGCGTGGCTGTTGCGCGACGACACCCGGACCACCGAGCGGTATTACGCCGACCATCTGGGCCGCACCTTCCCTGAACCGGGTGATCAACGCGAAGCGATCATCGACGGCAACTTCGTGTTCGTCGGCGCGGTGCTGCACCGACGGCTGCTCGACCAGCACGGCGGATTTCATGACTTGCTACGACGGGCCGAGGACTACGAGCTGTGGTGCCGGCTCATTCGCAACGGCGTCCGGTTCGGCTACGTCGACGAACCGCTTGCGTGGTACCGGCTGCGGGCCGACAGCCTGAGTGCCGATGTGGTCGCGCAATGGGAAGCGCATCTCAGCGCTGTCGATCCCCATTTCGACGCCATCGTGCGCCGCGGGCGTTGTGCTTCGGCGACGCTGGCGTTTGCAGTCGCGCGGCGCCGCGAGGCCGCCGGCGATCATCGTGGCGCGGGCCGTGCGTATCGGGCCGCGGCCACGGCCACCGACGTGCCGCTGGCGCGTCGGGCCCGGCTTCTCGCGCTGTCGGCGTGGTCGCGTACCGGTCGCCTGCCGCGCCGACGCGCCTCGTAGAGTCTCAGGCTCGTGGAGCCGACGCCGCGACCCGCTCGGCGTCGGCGGCGGCGGCAAATGCGTCGAACGAATGAGTCGAAGGAGCGACCGTGTCACCCATCGCCCTGCTCGGTATGCACCGCAGCGGCACCTCGGCATTGGCGCGCACGCTCGGTGAGCTGGGTGCGTGGCTCGGCAGCCCCGAATACGTGACGCGACGTTCCGAACACACGTTGGTGCAAGCGTGCAACCAGGAAATCCTCAACTCGCTCGGAGGCCATTGGAGCGCCCCACCGGTACTCGAACCGGGCTGGACGCACCGC
>JBBREP010000169.1:0-5021 GCA_038202885.1 Acidimicrobiia bacterium | reverse complement strand
ACTCGGGCGGCATCTCGTCGACGTGTCTGACGAGTACTACCTCATCACCGAGCGCGCGGTGCCCGACGTCCAGCACTACGGCGTGTTCCCCCAACTCGAAAATGGTGTGGGCCTCATCGCCAAGCTGCACGCCGAGGCGCGCGCGGCGCTCGCCGGCGCCACTGTGCGCGGCCCCAAGCGAGCCGAGCACCGGGGCGGGTTCTTCGCTTCGGTCGATGGCGCACCCGCCGACGGCTACCGCGCGCCGCGCGGCGACACGATGCTGATGGAGCGCGTGGCCGACCCCGGTGCAGCACCGGGCGGAGCCGGCGCGCCGGTATACGTGATGAGCGGGGAGTACGGCGCCGCGGCGCTGGCGCCGCTGGTCGACGAGCTGCGCGCCGCGTCGGGCAACGACATCCACATCGTTTCCGTCCGCAACGACTATTTCGGCGGCAACATCGCCGTGACGGGTCTGCTGACCGGCCCCGACCTTGTTGCCGCGCTCGCAGACATCCCCGATAATGCTCGGGTATTGCTCCCCGACGTCACCTTGTCGCGCGGCCGGTTCCTTGACGGCACCACAGTTGCGGCGCTGCCGCGCGTGGTCGAGGTCATCGCCACCGACGGTGCCGCGCTCGTCGAGGGAGTCACACGATGAGCCCGTCGCGGATCCCGGTCAGCGAGCTTCCAGTTGTTGCCATCGTCGGGCGCCCGAACGTGGGCAAGAGCACGCTCGTCAACCGCTTCGTCGGCCGGCGCGATGCCATCGTCGAGGAACAGCCTGGCGTCACGCGTGACCGCAAAGAGGTCGATGCCGAGTGGCGCGGCCGCCAGTTCCGACTCATCGACACTGGGGGCTGGCTCGCACCGGGCGACTCGGGTCTGACGGGCGAGTCGGCGGCGCTGGCCGCGATGGTGAGCCGGCAAGCCGAACTCGCGGTGGCCGCGGCCGATGTCGTCGTACTCGTGGTCGACGTGACCACCGGGGTCACCGAAGAGGACGCGCGCGTGGCCGCGGTGTTGCGCAAGACGCCCAAGGCCAAAGTGCTGGTTGCCGTCAACAAGGTCGACGACACGATGCACGAGAACGACATCTGGACGTTCTCGCGGCTCGGCCTCGGCGATCCGCAGCCGGTCAGCGCGCTGCACGGCCGTGCGAGTGGCGACATCCTCGATGAGATCGTCGCCCGGCTGCCCGAAGAGGTCGAGCGCGGCGACGGCGCCGAACGCGCCGCGGATGACTCCATCTTCTCGGTCGCGATCGCCGGGCGACCGAACGCCGGTAAGTCGACGTTGTTCAATCGCCTGGTCGGCGAGGACCGCGCGGTGGTGCACGATCTTCCCGGCACCACGCGTGACGCGATCGACACCGTCGTCGACACCGACAGCGGCCCCATCCGTTTCGTCGACACCGCGGGGATGCGACGTAAAGCCAAGGTCGATGAACCCACCGAGTACTACTCGCTGGTGCGCGCGCTCGGCGCGATCGACCGGGCCGATGCGTGCCTGCTCGTGGTCGATGCCTCGATCGGGGTCACGCACCAAGACCAGCGCCTCGCCGAACGGATCGACGCGGCCGGCTGCGCCGTTGTCATCGTGCTCAACAAGTGGGACCTGCTCGACGCCGAGGCCCGGGCCACGATCAAGGCCGAGGTGCCCCGGATGCTCGGCTTCTTGAGCTACGCCCCGGTGCTGCCTGCATCGGCGCTGTCGGGGCGCCGGGTCCACCTGCTGCTACCGGCGTTGCGGGAGGCCCAGGAGGCCTACGAGCGGCGTATCCCGACCGCGGAGCTGAACCGGGTGCTGCGTGACGCGCAGGCGGCCCACCCCCCGCCGATCTCGAAGGGCCGCCGGCCCCGGGTGCTCTATGCCACCCAGGGTGCCGCCGAGCCGCCCACGATCACGCTGTTCGCCAACGGCGAGTTCCCGCCGACGTATCTGCGCTATCTCGAGCGCAAGATCCGTGAGGGGTTCAAGCTCGGACCCGCGCCGCTCAAGCTCCGGGTCCGGCTCCGCACTTCCTGACCCGGGCTTCCTGACCCGCGCTTTCCGACCTGCGCTTCTCGACCTGCGCTTTCCGACCTGCGCTTTCCGACCTGCGCTTTCCGACCCGCGCGTGGCTGAGGCCGGAACTCCCCTCAACTTGGGCCGGTGGCTTCCGAGGAATATGGGTGGAGCCAGCGCGGACCGGAGAATGGGCCGGAATGCCCAGAGACCCGAATTACACGAAATGCGACAATCGGGTAGCTCCAACGGCGCAGAGGCGGAAACAGAGATGACTCGACTTGGCAAGCTTCGGGCGCGTCGTGAGGCGCGCGGCGAGCGCGGCGTCGCGCTCGTCGAGGCCGCCATCATCACGCCGCTGCTGTTGATGCTCGTGTTCGGCATCATCGAGTTCGGTTTCTTGTTCAAAGACTCCCTGACGCTGGCGAACGGCTCACGGGCCGGCGCCCGAGTGGGCAGCGCGGCGGGTACAGACCCGCTGGCTGACTGGTCGATCCTCCAGGCCGTCAAAGGCGCCACCGGCAGCCTCACGCACGTCCAGGCCATCGTGGTGTTCAAGGCGTCGAGCGCGAACGGCGCGGTGCCGTCGGCGTGCACGAACGGCACGGGTGTGTTCGGGCTGTGCAATGCCTACGACGCCAACGACATGAACGTCGACAAGACGACGTTCCAGTCGGCGGGCTACACCAAGGACGACAACTGGGCCTCGTCGAGCCGCTCGACGAGCTTGTCGACCGCGGCCGGGCCTGACTATCTCGGTGTGTGGGTGAAGGCCCAACACACGTCGGTGCTGACGATCGTGGTGCCGAGTCGCACGATCACCGACACCGTCGTGATGCGCCTCGAACCAACGCGCTAGTCAACGGCACAGCGCGCCGCCGTCGACCACGAGGCTCGCACCCGACACGGCTCCTGCGGCGTCCGAACACAGCCACACGGCTGCTTCCGCGACACTCTCGGGCGTGGCGAGCACACCCGTCGGCGTCGAGCGAGGGATGATCTGTTCGAGGAACGGATTGTCGCGCATCGAAGCACGCAGCATGGGCGTATCGGTGGGCCCGGGCAGCACGGCGTTGACGCGGATCGATTGGCGTGCGTACTCCTGCGCCGCCACCTTCACGAGGCCGAGCACGCCGTGCTTGGCCGCGGTGTACGCGGCCTGCATCGGTGCGGCCACGATGCCGGCGCCCGACGACGTGCACACGATCGCGCCGCCGGTGCCTTGGGCGACGAACGCGGCGATTTCGGCGCGCAGACACAAAAAGGCACCGCTCAGGTTGATCGCGATGACGCGCTGCCACTCGTCGACATCGGCTTCGTGCAGCGAGGCGAGCTTGTGCGAGATGCCGGCATTGTTGAACGCGGCGTCGAGACGACCGTAGGTGTCGAGTGCGAGTTGCACCATCGCCTCCACGGATGGGTTCTCGGCCACGTCGACGCGGCACGCCGCGCACTCGCCACCCGCGTCGGTGATCGCTGTGGTGGTCTCGTCGACCGCGGCGATGTCGGCGACGATCACCTTGGCGCCGCGCGCCGCGAAACTGCGTGACGCCGCCGCGCCGATTCCTCCCGCCGCGCCGGTCACGATCACGACCTTGCCTTCGAAATCACGCTCCATGGCGTGATTCTGTACGGTGACGACCGCGACGGCACATTCGGCGCCGGCGGTCCGCCCGCCGTCCGTTGGTACTTGCCGTTGAATATGTGCGCCCGTAGTACCAATGGTCGGCGCCGCGCGCTTCCGCGGCAGCGCGCGCGGGTCGGGCCGGGTCGCATACCGGTGGTTGACTCTGGGGATGCCCTGGTGCCCGGCGTGCGCGCGTTACCTGACGCCGACGTCGATGGAGACCGACGGGACGTGTCCGTTCTGCAAGCAGATCGTCGATTACCGGCGCAACGCCAAGTTCGAGCAAGCGACGGCCCGAGGTGAGGAACTCGAAGCCGATGTGCCACTGCCGTGGCACCTGAAGCTCCTGCTCATCGCCGCGGCGATCTACCTCGGGTGGCGGGCTTGGCAGGGGATCGACTGGCTGATCGGTCGCTTCTGATCGAGGTGTGCCGACCGTGCCGGTACACTGCGACGCCGCTTCAAGGGGACAGCGGGCTGTGGCGCAGCTTGGTTAGCGCGCTTGACTGGGGGTCAAGAGGTCCCGGGTTCGAATCCCGGCAGCCCGACAACAAAAGTCCAGGTCGCGGCACTGCCGTACGGCGGCGGTGTTGTTTCGGTTCGTTGAGGGGGCCTACCGGGGGGCCTACCACACGAATGAGAACGGGGGGTGATGGCTGGGGGTGTGGGCCAGACGGCCTAGTTGCCCTCGTTTAGTCCTTTTGCGGATATATAGGGCTCCCGGCTAAACATCGCTAAATACGGTATACGCTGGCGGCGATGGATCGGGTGGCGAACCCGTATAACCCAGGGGCCGGTAGCCGACCTCCACTCTTGGTAGGGCGCGATACCGAGATTGACGGCATCACGGTCGCTATCCGACGTCTCCAGCGTGGGCGTTTTGAGCGGAGCATCATTCTGAAGGGGTTGCGCGGCGTCGGGAAGACGGTCTTGCTCAACGAGTTTGGGCGGGTCGCCGCTGAGCACGATTTTCTCCACGAACACCTTGAGGCGACGGAAGACACTCGAGTCGCCGCGGCGATGGCCTCGCTTGCGCGCAGGTCTTTGCTCGAGATGAGCGCGACCGCTCGCGTGAAGGATCGGGCGTCCCGTGCTCTCGGCGTCCTTCGCAGTTTCGTGAACGTGCATCTCACATCGGGTGATTTGCGGATCGATGTCGACGCGTGTCCGGGACGTGCCGACAGCGGCGAGCTTGACGGCGATCTAAGCGCCGTGTTCGTCGAACTGGGCGAGACGGCAGCCGAAGCCGGTGTCGGTGTCCTGTTCACGCTTGATGAGATTCAGTACCTCACGAAAGCAGAGCTCTCGGCGTTGATCGTCGGCCTCCATCGCGTGTCGCAACTCAGCCTGCCATTCATCGTTGCCGCTGCTGGCCTCCCGTCAATTCCGGGGCTCGCCGGCGAGGCCC
>JBBREP010000168.1:0-5029 GCA_038202885.1 Acidimicrobiia bacterium | reverse complement strand
GAAGCCGACGACTTCCAACGCGATGCGCATGTTGCGTTTGGTGGCCGGTCCGTGGACACTCAGCCACGCCGCGAGCGCAGCACCGAACAAGATCGCCGCGGCGCGGGTATCGGTCCCGAAATACGCGCGGTTGGTGTTGACCGGGTCGAACAACACAATCATCAACACGCTCGACGCGCCGGCCAGCGCGAGCGATGTCACGAGCACGGCATTCGACGTCAAACGCTTGAACCAGGCGACGAGGCCAACGAACACGAGCGGCCAGATCACATAGAACTGCTCCTCGATCGCGAGACTCCACGAGTGATTCAACGGCGACGGCGCACTGAACAGCGCGAAATAGCTCTGATGAGCGAACACCTCCCGCCAGTTCGCGACGTAACCCAGCGTGGCGAACGCGTCGCCGCGGATCTGCGCCAGTTCCGACGGCTTCGCCAACGTCACACTGTAAAGCGCGACGCCCACCATCAACACCGCCAACGCCGGTAACAACCGTCGCGCCCGCCGAGACCAGAAACCGCCCAGGCCAACGCTCCCCGACCGGGACACCTCGGCGAGCAACAACGACGTGATCAGAAACCCCGACAGCGTGAAGAAGAAATCGACGCCGAGATACCCGCCCAGCAGATGACCACCATGAAAAAGCAGAACACCCGCAACCGCCAAACCCCGCGCACCATCAAGCGCCGAGACATGCGGAATTGCCGACCGTCGACCTTCGCCCTCCACCGCGAAATCCTACCGACGGACTTACGGTGCCTGCTGTGAGGTGCTGCTGACCCAACCAGCGTGCAGTGCGCACAGATTGATGCTCCTAGGCGCCGTCATGCAAACGTTGTTGTGGGAGGTAGGCGTAGATCTCTCGTGCGACGTAGCGCTTGAGGCAACGGATCGCTTCGGTCTTGGTTTTGCCCTCGGCGCATCGGCGTTGGAGGTAGTGGCGGGTGGCGGGGTCGTAGGACAGGCGCGTGATCACGATCCGCCAGAGCGCGCTGTCGGCTTGACGGTCTCCGGAGCGGCTGAGTCGATGCCGTTGCTGTTGCCCGCTGGAGGCATCGAGGGGCGCGGCGCCGCACAGTCGTGCGAAGGATCGTTCGTTGTGGATCCGGTTCGAGTCCTCGCCCGCGGCGACGAGCAGTGCGCCGGCGGTGTCGGTGCCAACGCCGAGGCGTTCGATCATTTCGGGTGCGGTCTCAGCGACGAGTGGAGTGAGGACCGCGTCGAGCATGTCGACTTCATCGTCGAGTTCGAGCACCCGTCGGCGAGGGTCTTGAGCGCGAGACGATTCGCGTTGCCGACATCGGTTCGTCCCGCGGGATGGAAACCAGCCGCGGTATGCACAAGTTTCGGGATGGTCAGGTTTCGGAGTTGGGAACGGAGCTCGTCGGGCGCGGTTGTGACCAACGAGCGCATCTGATTCAAGGCGCGGGTTCGGTCCCGGCGGGCGCTGGTGCGGGCGATACGCAACACGCGGATCGCTTCGACGTTGCCGTCTCGGCTCTTCGGCGCGCCAAGCGCGTCTCCCGCGAACGCAGCTCGCGCCCCGCTCACCGAGTCTCGCTTCTCACGCAGCCGCCTATGTAGCAGGTGGCAACCCAGAGAGCTTGCTGTTCGGCATGAGCGACGACGCGCGATACGTCGTATGGTTGTGCTACTGCGGCCCCGTCGACCAGGCGAGCGGCAGCCCCGACATCGTTTCGATGTGGACTGACCGCGCGACCGGCGGACGACCTCAACGCCGTATACGACGTATTCATCGAACGCATGAAGTAACCGAACTCACGACGGACCTGCCGATCGGTGCGCGGTTCCCGGCAGTATCCGGCAGAGCGCGTCCAGGACTCGCCGATAGGCAAACCGCGCCCACCGCGATGCCGAGTACAGCGGACACACTCCTGGACGTGTCCGACCTCACCACGTTGCATTGGCGACGCGACCGCGGTTCGGGCTTGCTTGATGTCCTGCGACGTTCGCGCATCGCCCTTCGGACGTTCGCGAAATCACCAATGTGCGCTCTTCCCCATATGGGTGACAAACCGCTGACCTGGCGAAAGGAGGTTTGTCTCACGCGCCGCCGAACATCCGCGCGTGTCCACAGCGACGCCGTGACTCGCCGCCGGTGTGGCTCTACCGCCGCGGTCGCGTCGGTCGGTGATGTGCCGTGCGAGAATGGAACGTGAGACGGATCTGCACGACAACTCGCTCGCTACTTGTGGTGGCACTCGTCACGGCGGCAGCCGGGTGCGGATCGGGTGCAGGGTCGACGAAGACGGCCGCAGTGCCGCACGACGGGCCGGAAGTGGCGCGCGCGGCGGTACCACTGCTCGAGTCGTTCGGGCTGCGGGTGCAGCGCTCGTCGATCGCCCAGAAGGCCGATCCACTCGGGGGTCAAGAACTCAGTCTGTACGCGCAACCACCGCGCACAGAAACGAACGACGTCTACGCGAGGCGGATGATGCCGCTCTCCGCCGCGGTCATCCCGGCGTTGTTCGCGAAGTACCGATCGCTGGCGTGGATCGACCTGTGTCAAGAACCGGCGAAATCTTCCGGAGCATGGGAGACCGTTCCCGTGACGCGCCTCTTGATCAGTCGCGGGGGTGCTGAGCGCGTCGACTGGAGGCACGCCGATCTCGCGCAGTTGCTCGCGGCGCAGCGCGCCCGGCCTCTCGATGTATCGGTCAACTGGGAGAACGGTGTCGGGCGGACGCGCGCGTGGCGCGACGCGACCGCCCGATCACTTCTCTTGACCGGCTGAGCGCCGGAGCGTCAGCCGGTAAAGGCCGGGGCGGCGACGACCGCGGGTGCGGGCGCGGCTGCCGGGGTGACGACCGCCGGCGCCGGGATCGTGGTGGTGGTGGTGGTGGTGGTCGCCTGCTGCACCTTCACGGTGGTCGTCGTCGTGGTCGTGACGACCGGGGCAGTGACGGTGAATGCGTTGTTGGCGTAGCTGCTGCGCGACTCCCCGCCGCTGCAGAACGCGGTGATGATGTACGCGCCGGGCGCGGCGTTCGCGGGCATCTTCACGTCGACGGACCAGCTGAGATCCTGGTTGACTCCGGCGTCGCCTTGAGCCACGGAGTTCTGCTGCGAGTCGAATACCTCGACGTGTGCAGTCCCGTCGGCGTAATCGCAGAGGCCGTCGTCGAGTTTGGGGTCGCCACTGTTGTGGATGACGGTGCCGGCCGGACCTGAACCGGGCGTGCTGACGAAGTGCGCCGAGACACCCGCCTCGGCGGGCAGGGCCGCCCATCCAAGACTCAATGCGGCAATTCCCGCGACGGCAATGATCCTGCGCATGTCCCAGCCCCCCAAGGCTCCGATTGTTCCAGCCGCAGGAGCGTACAAGGAATCTTCCCGTAATACCACCCACCGCGCGGGACGGCGCGCGATGCGCGTCGATGTCGCCCACCGGACCTACCATTTCCGCACTATGGCCCAACGTCGAGCGAGCGTCCTGCTGGTCCTCGCGCTCGCCGCGTGTGGGAGCGCTACCGCCAAGTCCGGGCCGGGCGTCCAGACGTCGACGAGTGCTCGAGCGGGATCGGGCACGACTGCGCACCGCGTTTCGGTCCCAACGATCCCGCGCACGACCGTCACGCCGCCGGGGCCAAACGTGTCACTTGTCGCAGTTGCCGTCGGGCCCCAGGTCAGTGTCTACGACCGGCCGGTCGGCACGGCCCGCCATCGGTCGTTCCCGAACCCGTGGTCGGTTGATCCACACCGTCCGGCGGCGCTGGCCGAGCAGGTGTTCCTCGTCGAGCAACAACGAACCGACGGCTGGGTGCAGGTGCTGCTCCCGGTCCGACCCAACGGCAGTTCCGGTTGGGTACGCGCCTCGAATGTCTCGATCCGTTCGGTCACATACGCGGTGAAGGTCAGCCTGGCCGCCCGTCAGATCACAGTGCTCGATCGGGGCGCGGTGATGTACCAAGGCCGGGTCGCAGTCGGCAAGCCGTCGACGCCCACGCCCACCGGCCGGTATTACGTGCGGGTGCTGATCAAGGCGCCGAATCCGGGCGGTGCGTACGGCCCGTACGCGTATGGACTCTCGAGCCATTCCGACACACTGTCGAGCTTCAACGGCGGCGATGCCGAGATCGGGTTGCACGGAAACGACGACGCGTCGGTGCTGGGAAGTGCGGTCAGTCACGGCTGCATCCGCATGGACAACGCCGAGATCGCGAAGCTCGCCGCGTTGCTGCCGCTCGGCACGCCCGTCGACATCACGGCCTGAGCGTCGCAATACCCAACGTGAGTCGTCAGCAGCCTGCGACCATCTGCAGGAGAGCGGTCCACTCTCCGGGCGTCGCGGTGAGGTGCCACTTGGCTTTGATGCGATCCCAGCCGAGGGCGTAGCGGCACCACGCTGTACGCGCCGGCGGTCGCCATTCGTCGGGGCCGCGGTCGCCTTTCGCTTCGTTCTCCGATGCGAGGATCGGGACGAGGTGGTCCTTGTCGGCGAGATCGTTCGCGTACGCGACGCGTCGATCGCGTGTCCACGACCATGCTCCTGATCGCCACGCGTTGGCGAGGGGCACGGTGTGGTCGATCTGAAAGTCGTGCGCGGTCGTCGTCACGGCGTTGGACCAGGGGTCGGTCCACTTGCCCGACTTCACGGTGCAGTTCTTTGCCGTCGTGAATGTCACCGGTGCCTGCGAAGTGCGGATCAACAAGCTCGCGCGAGTGTTCTGACAGCCGTCGACATCGACCCAACCACCGAAGTCGGTAGCGCGCGAGTACGCCGCCTGATGGGATGGCGCGGCGATCGTGAGCGTGACGAGACGCGGGCCGGTCGGCGCGGTGCTCGTGCTCGGCGCGGCCGTTGTTGTCGTCGGCTTCCGGGGCGCCGACGTGGTTGACGGGACCGAGGTCGACGGCGCCGAGGTCGTGGTCGTGGTCGTGTGGGCGACGGTCGTCGTCGAGGTCGCCAACGTCGCCGACGCCCTGGTGGCTTTCGAGGGGTCGTGTCGAGTCACTGCTCCGACGAAGATCGCAATGACCACTCCGACGACGATCGCCAATCCGATCT
>JBBREP010000167.1:0-5092 GCA_038202885.1 Acidimicrobiia bacterium | reverse complement strand
CGCGACACGTAATCGCGGGGCAGGCTCGCGTCGGCGGGAAGGTCGATGCTCACATCGGGTACAACCTCGCGCACGACCCCCGTGAGTTCTCCGACCGCCTCGGTGACCATCTCCACGTAGAGGTCGAACCCCACCGCCGCGATGTGTCCATGCTGTTCGGCCCCGAGAAGGTTGCCCGCGCCGCGGATCTCGAGGTCGCGCATGGCGAGCTTGAATCCCGAACCGAGATCGGTGAACTCGCCGATGGCTTTCAGCCGCTCGTAGGCCTCCTCCGACAACGAGTGATCGCGGGGATACAGCAAGTAGGCGTACGCGCGCTGGCCGCGCCGACCGACCCGACCCCGAAGCTGGTACAGCTGCGAGAGACCCAGCAGATCCGAGCGGTCGACGACGAGCGTGTTCACAGTAGGCATGTCGAGACCGCTTTCGACGATCGTCGTGCACACCAACACGTCGTGTTCGTGTTCCCAGAACGCGGTGACGACTCGTTCGAGGCGGCTCTCATCGAGCTGGCCGTGCGCGATGGCGACGCGGGCTTCGGGAACAAGCCGGCGCACGTCCTCGGCCACGTGATCGATGTCGCGGACCCGGTTGTGCACGTAGAGCACTTGACCCTCACGCAACAGTTCGCGGCGGATCGCTTCGGCGACGGCTCGCTCGTCGTACTCGTTGACATAGGTGAGGATCGGTTGGCGGTCTTCGGGCGGCGTGTTGACGAGCGACAGGTCGCGGATACCGGTAATCGACATCTCGAGCGTGCGCGGAATCGGCGTCGCCGACAGCGTCAGCACGTCGACGCCAATCTTGAACTGTTTGATCTTCTCCTTGTGTTGCACACCAAACCGTTGTTCTTCGTCGACCACCAGCAACCCGAGATGCTTGAACGTCACGTCGCCCGACAGGAGCCGGTGCGTGCCGATCACGACATCGACCACGCCGTCGCGCACGCCGTCGAGCACCGTCCGTTGTTCCTTTGCGGTGAGGAACCGCGATAGCACCTCGACCCGCACGGGATAGTTCGCGAAGCGTTCGCGAAATGTCTGTCCATGTTGGCTCGCGAGCAACGTTGTGGGCACGAGGATCGCGGCCTGCATGCCCTCCTGCACCGCCTTGAACACCGCGCGCAGCGCCACCTCGGTCTTGCCGTATCCGACGTCGCCGCAGACGAGCCTGTCCATCGGCGAGGGTTTTTCCATGTCGGCCTTGACGTCGGCGATCGCTTGCAGCTGATCGGGCGTCTCCTCATATGGGAACGCGTCTTCGATCTCGGTCTGCCAAGGCGTATCAGGCCCGAACGCGTGCCCCGGTGTGGCCAGGCGCCGCCGGTACAAGATGACGAGCTCAGCCGCGATGTCGCGCGCGGCCTTGCGGGCCTTGGCCCGGGTCCGTTCCCAATCGGCGCCACCCATCTTCGACAGGCGCGGCGTCTCGCCACCGGTGTACTTGCGGATGATGCCGATCTGATCGGTCGGCACGTAGACGCGTTCGTTGCCCCGGAACTCGACGACGAGGTAATCGCGCGTGAAGCCGAACATCGTGCGCTCGACCATGCCGTCGTAACGACCGATGCCGTGCTGGCGATGCACGACATAGTCCCCGGTGGTGAGGCCTTCGTAGAAGTCTTGGCCCTTGCGTGCACCGCGCTCGGCGCGGTGCACGCGCCGCCGACCCGTCAAATCGGCCTCGGCAACAAGCGCGGCCTTCTGCGCCGGCAACACGACACCGCGGTCGAGTGGCGCGACCACGACGTGCACACCAGGTTGTTGGAACAACGCCGACCCGGCGCGCACCTCGATGTGCACGTCGACGATGAGGCCTTCGCCCGCGAGCACTTCAGCAATCCGACCGGCGCTGCCGGTGCCTTCGGCGCACACGAACACGCGCATGCCGTCACCACGGAGTCGTTGCAGGCGCGTCACGAGCGCGTCGGTGTCACCGCGCACTGGGTCGAACAGCGTGGCCGCGAGCGCAGGCGTGGCCGGGTCGTCGGGCGTGCCGAGCAGCGGCACCCAACCGGCGCGGGTGTGTTCGAGCAAACGCTCGAACGGCAACGACAACTTGGGCGCCGCGACCTGCGATGCGGGGTCGAGACCCCATGTGGTGGCAAGCACCGAGGCCAGGTTCGCTTCGTCGTCGAGCAGTTCCTGCGCGCGATCGCGCAAACGGCGCGGCTCGGCCAGCAGCACGAGCGCCGTCGGCGGCAGCAGGTCCGGAAGGAGATGTTCCTCGTCGCACAACCACGGCAGCCAGCTCTCCATGCCGTCGAAGACCTGGCCTTCGGCGAGGCGCTCCCACTGCTCGCGGCCCCACGGTTGGGAAGTGACGAGCGCGGCCGCGCGTGCGCGCACCGCGTCGGTGGGCAGCAACTCGCGCGCGGGGAACACGGCAACGTCGCCGATGTCGTCGGTGGATCGCTGATCGGCGACCGAGAAGTGCGTCAGCCGGTCGACCTCGTCGCCCCACAGATCGACGCGCACGGGATGATCAGCGGTGACCGGATACACGTCGACGATCGAGCCCCGCACCGCGACCTCGCCGCGTGCTTCGACCTGGTACTCGCGGCGATAGCCCGACGTCACAAGGCGCGCAACCAGTTCGTCGCGATCGATCTGATCGCCGCGGCGAATCACGATCGGCTCGATGTCTTCCACGTGCGGTCCCAGCCGCTGGACAAGCGCCCGCACCGGCGCCACAACCACTGCGGGGAGGTGCTCGCCACCGGCGCGCAACCGCCACATCACGCGCAGTCGACGGCCCATCGTGTCGGAGGCGGGCGAGACCCGCTCGAACGGCAGGGTCTCCCACGCGGGGAACAGCTCGACGGCATCGGCACCAAGGAACCGTGCGAGATCATGCGAGACGCGGTCGGCCTCGTTCGCCGTCGGCACGACGAGGAGCACGGGCCGGCGCGCCGTCACCGACGCGAGGGCCGCAGCAAAGAGCGGACGCGCCGCTTCGGGAACTGCAACAGGCGTGCCGTGACCCGCCGACGCGGCGAGCAGGACAGGATCGCCGTCGAGCAGGTGCGCCATGCCTGCGAGCGGCGCGCGCGCTGCGTGCGCCAGCGCAGGCGCCGGCGCGGCGTCAGCCACGAGGGGGCCCGGCGTGTGTCGTGCCGAGCGGGAGTAGATCGGGAAGCGGCGAAATGTGCACGCGCCCGTACAGCCACGCCAACTCGTCGCGCCCGTCGAGCGCGCCCAGCTCGGCCGCAGTGGGAACCGGGCGACCGGTGGGGACGCGGTCGGTCATCGTGGAGCGCAGCTGCGGCAGGAACACCGCGACGAACACGTCGGACCAGTCGCGCGCGCTGGCATCGATATCGAGGTCGAGCAGATGCACCTCGACCTCCTGGAGGCGCCGCGAGGGCAGACCACGCGCGTCGCGGACCTGGCCGGTGGCATCACGCGACTCGCCGAGCCATTCGTCGCCGACGAGGCGCGACCACGCGGCGTCGAGCTGGAGCGATGTGGCGATCACGTCATCGACGATTGTTCGGGCCGAGCGGGTCGCGCCCTGGTCGATCTCGTGGTCGCGCCCGACGAGGCCACCCGGGTACTGATCGATGACCTCGTGGCGGCGCGCGGCTTCGATGCGACGGACGTGGCTGTCGGCGTTGCGGGCGATGTGCGAGAGCACGTGTGCGATGCTCCACCCGGGCAGCGGACTCGCGACCGTGACGTCGGCCTGCGCAAGCGGCGCGACGGCCGCGCGCATCGTCGCTTCGGATCGCGCCAGTTGTTCGAGGTGTTCGCGCGGGGCCAGGTCGCGGGTGCTCATCGGTGCGTCACGGTAGCGGCCCCGAATCGCAGTCCCACCTGCAGTTCAGGCGTCGCTCGGCGACGGTGTGCGATGCTTGGCCACGATGACCGACAACAGTGCATGGCAAGGCCGCGAGCTGCGGCAACCAGTGAGCCGGCGCGACCTGTTCCGTGCGGCGGCGTTCGGCGCATTCGCGATCCCGAGCGCAGCCGCGTTGCTTGCCGCGTGCGGCAGCGACGCCACCCATCCCGGCGCCGGAGCGACCACAGACCCGCGCGCCGCGCGCCCGACCACGGCCACCACCGCAGCGTTCGACTCGTCGCGCCCGTGGTGGTTGCAACAGGGTTTTGCGCCTGTCACCCGTGAGGTCGAGGCCCACAACCTCGACGTGATCGGCGCGATCCCCAAGGAGCTCGATGGGCTCTACGTGCGCAATGGTTCGAACCCGGCCACGGGTACGTCGTCACACTGGTTCTTCGGCGACGGCATGGTGCACGGCATGCGCCTGTCGAAGGGCAAGGCCGTCTGGTACCGCAACCGCTACGTGCAGACACCTCTCTATACGGGTCGCAAGGGCTTTGGACAAGGTGGCGCGCCGGGCGGGACGCAGACGCAGAGCAACGTCTCGGTGATTCACCACGGCGGGCGGCTGCTGTCGAGCGGCGAGGTCGGCTTACCGTTCGAACTCTCGAGCACGGACCTGTCGACCAAGGGCGCCTACACGTTCGCGGGCAAGCTCGACACCGCGTTCACGGCCCATCCGAAAATCGACCCCAGCACGGGCCGGTTGCACTTCTTCGGCTACGGGTTCACCGCGCCGTTCCTCACCTATCACGTCGCCGAAGCCGACGGTCGCCTGGTCCACAGCGAGGTCGTGCCAGTCAAGGGCCCGACGATGATCCACGACTTCGCGATCACCGAACACGACGTCGTGTTCTGGGAACTCCCCGTCGTGTTCGATGTGCAGGCTGCGCTCAAGTGGATCAAGGATCAGAATTCGGGCGCGATGCCGTTCGTGTGGACGCCGTCCTACGGTGCGCGTATCGGCATCATGCCGATCGGCGGACCGGCGTCGGCGATCGCGTGGCACGAGATCGATCCGTGTTACGTGTTCCACGGCGTGAACGCGTACCGCGAGGCCAACGATGTCGTCATCGACGTGTGCCGCCTGTCGTCGATGTTCAAACCGGGCGAGAAGTTCGGCGGCACCGAGACGTTGCGGCGCTGGACCGTCAACACCGCGACGGGCAAGGTCCGCGACGACGTGCTCGCCGACCACGAGTCGGGCGATCTCCCGTCGCGCGACCCTCGCCTGGTCGGTCGCAAGCATCGC
>JBBREP010000166.1:0-5138 GCA_038202885.1 Acidimicrobiia bacterium | reverse complement strand
CGAAACTTGTCGACGGTTGGGCGCTCAACACCTTGAGCGACGTACACCGATGGTCGTGGGGCGTGCACGTGGCCGCGTTCGTCGCGTTCCTCGTGTTGCTGCCCACCACGAAACTGCGCCACATGGTCACGTCGCCCATGAACATGTACCTGCGCGACAAGGACCGTCCCAAGGGCGCGATGAAGCCCATGCCGAACCTCATGGATCCCGACCTTGAGCTTGAGACGTTCGGTGCGTCGGTCATCGAGGACTTCACATGGAAGCAGCTCTTCGACACCGACGCGTGCACCGTGTGCGGCCGGTGCACGTCGGTGTGCCCGGCGCATGCCACCGGTAAGCCGCGCGAGCCACGTGAGCTCGTCCTCAAGACCGGCGAGGTCATGGCCGCGACCGGATCGCCGGTGGTGTCGCCGCCCGTGGGCACCGACGCCGAGGTCGCGGTCAGCGCCCACTCGCTGTTCGAGCGCATCACGTCCGAAGAACTCTGGGCGTGCACCACGTGCAAGGCCTGCGACGAGATCTGCCCTGTCAACATTGAGATTCTCGACAAGATCCTCGACATGCGTCGCTACAAGAGCCTCATGGAGAGCGACTTCCCGGCCGAACTCGGCAACACCTACCGGTCGATGGAGAACTCGTCGAACGTGTACTCGATGAACAACGCCGAGCGGGCCGACTGGGCCGAAGGGCTCGACGGCATCACGATCGTCGAGCCCGGTGTGCCGTTCGATCACGAGTATCTCTACTGGGTTGGGTGCGCGGGCAGCTTCGACGACCGCAACAAGAAGACCACCCGAGCGATGTCGAAGTTGATGCAGCGCGCCGGTATCGACTTCGCGATCCTCGGACCGTCCGAACTCTGCACCGGTGATTCGGCCCGCCGCTCCGGCAACGAATACCTGTTCCAGATGCTCGCCACCCAGAACATCGAGACGCTCGACGGCATGGGCGTGCGCAAGATCGTGACGCAGTGCCCGCACTGTTTCAACACGTTGCAGAACGAATACCCCCAGCTCGGCGGTAACTACGAGGTCGTGCACCACAGCCAGTTCCTCGAGGAACTCGTGAGCAGCGGCAAGCTGGCACTCGCGGGAGCCACGCTCGAAGAGCGCGTGACGTATCACGACTCGTGTTATCTCGGTCGCCACAACGACATTTACCTCGCGCCGCGCAAGGTGATCGGTTCGCTCGCCGGTGTCGAGGTCGTCGAGATGCCGCGCAACGGCACCCGCGGCATGTGCTGCGGTGCTGGTGGTGCACGCATGTGGATGGAGGAGAACGTCGGCAAGAAGGTCAACGCCGAACGCTCCGAAGAAGCCGTGGCAACCGGCGCGTCAAGGATCGCGGTGGCGTGCCCGTTCTGTTTCGTGATGATGGAAGACGGCGTCAAAGGTCAGGGCAAGGACGAAGACGTCAAAGTCCAAGACATCGCCGAACTCGTGCTCGAAGCCATGGACGCAACGCCGGTCGCGCCCGCCGGCAGCAAATTCAATACTGGGCTCTGACTCTTTGCTCCGCTTCGCTCCGCTGGCGAGCGGCCGCTCGGACCGGTCTCGCAGCAGCGCGGTTGTGCGGCCGCCGCGTGGGACGCACGGTCTGGCCGCGATTTAGCTCCTGTCTCTGGCGCCTACTCCGTCCGGCGCTGCGAGCATCTGCGTCTGCTCCTACATGGCTCGCCATTGGTTCGTGGTGGCGTCGAACTGCATCCACTGACGGCGCGTGGGTTCCCATGCGATCCACGCGTTGCGCGGTGCGTCCCAGTGCGGCTCGGTCGGATCGGTGACCGGCGCCGACGGCGCGGGCGGTGCGGCGGCACCGATGGGCGGTGTCGACGGCGGCGCGACCGACGGTTCGGCCACGGGCGGCGTAGCCATGGGCGTCGTCGGCGCGCCCCAGCCGGCATCGGTGGTCTGTGGCGCGGCACCCCAACTGCTCGTGCTCGCTGTGGGTGGCGGTGCGTAGATCGGTTCGGTGACCGCTGGCGGCGACGCGTACGGCGGCGGGTATCCGGCGAACGACTGCGCGCCGATCGGATGGCCGACAGAGCCTGTGGCGACTACGAACGTGCCCGCGGCCATGTCGCCCACGCGTCGATGTGGATGGGTGGCAAGCGCGGTCACTAAGCCCACAACTGCAAAGCACATGTTGTCGACGATGAACAACACGCTGCGCAGGAGAATCGAACCAACGCCCGCGATCGCGCCGTTGGCGCGAACCACACGCAACCCGAGCATGTGCTTGCCGACGGTCGCGCCCGTGATGCCTTGGAGCACGATGGCGTTGAGCGGGGCGAGGGCCCAGATCAGCGCGCCGACACCGATGGCGCGCCCGGTGTCGCTGTTCGACGCGAGGTACACGGTGTCGTTGCTCTCAAGGCACGCCTGACCAGGATGCGCGACATTGGTGCAGTAATTCAGCGGCTGGTTCTTGAACGAGGTCGCCGCGCCAAGCCATACGACGATGCCGACGACGGCCGCCACCGCGGTGATCAGCACGACGTCGATGAAATACGCAGCGATACGCCGTCCCATCACATTCGTCGGGTCGACCAACTGGGCCGGCGCGGCATACGGCGTCGGGGTTGCGTACGTCATGGACCCATCTTCGCACCACCCGCGTCACCATCAGCGACTCTCTGGCGGCGAGCGCTTCGAGCGGCGGCTACGGCCGTTCGAAGTTCAGGTAGTAGCGGCTTGGCGTGGGCCCGCGTTGGCCCTGGTATTTGGATCCGGTCGCGCTGCCCCCGTAGGGGTTTTCGGCCGGTGTCGTCATCTGGAGGAACGAGATCTGGCCGATCTTCATCTCTGGGTAGAGCGCGATCGGCAGGTTGGCCACGTTCGACAACTCGAGCGTGAGATACCCGTCGAAGCCACTGTCGACGAACCCGGCGGTCGTGTGGATCAGTAAGCCGAGACGACCCAGGCTGCTCTTGCCTTCGAGGCGACCCACCAGGTCATCACCCACAGCAACGCGCTCGAGCGTCGACGCGAGCACGAACTCGCCGGGGTGGAGGATGAAGGCAAGGTCGCCGTCGACCGTGACGAGTTCGGTGAGGTGCTCTTGATCCTGCTTCGGGTCGATGAGCGGTGTCGTGTGGTTGCGGAACACGCGGAAATACCGGTCGATGCGCAAATCGACCGACGACGGTTGGATCGCACGCTCGTCGAGCGGGTCGATGACAATGCGGCCGTCGGCAAGGGCCTTGCGGATCGAAACATCGGACAGGATCACCGTCACAAGGTAGCGAAGCTGGCGAGCGCAAGCGAGGCCGACACCGCGCCTCGTTCTTGGGGCATTCCTCCCCCTCACAGGGGGAAAAGCGTCCCAGGTTCGCCTTTGGCGGCGCGCTCACGCCTGCGAGCAGGCCTTGATCGCGGCATCGGCCGCGTTGTTCGTAGCCAGGCGCGCGCCCTTGGCGAGGCGCATCATCTTCGGGATACGCCCCGGGTGCTTCGCGAAGTAGCGCAATACCGCCTTTGGGTTCGGCGTGCCGTCTTGATTGGAGAGCTGGAACACCTCTTCGTCGACGCTGCCGTCACTGGCGCGATCGCTGATCACACGGAACACTGACCACGGAATGTTGCGCGCCTCACACACCGCCGCGATCGCCGCGGTCTCCATATCGAGCGAGACCACACCCTGCGCCCGCAGGTCGGCGAGCACAGCGAGGTCGGTATTGAGTACGTCGGTCGTCCACATCTTGCCGTGACGCGGACCATCGCCGAGCGGCTCGGGGCGATGCTCGCTCCCGGTGACGCTGTTCACGACGACCTCGGGCATCACGAGTGTGCCGATGGGGGTGTCGTTCTCGAGCGCGCCGGTGATGCCCACGACGACGACCCGGTCGACCGCAACCGCGTCCAGCAGGCGCGTCGTGGCCGCGCGGGCGAGTTCGGTGCCCATACCAGTGACGATCGCGATGACGGCGCGTCCAGCCAGCGTGCCGCTGCGCACGGGAACTCCGCCCATCGTCGCCTTCTGCAGCGACAGCTTTTTGACTAACGGCGCGATCTCCATCGGCATCGCACAAATGAACGCTGTCGGTCGGGCGCTGTCCATGGCCTCAGCATGCATCGACGCCGCGAGGGCGCGCCAGACCCGGCTGGCCTCGGCGCGCTCCACGAGCTCGCGCGGTCGCTTGGTATCGTCCCACCGTTCCGCGGGCGTAGTTCAGCGGCAGAACATCAGCTTCCCAAGCTGAGAACGCGGGTTCGATTCCCGTCGCCCGCTCTGGTTCGCAGTCGTCCGCACTTGTTCACCGACACCACGTCCGCGCGTTCTCAGCCTGATTCATGGCGCGGATGCGCAGAATTTGCCTGCCTAGCACCGGGGCGCGCTGGCGAGCAGAGCGAAGAAATTCGGTATCCGGGAGTACTCGGACTTCGGATCTTCCGGCATCCGGGTATACTCGGATCTATGCGCCGACCGAACCGGACCTCAGACAACGACCTGCGGGACCTGGCGATAGATGCGCTGGCGAAGAACGTCGGGCCGGTGACAATCTCAACCAATTCGCCCTTCGATCTCGTTGTTGATGTCGACGGCCAGTCGCTCGCCGTCGAACTCAAGACAACCGCCTACGGCACGGTGGAGAGATTCGCTGCAATCAAGCGCCTCGACCCACCACGCCAAGCTGGTGTCGTACTGCTCATTGGGCGCCGCATCAATGCACCCGCACGCGCCGCACTCGAACGCGAAGGTTGGGGATACCTCGACGCGGAAAGCGGCGCGCTCTATCTACAGGCGCCACGTATTCGAATCGATACGGTGATCGAACCATTACGATCAACCGCAATCAAAAAAACCTGTTGGAATCATTGGTCGAGCAGGCAAGGCCGTCGCTTACGAGTTGCTACGCCGTGCCTACGACAGGGATCCGAACAAGATACTGACATCGAGTTCCAAAGGTGAGTTTGATGTAGCTCGCGCATCCACCAGCGACGCACTTCGTGCACTCGCCGCCGCTGATCTCATCGCCGGCGACGGCCAACCGGTGCTCCCAGAGTTGTTTTGGGAGCTTGCAAAAATCTGGGCACCGGTCGATCGCCGCTGGCTCGCGACCACCCCGGACTCTGCCGAGTGGGGCAGGTCGACCGACCCCGGAAAACCGGTTTGGCACCTCGGCGGCGTTGGTGCAG
>JBBREP010000165.1:0-5211 GCA_038202885.1 Acidimicrobiia bacterium | reverse complement strand
GGATCCACCACGTCGCGTACGTGGAGAACTTGAAGCCCTTCGTGTAGTCGAACTTCTCGACGGCACGAATCAGGCCGAGGTTGCCCTCTTGGATCAGGTCGAGCAGCGCCATGCCGCGACCCACGTAGCGCTTGGCGATCGACACGACGAGCCGCAGGTTGGCTTCGGGGCGTTGCTTCTTCGCGAGCTCGCCGTCGCGCGTGATCGCAAAGCGGTCGGTGCGCCAGGCCTCGTCGACGACGTACGAGTCGACGTCGACACGCGCGCACGGCAGGCCACACGCGCGATGCAGCAATGCGAGGATCTGCGGCACGTGCTCGGTGGCGTCGACCTCTTGCTGTGCGAGCGTCCCGGCCTCGATCCGCTGCGCAAGGCGAACCTCTTGATCACCGGTGAGGAGCGGGACGCGCCCGATCTCCTTGAGGTACATCCGCACCGGGTCGAAACTGCCGCCTTCAGCATGGGTACGCCCCGACGCCGGCGCGAACTCATCGTCGAAGAAACTGCGGCGCGAGCTGGCATCGCCCGGACGTGCGACCGGCACGGGCGCGGGTCGGCGGTGTTCGGTGCCGCGTCGGCGGGCCGAATCCTGTTCGTCGCGCTGGCGATCCTCGTACTCGAGTTCGTCGCGGATCTCGTCCTGGACGGTGACGCCGGCGCCCTCGATGATCGCGTAGATCGCTGCGAGTTCGCCCGTGTCCGGTTGGAGGTTACGCAGCGCCGCAAAGACCTCACCCGAGGTCAGCACACCGCGTTCTTTGCCGCGCGCAATGAGCAGCGCCACCGCGGTTTCCACCGTGACGTGCTCGACCATCACATCGGGAGTTGCCGGCAAGACGACGCTCGCCGGCGTCTCGTCAGTCATGCCCATCGTGTGGCCCAATGTTCGTTCCGATCGATGCTGCCCACGCTACCAAGTCATCCGCGACGCGCACCGCCTCGATCCAGTTTCCTGCATCTCGCTCGCGTATGAGTGCGTCGACCAATGGCTTGATCTCGGCACTGCGCGCGTCGCCGGTGCGTAACATCGACGCGACCAACCGTTGACTTGACGCTTCGACCAGATTCACGACGACTCGGCGCGCCAGCGAATCAGGGGTCTCGGTACCGGTCGCAGGCTCCTCGACAGCGAGGCGCTGCAACAGCGACGCCGTCGGCGGGTCGGCCGCGTTGATGGCGTCATCGAACGTGGCCGAGTCGAGCAGCAGTTCGAACGCCGTCCGAACGTACGCATCCGAGAACAGCGCCGCGTGCACGTGCGGTGCTACAAGCGCAGGCTCGTGCACGATCCAGCGAAGCGCGTCGAGTTCACGCCGGTCGTAGGCCCGAGGTGGCGGCGCGTCGCCCTCGGCCGGTGCGGTGCGCTTCGCGCCGATCGAAGGCGCATCACCCCGCCGCACCTTCGCGACCTCGTCGCGCAGACGTTGCACGTTATCGGTTTGCAGCGTCGACGCGGCCCGCATCACGTATTCGTCGCGCACGAAATCGCTTGGGTGCTGCGCGATGATCGAGACCGCGACGTTGGCCGCGCGGGCCTTGCCTTCGATGGTCGAAAGATCAGCACCCGCAAGCGCACGATCAAGGCGGAACTGCAGGAACGGCGTTGCACCTTCGACTGCCTTGGTGAGGCGGGCCGGATCGTCACGCCACAAGTCGCCAGGGTCGTGGCCAATAGGTAGGTCAGCGATCTGAAACGACACGTCCAAGCGTTGTTCCCACTGATAGCAGCGCTCGGCCGCGGCTTGGCCCGCGGCATCGGCGTCATACGCGAGCGTGATCTTGCGGGCAAGATTCTTCAGCGTGACGACCTGGTCGTCGGTCAATGCAGTACCGCACGTAGCGACCGCGTTCGAGACACCGGCAAGGTGGAACGCCATCACGTCGGTGTACCCCTCGCAGATGACCACTTCGCCGCGACCGACGATCTCGCCCTTGGCCCAATTGAGACCGTAGAGCAGCGAACTCTTGCGATAGATCGGCGTCTCGGCGGTGTTCTTGTACTTCGGCGGTGGGCTGTCGCCGTTCGCATCGGGCAACGCGCGGCCACCGAAGCCCACCGCTTCGCCACGACCGTCCCATATCGGGAACATCAAGCGGCCGCGGAACGCGTCCTGCAGCTTGTTCGCGCGATTGACGAAGGCGAGGTTGGCGGCGGTGATGTCGTCGCGTGCAAATTTCGCGGCTTGCAGATACTTCGACGCTTCGTCCCAGCCCTCGGGCGAGTAACCAAGTTTGAACCGACGCACTGCGTCACCGTCGAAGCCGCGACTGCGCAGATACCGGCGGGCGCCCCCTGCATCGGCACTCTCGAGCAGACGTTGGTGGTAGAACTCGATCGCCGACGCAACCACTTCGTGGAGACGGTTCTTGCGCTGACGATCCTTCGAGACGTTGGCATCGTCGTAACGAAGTTGGATCCCGGCTCGGGTCGCCAGCCGCTCGACGGCGCCGACAAAATCGAGGTGCTCGATCTCACGCACGAACGTGATCGCGTCGCCGGACTTTTGGCAACCGAAGCAGTAATAGGCCCCGAGTTCGGGGTTGATCGAAAAGCTCGGCGACTTCTCCTGATGGAACGGGCACAGGCCGGTGAAGCGCCGGCCGACCTTGCGCAGGCCGACGTGCTCACGCGCCAGATCGACGAGGTCGGTTGCCTCGCGAACCCGCTGCACGTCCTCGTCGAGGATGCCCATGGGCCAAGGCTACGCCTCATGCGGTGACGACCCGCGGGCGAGTTGCGCCACGCTCGTCACCGCAATTTCAGACGCCACTCGGCAGGGCGTCGAGGCGCCAGCCGAGGAGCTCGACACCGAGTGCGAGCGCGTAACGGTCGGTCATTCCCGACACGTACCGCACGGCAACTGCGGCCGCGGCGGCGGTGCCGCCCGCGAGGTCAGCCGACCAGCCCGTGGCATCGTGCGGCAGCCGCGCGGGCACATCGACGAAATAGTCGACGAGTCCCCGGAGCAGCGCGATGACGCGTTCGGCCTGGCGGCGTGACGCCGGACGCAGATAGATGCGATCGAAGTTGAACGCACGGAACGCGCCGAGCGCAGTCGCGAACGGCTCGGCCATCGCGACGCGACCGCTGCTGTCGATCCCTTCGAGCGTGGCGTGCACGAACCGACCGATCTGTTCGCCGCGGTCCCGACCGACGATATCGGCTACTTCGTCGGGAAGGTCGTCGGGTGTGAGGATCCCGGCGCGCATGGCGTCTTCGAAGTCGTGGCACACGTACGCAATGCGATCCGCCCACGCGACGACTTCGCCTTCGGGAGTGCTGGGTGCGGGACGGCGCCACGAGTGGTTGCGCACACCGTCGAGCGTTTCCACACAGAGGTTGAGCGGTACGAGGGTGACATCGGCGCCGAACACGGCGTGGTCGTAACCACCGTCGAGATACGGCGACAGCGCCTCCTCGCTCGCATGCCCGCCGGGACCGTGGCCGCAGTCGTGCGCGAGCGCAATCGCTTCAACCAACGGTACGCACAATGCAACCGCCCGAGCGATGCCGGTGGCCACCTGCGCGACCTCGATGGCGTGGGTCATTCTCGTGCGGAGATGATCGTCCTCAGGCGCGACGAACACCTGGCACTTGCCCGCGAGGCGACGCCACGGACGCGAATGCTTGATGCGATCGAGGTCTCGCTCGAAACACAGTCGGTACGGGTCGGGTGCCTCGGGGCGGGCCCGCTCGCCCGCGCCGACGGGGCGAGTCGCTCCGGGCGCGAGTGCAGCATCGAGCGCGGCCTCACGTTCCTCGCGCCGCAACACGCGAGCACCGACGAAGGCATCAGACTCACGATGCGCCCACCCGATCTCGGACACCGGGGAACCGTCAACGATCACGCCACGACCGTACCCCCACCCTCGGACAGCGTCTCTTTGCGCCTACTTCGTCCGGCGCGGGCGAGCTGCCTGCGGACCCATGTCACTCGTTCCTCGCTCCTGAGCTCCTTCGGTCGCCGCCACTGCATACAACTCTGCCTTTCCGCATGCCGCGCGGCGGTACAGCCCGTACAGCGCTGTGGCACATAATCAGAAGGGCTGGATGGAACCGATCAGCCATTGTTCGCCGACGCAGCGGGCGGTCACGTTCAGGGCGTCGGACTTGGATGAATCGGCGGAGACGACCGTCACCCGGGCCTGAGACGGATCGGCGGTCGAGTGAACAATCTTGCTGACCCGCATTGGGGTCGAGCCCATGTCGGACTCGACACGGGCGAGCACGGTCGACGCCAGCGCGCTGTCGCTGGCCATACACCGACCGGAATGCGATGACGGCAGCAGCATCGAGGTCGAGGTCACGCTCGGGCCTGTCGTCGGGTCGGTCGTCGGGTCGGTCGTCGAGAGTGGGCCAGGCGTTGCCGATGCACCGCCGCCAAGGGTGGTCGGCGACATGCCACTGGGCGCCGCGGCCCGCGGTGACGAGCGGCCGGCTGCCGACGATTCAGGATCGACTCCGATCCCAATGCCGGTGTGATGCGACCGGCCGAGGGCGGCTCGCGCCGGCCCACCCGACGAGGGTGACGACCCGCCGACTCCGGCAACAATCGCTACCACCACGCCCACCGTCGCGGTCACGCCCGCGACGACAACACCCAACCGCCACCGCGACGACGCCATCCCCCATCACATCGACATCGCGACCCACCCCACTTGAAAACCACCCACCCCGCCCCAGCGGATCCCGATGCGTCGTGTGGGACCCCTATACGGCGGTCAAACGACGCATCGGGGTTTAGGCGGTGGAGCTTTGGTCGGCTGCGTCGAGGGCGGCGTGGGCTGCCGCGAGGCGAGCGATCGGCACGCGATACGGCGAGCAACTCACGTAGTCGAGCCCGACCTCGTGGCAGAACGCAATCGACGCCGGGTTGCCGCCGTGCTCGCCACAGATCCCGAGCTTGATGCCCGGACGAGCGGCGCGGCCTTCGGCGACCGACATCGCGACGAGCCGGCCGACGCCGTCACGGTCGAGTTCCTCGAACGGACTCACCGAGAGCAACTTCATCTCGAGATAGACCGGCATCATCCGGCTCTCGACGTCGTCACGGCTGAACCCGAACGCCATCTGCGTGAGGTCGTTCGTGCCGTAGCTGAAGAACTCGGCCACCTCGGCGATCTCGCCGGAGGTCAGCGCGGCGCGGGGCGTCTCGATCATCGTGCCGACGAGATACTCGACGCGCACACCTTCTTGGTCGCACACCCGTT
>JBBREP010000164.1:0-5253 GCA_038202885.1 Acidimicrobiia bacterium | reverse complement strand
CATCCAGGGCACGACGTATCGCGTCACCGTGCGCACGGACGACAAGCTGTTCGGAACAAGCCCGGTGTGGCGCGACCAGGTGCGCGTGCAGGTATCGGATCCGTCGCGCACCATCATTGATCTCCTCGACGACCCGACGCTCGGTGGCGGGATGCGCACGGTCGCTGACGTCCTCTACGAGTACTTCGGGAGCGAACATCGGAACGACGCGATGCTTGTCGACTATGGCGACCGGCTCGGCAACCGCGCCGCGTTCAAGCGCCTCGGCGTCCTGCTCGAGCATCTCGGAGTCGACGCGCCCGAGCTGTTGAAGGCGTGTCTCGGGCGTCGCAGCGCTGGACTCGTCGCGCTGGACCCCTCAGTCGACGTGAAGGGTCGGATCGTGCGCCGCTGGGGTGTGCGCGTCAACGTGACGTTGGGCGCGCCCGGAGGTGAGTGGTGATCACGCGAGCGGACATCGTCGAGCGCGTCACCGAGTGGGGTCTCGCCGAAGAAGTGGTCGAGAAGGACTATGTGCTCGGTTGGTTGTTGTGGGGGATCGGAACCGACCCTGTCCTGTCACAGTCATGGGTGTTCAAGGGCGGAACGTGTCTCAAGAAGTGCTACATCGAGACCTACCGGTTCTCCGAAGATCTCGACTTCACCGTGCTCCCAGGCGGTCCGTTCCGTCCTGGCGACGTCGAGACCCTCCTTGCACAAACCTTGGCGCGCATCACGACAGCGTCCGGTATCGACTTCTCCACTGCACCGCGACTACGACTGCGGCCGAACGACAAGTCGACCGAGGGCCGCGTGTATTACACGGGACCGCGACGCACGCCGCAACCCGCGCGCGTCAAGCTCGATATCTCCGCCGACGAGCCTGTTGTGCGTCCGCCCGTCTTGCAGCGGATCGGTCACCCGTATCCGGACGCGTTCCCTGGCACGGACACGGTGCGCTGCTACTCGTTCGACGAGTTGTTCGCCGAGAAGATCCGCGCCATGGCGCAGCGCGCACGACCGCGCGACCTGTACGACATCATCAACCTGTTCCGGCGCAACGACTTGCGCATGTACCCGGACGCCATCCGGTCCGCGCTGGGCGAGAAATGTGCGGCAAAGAGCATCGCAGTGCCGACCGCCGCGACTTTCGCCGACTCGCCATTGCTCGTCGAGCTCGAGTCGGAGTGGGCGAACATGCTCGGCCACCAGTTGCCGGCCCTGCCGCCGCTCGCACCGTTCCTCGAGGAGCTCCCGCTCCTATTCGCTTGGCTCGAGGGTGACGTCGAGGAGACGCCCGCGGCCGCGATCTCGTACGGCAACGATGAGGACCAGACATGGTCGCCGCCCCCAACCGTCTACATGTGGCGCGCCGGTGTCCCGCTCGAGACGGTGCGGTTCGCGGCGGCGAACCACCTCCTCGTGGAGCTGGTCTATGACGGCAGCTCTCGCCTTATCGAGCCCTACTCGCTGCGGCGCACACGCGCTGGCAATCTCATCCTGCACGCGCAGCGCGCCGACGGCGGGGGACACCGGTCGTATCGCGTCGAGAAGATCGCCGGGCTGCGCGCGACGACCACGCCTTTCCGACCGCGTTTCCCGATCGAGTTCTCGGCGCACGGACCGCTCCACGCCCCGCCGCAGTACCGCACAGTCGTCGCCCCAGCGGCGCGCACTTCCCGGTCGCGAAGGTCGGGCACTACTGAGTACATCTACAAGTGCAACCGCTGCGGCCGAGATTTCGCGCACTCGACGCGCAACGCCAAGCTTCGCCGGCACAAGGATCGGTACGGCTCACCTTGTTCGGGACGTTCAGGCCACTACGTCGGGACGAGAAACTGACGTGGCGCTGGGCGGCTGCGCGCTAACACCGTGCTAACGGACGGGGCCGAAGACACGAACGAATTCAGTCGACGCAGCAGGCCTGATCGCCCTGATCACAGACCATCACACAGGATCGCGTTGCACCGGTTGGATGTCCGGCTCGAGGCTTACAGCCAACTGCTTATGTGCGACTGCCGCGCTGACTACCCATTCGACTACCGCGCCGAATACCCCTCGGACCCTCTGTGCGTCCGCCATCTCGCTCTGGTCTCCTGTCTCTGTCCGTGGTGTTCCGGAGCATGCAGGTGAATGCGTTCCTGTACCAGCGGCGTGCTCTGCGCTTCGGCGTGAACGAGCAATCGATGATGCTGTGGGTGCATCTGACGACCGCGCAGACCGACGGCTGCTGGATCACCGCGTAGCGGACTGGACGCCGTGGACAAACACGAGGAGCGCGCGGGTGGGTTGCGTGAGCAACCTACAAGTGTGTCAACGCGAGTTGGTAGGTGATTCGGCTGGCGGTGGTGTGTCGGAGTGAGCGTCGGAGTGACGGCGTGTGAGGGTGCAGTCGTTGGTCGTCTCAGCGAGATGCGTCTGGGATTTGGTGGCGGGATCAATTTGATCGGCTCGATCGTGGAGCGGATTGCTTCTTGCGTGGTGGCCGTGCGGCGTGCTCCTACCGTGGGGGCAACCGGACACCGCTCGAATGGCGTGACCCACTCCAAGTTCGACAGGCGTCGACGCGCACGACACGACCAAAGCCGCGCTCGATGGAGGGCGCGCACGAGCAGACGTCCTTGTTGGTGGAGTGACGGTTGTTGCCGTTGATGCGCTCTGGCGCGACCTAAAGAGCAGCCCGCCGCGATGTTTCGTTTGACATTCGGTGGGCGGGGCCACATGCTCGGCACGGGGTTGGCTGGGAACTTCGCGAGGGCGGGTGGCGAATGTTCTCAGGGTCGCGTCGGTGCGTTGTTTCTGGTCTGGTGATCGTGGCGTTGTTGTCGACGTCGTTCGTGGCGAGCGAAGCAGCCACCGCTGCACCGCCCACGGGCGAAGCGACTTCGGTGCCCGCCCCAAGAGACTCGACACCCGCGCCTCCGGTTGAGCCGACCGTCCCCAAGGGTGATTTTTCGCATCCGCCGCCGGAGCCGGGCCGGCCCGTGGACCCGATGCCTGGTGGTGGGTTCGACGAGCAGCGTTCCGTTCGTGATGACGAGGCGACGACGGCAACTGCGGAAGTGTTCGACAACCCGGACGGTTCGCGCACGGTGCGTGCAGCATCGAATCCGATCCGGTTCAGGGGCTCCGATGATTCGTGGCATGACTACGACCTGCGATTGCAGCGGGCCAGCAACGTCGTGAAGGAGGCTCCGGCTGTCGCTGCGGTGCGTACGCCTGGCGCGGTGGGTGGTGCGGATGATTGGGTGGCTCGCGGTTCTGATGTGGCGGCGTCGGTCTCTGGAGAGGCGGCAGGCAGCCTCGGCCGGTTGAGCGTCGCAGCAGGCGTCTTCGAGCTGGGTGGCCCGGACGTGGCTGGTGAACTGAACCGGCCGAGTGTCGATGAGGCGAACCCGGCGCAGGCTGGCTTCGAAGGGCGGGACGGCCTCGCGGTGAAGGTCGGGCTCCGCACTGACGGGCTCGAGCAGTCGCTCGTCGTTCCGTCCCCGGCGGGCCCGTCGGCCTACGTCACGACGATCACCGTCCCTGCCGGCGTCACTGCCCGGCCTGGGGAGTCGGGCGGCGTCGAGTTCGTCGACGGTGCCGGCCAGTTCGTCGGCCGGTTCGGTGGCGGCGTCGCAACTGACGCTGATGAGCTCGTCAACGCGCCGGTCACGTCGATCCTGGCCGGCCAGGACGGCACACTGGTCCGCGTGCGGGTGTCGGTCGATCAGAAGTGGTGGGACGCACCGGAACGGAAGTTCCCGGTGACGATCGACCCCTGGTTGAGCGCCTCGATGTACGCAGCCGTCGACACGTACGTCGACGCGGCGTATCCGACGTCGTCGTACTACGGCTCCAATTTCATCACCGTCGGGAACATGGCGAACTACAACGCCGGGTACGGCGAGTTCTTGTTCGGGACCCCGGCGTGGAAGTCGAACACGATCGTCTTGAACGCGAAGTTGTCGGCGTACAACTACAACGGGTGGAGCTCGGCGGTCAAGACGTTGCTGCTCGACAAGGTCTCGACCTACTGGGGCTATCCCGTGCCGGCGATCACGTGGAACACCCAACCGCCGATCGACGCGGCGATCAGCGACACCGTCGTCCACGGCAACAACGGTCAAGGCGGTCAAGGCTGGGTCGACTTCGACGCGACATCGTGGCTGCAGCAGCAGATGAGCACGGGGGTCCCGTCCTTTGGTGTCGGGATCGCTCTCACCGCGGACCTGGGCGATGCGGCTTCGGGGAAGAATTTCTACAGCACCGAGCATTCCAACCAGTACGGCGACGGCTCCGCACCGGTACTCGCAATCACGTATGACCACACTGCCGACCAGATCGTCTACAAGGTCCCGTTGTCGGGGTCGACGGTGTCGACGACGTCACCGCAGTTGATGGTGACGCTGTCCCACGACGACGACAACGACCCGATCCAGTACTACTTCCAAGTCGCGAGCGGCGCCGATGGCCTGTCGGGTTCACGGATCTGGACGTCGGGCTGGTTGACGCCGGGCGGTCCCGGCACCGACACGAGCCCGGCGGGCACGATCGCGACGACGGTCCCGGCGAACTACCTCCAGGATGGCGGCACCTACTACTGGACGCTCATCTTGTACGACGGCGCGTATTGGACGGTCCCGAACTGGTCGAACCAGCTACGCATCAACACCCGCCTCGGCGCGAGCGGACCGAGCCCGTACGACCATGTCGGTCCCGTCTCCGTGAACCTCGCGACCGGGAACGCCACGTACAGCACGAGCTCACCGTCGTTCCCGACAGTGGGTGGGAACCTGTCGTTGAACTACACGTACAACTCGAAGGCGCAGAACTCGTTCGGGCTGACCGGCACCTACTACAACGACACCGGCGGCCAGCATTTCCAGGGCTCACCTGCGATGGTGCGACGAGATCCGACGATGCTCCAGTTCTGGGGGGCGACGCCTCCGTCGCCGAACGTCGCGATGACGAACTACTCGGTCCGCTGGACCGGCTACATCACCGTCCCGTCCCCAACCGCGTTCGGTGCACCCGCCAACGACACGTGGACTATCTCCACGGTCAGTGACGACGGCGTGCGCGTCTACCTGAACAACAATATCGTTCACGACCATTGGCAGAACGGTGATCTCTCTACCTGGTATCACAGCAACCCGGCCTCCCAGACGACGTTGCCGACCGGGGTGCCCGTCCCGATCACGATCGAGTACTACAACCAGACGTGGGGTGGTGGCCTCGAGGTGCGCATGCACCCGACGAGCGTCGCGTACAACGCCGGGAACGTCTCAG
>JBBREP010000163.1:0-5339 GCA_038202885.1 Acidimicrobiia bacterium | reverse complement strand
TGTGCGCGAAGCCGTGTTGAGCGTTGCGTTGATCACTCGGGCGGGGAACGTCGAGGCCGTGAGTACGGTGCGGCACACGACGGTGGGCGGCGACACCACACTGGTGTAGCTCCCGGTGAGCGCCACCGATGTTCCGGGGGTCACGCCCTGCGGTGTGGCGGGGAGGACCGTGTTCGTAGATCCGTTGATCACCGCCTCCCACGTCGCGACCCCGGCCAGGGTGCTGCCGTTGAACAAGCGGCACGCGGCTGGTCCTGAGCCCGTGTTGACGGTGGTGGGGATCGACACCGTGTAGTTGTGCCCGGAGATGGTGGCTCCGAAGTTCACTTGGCCGGCGAGGTTGCAATGGATGACGGGGTTCGCAAACGTGGCGTTGAAACGACCGGAGTTGTTCAACGGGCTGCCGGCTTGCACGGTGACGACGGCGTTGGCGACCTTGATGCCGTCGGCCGCGACAGCGTGTGCCGGCGAGCCAGTGAGCCCGCTGAGGCCTGCCGCCGCAATGGCAACGGTGAGGAACAGCGCCAGGCGCAACGGGTTTGGGTTCGGGGCAGTGATATCGATCATCTATCCACAGTGCGCCCGCCGGGCGGCCACGACATCCGTAGGTTCCCGCAACATTCCCGTTCGCGACCGCGCTCGCTAGGTTGCCGTCATGCAGTTCGGACTTGATGTGGCGCAACAACGGATGCCGTGGGACGAGCTGGAAAGCCGCGTCCAGTTCGCCGAAGCGCTGGGCTTCGACGGCGCGTGGGGTTTTGACCACTTCCAGCCGATGTACGGCGACGGTCCCGGCGAAACGTTCGAGGGCATGACCACGCTTGCCGCGCTCGCCGGCGTTACCTCGCGCATCCGGCTCGGTCTGCTCGTGGCCGGAGTGACCTACCGGTACCCATCGGTGTTCGCGGCGCAGGCCATGACGATCGACCATGCGTCGCGCGGCCGACTCGATCTCTCGCTGGGCGCAGCGTGGTTCGACAAAGAGCACCACGAACTCGGTATCCCGTTCCCGTCGACGCCGCAGCGCTTCGACCTGCTCGAAGACGCGCTCGAGATCATGCTGCGCCTGTTCACCGGCGATGTCGTGTCATACGAGGGACGGGTCGTGTCGTTGCAGAACGCGCAGCTCCGTCCGGTCCCGGTGCAACAGCCCCATCCGCCGATCTGGATCGGCGGCAGCGGTCCCCGGCGCACGCTGCCGCTCGTCGCCAAGTACGCCGACGTCTGGCACACGTGGGGGACACCGAACTCGTTGCGAGAGACCAACACTCGCCTCGACGAGCTCGCGACCGAGGCGGGACGCGACCCCGCGTCGATCATGCGGGCGAACTCGCTGTCGCTCGACGATCTGGAGACCGCGCGCAAGCACGCGTCGAAGTGGCGTGACGCGGGCTACGGCTATCTCGTGTGCAGTTGGCCCGAAGCGGGTCGATCGCAGGTCGAGGCGTTCGCCCGCGACGTGATGCCGGAGTTCACCGGCTGACCGTGCTCGCGCGCGGCTGTAAACAACGATGCGACAACCCGCTGGTCATCCACGGCGAAGCCGCGTCGTCAACGTTTGCGGCCTCGGATGGGTCATCTGATACCCAGGCCGCTCGTGTCGAACGACGCTAGTGGTCTTCGCCTTGGTTGGTGATCGCGCGGATCGCGCCGATGACGTCGTCAGTGTGTTCGCCCAGATCGGGGCCGACGTCGCGCACGCGTCCAGGTGTACGCGAGAACCGTGGCACGATGCCGGTCATGGGCAGGTCAAACCCTGCGCGTGCTGTGGCGCGCAGCACCATCGACCGCGCGAGGTAGTGCGGGTCGGACACCATGTCTGGAGCGGTGTACACCCGACCGGCGGGCACCGCGTGGTTCGCGAGCAGTGGCAGTAGCGCGTCGGCATCGAGCTGCCGTGTCCATGCCGAGATGAGTTCGTCGAGCGCCGCTGCGTGCGTGCCGCGCGCGGCGTGGCTCGCGAACCGGGCGTCGGTGGCGAGTTCGGCGCGGCCCATCGCCTCGCAGAGGCGCGCGAATACCGAGTCGGCGTTGCCGGCAATCAAAACGTCGATGCCGTCGGCGGTCGGGTACGCGCCTGCCGGCGCGACCCCGGGTAACGAACCGCCGCTGCGACCGCGCACGACGTTGCCGATCTCGAAGTCGGCCATCGTCGATTCCATCAACGCGGCGACGGCCTCGTAGATCGCGACATCGACCTCTTGGCCCCTGCCGCTCTGTTCACGTTCGCGCAGCGCGGCGAGTGCTCCGACCACGGCGAAGAGCGCGGCGATCGAGTCGCCGAGGCTGACTCCGCAACGGGCCGGTGGCCGGTCCGGATCACCGGTCGTGTGGCGAATGCCGCCGACGGCCTCGCCGATCGATCCGAAACCGGCCTCGTGTGCGCGCGGTCCGGTCTGGCCGAATCCCGACACGTGCACGAGCACCACGCCGGGGTTTGTGCGCGTCACAGTGTCGTAGTCGAGCCCGAATTCCGCGAGGCGCCCCGGGCGGAAATTCTCGATGATGACGTCGCACGATCGAGCGATCGACTGCACCAGCGCACGCCCGACTTCGGTGCGGAGATCGGCAACGACCGAACGCTTGTTGCGCGCGATCGTCGGCCACCACAGACCGTCGCCTTCAAAGGTGACTCCCCAGGCGCGCATCGGGTCGCCACCGTCGGGCGCTTCGATCTTGATGACATCGGCACCGTAATCACCGAGTAATTGGCCAGCGAACGGTCCTGCGATGAAGTTGCCGAGCTCGAGCACTCGCAACCCGGCAAGCGGCCCGTTCGATGGCGTTGGGTCTGCGGTCACCGAGCAATGTTGTACAGGGCGCGCGCAGGAATCCCAACCGTGGCGGCGGCGCTCCACCTGCCGAGGTGCCATGCTCTGCGCCTCGGGATTCGCTCATCGACGACGGGAGCCAATGTTATGCCGCGCCTTCACCAAGTCAGTCGGGCCGAGGCGAGTGCGCCGATCGTCACCATGATGTACGACCTGCTGTTCCACGACCGCGACCCGGTGACCGAACCCGGTACCGAGACTGGCACCCGCGGCGACTGGTGGCCGGCGTTCGCGAACGTGCCCGACATCCTCGAACACGCGGTCCAGGGCTTCGGGATCTACCAAAGTCCCAAGCGTGTGCTCGACCCGGTGCTGCGCGAGCTCGGCCAGGCGCGCGCTGGATGGGCTGCGGGAAGCCAGTTTGTCTTCTCGCAGCACTGCAAGTCGCTGCGGGCCCTCGGCGTCGATGATAAAAAGATCGCCGCCGTTGGTTACTGGCAGGCAGCGTCGTGCTTCACAGAACTCGAGCGGTTCGTGCTGGCGTTCACCGACTGCCTCGTGCTCGATCGTGGTCGAGTCCCCGACGAGCTATTCGCAGTAATCCATGACCAACTCGGTGACCAAGCAATGCTCGAGCTCACCTACATCACCGCGCTCTACCTCCAGCACGCGGTGATGTCGCGGGCGCTGCGCACGGAGTGGGACGATGTCGACGAGCGGATCGTCGAAGTCGCCGGTCCCGCCGACGCTGCGAAGGCCGTGGGTCTCAACATCGCGTTGGCGCCGAAGGAGTGAACCGAACACGTCACCGTCTGCGACGCTCGATGATGCCGCGAGCCCCCTCTCGAATCGGGCGCCGGCTCGGACGAGCCGCGACTTGTTCGGGACCGTTGATTGTCCGCCACCCGTCCTCGGCCGCGGCGAGGAGCTTGTAGGCCATCGCGGCGCCCGCGGCACGCAACCCTGCACTCTGGTGACCTTGGAGCGGAGCCGGACGGTTGAGAAGGTCCACTCGATCGGGTTCGTGGTCTTCAAGTGGATCCATTGCTCGGCCGGGTAGTCGTAGAACGCGATTCCGCTTCGTCCCGAACGGCGGTGTCGTAGGCCTCTCGTACATTGAGCGCATGCGATGTTGTGAAGAGTGTGGGCGCGATTTCCGGCCGTCGAGTCGGCACCTTCGTTGCCCGGCCTGTCGAGCGAAAGCGAACTGTTCTTGCGGCCGAAGGCGTCAAGGGAAGTCGGCGACGTGTGCTGCGTGTCGGACGGTGGCGGGATCGGCGAACGGGAACTGGAAGGGTGGTCGGACGCGCCACAAGGCGGGATACGTCATGGTTCGGGTCCCAGATCACCCGCGTGCTCGAGCAAGTCCCTACGTCTTTGAGCACATTCTTGTCGCCGAGGATTTGCTCGGGCGCTTTCTCGAACCAGGAGAATCGATCCACCACCGCAACGGTGTACGCGACGACAACCGACCCGAAAATCTCGAGCTCTGGACGCGACCACAGCCGTCGGGTATTCGAGCGAGCGACGCGGTCGAATGGGCCCGCTCGATCTTGCTCCGCTATGACACTGAGGGCGCTGGCGCACCTCCAACAATGCTCACGGCGCGACGCCGTTGTGGGCCCTGAGCATTCTTGGAGGTGGCGGGAGTCGAACCCGCGTCTTTCAAGCTCTCTGTGGGACTTCTCCGAGCGCAGCCGTTGCTTTGATCTCGGGTTCCCATCGCCCAGCGGCAGGCTGCGGGTTCCCCAGCCTCGTTCGATGTCCCCGCCGACCCCGAGGCCGTGTCGGCGAGTGAGCTGCTCTTTATGATGGGCGCATCCCAACCAAGCAGCGGGGTCGGGGCACCCATCGCGGGGGTTAAGCCGCGAGGGCCAAGTTATCGTTGGCGTGTATCAATTTTCCAGGCTCTTTCACGACGATCCTGGGACGTCGGCTCGCTTCTCCCACTTCGATCCTCGAAATCGAAGCCACGCACCCCCTTGTCAAACGTCGGCGTCCTGAGTGCGTTGTTCGAAAGACGGCCGACGCACCAGTGTACTGCGGCCGTCGCCGCCATTTTCAGCGCTGCCGCGGCAGCGCGCGACGGCGCTTTTCCGCATGTCAGAGCGGCACTATTCGGTGCCGCGAACTGCGGAAAACGACGGGGAGCCGGCAACCCGCCTAGCAACTCAGAGGCGCAGGTCGAGGTGATGGCCGACGTTGCCGATCGGACGCGCTGCCGCGGCAGCGTCTTCGGCACTCTGCTCGGCCGGGAGCCCGTTCAGCAGCTCACTGGTCTCGGACTTGGCGGTGTCGATCGCCTTCTTGAGGATCGACACCGACGCGTCGAGCGATGTTCGCGCTCCGGAGAGCGCGCCATAGCCACCGGCCGCGTCGATGCCGTCCATCACCCTGCGTATCGGCACCAACCGATCCGACCTGCAGGGTTGATCGCGTCAGCGCCCAGAAGCGCGCCGCTCAGTCGTGCACGCCCTTCATGGCCCGTTCGGCCTCACGCTTGGCGTCTCGAGCCGCCATCGACTGGCGTTTGTCGTACGACGCCTTGCCTCGAGCGATCCCGATCGT
>JBBREP010000162.1:0-5472 GCA_038202885.1 Acidimicrobiia bacterium | reverse complement strand
TTTCGGCAGTTTCGGCGGTTTCGACGGTTTCGCTCCGCGCGGGCCATGGGCGCCACCGCGGTGGCGCTGGTCGCGGTCGTCGCGCTCCCTGGCGCGGGCGCGGGCCCGGCCGCGCACCCGCGGGTCGCGGGTCCGCCCGGCACGGGGGCCGTGCGGCCGCGGGTGGCGTATGACCCCGGCACCGAGCCTGCGTTGCAGGCGCGCCTCGGGCGCGAGCCGTATCGGACTGTGTTCATCAGCGCCGACTCGCGTGCGCACACGTATCTGCATGACACCCTCGGCGATGACTCCATCGTGGCCCAGCGCAACCTGTCACGGGCCGCGAAGATGCTGTCGTTTGAGTACGCGCTCGACCGCACTGTCGACGCCGGCACGATCGTGCCGTTCGCGTCGGGCGCGGCACGTATCGCGGCCGGCGACCGTGTGCGCGACCTCCTCGTCGCGATGTACGACCGGTCGCGGCTCGCCGTCGACCCGCCGCTCGGCGGTATCGACCGCGACATCAACACGTCCGAGGAAATCATCAACTACGCGACGGCGTTCGACACGATGCAGGGCGCGGGCTACGACTTCGGCGCGTCGCGCGCCACGGTTGTGACCCGGCTCCACGCCGTCGCGGCTGAGCTCTATCGCAATTTCGTCGATCCTGCGTCGGCCCAGGGTGCCGCGATGCTGCTGCAGAACAACCATCTCACGAAGAGTGCGTCGGCCATTGCCATCGCCGCGGTCGTGCTTGCTGGCGATATCGATCCCACCGAGGCGCGCACGTGGTGGGACTGGGGCGTGAGCAACGTCGACGACATGCTTCGGTACGTGATGAACCCCGGCGACGGTGGGTACGGCGAAGGGCCCTGGTACTTCCGCTACTCGATGCAGAACGTCATCCCGTTCGTCGGTGTGTGGGAACGGTTCCTCGGGACGCACGCGTGGACCACCACGAGCGGTCTGACGGTTCCTGCGTACGCGCACTCCGCGGAGTTCGCCGCCGCCCAACGGTGGATGCTCGACACGACCGCGCCCGACGGATCGATGGCGCCGATCGATGACACCAACGTGGGCCGCTCGTACTATTTCGGCGCGCTGCCAGCGAGCGTGCCCGCGTCGACGAGGTCGGTGGCCTACTGGCGTTGGGCGAACGCACCGCAACCCTTTGAAACCGACGGGTCGGTCGACCTCGCCGACGACACAATCGTCAACTACGACGACACGATCGCGCCGACCGTGCCGACCTGGACGAGTCACGCCTATTTGGAGTCGGGCGATGCCGTGCTGCGTTCGGGTTGGGACAATCAGGCCCTCGAGCTCGTCGTGCTCGGCGAACACGACACGGCCAGCGAATTCGGGCGTGATCGCACCGGCGTCGGCCGCGCGCCCGAAAGCCATGAACACGCTGATCCCGGCTCCTTCTCGCTCTATGCGGGCGGCCAACCGCTTGCGCTCGACCCGGGCTACCTCGACTTCACGCGCCACGGTCTTGTGAACGAGGCGAACGACCACAACGTCGTGCTCGTCGACGGCAACGGCCCCGACAATCTCCTCGTTGCATCGATCAAGTGGCTCAGCAACCCGTTGGGTCGACCACCCACCGATGGTCAGTCGACGTTGCACTCCGCGCTCGACACCGACGGTGTCGACTCGGCGGCCGTCACGACACGGTACGGGCTGACGCCAACGACGATCACGCGACGATTCGACATGCTCAACAACCGCTTCGTCGTCGTCACCGACGATGCTGCGACCGCCGACGGCACGGCCCACGACCTCACGTGGCAGCTGCACGGCAACGGCGGCGGCACGTCGGGCGGCACCTTCTCGGCGAACTCGAGCGGCGGTACGTGGACGAACGCAGGCGAGCGCCTCGCTACCGGCATCGCGAGCACGGCTGGTCCCGTGTCGTTCTCGGTGCGTGACGACGAACACGAAGCACCCGGCGGTGTGCAGCTCACGCACGCGACGCTTGATGCAACGGTGCACGCGGCCGCGGCCCGCACCGTGGAAGTGCTCGTACCAATCGCCGAGTCGAGTGCCGCGCCGGCGATCGTCGATCGGTCGCGACCTGGCCTCGCGGTGCTCACCGCCACCACGGGTGACCAGCGACTCGACGCGTACGTCGCCACCTCGGGTGCGACGATCGCCGACTCCGTTCCCGGCTTGTCGTCGGTGGCGACCGATGGCACCTCGCTCAACGTCGTGCGCAACGCGGCGGGAAACATCGTGGCGCTCGACGCGCTCGACGCCACCAGCGTGTCGGTCGGCGGCGTCGTGGTCGCAACGACCGCCACTCGCGGCCGCATCGCATGGACCGTTGAGCCCGGTTCGTTCGAGTTACACGCCGAAGGCGAGGCGCCGCGCGTGGCCACGTCGCTTCTCGGTGTGGCGGCGACTGCGGCTGACGGCGCGTGTTCCTTGACCTATCGCGGCGGCTACGCCATTCCCGCCATGCTCGAAGGCAACCGCACCGTGCGCTTCCATGGCATCGGTAACTCCGCTCCCGCCGCCGATGCCGGCGCCGACCGGCGCGTCGCGCGCGGCGCTGCGGTTGTCATACCTGGTCGCGCGTGTGATCTCGACGGCAGTGCGTTGCATTGGCAGTGGCAGATCACCTCCGCGCCACCGGGGAGCGCTCGCGTGCTCACCGGCGCGACCTCGCGGGCTCCGACGTTGCGCGCCGACCGAACCGGTGCATACCGACTCCAACTCGTCGTGACGGATGCGTCGGGCGCGGCGAGCGAGCCATCGACGGTGCTTGTCGTCGCCGGCGCGCGCGGTGCCGACACGCTCGACAACGATCTCGACGGTCTCATCGACTCCGACGATGCCGACGGTGACGGCGCCGACCCCGGCGATAGTGCGGTGTTGCTCGTCGACGGTGCGCACCCGGTGGCACGCGGGGCGACGGTACCGGCAGATCGATTGACAATGCGCTGGCAGGGTGGCGACGGCCCATTGAGCGCACCGGCGCGATTGACGGGCACCGTCGTGCTGGGTGCGAGAAGTTTGGTCGCCGTCAACCTGAGTCGCGCCGCAGGACGATTCGCGGGCACTGTGACGGTGCAGGCACTGGGCCTCGGCCGGGTCACGCTGGCCGGCGCGAAGTGGGCCGTCGATCGGGTTGGCGACCGCATGGTGTTGTTGCGCGCCACGTCGGGCACGCGACACATCGCGCTCCTCCTCGCCGACACCCCAAGAACCACCGTCGGCCCATCCTGACCAAGGGCGACCCGATGCGTCGTTTGACCCCCGTATACGGGGGTCCAACGACGCATCGGAGCATGGTGGCCTGGCGTGGTCCTCCAGCACTTGTAGCGCTGCGTCGGGGTCACTCTTGGAGTTCAGCGAGGATCTCGTTGGTGTGTTCACCCAGTTCCGGAGGCCTTCTGAGGCGCTCCGCGCGCCTACCGTTGCGCCGAATCGGCATGTCGACCAGCCGTAAGTCGGCGATATCGGGGTGGGCAACCTCGGTGAGTAGACCCAGGGCCGACAGCTGTTCGTCGTTGAGCAGTTCGTCGACCGTGCGCACCCGGCTACACGGCACCGACGCAGCGTTGAGCCGCTGCTCCCACGCGGTTGCGGTGTCGGACTCGAGCGCGAGGACGATGCGAGCGCGCAACTGTTCTCGGTGCGCGACCCGATCGGCGTTGGTCGAAAAGCGCGGGTCATCGAGCAACGCGGCGAGACCGAGCGCGCCGACCAGCGAGCGAAACAACGTGTTGTTGGCTGCCGCGATCATGATCTCGCCGTCGGCCGTCGGGAACACCTCGTACGGCGCGATGAACGCAGTACGCGTCCCCTGACGATTCGGCACGTCGCCGCCAGCGAGGTAACCGGTGATGAAGTACGACAGCCACCACGTGGACGTCTCGTACAGGCTTGCCTCGACGAGCCCACCGAGCCCGGTGGTGTCTCGCTCTCGCAACGCCGCCAGGATGCCGACGGCGGACCACATCGCGGTGCCGAGATCGATGGCCCCGATCCCGAGACGCACGGGCGAGCGATCGGGTTCGCCGGTGAGCGACATGATCCCGGTCTTGGCTTGGAGCACGGGGTCGTAGCCCGCGACGTCGCGCCACGGCCCGGTGTTGCCATACGCCGAGATGGAACACCACACGACACGCTTGTTCGTCGCGCGCACCGTCTCGAAGCCGAGCCCGCGCTTGTCGAGCGAACCGGGCTTGAAGCTCTCGACCACAACGTCGGCGCCGGCCGCGAGCCGAAGTACCAGGGAGCGCCCTTCTGGCGTGTCGAGGTCGACGGCCATACTGCGCTTGTTCCGATTCGCAGCCAGGAACGTGGCACTGCGGCCGTTCCACGCCGGCGGCAGCCATTGCCGCGTGTCGTCGCCACCGCTGGGATGTTCGATCTTCACCACGTCGGCACCCAGGTCACCGAGCAGCATGGTGCACATCGGTCCGGCGAGGTTGCGGGTGAGATCGAGCACTCGAAGCCCGTCGAGTACCGGCCTGGCGTCCATCGGCGCACGCTACGCGAGTCGCGCTGCGCGCGCACCGTTCGACACACTCGCGCGGTGCGCGGTCGCCCGCGCGGATCCACTGGGCCATTTGACTCAGAGAACGCGGCGCGGCGCCGAAAGAGGCGAAGTGACAAGCGGCCTTCAGTAAGGTCGCGCCACCGAAATCTTGGGAGATTTGATGCTTCGCGATCGTGTAATGCGTCGGTATGTGGTGGTGATCGTCGCTGGGGCACTCACCGCGGCGGCATGCGGTGGGAGTTCGAAGGCGACGCCTCAGTCGAAGGCCACGACGACGAAGGCCGGCGCGACGGGCACGGTGACCACGACGCATTCGGTCACGGTGTGGCCGCTCGCCTTCGTGGCGAGCACACCTCCCAAGGGAGTGTCGTCGCCCCTGCAAGTCCAGATCGGCCCGTCCGATGACGGCACGTTGCGCGTGTCGTTCTCAGAAGATGAAGTGTCGGGCACCGGTGACCAGTGGCGCGCCGCGGCCTGGAACGCCGTCACCGTGGGCACGCTCCTCACCGGCTCGCCGCTCGCGGGCAAGGAGTTCAAGTTCAATCTCAAGGGTCGTATCGACGGCCCGAGCGCCGGCACGCTGATGACGATCGCCGTCATCGCGTTGCTGCGCGGCGACAAGATCCACGACGACATCACCATGACCGGCACGATCAACCCCGACGGAACGACGGGTCCGGTCGGCGGTATTCCCTACAAGGTCGACGGCGCCAAGTCGGCGCACAAGACGAAGATGCTCATCCCTGTCGGATTGCGGAACTCGCCCGACAACACTGGACGTCCCATCGACGTCGTTCAAGAGGGCCGCGACAAGGGCGTCGCGATCAGCGAGGTCGCCGACATCTATGACGCCTATAAGCAGTTCACCGGCGTGAACCTGCCCCGGCCCGGCGAGGAAGGCACCGTCCACCTCTCCGAGCAGGCGTACCAGAACCTGAAGGCCAAGGCCGACGAGAACATCGCCCAAGTGAAGCGCGACGCCG
>JBBREP010000161.1:0-5514 GCA_038202885.1 Acidimicrobiia bacterium | reverse complement strand
GGGGGGGGGGGGGCCCCCCCCCGCCCCCCGCGGGCGCCCCCCCCCCCGCGCGCCCCGGTGGCTCTCCTGGCTACGGAGTGTTCGCGACCGCCGAGGGCAACTATCTGACGCTCGCACCGTTGACCGAACCACACCTATGGCGCGCGATCAGCGATGCGCTGGAACTCGGCGACGTGCTCGCTGCGTTGCCGTTCGCCGAACGCATGGACCGCGCCGGTGAGATCGACGGTCGCGTCGCCGACGCGGTTGGCGCGCTGACACTTGCCGATGCGCTCCAACGATTGCGTGCTGCGGGGGCGCCCGTGGCTCCGGTGCTCACCCCCGAACAGGCCGCCAGCCACGAACAGTTCGTGGCGCGCGGGACCTTGGGTGACGCCGACGGACTTGCCGTGCCGCTGCTCCCAGCGCGGCTCGACGAACGGCCTCGCCTCGAAGCCGCGCCGGTGCCTGCGATCGGCGCGCATCCGTCGGGCTTCGGCCCGCGCGTGTAACGCCGGCTTGCCGCGACGCGTCCACCGTGACAACCGTCGCGGTGCGTGCGTAACCTCGGCGCTACGCACCGCCGTGCCGTCACCGTGAAGGGATGCCCATGGATGTCCGATCGATCGCCACTGTGGAACCCGAGGTCGAGCACAACGGCACCGTGCCGGTGTGGTATCTCGTGCACCCGCAGGAGATGCGCCAGCTCACCGACGGTGGCTACCTCGAACTCGTCAACGAATTCGAAGTCGCGGCGGGCGGCGCGGTGTTCCCGCATGCCCATCCCACCCACGAGTTCTATTTCGTCATGAACGGGCGCGGGGTGATGACCATCGACGGCGAAGACCGCGACGTCACGGCCGGCGATCTTGTCTACATCCCGCCCGACAAGGTCCACAGCCTCCGTCCCACCGGCGGCGGCGCCATCCACTGCTTCTGCTTCGCCGTCGCCGTGAAGGGTGCCCCGGAAACAAACTACAAAGAGCACTGATGTCTTGCGCCTCGGCGCGCGATAGGTCGGGCGCGGTCGCGAACGACGACCCGCGGCCGATGAAGACGCCGACGCTGTCGTAGTGTCGCCACGTGGTCGACGGCAACGGCGCGGAGGCGGCGCGCCTGGCCACTTCGACTGCGGACGATGCCGGACCGTGGCTGCAATGGGGCCCCTATCTCGCCGAACGCGCGTGGGGGACGGTACGCGAGGACTACAGCGCTTCGGGTGACGCTTGGGCTTCGTTCCCGCACGACCACGCGCGGTCGCGCTCGTATCGGTGGTCCGAGGACGGACTCGCAGGCATCTCCGACATCGGACAACACCTGTGCTTCGCTCTCGCGCTGTGGAACGGGCGCGACGCGATCCTCAAAGAGCGCATCTTCGGGCTGTCGGGGCACGAGGGCAACCACGGCGAGGATGCCAAGGAGTACTGGTGGTATCTCGACTCGACGCCTACCCATTCGTGGATGCGCTGGCGTTATCACTACCCCCAGCGGGCCTTCCCGTACGACGAGTTGGTCACCGCCAACGGCGAGCGGAGTCGTCACGACCCGGAGTTCGAACTCCTCGATACCGCGATTTTCGACGACGACCGCTACTGGCGTGTCACGGTGGACTACGCCAAAGCTGCGCCCGACGACATCTGCGTACGCATCGAGATCACCAACATGGGGACCGCACCCGATGTGCTGCATGTGTTGCCGACGCTGTGGTTCCGCAACACATGGTCGTGGGGTGAGCGGTTCGGCGGCCCACACGCCAGACCGCGACTGTGCGGGGTCGACGGCGCGATTGAGGCCGGCGCGCACGGCGCGCTCGGCCCGATGACGCTCACGCTCGGCCCGAACCCGCTGGATCCCAACGCACGCGGGCCCGGGGCGGCGGGGTCCGCACCGACCATCCTCGTGTGCGAGAACGAGACGAACTACGAGCGGGTGTTCGGCGTTGTGCCCGACCCGACCCAGTTCCCGAAGGACGCCATCAACGACACAGTGATCGGCGGTACGGATCGCACCAACCCGGATCGCACCGGCACGAAGGCCGCAGCGCACTACGTGCTCGAGGTGCCGGGCGGAGCGAGCGTCGAGCTGCGGGCGCGCCTTGCGCCGGGGCGCGGGCCCTCCGACGTTGGGCCTCCGTTCGTGAGCGACCTCGGCGCGGACTTCGACACCACGATGGCCACGCGTGCCAATGAGGCCGATGCGTTCTACGCCGCGCTGACACCGAAGGACGCGACGGTCGACGAAGCGCGCGTGTTGCGCCAAGGGTGTGCCGGCATGCTGTGGGGCAAGCAGCTGTACCACGCCGACGTCGAGCGATGGCTCGATGGCGACCCGGCCCAGCCTTCGCCGCCGGCAGGACGCGACGCGATCCGCAACGGCCGATGGCGGCACCTCAATGCGTTCGACGTCATGTCGATGCCCGATACGTGGGAGTACCCGTGGTTCGCCGCGTGGGACCTGGCGTTCCAAGCCGTCGCGCTCGCGCACCTCGATCCATCGTTTGCCAAGCACCAGCTCGTACTGCTGTGCCGCGAGTGGTTCATGCATCCCAACGGTCAGTTGCCGTCCTACGAATGGGATTTCTCCGCGGTGAACCCGCCGGTGCACGCGTGGGCCGCCTTGCGCGTGTTCGAGATCGATGGATCACGAGATCACGCGTTCCTTGAGCGCATCTTCCAGAAGCTGCTCATCAACTTCACTTGGTGGGTGAACCGCACCGACGCGCAGGGCGACAACGTCTTCGAGGGCGGCTTCCTCGGACTCGACAACGTCGGACCGTTTGACCGTTCCAAGGTCACGGGCGGGGTGGGCGAGCTCGAACAGTCCGACGGCACCGCGTGGATGGCGGTGTACTGCCTCAATCTCCTCGAGATGGCCCTCATCCTGGCCGTGCACGATCCGGTGTACGAGGACGTCGCCACGAAGTTTTTCGAGCACTTCGCGTACATCTCGACCGCAATGCGCGCGTCGGGGATGTGGGACGACGCCGACGGCTTCTATTACGACGTATTGCGCTGTCCCGACGGCAGCAACATGCCGATCAAAGCGCGATCGGTCGTCGGACTCATCGCGCTGTTCGCGGTGAGCGTGATCGACCTCGGCGTGCTCGACCGCCTCGAAGGTTTTCGAGCGCGGGTCGAGTGGTTCGTGCGCCACAAACCGCAGTACTGCGGGTCGGTGTCGCACATCGACAAGCTCGTCGGCACATCGCCAACGGCGACGCCAGGAGCGGGCCCGCTGCTGCTCTCGGTCGTTGACGCGCCGCAGCTCCGCAGGATCCTGACCCGGCTCTGCGACCCCGAAGAGTTCCTGTCGCCGCACGGCGTGCGGGCGTTGTCGCGTTACCACCGCGAACACCCGCTTCGCTTCACCATCGGTGGCGTCACGACCCAGCTCGACTACGAACCGGGCGCGTCGACCACTGCGTTGTTCGGAGGCAACTCGAACTGGCGCGGGCCCGTGTGGTTGCCGATCAACGTGTTGTGTGTCGAGTCGCTGCGCCGGTTTCATCGAGGGCTCGGTGACGACTTCACGGTGGAGCACCCCGTCGGGGCCGGCACACCACCGCAACATCTGGGCGCGGTGGCCGACGACCTGACCCGTCGCGTGCTTGGCTTGTTCCTCGATGACACCTCGGGGCGGCGGCCGGTGTTCGGCGACGTGGAGAAGCTGCAACGCGACCCCGCGTGGCACGATCAGCTGTTGTACTTCGAATACTTCCATGGTGACACCGGGGCCGGACTGGGAGCATCGCACCAGACCGGTTGGACCGGTCTGATCATCGATCTCATGCTGCGCAGCGCATCCACGATCGCAGCCGCCGACGCCAGGAGCAACGAACCGGTATGACGACCACCGCGAAGCCATCGGTTGCACCCGCCGCGCCTACGACGCTCGCCATCGATATCGGTGGCACGGGCCTGAAGGCGTCAGTGCTCGATGCCACCGGCGTCATGCTGCACGATCGCGTACGCGTCCTCACGTCGTACCCGTGTCCACCCCACACGCTCGTCGAGGCGCTGGTCGAGTTGGTGCGCCCGCTCCCTTCGTTCGATCGCGTCTCGGCTGGCTTTCCGGGTGTGGTGCGGCACGGCCACGTGCTGACTGCGCCCGCGTTCGTTACGGTCGGCGGCCTCGGGACGGGCGACGATCCGCTGCTCGAACAAGCGTGGCACCGTTTTGATCTTGCCGGCGCGCTCACGACCGCACTCAAGCGGCCGGCCCGGGTGCTGAACGACGCCGACCTTCAGGGGCTCGATGTGGTGTCCGGTGAGGGTGTCGAGGTGGTCGCCACGCTCGGCACCGGTTTTGGTTCGGCGTTCTTCGAAGACGGCAAGCTCGGCCCGCATCTCGAACTGGCGCACCACCGATTCCGCAAAGGTGAGACCTACAACGAACAGCTGGGCGATGCCGCTCGCAAACGGGTCGGTGCCGAGCGCTGGAGTGGGCGCGTGGCCAAGGCGATCGCGAGCCTTCGCGTCCTTGCGTGTTTCGATCACCTCTATCTTGGCGGCGGCAACACCAAGCACCTGACGCTCGACCTCGACGCCGATGTCTCGATCGTCGACGGTAATGCCGGCATCCTCGGCGGATTGCGGCTGTGGCAGGACTGACTATTGCGCCGCCTTCGCCAGCGCGGCGAGCGACCGCTTGGGCCAGTCTTCGGTGTACAGCGTTGTGCGGTCGCCGCGCAGCAACAAGAGGTGCACGTCTGGGCTGGCGCAGCTAGGCGATTGGGGGCACCATTGCTTCGACCACGGATGGTCCCGGTGTCGCCAGCGAGCGCGACAGTTGGTCATGGAACTCCTCGGCGGTCGTGGCGCGTGTGGCGGGCACGCCCATGCCGCGCGCGAGTGCCACAAAGTCGAGGTCGGGTCGGTGTAGGTCGAACATCTCGCGAGCGCGCGGCCCCGCCGCAGCTTCGGCGCCGACCCGGCCGAGCTCCATTCTCAACACCGCGTACGCCCCGTTGTTGCACACGATCGTCGTCACGTCGAGACCTTCGCGTGCCATCGTCCACCACGACTGCATCGTGTACAGCGCGCTGCCGTCGGATTCGAGCGCGATGACGCGTCGATCGGGACACGCGACGGCCGCGCCGAGTGCCACGGGGAGACCCTGGCCGATCGCGCCACCCGTGAGGCACAGCCAGTCGTGTGGCGACGCACCGGCCGAGTTGCCCGGCGCGAACAGTCCTGTTGTGTTGCCTTCGTCCGACACGATCGCGCCCTCGGGGAGCAACGCGCCGAGGATCGCGCACAGGCCGCTCGCGTCGAGGGCACCAGTGGGCACGTCGGGACGCGCGGGTTGCGGGCGTGCTGCAGTGCGCCCATCAGCGCCAAGTTCATCGGCGAGCGCGGCGAGCGCTCCGGTGACGTCGTCGATGGGCCCAGCCAAGGTGTGGACGGTGCATCCTTGCGGCACGAGGTAGCTGGCCTTGCCCGGATACGCGAAGAACGACACGGGCGCCTTCGCATCAACGAGCACGAGGTGCTCGAGCCCGTCGAGTTGCATCGCCGCGAACTCGGCGAGGTAGCC
>JBBREP010000160.1:0-5624 GCA_038202885.1 Acidimicrobiia bacterium | reverse complement strand
GGCGTCGCCGTCGCCTTCGAAGATCGCGTCGCCACCACGGTGGACACGACCACGGTCGAGTTCAACAAGCTCGACGACGCCACGATCGAGTGGTACATCGCGACCGGCGAAGCACACGACAAGGCCGGCGGGTACGCGATGCAGGGCGGTGGCGGGCTCTTCGTGGCCCGCATCGTCGGCAGCCCGAGCAACGTGGTCGGGCTTCCGTTGCACGTGCTGGCAACGCTGGCCGCCTCGATCGGGACCGACCTCGCCCGCTTTCGCGTGTGACCAGCCGTTTGAGTCGGTCGCTCCTGAGCGCGGTTACGATGCACGTCCCGTGCGCTTCCTCCGCAACGACCACCCCGCGTACGACCTCACGTACGACGACGTGTTCATGGTGCCGAACCGGTCCGACGTCTCGTCGAGGCTCGATGTCAGCCTGAGCACGAACGACGGTTCGGGCACGACGATTCCAGTCGTGGTGTCGAACATGACGGCCGTCGCGGGCCGGCGCATGGCCGAAACGATCGCGCGACGCGGTGGGCTCGCCATCATCCCCCAAGACATCCCGCTCGACATCGTGGCCGATGTGGTGTCGTGGGTGAAGCGGCGCCACCCGGTCCACGACACGCCGATCACGATGGCGCCGACCGACACTGTCGGCGAGGCGCTCAACCTCGTGCCCAAGCGTGCCCATGGCGCGGTGATCGTGGTGGACCATGGGCGGCCGATCGGTGTCGTGACCGAGGCCGATTGCATCGGCGTCGATCGCTTCACCCAGCTCGCCCGGGTGATGTCGAGCGACCTGGTCACGATCGCCGACGACGTGCTGCCCGAGGCCGCATTTCGGACGTTGCACGACGCGCGTCGCAAGCTCGCACCCGTCGTCGACACCGACGGCTTGCTGGTCGGCATCCTGACGCGCACGGGCGCCCTGCGCTCCACGATCTACGCGCCGAACCTCGACGACCACGGCAAGCTCCGCGTCGGCGCGGCCGTCGGGATCAACGGCGACGTGGCCCGACGCGCCGGCGCGCTACTCGACGCCGGTGTCGATCTCCTGGTGGTCGACACTGCACACGGCCACCAGTCGCGAATGATCGAGGTGCTGCGCGCGATCGCGGCGCTGCAACCGACGGTGCCGCTGTGCGCCGGCAACGTCGTGTCGCGCGAAGGGCTCTTTGACCTCGTCGCTGCAGGCGCGTCCATCGTCAAGGTGGGTGTGGGACCGGGCGCGATGTGCACGACACGCATGATGACGGGGGTCGGGCGCCCGCAGTTCTCCGCAGTCCACGAATGTGCCGACGCGGCGCGTGAACTCGGGGCCCACGTGTGGGCCGACGGCGGTGTGCGCTATCCCCGCGATGTGGCGCTCGCGCTAGCGGCGGGCGCGGCCAACGTAATGATCGGATCGTGGTTCGCCGGTACCCACGAGTCGCCCGGCGACGCCCAGCGCGACGCCAACGGCCGGCTCTACAAGGAGAACTTCGGCATGGCCTCGGCCCGCGCGGTCGCGAACCGCACGGCCGAAGGCGACCCCTTCGAGGCGGCCCGCAAGGCGGTGTTCGAAGAGGGAATCTCCACCTCGCGCATGTACCTCGACCCCGAGCGAGCCGGCGTCGAGGACCTACTCGACGAGATCGTCGCCGGCGTGCGCTCTGCGTGCACCTACGCGGGGGCGCGCGCGATTGCCGAGCTGCACGAGCGTGCCGTCGTCGGGGTGCAGACCGGAGCCGGCTACACCGAAGGACGCCCGCTCGACGCGAGCTGGTAGGACATCGACGCGTGAAACTCGCAATCCACTGGTTCCTTCCCACCGGCGGCGATAGCCGCGAGGTGCTGCCGCCGGCCGATGGCTCGGGCCAGCGCAGCCCCAGTGCGGCGTATCTCGGCCAACTCGCGATGGCGTGCGACGCCCTCGGCTACGACGGCATGCTCACACCGTGCGGCACTGGTTGCGAAGATGCCTGGCTCGCGACGGCCGCACTCCTGCCGCTGACACGGCGCATCAAGTTCCTCGTCGCATTTCGGCCCGCGCTGCTGTCGCCCACACTTGCGGCGCAGATGGCCTCGACGTATCAGCGGATTTCCGACGGTCGGCTGTTGATCAACATCGTCACCGGCGCCGAAGCGGCCGAGCTCGCCCGCTTCGGCGTGTTCGAAGACAAAGAGACGCGCTACGAGCGCACGGGCGAGTTCATTGCCGTGATGCGCGGTGCCTGGTCGGGCGACGCCTTCGACTTCGAAGGCGCACATCTTCATGTAGAGGGCGCGACCACGAGGCAGCCTCCCGTGCCGGTGCCGCCGATCTACTTCGGCGGCGCGTCCGAAGCCGCCGAACGGGTCGCCGCGAGCCAGGCCGACGTGTACCTCGCGTGGGGCGAAACGCCATCCATGGTTGCTGAACGGGTCGAGCGCATGCGCGCGCTCGCAGCAACGTACGGACGATCGCTGCGCTTCGGCATCCGCTTCCATGTGATCGCCCGCGCCACCAGCGCGGCTGCGTGGGCGGCGGCCGACGACCTGCGCGCCGCGATGTCCGATGAAGCGATCGCCGCGGCCCAGGCCGACTTCGCAACCACACAGTCGGAGGGTCAGCGCCGCATGGCGTCGCTGCACAACACCCAGGCCGGCGCCGGCGCCGACGCTAATGCTCGTGGCGAGCGCCTCGAGATCTATCCGAATGTGTGGGCTGGCATCGGACTCGTTCGCGGCGGCGTCGGTACCGCACTCGTCGGGTCGTACGACGAGGTCGCCGACCGCATCGCGGAGTATCACGAGCTCGGCTTCGACGAGTTCATCCTCTCTGGATACCCGCATCTCGAAGAGGCGTACTGGTTCGGTGAAGGCGTGCTGCCCCGATTGCGTGACCGCGGGCTGCTGGCGCCGCTCGACGAGGGCTCGGGCGGCGCGGCCGTCTTCTCGTTCCGCTGACGCGATGACGCGCATTGGGTTGCTGATCGTCGGCCACGTCGACGCCAAGAGTGTCGCCATCGCCGGCGACTATCCCGAACTGTTCGACGCACTGCTCTCGCCGCACGGAATCGAGCTGGTCCGCTACGACCTGGATCGGGGCCGCTTCCCCGAGCGCTCGTCGGAGTGCGACGGCTGGATCTGTTCGCCGAGTCGCTCGTCGGTGTACGACGACGAACCGTGGATCGCCGACGTGGAGGCGCTGCATCGCGAACTCATCGCCCGTGAGTCGTTGTATGTGGGGATCTGCTTCGGTCACCAGATGCTCGCTCGCGCGCTTGGGGGCACGGTCGAACGAGCGGTTGGTGGGTGGGGCGTGGGCGTGCAGGAGTACGACATCACGACGCCCGAGCCGTGGATGGACCCACAACGCGCCCGCCTCGCGCTGCTCGCGAGCCATCAGGACCAGGTCGTCTCGGTGCCACCCGACGCACGGGTCATCGCCTCGGCGCCGTACTGCCCGATCGCGGGGCTCGCGGTCGGTACTCGAGCATGGACCGTGCAGGCGCACCCCGAGTTCGTGCCCGCGCTGGCTGACCACCTCCTCGCCGGGCGCGTCGAGTTGATCGGCGCGGCGCGGGTGGCTGCGGCACGGGCGTCGTTGTCAAGCCCGATCGACAGTCGGGTGGTGGGCGCGTGGATCGCACGATTCTTCGCCGTGCACACCGCATCGCACTGAGCCGACTCAGGATCGCTCGGTGCGCCAGCCTTTGAGCGTGGGCATGCCCGAGATCATCCGTGAGCCCTTGGCCACTTCGATGCGTTGCGTGGCATAGATCCCGCGGTGGCTGGAGAACACGTAGGCGATGATGCACCCGACGGCCATGGGCACCACCACGGCGGCACCGAAGATCTCGACACCCATGATCGTGCACGCCAGCGGCGTGTTGGCCGCGCCCGCGAATACCGCGACGAAGCCGATGGCCGCGAGCATGCGCACGTCGAGGTGCAGCGGCGTCGCCAACGCCGAGCCGAGGGCGCTGCCGATCACGAACAACGGTGTCACCTCACCGCCGGGGAAACCACACGCCAAGGTGATCGCCGTGAACAGGATCTTCAACGCGAACACCGCGAACGACAGCTGCGCGCCGCCGAGGGCGCGGTTCGCGATCGGCAACGAGAGTCCGAGGTAGTCGCGCCCGACCAGCGCGACGAGCGCGAGGACGGCGACGCCGCCGATTGCCGTGCGCAACGGACGCCACCCGACATAGCGCGCCATGAGCGACTCGATGGCGTGCGTGAGTTCGACGAACGCCGCGCCCGCTAGGCCGAACGCGAGCCCGGCGAGGGCCACTTTGGCCACGAGCGCGACGTCGAGGTGCACGGCGAGCTGCACACGCGAGGCATGGTGGTAGCCCAGACCGCGCACGACGAGGTCGCCCACCACCGATGCCGTGAGCGCCGGAACGAGTGCTTCATAACGAACCCGACCAATGGATTGCACTTCGAGCGCGAACACCGCGCCGGCCAGCGGCACGCCGAACACTGCACCGAAACCGCCGCCGAGCGCGGCAGCGAGCAGGAGCCGGCGCGACTCGCGGTCGAGGCGGATCGTGCGCGCAAACAGATCGGTCAGGCTGCCCGACATCTGGAATGCGGTCCCCTCACGGCCAGCCGAGCCACCGAAGAGATGCGTGACCCACGTGCCGAGGAGCACGAGCGGGGCCATCCGGCGCGGCACCCATGTGGTGGGCTCGTGGATCTGTTCGAGCAGCATGGCGTTGCCCTCGGCTGACCGCCCGCCGAAGTGGTGGTACGCAAGCCCGATGAGCAGTCCGGTCACGGGCAGGAACCAGATGATCCAACCGTGATCGATGCGAAAGCTCGTGACGCGGTCGAGCCCTTCCAGGAACAAATACGACGACAGGCCGGCCAGTACACCGGACACCGAACCGAGCAGGATCCAGCGGACGAGGAAGAGCACCAACCGGGCCTGTTCCTCGAGGGAACGCCCGATGGAACGGCCTATGGAATGGCGGGCCCGCGTGCGCGCGGCAGCGATCCGCGACGGCATCGGCGCCGAATTTAGCGTGCCGGGCCGCGGGTCGAGTGCCGTGGCGACTGCGTTGCGGCTGCTTCAGTACGCTCCAGCGTTCCGACCGCTCGTCTTTGTCCAGGAGTGCCCGCATGGCCCGTCTCCGCTTCGGCGCATTCCTCGCGCCCCACCATCCCGTCGGCGAGAACTACACGCTCATGCTGCAGCGTGACCTTGAGCTCGCGGCCCATCTGGATCGTCTCGGCTTCGACGAGTTCTGGTGTGGTGAGCACCATTCGACCGGCTGGGAAGTCATCGCGAGCCCCGAGCTGTTCCTCGCCGCGGTCGCCGAGCGCACCCACACCATCCGTCTCGGTACGGGCGTGATCTCGCTGCCGTATCACCACCCGTTCACGGTGGCCCAGCGTCTCGTGCAGCTCGACCATCAGTGCCGCGGTCGCCTCATCTTCGGAAGCGGCCCCGGAGCGCTGCCGTCGGACGCGGCGATGCTCGGGCTCGACCCGATGCGCCAACGCGATATGCAAGACGAAGCGTTGAGCGTGATCATCCCGTTGCTGCGCGGCGAGCGGGTCACCCACGAGTGTGACTGGTTCCGTCTGTTCGACGGTGAGCTCCAGATCCACCCGCACCAAGAGACAATCCCGATGGCCGTCGCGTCGTCGATCTCGCCGAG
>JBBREP010000159.1:0-5668 GCA_038202885.1 Acidimicrobiia bacterium | reverse complement strand
ACGGCAGCCCGTCGCGGTACGTGAACACGCACCCGTCGCACTCGTAGCCGACGACGGTCGCGGCCACACCGAGCACCTCGCCGTAGCCGAGCCCGGTGCCGTCGAAGATCCAATGATCGGAGCGGTGCACCGTGTAGCCGCCGAGACCGGCGGTCACGTTGCGACCGATGCGGTGATACCCGCCGCGTGTGAACGAGACGCCGGTCATGTTGTTCTCGGGACGACCGACGACCACATCAGACCAAAACGTCGTCGCCTCCGGCTCGCGGTCGGTGTGCATCACTGGGTCACTCTTGAAGAAGCCCTTGTAGCCGGCCATCACGTCGTGATCGTCGCCTTCGATGCGTACCTGCCACAGCGACGTGTTGCCGGAGAAGAACGCCGCGTTGCCGCCACGCGCGATGAACGCTTCGACCGTGTCGCGCATGGCGCCAGACCAATACTCGTCGTGGCCGACGGACAGGTACAAGCTCGCGCCATCCAAGACCTCGGGGTGCGTTTCGAGATCGGCGTTCGTGCACACGCCGATCTCGAACCCTTCGCGTTCGGCCCACTCGATGAACGGCAACTCCCAGTCGGGCCAACCTGCAGAACCGGCATATCCCGAAAGATGGTTGAGCGTGATGTAACCGACGTGCGCGGCGTTCTGGGGATCGGGCGCGCCGGTACCCGTCACGCGACGGCCCTTGCCGGGTGGTTTGGAGAGGTACCCAGCCGCCATCGGCCGCTGCATGGCAACGTGGGTGCCGCCGGTGTAGAGGTTCGGTCCACCGAAGTCGTTGTAGGCATTCCACGTGTTGGTCGCCAGCGCGAGCACGATGCGCGTGCCGGCAGACGGGCGCACGACGAAGAACGCGTAGTCGCGCCGAACCTTGTCGCCCACGTCGATTTCCATGACGACCTCGTAATAGCCAGACCGCCACGCGCGGTAGACGTCGAGCGTGAGCGCGACAGGCCAGCCGCACCCCTTCGAGGCCGCGTCGGTCGGCGTTGCGTGCTCGCCGGTCGCCACCGCGTCAGCATTGAACACGACCTCGCGCCGCGCGCCGACTCGTGCCACCTCGACGCGCACCGGCCGCCCGCCCGACGACGACATGTGCAGACCGACCTGCTCGCCCGCGCCCACTGATTGCGGCCAGCAATACCCCGTGACTACCTCGCGACTCATCACACGACCCTAATTGGGCGCGATTGTCACGATGGGACCGTCCTCTGTGCCTGCTGGTCAGTTGAAGTCGTTCATATCGAGTTGGTGAGTCGGTTGGTGAGCGTTCGCAGCAACCGCGGCGGCGTGGTCGATCTCGTTGCGCCGACGTTGGAACTGGCGTCGCTCGGCGTCGTCGTGCGCAAGTGCGAGCGCTCGGTGGTACGCCGTCACGGCTTCGGTGTTTCTACCGACCCGGTGGAGCAGTTCGGCACGGGCGGCGTGGAAGTAGCGGTAGTCGTCGAGTTCGAGGCCGTCGATGATGGCAAGTCCGGCTTCGGGTCCTTCGGCTTCGGCGATGGCGACCGCACGATTCAGCTGCACGATCGGAGAGTCGGTCAGCCGGGCGAGTTCGCCGTAGAGCACCGCAATGTGGGTCCAGTCGCGTGGCTGCTGGGTGTGCGCGAGGGCGATCGCGGCCTGGACGACGTATGGACCTCGACCGTCGAGTTCCGTAGCGCGACGAAACGCGGCTCGGCCGCGGTCGATCTGGTCGGTGTCCCACAGGTCGCGGTCCTGGTTCGCGAACAACACGATTTCACCGTCACGAAAGCGAGCGTCGCGCCGGGAATCGTGCAACAGCATCATGGCCAACAAGCCGTTGGTCTCCTGCTGATCAGGCAAGAGTTCGACCAGTGCGTGGCCGAGCCACAACGCTTCGGCGGTCAGTTCCGCGCGCCCGCCGTATCCCTCGTTGAAGATGAGATACACGACGGCAAGCACGGCCGCGAGGCGGTCGGCCAGCAGATGCTGCGGTGGGACTCGGAACGGGATGCCGGCGGCGGTGATCTTGTGTTTCGCTCGCACGAGGCGCTTGGCCATCGTCGGCTCCGGTACCAAGAACGCGTCGGCGATCTCACTCGTGGTCAGCCCACCCAATGTGCGCAGCGTGAGCGCAACTTGCGCTTCGACCGACAGCGCTGGATGGCAGCACATGAACACCAGCTCCAACCGTTCATCGCGAAACGCGACGTCCATCGTCTGCCTTGCCTTCTCGTGCACAGCGAGCAGGGCGGTCTTGGCCACAAGGGTCTGATCGCGTCGGATCCGGTCGATCGCACGGTTGCGCGCCGTGGTCACCAACCACGCCCGAGGGTTCGCGGGGAACCCGTCGCGTGGCCACGCTTCGGCGGCGATCACGAACGCCTCCTGCGCGGCTTCCTCGGCGATCGTGAAATCACCGAGGAAGCTGATGAGCGACGCGACGACTGTGCCCCACTCGTCACGGAATACCTGCTCGAGGGTTGTCACCACTGCATGATTGGACGGACCTCGATCGCTCCACCCAAACGAGCAGCAGGGATTTTGGCGGCCAACTCGATCGCCGCGTCCAAGTCTGGCGCGTCGAAGATCAGGTACCCGTTGATCGATTCCTTGGTGTCCACGAACGGACCGTCAGTGGTGATCGTCTTGCCGTCCGCCACCCGGACGGTGGTGGCCGTCTCGGGCAGCTGCAAGCCCTCGCCCGGCGTCACGCCCGGCGTCGCGTTGATCTCGCTGTAGGCCTGGTAGATCGCTTGCTGGTCAGCGGGAGCCAACGCCGCCCACGCCTCGGGATCCAGCGGCGTGGGCGTTGTCCCCTGGTGAATCAACAGCATGTACTTCATCTCGGCCTCCAACGGCATAGGTGACTCGTCAACGGTAAGACGAACAACACGACCGCTGATGGACACGCGCCGCCAGAAAAGTAGGTGCTGAGGTTACGGACAGGTCCACCGTCGTCGTGGTGTGCGACGAGCCGCCCGAGCCGCTACCACCACATGTCGCCATCAGTGGCTCGCCTCTGCGGTGGTTGGCGTGTGGTTGGTGGACACGGACGCGCCGGCGAGGCGCGCGCGGAGGTGTGCGACGAGCTCGGCCGCGCCGGCCACGTCGGTCGCGGTCCCATAGATGTGGAAGTCGGGTCGTTGGAGCGCCCAACGCACGTCGTGCTGTTGGAACCACGCGGTGAGATCCGCAGCGATGCCAGCGACTTGGATCACCGCGCCACCGATAGACGCGAGCCAGTCAACGAGCGCGGGTTCGAGGTTGCTGGCGTTGGGGTCGTCGGTCACGAGGCGCCAGCCCGCGCCATAGACATCATCGAACCATCGGCCGCCAAGATTGGCCTGCGGAAACCGCTCCCCCGCGAGCGGCGAGTTCGGGTGGACGAGACCGGTGCTGAGTGCTGCCTGGCCCGGTACCTCCGACACCTCTCCAGTGACGGCCGAGGCCATCGCTTCGTCGCGCGCCGCGGCCTCGTCGGGGTCGGCAACGCAGGTGACCAGGCCCAGCGCGATCGACATTTCGATGGCGGCCACCGCGCCGGGCCGCCGCTCCTGCTCATAGGTCGCGAGCAGCTCTGGTGCGGCGCGTCCGGTCAGCACCGAGTCGAGTTTCCACGCCAGGTTCGCCGCGTCGCGCACCCCTGAGCACATGCCCTGTCCCGCGAACGGTGGCATCAGGTGCGCGGCATCCCCGGCCAGGAAGGCCCGACCGTCCTGCCAACGGTCGGCGACTCGGGCTTGGAACGTGTACAGCGCATGACGTTCAATGCGCGCGTTGTCCGGTCGCACGTCCCAGGGCTCAAGGAGCTTCCACGCAACGGCTTCGTCACCGAGCGCTTCGCGCGTCTCGTGCGGCAGTCGCATGAACTCCCAGCGCCGCCGGCCTGGCCCTCCCGACACCGCGGTCGTCGGCCGGTTCGGATCACAGATCTGGAGGTTGATCGGATCGAAGACCCGCGGCTCGTTGAGCACAACGTCGACGATCAACCAGTCGTAGAAGAACCCGCGGTCGTCGACGCCGATGCCGAGCAGTTCGCGCACCGTCGAGTTGGCGCCGTCGCAACCCACGACGTACGCGGCGCGAAGCGACGCACCGGAGCGACACCCGACGGTGACGAGGCCGTCGTGCTGGTCGAGCGAGTCGACCGCGACGCCGCGACGGATCTCGATCGTCGGCAGGGCGTGGGCGCGTGCCGCGAGCAGTGCTTCGAGTTCGGGCTGGCAGAACATCGACGAAAACGGCCACCCGGACGCGCTCATGCCGATGCGACCGAAGCGCAGCAGCGTCGTGCCCGCGGCGTTGCGCCACTCGTAGACCTCGGCGGGCTCCGACACGGCGCGCAGCTCGTCGCCGATGGCACACGACTGCAGGAGGCGGCCAACCTCGTCGTCGAAGTGCACCGCGCGCGGCAGCGCGTAGGGCGCGGGCCACTGCTCGAGGATGACGACGGAACGCCCGAGCTGCGCGAGCAACACCGCGAGCACGAGCCCCGACGGTCCCGCGCCGACGATCGCGACGTCGCAGTCGACCGCGTGAGGCGCGCTCGCCGCGTCGGCCGCCGAGCCTTTGGCCACGCTGTTCATGGCCGCGGCAGGGGCTGGTGACCCCACGCGCTGATGCGACTGTACAGACGGTTGTCGTCCCAATGGTCGCCTACGACGCGCGCGCCGTGTCCGAACTCGATCTGAAAGCCCGCGGGCGTCTGTAGGTAGAAGCTGAACATGCCGTCGTTGTCGTGACGGCCGAGCCCGTTCGGAATCGGCAGCCCGGCGTCCCAGGCCCGGTCGAATGCGGCCCCGACGTCGTCGCGCTCGTTGGCCTCGAACATCACGTGGTGCAGCGACTGTGGGAGCTCGAATGGCGCGCGAGCCATTGCCACCGTGTGGTGCCGTGCGTTGCAGTGAAAGAACCGGACTTCGAGGTCGATCCCCGGAGCCAGCTCGGTCTCGATCCAGTCGGACTGCACGAGCCCGAGGCCGTCGGTGAGGAAACGGACCGACTCGTCGAAGGCCTGCGTCGCGAACACGACGTGCCCAAATCCGACCCCCTTGGTGAGAAAGCCGCCCGGTACCAGCGGCGAGGTGTACGGCGTTGCCGCATCCGCGAGCCCGAGCACGATCTCGATCGCGACGCCCCACGGCGAGGTCGTGCGGACCAGGCGCGAGACCCGTCGCCGCGCCAGATCGTCGCCGCCGCTTTCGGCTTCGGTGATGTCGGCTCCGAACTCGCGGAGGCGCACGACTGCGGCGTCGAAGGCGGCGCCATCCGCGGCCTCGAAGCCGAGGGCAACGGCGTCGTTGGCCGGGCCGCGCTGCACCACGAGCCGCTGGGCGCGATCGTCGTCGCGCCACGTGCGCGCGCGGCTGTCGAGCGCCGGCTCGCCGGGAATGAGGCCGACGACATCGCCCAGCACGGGCGTGAGCGTGTCGGGCTCGGGGATTTCGACGATGAGGTAACCGAGCTCGATCTGGTGGTGCATCGCGAGGTCCTCTCGTTGCGCGGTCATCGGCCGGCGCGCTCCAACGCCTGCCGGTAGGGCTCGGGCAGGTAATGGGCGTCAATATCGAGCTTGGCCAGCGCAGCCATGGTGATCCCCCGTTCGCCGGGTTCTTGGCCACCTGAGCCAACCTCACCGTGGCGGCGCAGACAGCGCATCGTGATCACGAGTCGGGTGCCGACCAAGAATGCAGCATCTGC
>JBBREP010000158.1:0-5703 GCA_038202885.1 Acidimicrobiia bacterium | reverse complement strand
GTCAAACGACGCCCGGGGCTGTCGTTGGGGGTGGCGGTCACGGGGTGCACCGTAGGGTGTGCGCGATGTCGATCCCCGGTTTCGATCTCGGCGGCGTTCGGCTCTGGGAAGCCCCCGACGTCGCGGCGCTTGGGCGTCTGCCGATGCGCGCACCGCTGTGGCCCGCGCCCGACATTGCAACGGCGCGCGCCGGTGCCCGTGACGGTTCTCCCTGGTTTCGCCGCCTCGACGGACAATGGCGTTTCGCGCTCGCCGACTCGCCTGACGCCGCGCCAACGGGATTCGAGCGCACCGACTTCGACGACTCGGCGTGGGCGAGCGTGGCGGTGCCCGGATGCTGGACGATGCAGGGATTCGACCAGCCGATCTACACGAACGTCATGATGCCGTTCCGGCCCCGGCCGCCGTTCGTGCCCGCCGCAAACCCGACGGGGCTGTACCGCACCACGTTCTCGGTGCCGCGCGATTGGCGCGGGCGTCGCACCGTGCTGCACTTTGGCGGGGCCGAGAGCGTGCTGTTCGTGTGGGTCAATGGTCGCGCCGTCGGGATGAGCAAGGACAGTCGTCTCGCCGCGGAATTCGACGTCACCGACCATGTGCAGGTCGGGCGGCGCAACTCGTTGTGCGCCATGGTCGTGCGCTGGTCGGACGCGAGCTACGTGGAGGACCAAGACCAGTGGTGGCACGCGGGCCTGCATCGCGAGGTCGCGCTCTACTCCACAGCACCCACCTACCTGGCCGACGTGCATGCGGTTGCCGGGCTCGCCGACGACAACGCCGACGACAACGCCGACGACAACGCCGACAACAGCGCCGCTACGGGCGTGCTCGACGTGCGCGTCGAGGTCGGTTGGTCTTCGCACACCGCGCCCGCGGCCGGTTGGCGGGTCGAGGTTCGCCTCGAGACGCTCGGGGGTCGCCGGATCGGCGCCGTGATGACCGGCGAGGTCCCGTGGCGCGCCGTGCCGTACGACTTCGAGGGTCACATCGTGCGATGTCATACCGAGGTACCGGCTGTCGAACGTTGGACACCGCAAACACCGGCGCTGTACCGACTCGTCGTGGCGCTACACGATCCCGACGGCGTGGTGCAAGAAATGAACGCGTGTCGCGTCGGTTTCAAGCGCGTCGAAGTGCGCGGTACTTCGTTCTTGCTCAACGGTGCACCGATTACGTTCTTCGGCGTCAACCGCCACGACTTCGATCCCGACACCGGACGAGTCGTGACCGAGGCGCAGATGCGCGCCGACCTCGTGCTGATGAAGCAGTTCGGCTTCAATGCTGTCCGCACGTCGCACGCACCGAACGATCCGCGCTTACTCGACCTGTGTGACGAGCTCGGCCTGATGGTCGTCGACGAAGCGAACATCGAGAGCCACGCCCTCAACTTCTCACTGGTGCACGACGGTCGCTACCTGACGCAATGGGTCGAACGCGGTCGGCGCATGGTGGAGCGCGACAAGAACCACGCCTGCATCGTGATGTGGTCACTCGGCAACGAGAGCGGTTACGGCGCCGCGCACGACGCGCTCGCGGGATGGATCCGTCACTACGACCCGACGCGCCCGCTGCACTACGAAGGCGCGATCATGCTCGACTGGAACGGCGGTCATGCCGCCACGGACGTGCTGTGCCCGATGTATCCGGAGATCTGGGCGATCGAACAGGCCGGTGGCGGTGCAATTGGCACGCAACCGAGGCTGATTGCCCCGAGTGATCGGCCAGTAATTCTGTGCGAGTACTCGCACGCTATGGGCAACAGCAATGGGTGTCTGGGCGAGTACTTCGACGCCTTCGAGGCGCACCCGGCGTTGCAGGGCGGCTTCATCTGGGAGTGGTGGGATCACGGGCTGCGACAGGTGCTCCCTGACGGCAGCTCCGAAGCCCCTGCGGGCGCGAGCGCAAGCGAGCGGGGGATGTGGCGCTCGGCGTATGGCGGCGACTTCGGCGAACGGCGCCACGACGCGAACTTCTGTTGCGACGGGATCGTGTGGCCCGATCGCACGCCGAAACCGGCGATGTACGAGCACCGGTTCCTGACCCGACCCGTCGCGGTTGCGCCGCACGCAACGCGCCGCAGCCGAGTCACGATCACGAACCGCGAGTGGTTTCGCGACACGTCGTGGTTACGGGCGCGCTTCGAGGTGGCCGTCGAAGGGACGGTCGTGGCGTCGGGTCGTGTGGCGGTGCCTTCGATTGCGCCACGCTCGTCGGCAGAGGTCGACCTACCGATCCGTTGGCGCGAGATCGGGCCCGGCGAATGCACCATCACGGTGCGTTGGTCGACGGCGCGGGCGTCATCCTGGGCGCCGGCCGGCCATCCGGTGGGACACGACCAATGGATCGTTGAGCGACCCGCTCGTGAGTCTGGTGCGCGGCGGCGTCCTGCCGCGGCAGCGCGCGGCGAAGTTCAGCGCCACGTCGACGGCGATCTCGTCACGTTCACCGCAGGGCGTTCGGCCGCCACCGTCGACCAGACGACGGGCGTCCTCGTTTCGTTACGGCGCGGCGCCGATGGCACGGAGGTACTGGCCACTCCCCCACGGCTCACGCTGTGGCGCGCCCCCATCGACAACGACGGACTGAAGTTGGCGCTCGGCGAGTTCACCCCGTTCGGACGCTGGCGAGCCTGGGGCCTCGACGCACTCGAGTCCCGATGCATCAGTGCCCGAGTGTCATCGCGAGTGTCGTCGCGCGTGTCGTCGACTGACGGCGCGCACACGATGACGGCGACCCACGAACTCGTCGGGACCGATCCGTCGGCGGTCATCACGCATCGATCGCGCATGACCTTCACCGCTGACGGCGTCATCACGTTTGCGGAGGACGTCCGCATCCCGAAGCGCTTCGCCGACCTGCCGCGTGTGGGCGTGCGCTTCGATGTCGTCGACGGCCTTGAAGCACTGCGGTGGTACGGCCGCGGGCCGCACGAGTGTTACCCCGATCGGGCGCGTGGTGCCGCGCTCGGCGTCTACGCGTCGAGCGTCACCGACCAGTACGTGCCGTACGTGATGCCGCAAGAACACGGTCTGCATACCGACACGCGCTGGTTCGAACTCGGCGGTGCGCGGCGTGGCGCCATGGCGCTGCGGGTCGATGCGCCCGACCCGTTCATGTTCAGCGCGTTGCATCACACGCCCGAACAGCTCGTCAGCGCGCTCCACGACGTCGAGCTCGTCGCCCGACCGCAGACCACTGTGCATATCGACGGCGCGCACCGCGGTCTCGGCACCGCAAGCTGCGGTCCCGACACCCTCCCGCAGTACAAACTCGGCCCCGACCGCTACCGCTGGACCTGGCGCCTCACCCTCAAGTAGCGCAGGGCGCACACGACCGTGTGCCGATCTGGCCGTCGCCGGTGCCGCCGGAGCGGCACACGGTCGGGCTGGCTCGGGCCGTTTGGCCCTGGTTCGTGGGGGCCACCGAGCGCACGATGGATGGGAATGAAGCGATTGTTGATCACGCTCGGGCTGCCACTGATCGGCGCATTCCTGCTGCTGCAACTCGTGCCCTATCGCATCTCGAATCCCTCGGCGCGCCACGAACCAACCTGGGCCAGTGCGCGCACACGACAGCTCACGGTTGCTGCTTGCTACGACTGCCACAGCAACGAAGTGCAGACGCCCTGGTACGGGAAGGTGGCGCCCGTGTCGTGGTGGCTCACGAGCCACGTCAACGACGGTCGCGACGCACTCAACTTCTCGGATTGGCGCGGACCCGGAGGCGAAGGCGCACAGGACGCAGTCGAGACCATTCGCGACGGTTCGATGCCGCCGTCGTACTTCACGTGGTTCGGATTACACAGCAACGCCAAGCTGACGCAGGCCGAAAAAGACGAGCTGATCCGCGGGCTTCTCGTAACGCTCAGTCGCTAGGCCACAGCATCACGGCGACGCGGCACGACCGTGTGCCGCGATAGCCGTCGCCGGTGCCGCCGGAGCGGCACACGGTCTTGGCGCGCTTGCGTGCGGGTTGGGGGCTAGACGGCTTCGAGCAGCGCGCGGGCGCCGACGTCGCTGGCCGGGTGGCGCAGCTTCGACAACGCACGGGCCTCGAGCTGACGGATGCGCTCACGGGTGAGGCCGAAGTGCTCGGCGATCTCCTCGAGCGAACGCTCCTGTCCGTCAAGACCGAACCGCAAACGCAGGATCGTGCGCTCACGCTCGTCGAGCACCGACAGGATCCGCTCTACCTCACGCGGCAACAGCGCCGTCGCGGCCGCTTCGAACGGCGACGCAGCACCAGCGTCGGCGACGAAGTCACCGCGCTCGGCGTCACCGTCGTCGCGCAACGGCTCGTCGAGCGACACCGGGTCACTCGCGTAGCTATGCACTTCGACAACCTTCTCGAGCGGCAAGCCGGCTGACGCGGCAACCTCGGCGATGGTCGGCGTGCGACCGAGCTCGCTTTCGAGCTGGGCGCGCACCTTCATCACCCGGGCGAGCGTGTCACCGGCGTGGACAGGCAGGCGGATCACGCGCGACGAGTTGGCGATGCCGCGCTGGAGCGCCTGGCGAATCCACCAGGTGGCGTAGGTGGAGAACTTGAAGCCCTTGCGCCAGTCGAACTTCTCGACGGCGTGGATCAGGCCCAGGTTGCCCTCCTGGATGAGGTCCAGCAGCGGCAAACCGCTGGCCTGGTACTTCTTGGCAATCGAGACCACGAGACGAAGGTTCGCGTTCACGAACTCGCGCTTGGCATCTTCGCCGTCACGCAACTGGCGACGCAGCCGACGCTTGTCGGCCGGTGTCAGTTTCGTGGCCGCGGCTAGCTGCTCGGTGGCCTCTTTGCCACCGTCGATGCGTTGCGCGAGCCGGACCTCGTCGTCCTTGGTCAGCAAGTCGTACCTACCAATATCCTGGAGGTACAGACGGACCAGGTCCTGGTCCTCGCTTCGGTCGAGACGGTCGTCAGCCACAACATTCCTTCCGCTCGCCGACCGTCAGGTCAGCAAGCTCGATCTACGCCGGATCCGCACCGAGTCGCCGGCGCGCTCTTAGAGCATGACAGCAACGACGGCCGGATGTGGGGAATTCCCTCCGGTGCCGTGATTGTCCCAGGTCCGGGGGGGTCGAGTCGAGGCGAAACCGTGAAGATTTTCCCGAGTTTGGCCTTTGGTGCCAAAGCGACCCCCCTCGTTTCCTCCAACGAGTGCCACTTCAGCCTTGCTCCATGGACCCCAGCGACGAACCCGAGGGCCGTCGCACCGCCTCCTTGCATCGGCGCGCGGGGCGTGGAACTGGACTTACAACATCGCCGAGCCCCGAATTCATCCCGCGCCGGGCTCTGGCCGCCGATGTTCAGGGCCGGCGTGGGGCGAACTGGCGGGCCAGAATTATGAATTCTTCGAGCGCCTCAGGATTGGCCAAAGCATTGCGGTTACGGACCTCGCGACCAGCGACCACATCGGCCACCGCCAGCTCGGCCAGCTTGCCCGACGGCGTGCGGGGGAGATCGGCGACGGCGAGGATGACGGCCGGGACATGGCGCGGCGAACAGCGGGACCGAAGCCGGTCCCGGACCCGCTGCGCCAGCGCGGCATCGATCGCGCCCGTGTCGCCGGGCGCAGCAAGCCGGACGAACAGGACGATCTCGGTGTCGCCCCCGCCGACGTCGGTACCGATCGCCAGCGCCTCGGCGATCTCGGGGAAGGCTTCCACCTGGCGGTAGATCTCCGCCGTACCGATCCGCACCCCGCCCGGA
>JBBREP010000157.1:0-5804 GCA_038202885.1 Acidimicrobiia bacterium | reverse complement strand
ACCGCGTCGGGATCCTGTCGGCGAATCGTCGCGAGTGGCAGGAGGCCGATCTCGCGATCCTGTCGATCGGCGCGATCAGTGTTCCGGTGTACGCGACCAGCGCCGCGCCGCAGGTCGGCCACGTGCTCGCCGACTCCGGGAGCTCGGTGTGTTTCGTCGAGGGTCACGATGAGCTTCGCCGAGTGTTGGAGCAACGCGATCGACTCGACGGGCTCCGCCACGTCATCGTGTTCGACGACCAGGTCGACTGCGATGATCCGATCGTCCGATCGTTCGAGCAACTGCGTGAGCTCGGCGCACAGCAGCTCGCCGCTGACGCCGAGATCGTGGTTCGCGCCCGCGCCGGCGTGCAGCCCGACGATGTCGCGACGCTGGTGTACACGAGCGGCACGACCGGGCCGCCCAAGGGTGCCGTGCTCACCCACGCCAACATCATGGCGACGCTGCGCTCGGTGACGCGCATCATCCCGCTTTCGACCGACGATCGCTTCTTGTCGTTCCTTCCCCTCAGCCACATCACGGAACGCTCGGTCTCGCACTTCGGTCTGATCGCCGCCGGGGGCGAGACCTGGCTGGCGCCCTCGATCTCCACCGTCGCCGAGGATCTCGCCGAGTGTCACCCGACGATCTTCTTCGCCGTGCCGCGGGTATGGGAGAAGTTTCGCGACGCCATCGAGCAGCACGTCGCCGAGCTGGCCGGATTCCGCGGGATCCTCGGCCGCCGGTACCTGGCGCTCGCGTTCCGACGCGCACGCGAGGTCGAACACCTTGGTTTCATGGCGTTCCCCACGAAGGTCGGGTGGTTGGTGCTCGACGCAACGGTGGGTTCGGCGCTTCGACGCCAGATCGGGCTCGACCGAGCGCGGATCCTCGTGTCGGGCGCGGCTCCGATCCACCCCGACATCGTCCGGTGGTTCACCGGCATCGGCCTGCCGATCGCGGAGGGCTACGGCCAGACGGAAGTCGCCCTGGTCACGACGCTCAACCCCGCGAACGCAATCCGGATCGGGACGGTCGGTCCGCCGGTGCCGGGTGCGTCGGTTCGCATCGCCCCTGACGGCGAAATACTCGTGAAAGGCGACAACGTGTGTCGCGGCTACTGGCACAACGAAGCCGGCACCCACGAATTGATCGACGACGACGGTTGGTTGCGGTCAGGCGACCTCGGCATGCTCGATGGCCACGGCTACGTGCTGATCACCGGTCGCAAGAAGGATCTGATCATCACCGCGCACGGCAAGAACATTTCGCCTCAGGATCTCGAAACCGACCTCGGGGCGCACCCGCTCGTCGGCCAGGCGATCGTCATCGGAGACGGGCGTCGCTACCTCACCGCCCTCATCGCGCTCGACGAGGCCGCTGTGGTGCACTGGGCCCGCACGCACGGTAAGGGTGCGGCGAGTATGGAGTCACTCGCTCACGATGCCGATTTCCGCGCCGCACTCGAAGCGGCAGTGCACGCGGTGAACGAGCGCCACGCGCACGTAGAGCAGATTCGCAGGTGGCGCATATTGCCCGGCGCGCTGACCATCGCCGCCGGAGAGCTCACGCCGACGCTCAAGGTGAAGCGCAACGTCGTCAACGAGCGGTTCGACGATCTCATCACCGAGATGTACGCCGAGCCAGCGTCGCAAACGCCTCGGTGACCCCCGCCGCGAGCGCGCCGACATCGGCGACCACGTCGGGGCAGGTGACGAAGCCGAAGTCGATGGTGTCGGCGCTGCTGACCACGGTGATGTTGAGACCCACGCCGTCGTAGACCGGTCCGAGCGGGTACAGCCCGACAAGCCGTGCGCCGCCGAGGTAGAGGGTCACTGGCGGTCCGGGAACGTTCGAGACCAGCAGATTCATGATCGTCGGTGCACGCGACGCGAGGTGGAGCCCGACGTACAGACGCGCGGCGGCCGCGACCACGACTGGGCTCGGAGCGTCGAGCCAGCGCGCGAACGCGTCGGCACCGACCGCCTCCTGCAGGTGCTTGGCGTCGCGCGTGCTCGAGTGCACCTTCTCGAGGCGGGCGCGCGGGTCGGCGACGTCGGTGGCCAGTGTTGCGAACATGAGTGTCACTGCGTTGGCCACTTCGCTCGGGCTTTCGTCGGGTCCGCGTAGCGAGACGGGGATCGCCGCCACGAGCGGACGATCGGGTAGCTCGCCTCGTGGTTGGAGATACGACCGGCAAGCCCCGCCGAGCACTGCGAGCACCACGTCGTTGATGGTCGCGCCGGCCGCGCGGCTGACGGCCTTGACCTCGGCCAGCGGCAGCGAGCTGAAGGCGATCGCTCGGGTCGGACCGAGCGGATCATTCCATCGCATGTGGGGTGCCGAGGTCGGGAGCGTGAGGGTCTGGTCGGTGCGCAGCGAGCCGCGGATGCGCAGTGCCGCGCGGGCCGACGACACCAACGCGCGCGCAATGCGAAGGGGCGCGGTCGCCATCTCGGGTATCGCGCGCAAGGCCTGCTCCCACGGTGGTGGTGTCCGCTCGGCGTCGTCGCCGATGAAAACCACGGGCTCCGGCGTCGGCGTCAGCGAGAACATGCTCGCCATGAACTGCATTCCGCCGACGCCGTCCATCAGCGCGTGATGGACCTTCGCGACCACCGCGATCGCGCCGTCGTCGAGTCCTTCGACGACATACATGCTCCACAGGGGCCGTTCGCGATCGAGTGGCGTCGGCTCCAGGTCGGCAGCGAAGCGAGCGAGATCGGCGAGGTCACCACTGTCGCGGATCACGTGGTGCAGATGGTCGTCGATGTCGACCTCGACCTCGACCCAGCGGGGCCGGCCGACCCCGAGTGGGACCGGCACGAGCTTTTGCCGAAAGGGTGGAATACCGCCGAGGCGATCCGCGGCGAACTCGCGGAAGCGCTCGAACGAGAACCCGCCGGGCACGGTCGACGGGTCGAGGAGCATCACGGCCATCACGTGTAGCGGGTGGCCTTGTGTTTCGATCGCCAGGAACGCGCTGTCGATTCCTCCGGCTTGACGCATGCTCGTCCTCCCTCACGCGATCGCGGTGATCCGGCCCCGCCGTTGTTCGGCGACGTTGGCATCGACGAGCGACTGCGCGATGTAGTGATGCACTGATCGTGAGGTCAGGAATCCCATGTGGCCGCCCGCGTACCAACCGACCTCGGTATCGCCCCAATGTGCGGCCAGTCGCATCACTTCGGAAGGCCGGACGAGGCGGTCGGCTCGTCCCGCCCAGATCCGCTTGGGCAGGGAGCGGTCGGGAGTCGGGAGCCCGAGCGCCGATGTGACGGTGTCGAGTTTGGCGGCCGTGGTGCAGAAGTCTTCGAATGCCGGGTGGCGCGTGAAGCGCGGAGGTGCGTGCGTGCGCATCAGGCTCGCGATGTCGACCACGGGTACCCCGACGATCACGCCCGCCAGCGCCGGCTCCAGTGCCGCGACCGCACCGGCCACGTACGCGCCGAGCGAGATGCCGAACAACAGCGCGCGTTCGTGGCAGCTGTCGATGTAGGCGAGCAGCGCTCGGACATCGGCGACGGCCTGCGCGGCGGCGTGGAAGTTCTTCGTCGGATCTTCGCCCGGAACGCCACCATGTCGGCGAGCGGGTCGCCCATACCCGCGCCGTGCAGGCACACGATCCACGGCGCGCGCACGGTCTGGCGCAGCATCCACGCGTGCACGACCTGATTGTCGGTCTCGCGTTCGAAACGCAATGCGCCGGGCACGCCGGGCTCGGGCCGGTACGGGCTCGGGTAGGTCGCGTGGCCGAATCGCGTCCGGCCGACCCGGCGCGTGACCGCCTCGATCGTCGCCGCCGACGGTGCGCGGTGGTAGCTCTCGGGCGCGGCGAACACGCCCTGGCGATCGAGGTACTCGATGAGCGCGGATGCTTCTGCGAGCGGTTCCGTGAACGAATCCTCGGTGCTGGGTGCGCGCAACTGGCGGAACGTCGCAAGCAACAACCCGTCCAGGGCAGCTGCGGCAACGAGGCCGGCCTGGCGGAGAAGACCACCGGCTTCGCGATCGCCACGAAGCGATTGGGCGAACCCGACGGTGCCGCCGGCGGTGTCCGCGAGATCCTCGCCGATCGTCCACGCTCGACGCGTCCACCCTGCCAGCTGCTGCACAATCCGACACTCGCCCCGACGCGACCAACCGTCAACGGCCGGAAGACCTTTTGCCAAGAGAGGATTGCGGCCGGTTTTGGGCCGCGGATTGGTGACTTTCGCCTCTCGTGCGCCGGCGTCGGCATCGCGAGGATCGAAAAGGAGCTCGCGACGAGGAACTCGGTAGAGGAGCGGCGCCGTCTAGCGCGTATGGAACTTGTGGCTGGACGGCGCGCGGATCCGATGATCGCTTTGGTTCGTGACTCGAAGCCGTCTGGGCTTGGCGAAGGCGAAGAGTCCAATGCTCCGCTGGTACACACTGGGTACACGAGGCGTTCGGAAACGACCGGAAATGGCCGGCTACGCAAAATCGCGAACGCCGAGGTCAGCGGTAGTTGTCGGTAGCGACCGGAACCACTAGCAACGCCTCACACGGATGAGGTCGGAGGTTCGAGTCCTCTACCGCCCACGGCATTTGGAAATCCGGCGTCGGTCTATGTCGCGGCCGTCGACGTGACGAAACCTGCGATCAGGCACTTGCGTGTGTGATCGAAGATGTTCCCGCCGATCAGGTTCGAACTGTCGAAGGCCACCTGGCCGTTCACGACGGTGCCGTTGACCGTGGTGTACGTGAACGACGTCTCGCCCCAAGGGCTGCCATCGGTAAGGTCCACTGTCTGCCCGCTGAAGTCGGCGACGTGCAAGCCGTCGGCTTGACCGCCACCGCCGGCGTTGTACATCTCAGATGAGAGGTGAGCGTGCGTCGATGCGCTCGTCGCGACCACCTCAACCGTGCCGGATCCGTCGAGCGCTGCGGAGCAGACTCCCTTCAGCGTGAGTCCGCCGAGCGTCACGAGGGTGGTGGCCGTTCCCGTCGCGGTCGCCGGGGCGTAGAACACCCTGCGAACTGTGAAGCCTCCGACCTTCGCGGCGTTGTTGGCTTGGGTCACCGCGCCGAGGGTCGCTTCGTTGATCTGCGTCCCGGTCAGCGTGTTATTGGCGAGCTTGGGCGCGGCGATTGTGTGATCGATGATGGTGTTCCCGTTGATCTGGGTTGCCGCGAATGCCGTTCCGCCAAGGGCGACGAACAACGCCAGCATCGCGACGACCAAGGCGGGAGACGGACGAAATCTTGCGGACATGCGTGGCCCCTCCATGAATTCCCCCAGATTGCGTGGGGGCACAGGCGCTAATTCTTCCCCAATTCGTCGTATCGGTCAATGATTGGGCTGCATACGAAAACCTTCGCGTGGAACGTGGTTCGTGGGGAGGGGCTACGGAGTGCGGCCGATGAACGCCAGCAACTTGGCCTGGGCGTCGGCGTCGTCGGGAACATGAACGCGCGGCCCGTACTGTCCGCTCTGGCGTAGTACCTCGTCCATCGGCAGCATGCCGGCGTACATCTCCGCGCACTTGTCGGGGTCGAGCGTCTCGTCCTGCCCGGTGGCGCGGGCGAGATCCCAGCGATGCATGAACACGTCGGCGGTGTAGATCATGTCGGTCGCGTGCTCGAGCGTCATCCGGCCGATGTGGGGGAGATCGTGCTCCCGCTCGGCGGTATCCGGGTCGTCGAGCAGAGCCTGCACCGCGTCGGTCTGGGTGCGCCACGCGCCGACGGGATCGTCGTCGACCGACGGACCCGCGGGCAGCGTGATCCCCGCGCCATCGAGGAAGGCGGGGAACCACTCGACGAGGTGACGCACGACGTCGCGGGCAACCCATCCTTCGACC
>JBBREP010000156.1:0-5811 GCA_038202885.1 Acidimicrobiia bacterium | reverse complement strand
TTGGCGCGATACGCGGCGGAGTCGGCCTGCGACAGCAGTGCGGTCGAGTCGGCGCCATCGTCGGCGATCGCGATCCCGATGCTCGCGCCGACGAACAGATCGGTGTCGCGGATGCGGAAGGGTTGTTCGATGATCGCGCGGACGCGTTCGGCAACGAAGGCCACATCTTCGGGAGCTTGGAGGTCGGGACACAGCACGACGAATTCGTCACCACCGAACCGGCACGCCAGGTCGGTGGGGCGCAGCACCGATTCGAGCCGCTTGGCCGCCACCACGAGCAGTTCGTCGCCGGCCGAGTGGCCCAGCGTGTCGTTGACATGCTTGAAGTGATCGAGATCGATGAACAACACGGCGAGCGTGCTCTTGCGGCGACGGCTGGCCCCGAGCGATCGTTCGAGGGCGTCGAGGAAGAGCTTGCGGGTGGCGAGCCCGGTGAGCGTGTCGTAGCGGGCCTCGCGTTCGAGAGCCGCGGCGTTCGACTTCTGCTCGGAAATATCGGTGATCTGGCCTATCTTGTAGACGGGTTCGCCGGTCGCGGAGCACACGAGACCGACGTTGACACTGCACCAGATGTAGGTCCCGTCGCTGCGTCGGTAGCGCTTCTCCATCAGGTAGCTGCGACGTGTACCGGCAGTGAGCGCATCGTGCAGCTCAATGTTCGCGGCGAGATCGTCGGGGTGCGTGAATTCGGTGAAGGTGTGGCCGAGCATTTCGGGGCCGCTGTAGCCGAGCATTGTGCAGAGCGCCGGGTTGACGCGAAAGAACTGTCCGGAAAGTTCGGCGAGCGCCATGCCGATCGGCGCATGCTCGAACACTTCCTCGAACCGCATCTGGGCGTCGTGCAAGGTGGCGGCGAAGGCTTTGCGTTCGGTGATGTCGCGTACGTTGAACACGAGACCTTCGATGTCGGGATCGTCGAGCCGGCTCGTGCTCACGATCTCGACGTCGATCCACGCACCTGTGGCGGTAATCGCGCGCATTTCGACGACCTTGCCGTGCGGGACCGTTCCGGCCACCACGTCACGGACGTGTTCGGTGATGCGGGTCTTGTCGTCGGGGTGCACCACGTCGAGCATGTCGCTACCCAGGAGATCTTCCACCGGGCGGCCGAGCACCTGAGCGAGTCGCGGCGTGGCGTACGCCAGTCGGCCCTCCTCGTCGATCACGACGAGGCTGTCCCACGATGCTGCGAGCCAACCCTGCAGGCGCGCGTCGGCCCGGCCGCGCCAGATCTCGGCTCGCCGCCGCGACCACGCGACGGCGTGCAGCGATGCGTAGCGTTCGAGCATCGACTGGACAAGTGGGTCCCAAATGCGCGCGACCGCGGAGTGCAGACCGACGTAACCGATCAGCTCGTCTTGGTGCATGATCGGGACGGCAAGAATCGCGGCGACGCCGTCACAGTCGAGTTCGGTCTGTTCCCACTCGGGCAGTTCGAGCGCTTTGACGTCGGCGATCACGAAGCCGCCGCGCTTGTTCACGAGTCGACCCCACGTCTCCATCGAGCGACCGTGCTCGGCGTGGGCTGGCCCGACGCCCGGAGCGCACCACTCCCAGGTGCCGCCACGATCGATGGCCGTTGCGTCCAGACCAAGAACCCACGCCCGAGCGACGCCGGCGATCTCGCCCAGTTGCGCGAGCGCGTCTTCGATGCAGGCGCCGAACTCGTCGGCGGGACGGTCGACGAAGTTGCGCGCGATCGCCGACATCGCGGCTTCCAGACCAATGCGCTGTTCCTGCTCAGCCTCGCGTGACTTCAGCTGCAACGCCAGATGTTCGTGATCGGTGACATCGACGCAATACAGCGCGATGCCCTGCACGTCGGGATGGTCGATGAGGTTGCGGTACGTGCCGATGATGTGGCGGACCTCACCGTTGGCGTGCAGCGTGCGGTGGGGGAACGCGATGGCGACACCGGGTTGCTCGAGCGCATCGACGAAGGCACGGATGACGACGGCGAGGTCGTCGGGGTGCACCGCGTCGAGACCGCGATCGGTGTCCCAGCTATCGGCGGCCTGGCCGCACAACAGATCGACCGCGGCGGGACTCAGATAGCGGATGTCGCCGTCGGGTGAGAGCAGGCCGACCAAGTGGGGCGAGAAGCGCAGCAGCGACTCGTACGCCGCAGCGCCCAGCTCGGCGTCAGCGCTCGTCGGGCTCGGCCGGCTCGTTACTTCGTGTTGACTCACCGGCGCACCCCTTTTCCCAGAGTGGTGTCGGCGCCGCGGGCCGCTGACCAAAGAAGACTTGCGACCTGTGCCGCGCAGCACATTGGCTCGGCCCGCGAATTCGAAATGTCGGGTGGTTGGGGCTCAAGCGTGGCGCTCGTAGCGCCGACACCCTCCCGGACGTCCCGTCGACGTGCGCCCGTCGACGTGCGCCCGTCGACGTGCGCACGCGCCATCGCGCCGTGCGTCGCGCCGGGAGGAACGCCGGCGGCCGCAGTATTCTGCGCGCGGTGGCGATGCGCACAGACTGCAAGCACTACGAGAGCCGTACCTACGGTGGCGGTGAGACCGTCCGTAAGTGCAAACTCGACTTGGCGCCCGAAGCGCCGTGGCAGTGCCCGGCCGATTGCTCGGGCTACCAACGTCGCCTCGTGGATGCCGGATGGGCCTACGGCTCGCTCGCCTCGGCGATGGGTGACGCCCCACCCGAGCCCGAGGTATCGGTCGACGCCGACATCGCCGCGCTGCTCGACGCGGCTGAAGACATCGTCAACGTGGCCGGCGCTGATCTCGTGGCCGAGTTCAAAGCCCGAGACGAAAAGTCCAAAGCGCGCAGATTCAAAAAGCAGAGCAAACGCAAGCGGAAATGATTACGCCCTGTCTCTGGCGCCTACTTCGTCCGGCGCGGGCGAGTTCCCTCGGCCCCGCGTCGCTCGTTCCTCGCTCTCGGGCTCCTTCGGTCGCCGCTACCTGCGAAGCCGATCGTCCTCGCGCAACAGGATTTTGTCGATGATGCGGCGGTAGGTGTCGAGTTCTTGGGCGCCGGGGATGGGGAGCACGTCGTTGACGACGACGGTGGGTGCGGCATGGGCACCGAGTTCGATGCCTGCGACGTGTTCTGCGAGCACGATCGCGGTCACCGCCGCGCCGCGGGTGCGCATCTGCTCGCTGAACTGGTCGCGGTCGAGGCCGCACTCGCGGGCGATGTCGGCGAGGACGTCGAGGTCTGAGATCGTGCGGTGCTCGGTGAAGTAGGCGCGAAACAGGGCCATGCGAAACTCCGAAGCGACCTGTTCGTCGATCTCGGCGGCAACCTTCGCCGCGACGGCGGCGGGAATGCTGTGGGTCGGAGGCTCGCTGTTTTCCCATACGCGGAAGTCGCAGCGCGCTTCGTGTGCGCCGGGACCGCCGCCGGCCGACCACAGCCGCGTGTAGTCGCGGAAGCGCTCGAGGTTCCGGCGTTTGGCCTCAGGCCGCAGCACGTGGCTGCGCCACTGCACCGAGATCCGGTCGCCGTAGAGGTCGGCGAGATCCGCGAGGCGGAACGCTCCGACGTAACACCACGGGCACAGGAAGTCGGACCACACCGTCAGCCTGATCGGCGCGGTCGGCGCAGTCACGGGTCGAGGCTACTGGTGGCTTGGCGCGGGGCGAGCCGCTCGAGGTCACTCCAGGTGAGTTCCAGCATGGACGCGACGATCTTGTCGGCATGGGCGAGGTCGAGGCCAACGGTGAGGCGGTTCGGTACGCAAATGCACGCGAGTTCGGCGGCCTTGGCCGCGCTCACGCCGTGCGGCGAGTCCTCGAACGCGACGCAATCGCGCGGCGCCAAGCCCAGCTGTTCGTACGCGGCGCGGTATACGCCCGGCTCGGGTTTCGGGCCGTAGCCGAGGTGATGACCGTCCCAGGTGGACACGACTGCGAATCGGTCGCTGATGCCGAGCTCGCCGAGCAGTGGCTCGACCCAGTCGCGGCCGCTGCTCGAAGCGATCGCGCAGACGACACCGCGCTCGGCGGCCGCGTCCAGCAGCGCGATCACTCCCGGCAACACGGTGAGTTCCTGGCGCATCGCCGACTCGAGGGGGTCTTTGAGCGTACGCAGCTCGTCTTCGTTCGGACCCGCACGTCCTGTCTTGCGCGCGAGCAGATCGCCCCAATCGACCGCGCCCCGCGTGCCGATCGCCACCGAGAAGTCGTCGACCGTGAGCTCGGCCCCATGATCGGCGAACACAGAACGCCACGCCGTGAACAACGTCCATTCGGTGTCGACGATCAGGCCGTCGAAATCGAAGATCAAGGCGCCGACCATCGGGCCAGTCTCGCCGAATGGCCACCGATCCGCCCGTATTTTCACCCGTCGGTGCTGCCGTCGGTACTTCGGTCGGTGCAGGGGCGTGCCACCGGGCGACGAGCGATGCCGCGGCCCACGAGAATCTCCTAGGAAACTCACAGGAAGAAGTGCCTGTTGGCGCCATGCGCCGCTGTGTTTCGAGCGATCGCCGACGATGCGATCTGTATTGAGAATCGGCTGAGAGCGGGGCCGAGCGAACCACGGAAACCGGCCTACCGTACGTGCTCCGAAAGTTCCGGATCTCCGGAGAGGTGTTCACATGTTGCGGTACACGTTGGTGGTTGGCGTCCTTGCGGGCGCGCTGGGTTTGGCGGCATGCGGCGGCAGCACGCACCAGGCCGCGACGAAGGTGGCATCGCTCGGCGGTGGCGGCGCGACCACCACGGTGGCGAAGGCGTCCGCGAAAGACGTACAGGCCGCGGCGTTGCAGTACGCGCAATGCATGCGCAAGAACGGCGTGAAGATGAACGACCCGACGTTCGGCGCCGACGGTCGCCCCGACTTCGGCGGAGGCGGAGCAGGTGGAGCGGGCGGCGGGTTCGGCGCGCTGCGCGACAACCCCAACTTCCGCAAGGCCGCTGACGCGTGCCAAAAGTACCGTGACGCCTTCCGCCAAGGCTCCGGCTTCGGCCAGCTCACGCCGGCGCAGCAACAGCAAATGCAAAAAAGCCTCCTCGCCTACGCGAAGTGCATGCGGAGCAAGGGCGTCGACTTCCCCGACCCGCAGTTCGACGCCAACGGCCGGCCGCAGTTCGGCAACGGTCAACGAGGGCGCCTGCTGAACAACGGCCCCAACGCTGATCCGGCTACGCAGGCCGCGGCGAAGGCGTGCCGGTCGCAGCTCGGCAACGTGTTCCCCGGACGCGGCGGCGGTGGTGGCTTCGGAGGAGGTCGTACCGCAACGACGACGAAGGGCGCCTAATGCGACGAGGTGTGTGTGCGGGTGCGGCGGCCGGCATTGGCGTCGTCGCCCTCGTCGGTGGGGTTCTCACCATTGGTCGTGACTCGACCCACTCGGCGACGGCTGCCACGACCCCGAAGGTGTCGACGCTGAACAGCGCGTCGGTCGTGCGTACGGACCTCGTCGAAACGACGTCGGTGAGCGGCACCCTCACCTTTGGTGCCCAGCAGGCGGTCAACGCGGCGTCGAGCGCGGCGTCGGCGTCTTCTTCTTCTTCTTCTGGGGGCGCCGGTGGCGGTGCGGGTGGCGCGAGCTCATCGAGCACCACTGCGTCGAGCGGGCGGGTGATCACGTATCTCCCGCCGGTCGGCTCGATCATTCATCGTGGCACGTCGATGTACGAAGTGAACGGTGCACCCGGCCCGATTCTGCTCTACGGACCGCGCCCCATGTGGCGCACGATCGCAAGTGGCGTCACCGATGGTGCCGACGTCCTCCAGCTTGAATTGAACCTGGCTGCGCTCGGCTTCACCGACAACGGGCTGATGACCGTCGATGGTCACTTCACATCGGCGACGGCAGCCGCCATCGGCGAATGGCAGACTTCGCTG
>JBBREP010000155.1:0-5906 GCA_038202885.1 Acidimicrobiia bacterium | reverse complement strand
GGTCGCCCTGTTGGTCCATCACGGTCTGATACTCGCATATACAGTCGGCAAACTTTCACCGAGGAGCCAACGCCATCGTGACAGACGCCGCGCAGCATCGACGGGCACGTCAGTCTGACCGGGTGCGCCGGATGCGATCACCGCGGCTCACGGCGTGGTTGCTCGCAGCGCTCATCGGCAGCACCGCGTGCAGCGGCGGCACCAGCACCAACGGCAGCGCTGGATCGACTGCAGACAGCCACGTCGCGCTCGATCGCTCGACGGGCACGATCGTGTGGCGCACGAAGGCACCCGGTGGCATCAACGGCTCGATGTCGGTGGCCGGCGACACGATCGTGGTGCCGGTCGGCAACATGACACCACCGTCGCTCGTCGCGTACCGAGCGCCCTAGCCGTGGGCGAGCGAGATGCTCGCTTGCCCACGCTTAGCCGCTCAGCGCGTGGATGTAGACGAGCAGGGCGGCGCCGACCCAGTGCAGCTGGTCACCGGTGACCGAATAGAAGTTGGCGAGCGCATCGATCGCCGGCTTGTCGACCGCGCTGTACGTCGACACGACGGAGACCGCACCGTTGTTGGCCGGCGGCGGCACAATCGGTGTCGGCGGTGCTTTCGGCGTCAAGCCATGGAGGTACAGCAGCAGGCCGACGCCAGCCTTCGGAACGTCCTGCACCGACAGCCCATACGTCGCCGCGGTCGCCTGCATCTGCGAATACATCGCCGCGTCGACCCGTGCCGTGTACCGAGTGTTGTTGGCCAACACGACGTAGGAGGCGAACGCCTGACTGTGATTCCCAGCACGATCGATCGCGTCGACAAGGAACTTCGCTGTGCCGGATGTCGCCGTCGGAAGGTTCGACCCCTTCGGCTTCGTTCCTACGCACGAACGCAGCGACACGGTGTCGGCACAGCTGAATTGCACAACAACGTGTTGACCCATCGAATAGACCGATCCGTGGCCCGGGCTCGTCAATGTCACCTTCGGCGGCGTCACATCGATGATGTGCGTCGTCGTGAGGGTGGGCGTCGGAGCGGCGGCGGGGCACGTGACGGTTTGTGACACGGGTGGCAGCGGTGGTGGCGGCGTGGGGATCCCCGCACCCGAACGCGTGAACACGAACTGCTCGAACTTCGTGGTGATTGCTGCACCGGCGTTGCCGCTCGATCGCATCGTCACAAGCATCGCCGGCGGGGTGAAGTTCGTTGCCGCGGTGGTACCACCATCGATCGGTCCGGGAACGGTCAGCACCGCTCGGCCGCCGACCACGGCCGCGGTTGCCCCGCTGCTCGCGTTGGCGCTTCCGGTGCCGGGCACAATCAGCGCCGCCGTCACCGTCGCGCCGCTCGGAGCCGCGAGCGAGTACTTCAGGTGTGTGTAGCTGAGCAACATTGGCACGCTCTGTTGCCCGGGCGCGGCCGACATGGCGATGCTGCCACTCACCGGAACCTGCGTCGGCGCGGCCACCTTCACCGCGAGCGTCGCGGGCGGTTGCGGCAGCGGCTTGTCGCATGAGATCGCCAGCGTGTCGGCCGCACTGCCGGTGTAGTGCTGCGGTACGGGCGTGGGATTGATGACTCGGTACGACACCAGTGATTGGGCCCGATTGCCTTGGGCGTCGGTGGCCTCCACCACGAACGTGTGCAGCCCGACTGCGAGGTTGACGGCTGCGCCGTTCGGCACCGTGCCGATGCACGTCGCGACAGTTGTCGTGGTGTCCGCACAGGTATATGTGGCGCGGATCGCGTCCGTCGGCGCGTACACCGCGCCGTGCGTCGGCGCGGTCAAGACGATGGTTGGCGGCGTGTGGTCGACGATCGGCCCTGACGCGACATTGAGCGTGATCGTTCCGATGTCGGTGCCGCCGTGGTTGTCGTCGACCTTGAACGTGAAGCTGTCGGTGCCGCTGTAACCCGCCGTCGACGTGTAGGTCACCGACGGTGCCGTTCCGGTGAGCGTGCCGTGCGACGGTTGAGTCACAACGGTGATCGTGAGCGCGTCGCCGTTGGGGTCGGTCCCACTGAGTGTGATCGCAGTTGGGGCACCGGCCGAGACTCCGACGGTCTTGTCGGTTGCGGTAGGCGCGCCGTTCGCGCCCGGCACGACCGTTGTCCCGATGACGGTCGTAGGTGCGTCGGGTGTGCAGGTTGCGGTGATCGTGCCGAACCCGTTGACGTAGGCGTCGGCGACAACTTTGTGGGGAATCGGCCAACTCACGCCGGGGCCAGCCGCCGCTTGCAACACCGTGCCGTGCACGATGAGGTCAGGCGTCGGATAGGTCGTCCCGTCGATCGGAACGTTCGCGGTCGTTGTCACGACGATGTCGGGACCCTGCACTGCCGCGGTGGCATGGAACTGCGTGCCGCCAGCGGGGTCTTGCATCGACACCGAGGTAACCGCGAGTCCGGTGGGGATCTTGTAGTTGACGGTGCCACCGCGGTAGCTGGCGGTCACGGGCGTTGGTGCTTGGGCAAACGGCACGACGAATCGGTACGTCATGGCGTCGCCGACGGCCGCCGGATCGTGGTCGTCGCTGACCGTCGAAGACCATGTGGCAGGTTGGTTGCCGACATCCGGGCTCGTCGTACACGTGAGCGGGGAGCTGTGTGTCGCGTCGCTGTCTGCGCTTGCGTCGGTTGTTGCTGTACCGACGGCGACGCCAGCAATCGCAAGCGAGAGCAACGCTCTCGCGAGAACGCGAGTTTTCACTGTGTGCCTCCCAAGGCGTGTCTCCCAAAACTGTTCTCACCGTGTTGTAACCCGCGCGCGGCCCGCCGAACCTCTAGGAACGCACAATTCGCACCGTGCGCGGCACACCAGGAAAGATCGGGGATGGTCGAGACCGAGAAGGGCGCGAGGAACGACCGTCCGGCGCTGCTCGACGTCGTGCTCGTGGCGCCGCAGATCCCGATGAACACGGGCAACATCATCCGGCTGTGCGCGAACGTGGGCGCGCGATTGCATTTGGTCGAGCCCCTGGGATTCTCGCTCGACTCGGCTGCTGTTCGGCGCGGCGGCCTCGACTACCACGAGCTCGTCGAGATGACGGTGTGGGATTCGTGGAGTGACTGTCGAACCGGGCTCGTGCCGGGCGCGTACGCGTCGCGACGTTGGTTTGCGACGACTGCGGCCGGCTCGGCGCGCCGCGGAGACGCGGGTACGCCGCGCCGCTACGACACGTGCGTCTACGAGGCCGGCGATGTGGTGGTCTTCGGTTGCGAAGCGACGGGTCTGGCCCCCGAGATCCTCGCCGAGTTCGCACCCGAGCAACGCCTCTCGATTCCGATGCGACCGAACAACCGCAGCCTGAATATCGCCAACGCGGTCGCCGTCGTCACGTACGAGGCGTGGCGCCAGCACGGCTTTCCTGGTGCGGCGGACGCGACGGCACTGGGCGACGCGGCGCCAACCTTTTCCGAAGGGCCGCGACCGCCCAGGGTGTGATCTGCGCACCACGGGCTGCGACACGTGGCGTTTAGGTTGGGGCTCGACCACCTCACGACCCTTGGAGTACGCATGCGACTCACTGGAACCGGCATCTGGTCCGGGCACCTGCGCTACGGAGATGCTGGCCGTGCCGCCGACGCGGCTGCGGAACTCGACGCGCTCGGCTACGACGCGATCTGGATCCCCGATGTCGGCGGTGATGTCCTCGGTGCGCTGGAGGGGTTGCTGGGCGCGACGACACGCGCCGTGGTCGCGACCGGCATCCTCAACGTGTGGATGCATGAGCCCGACGAGGTCGCGCAGCGCCGCGCCGCGTGGAGCACCGATTGGCAACAGCGCTTCTTGCTGGGTCTTGGCGTGAGTCACGCGCCGCTGATCGACCATGAGCATCCCGGGCGCTATACGAAGCCGTTCTCGAAGATGGTCGAGTACCTCGACGGTCTCGATGCCGCGGCCGTGCCCGTCCCCGCCGACGCGCGGGTGCTGGCTGCGCTCAAGCCAAAGATGCTCGGGCTGGCTCGGGATCGCGCTGCGGGCGTGCATCCCTACTTCGTGCCGCCCGAGCATGTGGCCAGCGCGCGCGAGATCCTCGGTCCCGATCCCATGATCTGTGTCGAGTTGGCGGTCGTGCTCGACCGCGATCGGTCATCGGCTCGCGAGACGGCGCGCCGGCACACCACCGTGTACGTCAACCTGGCGAACTACGCGAACAACCTGCGCAACTTCGGTTTCGACGACGACGATTTCGCTGATCGAGGCAGTGATCGGCTCGTCGACGCGATCGTGGCGTGGGGCGACACCGACGCGATCACCCAGCGCGTGAAGGCGATGCGCGACGCGGGCGCCGATCACGTCTGCATCCAGGTCGTCCAACCGAATGACGAGCTTCCCCGTGCCGCGTGGCGCGAACTCGCGCCCGCGCTCCTTACGGCGTGAGCATCATGGTGCCGCAACCTCGTCGAGGCGGAGCGGGCCTGCCACGTCGAGGCGAAAACGCCCGCGACCGGTCTTGTCGATCCGAATCGGCGCGGCGCGCTCTTCGAGGCGGCGTTTGAGCAGGATCAGGCGACTCTCGAGGTTGTCGCGGAATTCCGGCAGGTCGAGCGAAGGATCGAGCCGCACCTCCTTGTTGGAGAACTCGACGCGCTGCTCACGTTGGTACTGGACGAGCAACGACCACAAGATTCGGCCCGCGACGCCCTTGATGAGATAGTCGCCGTTGAGAAACGTGCTGCCATCGACGGCAAAGAAACGCACATGGGTGGCATCGGCCTTGGCGGTGTGGGGCGCGTCCGTAGGTCGGCCGGTCGGTGCGGTGACATCAGCTTCGAGATCACGGCGACGATCGATCTCGGGCGCTCGCGGTCGGCGTCGTTGGACGCGAGTCGCCCCGCCGTACGTGACGGCGGGGCGACGGCGCAAGGGGAAGAGCGACGCGATCAGACGTTGATCGTGGAGATCATGCCGTTATCGAACACGTTGTACGACACGTAGACCTTGCCGTGCGCGTATTCGAGACCGCTGGGCGACGGCAGCGACACGACGGCCACTGGTTTGCCGTTCACGATGCGCGACACGCGATTGGCGAAGATCTCGCTCACGTAGATCACACCCTGTGGGGTGACGGCGATGTTCGCTCCACCCAGGAGCCCGGTCGCAACCTTGATGGCCGCGCCCGTCCGCGGGTTGATGCGGTATACCGATCCCCGTGCGCCAAGGCTCGGGTCTTCGGGACCGCCCGGCAGCGTGCTCACGTAGAGGTAGCCGTCGGCCGCCATCTCGACATCGGTGGGCACGGGCTCGAAGTGGTACGAGTGACCCACCACGCACGCGGGCAAATGGTTCGCCTTCGCCGCCGCGGCGCTGATCGTGCTCGGCTGTGGTGGCAGCACCGTGAGCGCCTTCACCGCACCGGAGTTCGACACCGTCAAGATGTCGTTGCCGGCGGCATCCGCGACGTAGTTCGTGCCGTGCGCCTCGGTCACCGAGTATGCGTGTGAGTCGACGATGCCGTTGTATTGCACTGGACCGAAGTCCGGCGGGAGCTGCCGCTTGCATTGCTGCGACAAGCCGAAGAATCCGTAGGTCTGACCATGATCGGGGTTCTTCGACTTCTCGAACGCGTACAGGTCGGCGATCTGTCTCGCGCCGCCTCGCGTGGTGTAGCGGTTGAGGCTCGCGACCGGGGGGCCGCCGTCGACGCCACCAGCAGTGAACAGGATCGAACCGTTGGTGATGGCAACGCCGGCAACTTCTCTGCCGTGGTTGTTCACGAGGTCCTTGCGTGTGCCGTTGATTGCCGTGAGCACGCCGGCAAAGTCCTGGGCGACGATGATCGTGCCTTGGTTGCCGACCGCGAACTGGAGCGGTCCGGCGAGCCCGCTCGCAATCGGCCGAGAAAGTGTTGCCGCCGATGCCGGGGTGATGCCCGCGGCCGCCAGCGTGATTGCCCCTGCCATCGCG
>JBBREP010000154.1:0-6076 GCA_038202885.1 Acidimicrobiia bacterium | reverse complement strand
AGTCGTCGTCGCACAAGAGCCTCGTGGCTTCGGCGCTGCTCACCACGGTGTTCCCATGGGCCAACGGGAGCCCCGCGCACGCGACCGGATCGACGCTTGTGCCGAACTTCGTCGGCACGTTCTCGTTCCTTGGCGCGGCGGCGATCGTCTTTGTCGTCGTGACACTTGTGCGGGGTGCGCCCGGCCCGGTGAGCCGCGCCATCTATCGATCGTGCGTGATCACCTCGCTAATCATTGTGCTCCCACTCTTTGCCGGGCTGTACGGAAAGTCCGTCACGGTCGGCGGGATCGTGAAGCCGATCATCTACTGGTTGCCGCTTATGCAGCAGGTACCGATCGAACGACTCGACGGTCCCTTCCTGTTCATGCTTGCGTTGCTCGCAGCATTCGGAATCGAGCATGTCGTTGCTCCAAACCCCGATGATGCGAGCCCCAACGCCGCAGAAGGGACGCGGCCCCAACGGCGACCGTGGATCCGGTGGGGCATGCTGTTCGCCGTTGCCGCGTACTTGTCGGACAGCGCAATTCGCAGTCAGATCAAGGTCGCGTCCGATATCGATCAGGCTCGGTGGATCGCCACCCAAGCAATCGTCCCAACCCTGATCATCGTTGCCACGATCGCCGCGATTGTCGCCATTCGGCGCTGGCGTGGCACCGTGCGGCGCGTTGCGATCGGCTCGATCCCGGTGTTGCTCGCACTGGAAGCGTTGATGGTGGCGATCCCGGCGTACCCACGCGTCGCGAAGTCGGATTATTTCCCGGCCAACAGCACGATCAAGTTCCTCCAGGAAAACCTCGGCTCCCAGCGCTTCGCCTCGGCCGACGACATGCTGTTTCCGAGCGCGGCCACCTACTACCACCTGCGCGCAGTAAACGGTCACTCGTTCAGCCCGCAGTCGTGGCGCGACGTTGTGGCGGTGTCGTCGGAGGCCACGATCTCGCTGCCGACGCTGACGATCTTGGGCCACACGCTGGGTACCGCCACATCGCCGGCGCTCGATCTCATGGCGGCGAAGTACTTCGTGGTCTCACCCAACGTGATCCCGTACGGCAAACGTGAAGACGGGCCGGCGCAGTCGGGGACGCGCACCATTGCGAGCGGCAAAATCGCGGCCGGCACGATCGCTGGTGGCCCGCTGCGCGCGGTGTCGGTGCACGTCGTCGGGGCCACGCCGGTGCACGGCACGCTTGCCTACCTCGACGTGACGCTTCGGGATGGGTCCGGCAAGCCAGTGGCCACGGGCACGCGCCGCTTCCTCGCCCAGCCGAAGTCGACCACGTACTACGTGCCCGTGACCGGAGAATTGCTCCCCAAGGCGGGCGGCCCGTGGCGAGTTGAGATTGGCCTGCGTTCCGACCGGCCCGACTCGGTGCGGCTCGCCGCAACCGAATCGTCGGATCTCAGCATCGGCACCATTCGACCGGCCGACGATGGTTTGGTCCTGGCGCACGTCGACGCGGGCGCGGTCGTGTGGCATCGCCTGACGGCGCGCCCTCGCATCAGCTGGGCCAGCAAGACAACGGTGCTCGAAGATGGTTATAAGCGCACGATTGCGATTGCCCTCGGCGGCGTCGCGCCCGACAGCGTCATGTTGAGCACGCCGTCGGGTGCCGGCGACGGGCTCCCCGCGAAGGTGACCGTGCTCCAAGACACCACCGAGAAGATCAAGGTCGCCGTCGATGCCCGGGGCGCGGGTTACGTGGTGATCGCCGATGCCCTCCAAAGCGGTTGGGGCGCGACGGTCGACGGCCAGTGGGCACCGATTCGCGAGGCCGATCAAGCACTGGTGGCGGTGCGCGTGGGCGGGGGACATCACATCCTCGAACTCAAGGCATCGCCCAAGGGTTGGCACCTCGGGATCGCCATTTCGATCATGTCGGTGCTCGGATGTGCCCTGGTCGCGCTCGCGTGTGTCGCCGTCACGCGACGTCGGCGCCGCGCCGAGCCCGCGCACCGTGCGCTCGACCTCCCCGCGTCGTCGTGAGTCCGGTGCCCTCGCGTCGCTGCGAAACTGACCATGACGGCACGGCGCTGGTCGACCCGCACACGGCGCGTTGGCCGATCGTCGTGGCGGTAGTAACGATCCTCTTGGCGATCGGCGGCCCGCTCGTCGGCCGCGGTGTGTTCCTCGGCGCCGACATCACGCGCACCTTCGAGCCGTGGAAGGGTGATACGCCGTCGACGTTCATCTATTCGCACGGCCCCATCGACGACACGATCGACTTCTTCGCGCCCGAGCGTGAACTGCTGCGCCACTCCATCCTCTACCAGCACCAGCTCCAGCTGTGGAACCCCTACCCCAACGGTGGTGCACCGCTCGGCTCGATCCCCAACGACGGCCTGCTCTCGCCCCTTGAGTGGCCCATGCTGCTGTTCGGGATCAGCGTCGGCGCGGCGTGGTCGGCGCTGGCGCGTCTCGCACTCGCGGCGGCAGCGACGTATGCGCTCTGCCGCCGTATCGGCCTCTCGCGTTTTTCCGGCGCGTGCGCGGGCCTCATCTACAGCACGAGCGGCTTCATCATCGTCTGGAGCAACTGGCCCCAAGCCAACATCGCGGCATGGATCCCGGCGCTGTTCCTCGCGGCCGACATCGTCGTCGCCCGCCGGCGCCTGCGCGACATCGCGTTCCTCGCGGTCGTCGTCGCCGCGATGCTCCTCGAGGGTTACCCCCCGCTCGTGGTCGTGGCGATGTACGCCTTGGCGCCGTTCCTCGCCGTCCGTATCTGGGAACGCGCTCGCCGCGACGAGGCGGCGCGACAGTCAGTGCGGCAACGCATCGCGGCGTTCGCACCCGGCATCACGCCCCTCGCCGGCGGGATTGCCCTCGGTATGGGTCTCGCCGCGTTCCAACTCGTGCCCTTCGCGCTGCGTCTCGGACAGCTGAACCTCAACTACCGCGGCGTGGAGGCAGACCAGAGCCTCCCACCTGCGGCGATCCTGACGACGGCGTTCCCGTGGGCGTCGGGCGGGCCCTCCCGGCTGAGCGCGCTCACGTATTTCGAGTCGTTTTGCTTCCTCGGTGCCGCGGCGGTGGTGTTCATCGTCGTCGCGCTGGCACGCGGCGCTCCCCAAGGCGTCCGCCAGGGCGTGCACCGCTACCTGGTGGCCACGTCCGTCGTGCTTGCCGTGCCGCTCTTTGCGAGCGTGTCGGGCCGGGGCCAGGCCATCGGCAAGCTCGTCAAGGATGCGATTCACCTGCTGCCGCTGATGTCCCAAGTCCCGTTCGATCGTCTCCGCGCGCCATTCCTGTTCGTGCTTGCCCTGCTCGCAGGATGCGGGATCGAACACGTCGTCGCGCCGCGCCAGCGAGAAGTGCGCTCCGGAGCATCCGCCCGGCGCTGGTGGTACCGCGGTGCGATCGCCGCCGTGGTCGCGTTCATCGCGTGGGACGTCGCCGACAGCGAGCACACGTTCTCGGTCGCGAGTGATGATGGCCGGTGGCTCGCCCACCAAGCCGTGGTTCCGGCGCTCATATTGGCCGCGACGATCGTCGTGATCGTGGTCGCCCTTCGGACGAGCGGCGCTGCCCGCCGGGGCGCGATCACAGCGATTCCCGTGGTGCTCGCGCTCGAAGCGTTGCTCGTGACGACGAGCGCCTACCCGCGCGTGTCGGCCTCGGAGTACTTCCCTGCGAGCGCAGCGATCACGTACTTGCAAACACACCTGGGCGCGCAACGCGTCGCGCCGGCCGACCGGATGCTCTTTCCGAGCGCGGGTTCCTACTATCACCTCCGCGCCGCAAACGGGCATTCCTTCTCGCCGCGTTCGTGGAAGGATCTCCTCCACGCTGCGTCGCCGAGCGCGAAGTCGGTCCCGACCCAAACGGTGCTCAACGACGACGCCACCACCGCGACCTCGCCGATACTCGACCGACTGTCGGCGCGTTATTTCGTCTCATCGCCCGCCACGATCCCGTTCGGGCGGTTCGAGCCGGCGGCATGGCGGACAACGTCGCGGGTCGTCGGCGCGGGCACGGTCGCCGCAGGGACGGTGCCAGGCGGTCCGCTGCGCGCCGTCGAAGTGACGGTGGTTGGGCCTACGCAGCTGCGGGGTTCCCTCGACTATCTCGACGTGACGGTGCGCGATCGATCGGGCCGGACGATTGCCACCGGCACGCGCCGTCTCGTGGCGCAGCACAAGACCACGAGCTACTTCGTGGCGGTCCCGGCCGACCTTCCGGCGAACAACAGTGGGCCCTGGCGCATCGACGTCGGCCTGCGCTCCAACGCACACGACACCGTCGCCCTCGGCGCCAATGCAGCAGCGCAACTCGTGCTCGGCACCATCCGTCCCCAGAGCGACGGCTTACGGCTCGCGTATGCCGACGCGGGCGCGGTCGTGTGGCAACGGCTGCGCGCGCTGCCACGTATCCGATGGGCCAGCACCGCCATGGTCGACACCAACGGTGCGCGACGGCTCAGGACGATGGCCCACGGTGGGGTCGCGCCCAACGCCGTGCTCCTCGACCGGCCCAGCGAAGCCACCGACGGACGACCTGCGACCGTGCACGCGACGCGCGACACGAGCGACGGCATCACGATCGACGTCGACGCGCAGGGTTCTGGCTACCTGGTCGTCGCCGACGCACTGCAAGATGGCTGGGACGCGACTGTCGATGGCAGACCCGCAACGATCCGGGCCGCGGACCATGCGCTCGCCGCGGTGCACGTCACCAAGGGTCGCCACGTGGTCGAGTTCACGGCATCGCCCAAGGGCTGGGACCTCGGCGTCGCGATCACGATCCTGTCGCTGCTCGCGTGCGCGTTCGCCGGGCCGGCCACGTTGCTGCTTCGGCGCCGGCGCACGCGACAGAACGCGCCAGTCCCAGACGATCGCGCAACACTCGCGAGCGCGTAAGCGACGCGGCTAGCGGCAGGGCACCGTCACCACGGGCACATGGAGCGCCGCGCCGGCCGCGGCAACACCCTCGGTCGTACCAGCGATCATCCACGTCTTGCCAGCCACGTATGTTGTCGACGCCTGATCCGACTTGCGCGCGTAGCCGCACGCGACTGCGACCTCAAGCCGGACGTAACGGTCCAACTTCGCTGTGTCCCGGTACACCCGAAGGCTGAAGTAGGCGCCGCGGTTTGTGCAGTTGATCGTCGTCTCGGGGTCGTACGGTCCTCGGTGCGCGGGCGCCGCCGCGACGCTACAGAAGCTCCCACCCGAGTTGGTCAGACGTCCGAGGAGGACGTCGCCCTCCGACAAACCTCCAAACGCGGCCGTACGCATGCCGGGTACCTGATCGAGGAGCCACTTGCCAACGGCGCGAGCTCCGTCGATGGAGAAATGCTCACCATCCGGCCTCATGGTCGCGACGTTTCCGAGCGACGCTTGAAACACTCCCTTCGGGCACAGCAACCCATCAAGATCCGGTGCGACGACTCGCTTGCGATTCGACGCGCGCGACGCCACGGCGTGTAGCAATTCGTTCTCGATGCTCAGTCGATCGGCGTTCGCCACCGTCTGCGCGCGCAACGCGGCCGGGAGTCGGCCGCCGTCGATGCACGGAACTGTCGGAATCACGACGATTGCGCCCTTGGAACTCAGCGCGTCGATCGCCGCTTGTAGCGATTGCTCGTAGTGCGCCGCGAATTCCTTTGTTCCCGGCCGCAGTATCGATGATGTCTTGGTGCGCCGCACGTCGAGCAGTTCGTACACGCCGGATACCACTAAGACGTATTTCGGATTCTGCTGCGCCACCCAGCTCGCAAAGGGCCCGCAACTGATCGCCGAACGGCCGTCGAAAGCATCCACCACTCCAGGAACAAGGCTGCAGCCGACGACGCTGCGATCCGTCGCCGCAATGCCCGACTGTTGAAGCCCCGCCACGAGGCTGCGCGCGACGGAGTCGCCGACCACCATCACACCACCGTGGCTCGGACCCTGCGCGATGGCGTCGGTCGCGGGTGCGCCGCTGGTGGTGAGGACGATGGCGATGATGAGTGCTGCCGCGGTCGCGGGCACCGCACCCAGCATGAGTACGGACCGGCCCGCACCATGACGGATCGGTTGCTCGATCACGTAATACGACACCGTCGCCACCACGAACGTCGCCGCCATCCGCACACC
>JBBREP010000153.1:0-6112 GCA_038202885.1 Acidimicrobiia bacterium | reverse complement strand
CAGGCCAAGCTCGACGACAACAACAACGTCGTGTCGATTGGCAGCGACGCGGCGTTGTCGAGCGCACTCGAGTTGGCGAAGTCACAGGTGGAACGATCGGTGTCGTTGCTGACGTCCAAGCAGATCGACCCCACGTTGCAGATCGGTTCGTATGAGATCGCGGGGGTCGAGCGCGAGAAGACCCTCGACGACAAACTCACCGCACTTTCGGATTACCGCTCGGCGTTCCTCACGAGCCGGGTCCTGGCCTATCTCGGTGGCTTCGCCGCCGCTGGAATGAAGTAGCGCCGACCGGTAGCGGCACGGCTGATCGCAAGCGCGATCAGCCGTTGCCTGCCGTGGCCCGCGCCGTCGTTCAGTGCGGTCGCGGGCACCAGGCGTTGATCGGCACTCCCACGCACGGGTTCGCCATCGTCGCGAGCGCGGGCAGTGGGTGCATCACGACCTTTGTTTGCTGCGGGTAGACCGACCCCGGCGGGCAGTCGGCGAAGCCTGTGTCGCACAACACCTGCGCGAGCAGGTCGGGATCAAGGTCGGCGGCGGTCTGCACCGCGCCGCACACCCGTTGGGTTGTCTGGAGGTTCGCGGGCGTGATGCCGTCGGGAACGGCGTTCGCTCGGTAGCAGTTCTGCTGGCGTCCAGGCACGATGACGAGTTCGCCGATGTCGCCGTTCGACGGGTTCCCGAAGAAACCGTTGTGGAGGAACGTGTTCTGGACGATGGCGTTGCCCTCCGATTCGAGTGCGCAACCAAAGCCGGGGAGCTGCGTGCCGCCGACGCCTTCGCACGTGGTCGGCGGGTGCGGCGTGCCGTCATCGGGGAACGGCACAACGAGCAAGCCCCACGCGCCATTGCGGGAGAAGATGTTCTGGGTGATCGTGTTGAAGCGGCCACCAGAGATCGTCATGCCGGTCCCGACGGGCCCGAGGTCGGCGCTGCCGGCCGCGGGCACGTTCGGGTTGTTGTTGTCGTGAACCCAGTTGTGCATGAACACCCAGCAGGAATGCGTGTGCGTGATCGGGCTGATCCGATCGTTCGCGCAGCGTCCGTCCTGGGGCGGCGGCGGATCGCCCGCGATCTGGGTATTCGTGTCAAAGCCGTCCTTGTTGTGGTCGAACTGCGAGTTGGTGATCACAATCGACCCACCCGAGTTCGTGCCCGAATAGCCGAGCGCGCTGTATTGCATCCACGCGTGGCGCACGGTGACGTCGCACTCGCGCAGACACGCTCCGATGTACATGCCCGAATCGTTGAAGTTGCTCGCGTACACCTGATCCCACAGCGACGGGCCGCCCGAGTCGACTGCGAAGATCCCGTACTTCGCGCCGTTCGAGCCGTCGCCGTAAAACGTCGAGGTTGCGGTGAGGTACCGGCCCGTGTACCCACGCAGCCCGATCGCTCCGATGTCGTCGCCACCGTTCCACCAGATCCCATTGCCCGAGTTGGCCGCGCCCGACAAGAAGTTGCAGACCGTGAGGTTCTCGACGCTCACGCCATCGGCTTGGTAGACGACGATGCCGTTGCGCCCGCGTGGCCTGCCGTTCGCGTCGAGGGTCCCGAGGTTCTGGAACGCGGCGTCGGCGGTGCACGGACGGCGTCCGCCCGGAAGGGTGCCGTCGACGATCGTGTGGTTGCGTTGCATGCCGCGCACGTGCACGCCCGGTGTCGTGATCACGACACCGCCAAATTGGCCGTGATCGCCAGGCCCCGGCGGGTGGGCCATATCGTCGGTCTCGTGGTAGTCGCCCGGTGCCACAAGGACCCAGTCACCAGGGTGGGCCGCGTCGACCGCGGCTTGGATCGTGGCGAACTGCCCGCGCACGCCGTTGAACGTGCCGACGAGCAACGCGTGTGGCGCAGTCGCGCCCGCGGTGCCATCGCCGCCGCGCGCGAGCGGCATCACCCCGAATCCCACCGCGAGTCCAATGGCCCCAATGAGCTTCGTCGACCGGCGCATAGCGTCCTCCCGCCTCGGTATCAGCGCAACGGACGGTAACAGCCCGTCACCCTGAGCGCACACCGGTTACCGTGCGGCGCTCCCCGACGGAAGGCGCTGCAGTGTCGGCACAGGAACACGCCAAGGTCGCGTTCGTCACCGGCGCCAGTCGCGGCATCGGCAAGGCCATTGCCGTTGAGCTCGCCGAGGCTGGGTACGACGTCGCCATCCTGGCGCGCACGGTGCATGAGGGTGAGCAACGAGAGCACAGTTCCACGTTGCGGCGATCCGACACGACGCCGTTGCCTGGCTCACTCGATGGCACCGCCGAACTGATTCGCGCTGCTGGTCGCGAGTGCCTCGCGGTGCAGGCCGATCTGCTCGATCATCCGTCGCTGGTGCAGGCCGCGGCGAGCGTCCTGGCCGAGTGGGGTCACGTTGATGTGCTCGTGAACAACGGGCGCTACATCGGCCCTGGCCATATGGACCACATCATCGATACGCCGATTCGCGTGTTGCGCGATCACCTTGAAGCGAACGCGCTTGCACCGGTGGTGTTGATCAAGGCACTCGTCCCGCAGATGATTACGCGTGGCGGTGGCACGGTTGTCAACATCACCTCCAGCGTCGCCTACGAAGATCCTCCGGGGCCGGCCGGTGCTGGTGGTTGGGGGCTTGGGTACGCGTTCAGCAAAGGCGCGTTGCACCGCATCGCGGGCGTGCTCGCGGTGGAACAGGCCGACAGTGCAGTGCGCGCGTACAGCGTGCAACCTGGCTTCGTCGCCACCGAACGGATCCGCCAAGACATGGGCGACTTCGGTTTCGATGCCGCAGTCGGTGCTCCCGCGGCCGTCGTGGGCAAAGCGTGCCGGTGGCTGCTCGAGTCGCCCGATGCGATTGCGTTGAACGGACAGTGCATCCAAGCCCAAGAGTTGTGCAGCGAACTCGGCCTGTTACCGGGCTGGTCGTTGTAGCGGAGCGCAGTCCGTGCCCTCGCGTCGTCAGTCGATTGACACACTTGAGGTGCGGGTGTAAGACACTGCACACGGGCAGTCGTCTCGATCGAGTCGACTGAGTGGATGTGCAAGTCATGGGGGAAACATGTCGCATACGCGAACAGAACTCGAACAAGAACTCGTCAACGCGTTCATCGAGTCCAAGGCCGTCGATTTTGAGGCCATCGGCGGCATCATTGCTCGGTACGGGGCCCGCGCTGCGCTCACGGGTACCGACCTCACGGCCATGGTCACGAAGAACTTCCTCATCAACTGCGGATGGCCGGGTCCCGAAATTCGTCAGTTCGACGCGCTGGCGGTGCACGAGGGCAGGGCCTGATCCACAACGGCGCGCCAACCTGGGAAGTCGAGGATCTGTGGCGCCGGGTCGCGGCGGTGCTCGACTTCGCGGCCGATGCAGTTCGGTCGTTGCCCGACGACGGGTGGCCGGGGCTCAGGACGACGAGTCCGCGGGCCCACTCGGCGCGTTGTACGAAAAGGTCGTCTCCGAAACGGCGATGCTGCTGCAGTGTGTCGCGTCGGTGCCGGGCCTCGTCGCGGACGTGCGGTTGCGAGTCGCCGATCTTGCCGAGCAACTGATTCCGTTCGCGCGCAGCGAATTCATGCTGGCGGGATTGAGCGCCGATCCTGGCCTGGCCGCCGATCGCGTCGTCGCGCACGCCGTGCTCAGCCACCTCGGTCATCCCGACCCTGACGTCGATCGCCTCGTCAACGAGGCCCGACCGTCCGGTCCCCAATTCGGGCCCGAGCGGGTTGCCTTCCTCAGGCTGGAAGAAGCGTGGTTGGGCCGACTCTGGCCGCCGTGTGCAACGTCGGTGTCTGAGCGCGGCCTCGTTGGTCGTTCCATGCTCGGGCGACCAATGGACACGCTGGGATCCACGCGGATCGACGTGTACGCGTTCACGCATGCGGTGATGTACGCGAGCGATTTCGGAGCGCGCCGCGCGAGGTTGCCGCGCGCACGCGCCACAATCGCGGCCGAAGCCGACGCGTCATTGGCGCTGAGCCTCGATGTCGACGACTGCGACTTGGCGGCGGAGCTCGCCATGACGGGGCCGATGCTCGCGACTACATGGAGTCCGACGGCGACGTTTGCGTTCGGGCTCCTGGCTGTGGCCCAGGACCGCTGGGGATTTGTGCCCGGGCCGTCGTTCAACGCCGCGGTCTTCGAGGCATCGTCAGCGAGTGAGCGGGCACGCATTGCGTTGGCGGACTGCTACCACACGACGTTCGTGATGGGGATGTTGTGCGCCGCGTCGCTGCGCCGCGGCGCGTGCCCACCGCGGCGCGTTCCCTCGCGAGGCTCCGTTGGCGCGGGCGACGCGCTGATGCAACTGATCGAGCGCAGCGAAGGCGAGCCGCGCTGGCGAGCCGAGTTCAGCAGTCTCAGCGCCCGGCAGCAAGACGCCCTCGCGCTGTTGCCCTTGACGACGCTGTTGCGCAGTGCCAAGGACCGCGGTGATCTGGCCGGAGTGCGGACCGCACTCGAAGTCGCGTTGGAACACGGGCTCACGGATGCACCGGCGGTGCGACAGTCCGTCGCGTTGCTTCGGCGCAGCGCCATCCTGGCCGGCATCGTCGGCGCGCGCAACGCTGCCCAGGTGTAGGCCGACGGCGCGCCGAGTGGCGCTCGCCGCGCCGCTCGTCGCGTCGTTCAGGTGTACGCGGATGCCTGCTCGCGGTACATGCGCGCGTACAGGCCTCCCGCCGCGAGCAGATCTTTGTGCGTGCCGAGTTCGGCGACGGCGCCGGTATCGATGACGACGATCAGATCGGCCATGCGCACGGACGAGAAGCGGTGCGAAATGAGGACGGTCACCGAACCGTCGCGTCCGAGCGCGCGCGCCGTGCGGCCATACTGCTCGTACAGGGCGTGCTCCGCGGCTGGATCGAGCGCCGCGGTCGGTTCGTCGAGCACGAGGCACAACGGCTGGTCGCGCATCATCCCGCGTGCCACCGCGAGACGCTGCCACTGCCCGCCGGAGAGTTCCTCACCGTCGAGATAGCTCTTGCCGAGATGGGTGTCGAGCCCGGCGGTGAGACGGGCCACAACAGCGCTCCCGCCGCCGCGATCCATTGCCCGGCCCACGACCTCATCGTCGTCCATGCTCGGCGGGTCACCCACGCCGACCGTGTAGCGAGCGGTCGTTTCGAGGCGGACGAAGTCTTGGAACGTCCCGCCCATGCGCTGGCGCCAGCGCGCGATGTCGAGGTCGACCACATCGGTGCCGTCGACGAGCACGCGGCCCGACGTCGGTCGGTACATGCCGGCTAACAACTTCACGAGCGTCGTCTTGCCCGCGCCGTTCTCGCCGACGATGGCAACCGTCAATCCCGCCGGTAGGAGCAGGTCGAGGTCGTGCAGCACCGGCGCGGTGGTACCGGGGTAGGTGAACGACACACCGTCGAGTCGGATCCCGTCGCGGAGCGCGTCGGGCGGCGCGGCGGTGCCGTTGTAGCGAGCCGTCTGCGCGGTTGCGAGGTCTTCGAGCCACAGGAACCGATCGGTCGTGCGCATTGCCGCGGCGGCTTGGCGAGCGGCGTTCGCGGTCTGGGTCACATTGCCTCGGATCATGAGCGCGAGTTGCGACACGAGCACGATGTCACCGACGGTCGCTCGGCCGTCGATCGCCAAGTGGGCTGTGAACAAGAGCGCGCCGACGTAACCGAGTGTGAGCGTCATCCATCCGATGCACGCCACGGCCGCGGAACGCACCGCGCCGCGCAGCTGCACATCGGCGACTTCGCGCCAGAGTTCGTCGGAACGCTGGTCAAGTTGCGCGCCACACCCGAAGACGCGCAGTTCCATTGCCGCCGCGGGCCGCAGGAACAGATGGTGGAGTTGTGTCGCGGCCCGTTGGCGTTCCGCGGCCGCGGCATTGGCGCTATCGACATAGCGCTGTGATCGCGGCACGAGGATCGCGGTCGGTACCGCGAACAGGGGCACCAACAAGAGCAACGGATGGACGAGGCCGAGCAACCACAGTCCGGTGCCCATGCTGAGCGCGAGCGATGCGGCGCCGGTGAGCGCGAAGACGGCGCGCATCAACGAGGCGCCGCCGGTGCGGATCAGCGCGACCTGATCGAGATATTCGGGGCGCTCGAGATGCTCGATGCCGGGCATCCCGGCCGTGAGCTCGAGTGTGCGCCGGTCGATGAT
>JBBREP010000152.1:0-6138 GCA_038202885.1 Acidimicrobiia bacterium | reverse complement strand
ACATTCAGCGCGACGATCCCCACAGCCGCTACCACCGCGACCGAGAGCTGGCGTTGCGAACTCGACGGCGCGAACCCGAGTGACATCCTCGCCACTTCCGCGGCGTTTCCAGTGACGATCCTGCCTGCGGGCAGCATCTCCGTCACCAGCGCCACCGTGACGGCGCAAGCCGGGAGTCCGCTCACGAACTCGGGCACGTTCAGCACGCCGTCTGCAAACAAGTTCGTCTCGTGCAGCATCAACGGCCAACCCGCCGTGGCCGCCACGCTCACAGGATCCACGTTCAGCGTGTCGATTCCGACCACCCCAAACACCGGCTCGGGGCCGGCACAATGCAACCTCGTCGTCGATTCGACGGTTGTCTCGACGGCCCTGTGGGAAGGGGTGATCACCGGTTCCAACAACACCATCCATGCCAACACACCGACCGCCGTCACCGCCGGGACGCCCGCCGTCCTCACCGGGACCTTCACCAGCTCAGCGTCGACACTCGCGATCATCTGCCGGGCCTCGCTCACGACCTCGACGTTTCCGACCACGTCCGTCGCCGCGACGTTCAACACCAATACGCACACCTTCAATGCAACGATCCCCACCGCGCCCACGACCGTCACCGAGAATTGGCGCTGCGCGCTCAACAGCACGAGCACGAGTACCACGCTCGCCACATCCACGCCCTTCGCCGTGCCGGTCGCGGCCAACCGAACGGTGAGCGTCTCGTGGTCGGCGGCCGAAGACGCACGGCTCAGCCAGATGGGTCTGTCGATGGGACCGATCAGCGCGGCAACAGTGCAAAAGGCGTCGGTCTACGTCATCAGCTTCATACTCGGGTTCGGTTCCACAGCACCCACCCCCGTGACCCTCGACCCGCCCGGCACCGCGGTCACATATTCCGACGTGTGGACACCTGACGAGTTCTCGATCCTCGACGCCGTCAAAGCCAAGTACGCACTGAACGATTCCGACGCAACTCGATTCGCGGTCAAGCTCATCGACTTCCTGCTCGGTCTCGGCGGGCACTGACCTCGACCTTCGAGGCGCATGCGTCATTCGTGAACGGCTCCACCACTAGGTTCGCCGCCGTGGAATCACAGCAACAGCCCGGTGGCATTCTCGCGGGCCCGGTTGGTCCCCGAGAGCGGCTCGCGACCATGTATCCGATCGTCGATGCCCGTGTCGGGATGCGCGTCGCGCATCGCGGGAGTCGCTTCTCGGGCACCGTGAAGTCCGTTCGCACCAACGAGATTGCGATTGTCGGAAACACGGGACTCGTCCGGAACTTCCCACTCGAGCCCGGCGCGTTTGTCGTCGACGGCGCCCCCGTCACGCTGCGGCGGGCGCCGTCGACCGCAAGCACCGGCGCGCCACGGACGGCGTCGGGGTCGGTCGCTGTACCGCGTACCCGAGCCCGAGTCGCTCGAGCCGCGCGCATCGTCGTGGAAGGCATCCACGATGCGGAGCTCCTCGAAAAGGTGTGGGGCGACGATCTTCGGGTCGAAGGCATTGTCGTCGAGCGACTCGACGGTCTCGATCACATCGAGACGTTTCTCACCGAGTTCGCGCCCGGACCGTCGCGCCGCCTCGGCGTGCTCGTCGACCATCTCGTGGCCGGGAGTAAAGAGGCGCGCGTTGCCCAGCGTTGGTCGAGTCCCTACGTGCTGTTCACCGGCACTCCATACGTCGACGTGTGGACGGCCGTGCGGCCGCGAGTGATGGGGCTCGAACGCTGGCCCGAGATCCCGAAGGGGCAGCCGTTCAAGGAAGGCGTGTGCGCCGCGCTCGGCTACAACGACCCTCGCCGCTTCTGGAACGATCTCCTCGCGAAGGTCGACAGCTACAAGGACCTCGAAGCCAGCGTCGTCGGTGCGGTCGAGCAATTGATCGACTTCATCACCGCCTAGCTATACCGAGCTCGGGCGTTCGGCATTCGATTGTCACACGACTGTGAGTTCCTCGTCATGGTCTCGTCGCGAGCGTTTCGTACCGTTTGGTTGGCGGTCGGAGGAGCCGGAACTACCAGCGGCGGGCGGAGCGCGCCGCTGGCAGCAACGCTCGGTCCGGTCGTCGGCTGGGCATGAATGCCATCGCGAACGTCCGGCGCGGCGCGGGATGAACCCCGCCGCGCCGGGTCGGCGACTCGCACAGCACACGCCGTGCCGTTACACCGTCACGCTCACGCGCAGGAACGTTGCCGATATCACCGTGGTGTTCGGGTCGCCGCTCGCGTTCTGTGCGTTGAAGAGTTCGTCGAGTTCTGCGAACAGCGCGTCGGCGCGGCCGTTCGACGCCGCGGCGTCGAACGCGCTCATGGTCGGTCCGTAGTACTCACGAAACGCGCCGAGGTACTCGGTCGGCGACACCGGAGCGCGAAACACGAACGTGTCGGGCTCGCAGGCGATGTCCTCCTGGGCAATCCCAGCGGCGGTGAAGCGTTCGACGACATGATCCTCAACGCCCCACGTCATCGGGCTGATGAACCCATCGGGCGGAGGCGGCGAATAGGTCGAACTGATCTTCAGGATCTGCGCGACAAGGGTCGGATCACCAGGAATCCAGTTGCCCATCACGATCCGCCCGCCCGGCCGCGCGACCCGCACCATCTCCCGGGCGACGTCGAAGGGGCGCGGCGCGAACATCGCGCCGAAGATCGACATGACGACATCGAAGCGGTCGTCGGCGAGGTCGCGCAGCTCGCAGGCATCACCGTGCTGGAACGTCAGGTTCCCCAAGCCAGCGTCGGATGCGCGGCGATTCCCGGCATCGACGAGGTTCCTCGCGATATCGACGCCGAGCACACTCGCTCCAAGTCGTGCGGTGGGCAACGCGGTGGTGCCGTCGCCACATCCGACATCGAGGACCTCGAGACCACTCGTGATCCCGACTCGACCAACGAGTTCCTCGCCGCTTTGGTGCATGCTCGCAGCGATTCGGGTGAAGTCGCCCTTCTCCCAGAGTGCTTGATTCGGATTCATCGTTGCGATGTCCTTTCTCGGGTCGTCGCGGTTCGCAGTGTGGGCCATGGTGGCGGTGGAGAGTCGAGGTCAGCGCGGCCGAGCCGTAACCCATCCGAGATCGGAGGTGACACGTACGCCGACATCCGGATCGCACATCGGCTCGACGACATCGCGCAGCGCCGCGCAGAAGCCGTCGTATCCGATCGACTCGATCGCGGGAACCGAGGGTCCGGCCGCGGCAAGTGCACGGACAGCCGTCGCAACATCGGGCCACTCGTTGACCACCTCGACCGCGCCCTTCGCGTCGATCACGAAGCCAGTCGAGCGCAGCATGTCTTCAACGACCGCGCCCGTGCCGCCGATATCGACGGTCGCGGCCCCGTGACTCGGCGGTGAATTGTTGATGATCGTGAGGAAATACGACATCAGACCCATGCGTTCGTAGGCACCCCAGTACGTCATCCCGATCCGTCCGTCGGCGGTGAGCACGCGTCGCAACTCGCGCAGTGCGTCGTCACAACCGTTCCAGATTCCGTTGAAGCTCGTCACCACGTCGAAGGTGTTGTCTGGGAAGGGGAGGTCGAACATGTCGCCGACCCTGAAGTCGCCCTCGGGCGTGCGCGCTCTCGCGATCGTGATCAAACTCTCCGACGCGTCGAGCCCGCTGACCGCCGCGCCGCGCCGGGCCGCCGTGTTCGCGGCCAGCCCCGACCCACAGGCGACGTCGAGATAGCGCACCCCGGCGCCGACACCCAGTTCGTCGAATACAAGGTCGTTGGCCGGACGGGCGTAGGGCTCGAAGAGATACGCCCACTCGGACGCCCGCGCGCCCCAGCCGCGGCCGGCAACCTGCCAATCGCCGCGAACCGGCTCGCCGTGCGTGGTCGTAGCAACGTTGCTGTCGGGCATCGGAACTCCTTAGATAGTACGAACGGTCGTGCTTTAACATAAAATACGACCGTTCGTGCTATCTTGTCAACCGATGACCGCAGCGGCTGCGCGCGCACCTCGCCGGACCCGGCTCGACGGCGAGCGCACGAGGACGTTGATCCTCGAGACCGCCGTTCGCCTGGCGACGGTCGAAGGTCTCGACGGTCTCAGCATCGGAAAGCTCGCGGACAGCATCGGCATCAGCAAGAGCGGCGTCTACGCGCACTTCGAGTCCAAGGAAGACTTGCAGCTGGCGACGGTCGATACCGCTCGCAAGTTGTTCACCGAAGTGGTCGTCGCGCCGGCGCTCGAGGTCGACGGCCTTGAGCGACTCCGACGCCTGTGCGAGTCGTTCCTGTCGTACGTCGAGAACCGCACGCTTCCCGGCGGTTGTTTCTTCGCCGCCGCGGCCTCCGAACTCGGTGCACGACCGGGCCCGATGAAACAACGCGTTGCGTCGAACCAGCGTGACTGGATGCGCCTACTGAGCGATGCCGCGCACGTTGCAATCAGCCGGGGGCAACTGCGCGCGGACACCGACGTGGCTCTCCTGGCATTCGAACTCAACGCTCTGGTGGTCGCGGCGAACGCCGCGTTCATCCTGCACGACGATCCCTCGGTCATCGCCCGTGCCCGCGCTGCTGTCGCACACGCGATTGCAGTGGCGACACCCGATCCTGCGACGTAAACCCGCGCGCCTCAGCGCCGCCCATCATGTCGGGCGGCGGCCAGCTCGAGGACTTGTTGGAACGTCGGTCGGTTCGTTGTGCGCATGGTGTCGGTGATGAGACCGGGCGTGAAGCCGGTGCGCGACGCAGTGCTGCGCCAAGCAGTCGGGTCTGGTCCGTTGGCCGCGGCCAATGTCGCGGCAGCCTGATGGACGACGGCCCACAACGATGCCCGGCACGCAGCGAGCGAACCCGCGCCGCAGTAGCGCAGACGGAACGGGCCCGTCTCGGGTTGGCCGAGCAATCGTCGTAGGTCTTTGTCGACGTACGACTCGCCCGAGAGGCTTCCGAGGCTGCGGATGTGATCGAGGTCGGTCGTGAGCGTTCCGAACACAGGGCGCATCACCGCGTCGGCAACACCCGGCCACAGCACGTCCATGATCGTCGGGCCCGATTCGTCGTATTGACCGCTGTTGTCGGCGTCGAGTCGCGGCGCGTCACGCTGCACCCATTGGTCGAGCAGCGACACGACCTTGGCGTCGAGCGCACTCGGCGCCGCGCCTCCGTGCAACACCTTGCTCACCACCGGCCACACGAGCGAGCGCGTGTCTTCGGTCGCCGCGCGATTCATCACGCTGACGTCGTTCGCGAGCCCTACCTTGGCCGGGAACTTGTCGAACAGTTCGACGCGATGCACCGAACCCAACGGCGTGTCGTCACCGTGCATGAACCCGGGCGCCGAGCGGTTGTTCCAATTCAGCAACAGGCCGTTCGGCCCGCTCACCGCGTGGGGGTGTTCGTTGCGCGTGAGGTAGCCCCGCCACTCGTAGCTACCGTTGCCGAGCGTCGGCAGTCGACGGTCCAGCCCGCGCGCTCGTCGCGGCAGCAGCCCCGACGAGAAGTACGCCGTCGTCGAACGCGACGCGTACGCCCAGTTGAACGTGAACCCGAACTGATTGGCTGCGGTGAAGAACTTGTCCGGCGTGGTGGCTTTGCCTTCGGTCATGTCCTTCAGCGCCCCGAGGTTGAGGCCGTCGCGCCCGAACGTGGAACGTTGGCGGGCGAGGGCGATCGGCGTGCCGTTCGACAGCGCCGTGCCGATCACCGGTCCGTGCACCGTCGTCGGGTACCGCACCGGCGCGCCATTCAGCAGCCCGGCGTCGAACGTCGTGAACGGCCGGCACACGCCCTTGAACATGTAGTGATCGGATTGGCGCGTCGCGGGGCTGCCGTTGGTGTTGCACAGCTGCTCGGCGAACACGTCGCGCACGTCGTGGTCGGCCGAGGTGAGGCTCCACGCGTAGTCGCGTGTGCGCCCGATCAGCAGGTACATCGACAGGCCCGGCACGGCAACGCCTTGGGCCTCGATGCCCGGCCCGCTCAAGTGCTCCTGCTCGACGATCTCTGGGTAGTAGTAGCCGAGTTGCGGGCCCATGACCGCGAGCGTGGTCTGGGTGGCGGAACGCGTCGGATCCACGACGAGGAAGTTCGAGGCCTGCTTGGACGGCACCGGACCTGCCGCCGGGTAGGTCGGTTCTTCGCCGGGGCCCGGCACGTGACCGGACGAAGCGGCGGCCAACGCCTGC
>JBBREP010000151.1:0-6143 GCA_038202885.1 Acidimicrobiia bacterium | reverse complement strand
ATCAAGTCCCCGCTGCACAACCCGTCTTGCTGCCGCGGCTCGCCCTCGACGGCGAGTGTCTCAGGGCTCCCATACGATCACGCTAACGATTGGGGGAGACATGGCCGCCGAATTCGCGTACATGACGAGCGCCAAGAACCTGAAGCCGATCATGGATCGCATTAAGGGGGCCGGAACGCCGCCAAAGTTCACGCTGGAGTTCTTGAAGAGTCTCGGCTACACGAGCTCGACTGACCGGCCGGTGATTGGCGTCCTCAAGGGCCTCAGCTTCCTGACCGCCGACGGTGTACCGACGGATCGCTACAACGCATTCCGCGACTCGGCTCGTAGCGGCGCTGCGATGGCGGCTGGGCTGCGCGACGGCTGGTCGGCCGTCTTTCTGGCAGACCAGTCGGCGAATCAGCGGACGCCAGCTCAACTCACTGAGTTGTTCAAGAGCGTCTCGGGGAAAGGGGAGGCCGTCTCGAAGAAGATGGCGACGACTTTCAAGTCGCTCTGCGAATTGGCTGATTGGTCCCAGTCGAATGACACGCCAACGCCACCGACGGTCGAGGTTTCAGCGCCCGATGAAAAGCAGGCCAACGATCGCCCCGCCGGGCTTGCTTTGCATCACGATGTGCATGTGCACCTCCCCGCGACGTCGGACGTTTCGGTCTACACGGCCATCTTTCGCGCTCTGAGGGCGGAGCTCCTTGACTAGCGCAACCTTGCGCGAATGGCTTTTTCGCGCGCTGGCGACCGAGGAGCTTGTCGATCGCCTCGAGGCAGAGGGCCTGTCCGTTCGCGATGCGGTCGACGCTCGCGCGGTGCAGCGGGTATTGCCAATTGATGACTTCTCGCGCTCGATCCGGCAAGCCGCGATGTCGGCGTTGCCAGCGTACTTAGCCTTCTTCTGCCTTGAGAACTCGGTACGCGAATTGATCAACGATCGACTGGCCGAGGTGCACGGACCCGATTGGTGGGATGCACTCGCGAGCTCGAGTCTTCGAAAGAAGGTCGAGGATCGTCGCGCGAAGGAGGGTGTGAATCGCTGGCATGTGCAGCGCGGAGCGCACGCGATCAACTACACAGACTTTGGCGACCTTCGGTCCCTGCTGCAGAACCACTGGACTGATTTCGAGGATCTGTTTCCGGATCAGAATTGGATCTTGTCCCGCATCGGAGAGCTCGAGCTGTCCCGCAACGTCATCGCGCACAGCAACGAGCTTGACGATCGTGAGCTCAGCAGGCTCCGTCTCTACTTGCAGGATTGGGTGAAACAGGTCGGTTGAGATTCGCGGCTCCGTCGCGCAGCGGCGATCCCGGCAGGCCCCAATTGCGACGGGGGATCGCTACGCCCGAGACGTCTGCGCCCACTGATTTGTTCCGAGCGGGCGCGTCGGAACACCGGCGCGCAGGAACGCGTTCCTCACGGTGCCAGCGCTGACCTCGAAGACAGCGCCGACTCGAGCCAACGACATCCCGGAGGAGTAGAGGCGCGCCGCTTCGACGATGTCGATCTGGTCGATGACGCCCCAGGTTGGGTCGACGCCGGCTCGGCGCAGGTGGTGAACCAGCGTGCTGACGTGGACGCCGAACTGCGGCGCGAGAGAGTTCGCAGACTCGCCAGCCTGATACCGGTGAACGATCTCCGCGCGTTGCAATTCGGTCAATCTGGGCCGCTGCCGGGATAGCGATGGGACGGGTCGATGGGACACCCGATCACGCCCCTGACCAGAGAGAACACGCCGTAGACGCGCCACGATGTCGGGGTTGGAGTAACGACCCATCAGCTCCACTGATCTGAGACCTAAAGGTCGTCTTTCACACCTCGCTGATCACCTCGAGCCCTGGGGCGTTGCTGAACACAGTGTCGTGAGTGACGACCGGGATCTCGAAGTGCGCCGCCGTCGCCGCGACCCACAGGTCGGCTGCATGTGACGCGTCGGCGAGTGCGTGTCCGGCGGCACGGCATCGAGCTCGGAGCCGTGCGTGAGTCCAAATCATCGCGTCGTCGATGACCGCGACGCGTGCCAACGCGATGCGCCTTTCGAGTTCCGCCAGGCGACCGTCCCCCCAACCGGCGACGATCGCGCCATAACGCATCTCGGCGACGGTCTGCAGTGCGACGACGAGCTGCTTGCCGGTGAGGTGGCGATCGTAGAGGTCACCGATCGATCGCCGCCGTCGACTCAGCGAAGCGCTGAACACGCCGGTGTCGACGACGACCGCGGTCACGCGTCGAGGGCGGCGTAGAACGCGTCAGCCTCTTCGTCAGACAAGCCCTCGATGAGCAGATCGTCGATCGAAGCAATCGTCGGTGCGCCATCAAGTAGCTCATCGAGCGTATGGCGGCGGTAGAACTCGGCGTTGATCGGAGGTTTCCCGCCGTGCGCGGCAACGTTTGTCATCTCGCCTCCTCGTTGTCGGGAATCACCAGACTACCGGTGGTCTCGGACAACGACGCCGGGGCCGGGACGACGATCGCCGCACCGTGCGGTTGTCACGAGAGCCGAAACACGACCGCGGCGAACGCCAGCATCACCCGATTCGGGCCAACTTGTCCGTGAGGGATGGGTGTGAAAGCCGTGTCATTAGCTCCACCACCGCGTGACCTTCGCGCCGCATCCCAACTCGCTCCATCAGGCGCCGCGACGTCTCGTTGTCGGCGAAGCAGTTCGCCGTGACACGGCGCAAGCCGAGGTCGTCGGAGCAGATGCTGATCGGTTCGCGGACTGCCTCGGTGGCGTATCCGTTGCCGGCGAAGTCGGGGTGGACGACCCAGCCGAGGTCGTCCTGTACGTGGTGCGCAGTGGCCGACACCTCAGCCTGCGACCAAGCATCTTCGACGGCGAGCATCATCTCGCCGATCACTGCACCGGTGCGTTCGATGATCAGAGATTTGCCAGCGATGCGGGGTCCTCGAACTGCGTTCGGTATTCGTCGAGTGTTTGCGGCGCGCGCGTCAACCATTGGGTCACGTCGTCGAGCCGTCGGTGCCTCCATGTGGCTTCGCGATCGGCCGCCGTGGCGGGCCGCAGCGAGAGGCGCGGCGTGTGCCGGGGCCAGGCGACGCGCGCGAGGGGCGAGTCGACGGAGCCGTTCATGGTTCAACCTCCGGTGGTTGCTCGCTGCATGTCATGTGCTCGAGCAGGTCGGCGTCGTTGGGGAACTCGGCAACGTGCAGAAGGGCGAGCCCTTCCGCGCGCTCGTGAGCGCCACTCACGACAAGGCCGGCGATCTCCACCACCTGGCGACAGCGACGCGCGTGAGCCTGGGTGTGCGCTCGCGCCGCGGCAAGGTGGGTCTGGGCTTCGGTGGCGTTCCCGGCAGTACTCGCCGTCACCGCGAGGAGGGCATCGCTGATCGGGTCCATGCTGCAACCATGCGCGGGCGCGCTTACTCGACGCTGACTGACGGCGAAGGGAGCCGGTATGGTCATTGACGTGCGGGTCGGGCTCTTGGGTGCACTCGAGGTCCATGATGCCGCCGATCGGCACGTCGCGGTTCCCTCGGGCAAGCAGCAGGCCCTGCTTGCGCTCCTCGCGGTGCATGCCGGGCGCGTTGTCTCGACGGAGCAGGTCGTCGACGCGTTGTGGGGCGAAGATCCACCGCCGAGGGTGCGCAACGGCCTGCAGGCGCTGGCGTCGAAGCTGCGGGTGGCCGTCGGGTCGGCCGACCTGGTGGTGATGCGCGGCGGCGGGTACGCGCTCGAGCTGCCGCCCGATGCGGTGGACATCCATCGGTATGAGGGCCTGGTCGCTGCCGCGCGGGCGATGGCCGACCGTGCGCCCGAACGGGCCGTCGACACTTACGCCGAGGCCGACGCGCTGTGGCGCGGCGATGCGCTGGCCGACTTCACTTACGAGGAGTTCGCCCAGCCGACGATCGCGCGCTTGACGGAGCTGCGGCTCGAGGCCATCGAGGAGCGTGTCGACCTGGAGATCGCGCTCGGGCGTGTCGACCAAGGGGTCATCGAACTCGAAGCGCTCGTGGCCGCGCACCCCCTCCGGGAGCGGGTGCGCGGGCAACTCATGGTTGCCCTCTATCGGGCGGGGCGTCAGGCCGACGCGCTCCGCACCTTCCAAGAGGGTCGCGAAATCCTCGTCGAGGAGCTCGGCCTCGAACCCGGGCCGGAACTCCGCCGACTCGAAGCCGCGATCCTCGCTCACGATCCGTCCCTCGACGCGCCGACGCCTCGGGCCGCGCACGCCGCGGCGCGGAAACCGCACAGCCAGATTCCCGAAGCGCTAAACGCCCTTGTGGGTCGCGACGACGAGGTGCGCGAGCTGCTGCTGCTCGCACCGAAGGAGCGGCTCATCTCGCTCGTCGGCCCGGGTGGTGTCGGCAAGACCCGTCTCGCGCTGGAAGTTGCGCGAACCACGGCTGCCACCCTCGGCGACGGCGGCTATCTCGTCGAGCTCGCGCCGGTCGGTGATCCGGAGTCGGTCGGCGCGGCCGTCGCGTCGGCTCTCGACGTGCCCGACCCTCGGCTGCTTGGCGACATGATCGGCGATCGCGAGATGATCATCGTCCTCGACAACTGCGAGCACGTCGTCGAGGCCGCGGCCGCACTTGCCGAGGATCTGCTCCGCTGCTGCCCTGGCTTGCGGATCGTCGCGACGAGCCGTGAGGCACTGCGCGTCGGCGGAGAGTTCGTGTGGCCCGTGCCGCCGCTCGGACCCGGCGACGCTGAGCAGCTCTTCCTCGCTCGCGCCCATTCGGTCGGCGCGCAGCTCGAGATCACCGACGACCTGCGTGCGCTGGTTGCCAACATCTGCGCGCGCCTCGACGGCCTCCCGCTCGCGATCGAGCTGGCCGCGGCCCGCACCCGCGCACTGCCCCTGGAGCAGATCTCCTCGCGATTACACGACCGTTTCCGTTTGCTCACTGGTGGATCGCGCACCGCACTCCCCCGCCAGCAGACGCTCGAAGCGGTCGTCGAGTGGAGTTACGAGCTGCTCTTCGACGCCGAGCAACGCGTGTTCGAGCGCCTCTCGGCGTTGCCCGGCGGGTGCGATCTCGCGACCGCAGAGACGATCTGCGCCGATGACACGATCGTCGCGTACGACATCGCCGACCTCACCCAGGCCCTCGTCGACAAGTCGCTCGTGATCGCGCATCGAGCCGGCGACACGGTGCGATTCACGCAGCTGCAAACCCTTGCGCAGTACGGACAACAGAAGCTCGCGGCCCGCGGCGACGCCCGTCGCACGCGCGACGTGATGGCCGCGCATTTCGCGGCGCTGTGCGCGCAAGGAAAGGCCGCCTTCACTGGCCCGATGCAGCGCGCCTGGCTGCTCACGGTCAACCAGGAGCACGACAACCTCCGGGCCGCGCTCGATTGGGCCATCGCCAACCACGACGCGGAGACCGCGCTCGTGATCGCCGGAGGTTCGAGCTGGACGCACTGGCTCGACGGCACCGCCGCCGAAGGCATGCGCCAGCTCGACGAAGCCTTTGCCTGCGACGGCGCGGTGACCGACCAGACGCGTGCGGTGGCGCTCACCGGCCGCGGCATGCTCCGCTTCATCGCCGGTGACATCGATGCGGCCGACGAAGACTTGATCAATGCCCGCGAGGTCTTCCTGCGCGACAACGACATAGAGGGCTTGCGCTTCACTTTGTCGTTCTACGCAGAGACGGCGCGCCTGGCCGGCCGGGTCGACGAGGCGCGCCGGCGGCGGCAGGAGACGCTCGATCTCGACATGGGCGCGCCCGACGATCCGTTCGTGATCGGATCACAGGCCTATTCGCGCGCGGTGCTCGCGCTGCTCGACGGCGATCTGGTCGCCGCCGAGCAGCATTATCGAAGCGCCGCCGTTGGTTTCGGAGCGGGCGACCGCCCCGTCATGCACTCCATGACGCTGGGGTTCCTCGCCGACTTCGACGAACGTCATGGGCGCTACCCCGCCGCGGTCGAGGCGCTCGCAGAAGCGGTCGAGCTCGCGGAGGCCACGGGCATGCGGGGCTTCGTCGGCTCCTTGTACTCGCGCCTCGCGTGGTCGCTGCTGCAAGAAGGCGATGCGGCGACCGCCGGCGCGATGATCGAGAAAGCCTTCGACGCCGGTCGTCGCCTCGGCAGCGCCCACATCATGTTTCTGGCTTACGCGGCTTCCGCGGTGCTCCACCAGTATCACGGGCACCGCGACGAGGCCGCGGAG
>JBBREP010000150.1:0-6156 GCA_038202885.1 Acidimicrobiia bacterium | reverse complement strand
CCAGCTCTTCTGTCGATGCTTGGTCGCTCGACAGGCTGGAGGGGCCACGCGCTCACCGGTTGGATCTCAGGAGGAACATCCCGCCCCGGGCACCGCGACGTTCACTGATCGCAGACCGCGAGATTCAGTGATCGCCCACAGGAGATCCCGAGGAGTGCGGCTGCTTGGTCGACGGTCCAGACGAGTGGCGTGTTGTCCCTTGGTGCTCGCATCGCGGTCGGGTCCTTCTGGTCGGTTGCTTTCTCCATCAAGTGCGATGGGGGCCACGAGGGGACACCCTGTTCCACGGCGACAGTTCGTCGAGCTGGATGAAAGGTCTGCCCGGGGCGGAGCCTCCTGAGCGATTCGGCTCCAGTGCGTACCTGCGACTGCGGGTGCCGACTATCCCTCCGACTACCGCGCGGACCATCCCTCCGACGTTCTGGGAGTCCGCCGATCTCGCTCCGGTCTTGCGCAACTCACGTTGTCCGTGTTGTTCCCGTGCCTGAAACCGGCAGGTGAATGCACTTCCCGGTCGAGCGATGCACTCCTCAGCTTCGTTCTGAACCAACAATCGGTGATGCTCTTGCGAGTGCATCTCACGACCGGAAGAAAACCGATCGATACGGTTCCCGCAGGTGGCGGACTGGACGCCGTGGACGGACACGAGCAGTGCGCGGTGGGTTGCGTCAGCAACCTACAAGTGTGTCAACGCGGATTTGGACGGTGCTTCGGGTGTCGGTGGTGGTGTCGGAGTGAGGGCGCGTGATGATGCGACGTCGTTGGCGGTCTCGGCTGGATGCGAGCGGGATCAGTGGCGCGATCAAGTTTGATCGGCCTGATCGGTGCTGATCGTTCTCGCGTCGTAGCCGTGCAGCGCGGTCCGACCGCGTCCGGGTCAACCGACACCGCTGACGGGGTCACGGCTCTCCGGCGCGCGCGCAGGGACTGGCCGTTGCGCCCCTCGAGGCGAGCTCGGCGGCGAGTTAACCGCGACCGATGTAGCTCTCGACCCCCCGCGGCGACGGTCGAGAGGTGGTAGGTCTGGCCATCCGCGCTGAGCTTGCCGATGCTCAAGTCGCGCACCCGCTGGAGCGTCGGGCATTCCCAATGCAAATTCGTGCTGTTATTTCGAGAAGGGTGTTGCAGCTTTCGTCGAGGGTCGGTGCTCGGCGCGATCGAGGATCGTGCTGAGGGGCGGATCGAGCTTGAACTGTTGCGTCGGCGTGGGAGGAGCGGTGCGCGGTCGGTCTCCGGGCGGGACGTCGAAGAGTGTTGGTGCCGGCATCGCCCGCTCCGAACGGCGCGACACCCGAACCGTGTCCGCGTTGAGCGACACGGCCAAATGAATCACGTAGTACGCGCCGCAGAATCGGCCGTTTCCGGCCCGCTGCTCCTCGATCGACACCAATTCGCGTCTGCGCAGCACTAGCACGGCGCGCGCGGCAGTGTCCTTCCCGACCCCGACCGCCTTCGCGAGCTGGCGAGGTCCGAGTCGCGCCACGAGTTGACCGTCGACATCGACTCGTGCTTCAAGCACAAGGACCTCGAGCACCGCCCATGCGACTGGACCGAGGCCGCGTCGCAGAACGCACGACTTGCGGGAGAAGACAAGCTGCGTTTGGCCGTCGACCTCTCGGACTCTCAACCCCGATCTGGTGTGGCTCACGACCCGACTGTCCGGGCCAGAAGCTGTTCGATTGCATGCTTGGGGATCACGACCCGCCGACCCGACCGCAGATGTGGCAACTCGCCGCGGTAAACGAGCTCAAAGGCGTGCGCCCGCGAGATACCCCAGCAGCCGTCCCGCCTCCTCGACCGTCGAGACCAACGGTCCGGCGCGGTTCGACCTCGATGTCAATTCCATCGAGTTCTTCTCCTCACTCAGAGTTATCAAGCGTGAACACGAGGCCCGAGGGGACAACCAAATCCAGGAAGGTCCTCCGAGGCCGTTCGTGTTCTCTATGCGCATCGCGCTGACGAAACGCGACTCGCGACACCGTCGCTCGATTCACCGCCCCTGCTGCCCCCAGTGGACGGGGACCGGTTCCAGGTTCGACAGACGTCGACATCTACGACGCGCAGTCGCGTTCGATGGAGCGGCACGCACGAGCAGGCGCGTCGATGTTGGTGGAGTGATGGCTGTTGTAGTTGATGCTCGCTGGCGCGACCGGTGGACCCGTCCGACGCGATGTTTCGTTTGACATTCGGTCGGCGGGGCCACATGCTCGACACGGGGTTGGCTGGGAACTTCGCGAGGGCGGGTGGCGAATGTTCTCAGGGTCGCGTCGGTGCGTTGTTTCTGGTGTCGTGATCGTGGCGTTGTTGTCGACGTCGTTCGTGGCGAGCGAAGCAGCGACTGCTGTACCGGTGACGAGCGAAGCGACTTCGGTGCCGGCCCCGAAAGACTCGACTCCCGCGCCGCCGGTTGAGCCGACGGTGCCGCAGGGAGATTTTTCGCACCCGCCGCCGGAGCCAGGCCGGCCCGTTGACCCGATGCCGGGTGGTGGGTTCGATGAGGAGCGTTCCGTTCGAGATGACGTCGCGACGACCGCTACCGCGGAAGTGTTCGACAACCCGGACGGTTCGCGCACAGTGCGTGCAGCGACGAGCCCGATCCGGTTCATGGGCACCGATGATGCGTGGCATGACTACGACCTGCGACTGCAGCGAGCCAGCAACGTGGTGAAGGCTGCGCCGGCTGTTGCTGCGGTCCGCACTCCGGGCGCGGTGGGTGGTGCGGATGATTGGGTTGCACGCGGCTCTGATGTCGCGGCGTCCGTCTCGGGCGGCGCGAGCGGCAGCCTCGGACTGTTGAGCGTGGACGCGGGCGTGTTCGAGCTGGGTGCCCCGGACGTGGCTGGTGAACTGAATAGGCCTACGGTCGATGACGTGAACCCCGCGCAGGCTCGTTTCGAAGGGCGGGACGGCCTGGCCGTGAAGGTCGGGCTCCGTACTGATGGGCTCGAGCAGTCACTGGTTGTTCCATCGGCGGCGGGTCCGTCGGCGTATGTCACGACGATCACGGTCCCGGTCGGCGTCACCGCGCGGGCCGGAGAGTTGGGCGGCGTCGAGTTCGATGACAGTGCCGGCGGGTTCGTCGGCCGGTTCGGTGGCGGTGTCGCGACCGATGTGGATGAGCTCGTCAACACGCCAGTCTCGTCGGTGCTGGTGGGCCAGGACGGCACGCTGGTGCGCGTGAGGGTCTCGGTCGATCAGAAGTGGTGGGATGCACCGGAGCGGAAGTTCCCGGTGACGATCGATCCGTGGTTGAGCGCCTCGATGTACGCAGCCGCTGACACGTACGTCGACGCGGCGTATCCGACGTCGTCGTACTACGGCTCCAATTTCATCACGGTCGGCAACATGGCGAACTACAACGCCGGGTACGGCGAGTTCCTGTTCGGGACTCCGGCGTGGAAGTCGAACACGATCGTTCTGAACGCGAAGTTGTCGGCGTACAACTACAACGGGTGGAGCTCGGCAGATAAGACGTTGCAGCTCGACAAGGTCTCGACCTACTGGGGCTATCCCGTGCCGGCGATCACGTGGAACACCCAACCGCCGATCGACGCGGCGATCAGCGACACGGTTGTGCACGGCAACAACGGTCAAGGCGGTCAAGGCTGGGTCGACTTCGAAGCGACATCATGGCTGCAGCAGCAGATGAGCACGGGGGTCCCGTCGTGGGGTGTCGGTATCGCCCTCACCGCGGACCTGGGCGATGCGGCTTCGGGGAAGAACTTCTACAGCACCGAGCATTCCAACCAGTACGGCGACGGTTCCGCACCGGTACTCGCAATCACGTATGACCACACTGCCGACCAGGTCGTCTACAAGGTCCCTTTGTCGGGGTCGACGGTGTCGACGACGTCGCCGCAGCTGATGGTGACGCTGTCCCACGACGACGACAACGACCCGATCCAGTACTACTTCCAAGTCGCGAGCGGCGCCGATGGCCTGTCGGGTTCACGGATCTGGACGTCCGGCTGGTTGACACCGGGCGGTCCCGGCACCGACACGAGCCCGGCCGGCACGATCGCGACGACGATCCCGGCGAACTACCTCCAGGATGGCGGCACCTATTACTGGACGCTCATCTTGTATGACGGCGCGTATTGGACGGTACCGAACTGGTCGAATCAGCTACGCGTAAACACCCGCCTCGGCGCGAGCGGACCGAGCCCATACGATCAGGTCGGCCCAGTGTCGGTCAATCTTGCGACGGGGAACACCACGTACAGCACGAGCTCACCGTCGTTCCCGACGGTGGGTGGGAACCTGTCGTTGAACTACACGTACAACTCGAAGGCGCAGAACTCGTTCGGGCTGACCGGCAGCTACTACAACGACACCGGCGGCCAGCACTTCCAAGGCTCCCCCGCGATGGTGCGGCGAGATCCGACGATGCTCCAGTTCTGGGGCGTGACGCCTCCGTCGCCGAACATCGCGATGACGAACTACTCGGTCCGCTGGACCGGCTACATCACCGTCCCGTCCCCAACCGCGTTCGGCGCACCCGCCAACGACACGTGGACCATCTCAACGGTCAGCGACGACGGCGTGCGCGTCTACCTGGGCGGCAACATCGTTCACGACCACTGGCAGAACGGCGACCTCTCCACCTGGTATCACAGCAACCCGGTCTCCCAGACCACGCTACCGACCGGCGTACCCGTCCCAATCACGATCGAGTACTACAACCAAACCTGGGGTGGTGGCCTCGAGGTGCGCATGCACCCGACGAGCGTCGCGTACAACGCCGGGAACGTCTCAGCGTTGTCGGGCAACTGGATCTCTGCCGACGCGCCCGCGTTGCCTCAAGGTTGGAACGTCTCCGCCGACCTCGACGGAGACCTCCCCTACGTCCGTCTCGCCGACGGTGGCACCACCGTGTCGCTCGTCGAAGCCGATGGCAGCCTCGACAAGTTCACCTCAACCGGCACCGGCTACACCCCCGACGTCGGTGTGTCCGGCCAGCTGACCCGGACGTGTGTGTACATCTGCGTGTTCGACTGGGTGAGTAGCGACGGGTTCCACGAAGAGTTCTATTCGAACGGCACCCTCGCGTTCGCGACGTCAGCGCTCGACGACCGTCATCCCGCCGCAGCGACGTTCCAATGGAGCGCTGGCGCGGGCTTCAGCGTGAGGCTCAACTCGATCACTGATCCCGTCTCCGGCAAACACATCGACCTCACCTACCAAGGCACCGGAACGTGTCCGACGCCGCCGAGTGGCTTCGACGCGGCCCCACCGCCGGGGATGCTGTGCAAGGTCGACTACTCGAGCTTCGGGTTCGATCAGACTGCCTTGTTCTACAAGAATGGGACCCTCGCCAAGTTCAGGGACCCCGGCTCGTCCACGGTCGGCTACCCCCTCACAACGTTCGGGTACACGAACGGGCGACTCACCACCGTTTCCGACCCGCTCGCGAACGACACGCTCCTCGCGAACCCGACGCTCACCACCCCACAGATCGCGTCGACGATCGCCTACAACACCGACGGCACGGTTGCGTCCGTGACCGGCCCCGAACCACAACCCGTTCCCGGTACACCCGCGCCGAACACGCAGCCGCAACACACCTACAACTATGCGGTCGCCTCGCAGAACACCGTCGCGCAGCGCTACCCGAACGGCGCGGGCTGGCAGTCCCGCACGGCCCGCACAGTCACGTTCGACGCGAACACCCGCCTCCTCGCCGACACCGACGCAACCGCCAAGACCACAACCCAGACATGGGATCCCGCGGGCAGCGACCAAGTCGCGACCACCGTCGACGCGGCCGGGATCGAGAACACGACCGTGTACGACCAGCAACACCGCCCGACCATCACCTACGGGCCAGCACCAGCGACGTGCTTCACCGGCAGCCTCCCCACCGCACCGACACCCAGCGGCTGTCCCGCGTCCATCCCGACCGCCACCACGACCTACGACGGAGGCCTGAACGGCCTTGCCGGCGAGTGGTGGAACAACAACTACCTCGGCGGGCAACCCGCCGCGCACACCTTCTGGACCGGGAACGGCACCACAGCGTTCAGCGACTACGCCAGCTCGAGCCCGGTCCCAGGCGTCGTGAACGTCGACAACTTCTCCGGCCAGCTCACCGGTGAGATCCTCTTCCCCAGTGCCGGAACTGTGGGGAACAACTGGCAACTCAAGGTGATCGCAGAC
>JBBREP010000149.1:0-6176 GCA_038202885.1 Acidimicrobiia bacterium | reverse complement strand
GTGAGTCCAAGTCCCCGGCTTCCCGGCCGGGCGCCGCCTCCGCGGCGCCCGTCCACTTTTTTGCCCGTGCATCGTGAGCGCAGCGTTCGACGCGAGGACGGTGTGGGGCGCGTGTGTGCTTCAGGCTGCTTCGGCGTCGGGCGGTGCGTTCGCCTGGGCGGGCGGGATGAGCGTGCGTTTCCCATTCGTGTCAATGGGTCCGTCGCGCCAGCCTTTGTGGCTCTTCAGGTTGTGGTGGTGGTCGCATTTGAAGGCGAGGTCGCCGATGGCGGTGCGCTTGGTGGCGGCCCAGCCGTTGTGCCCGACATGATCGATCTGCAGGCGGGTCGTGGTGTGGCAGCCGTCGACGTTGCATTCGTAACGTCCGGCGAGCAGCGCGACGAGTTGGGCGCGAGTGGCTTTGCGTGATGTGTGGGCGAGGGTCGTGGCGTCGATCCCGTTGGTGATGACGAGGTCGATGAACGCGTCGCCGACCATCGACCGGGCGGTGGCGAGGTCGACAGGCCCGAACCCGACGATCTCGACCGTGGTGCCGGGCGTGCTATTGGCCCAGGCTTGTGCGTTTGCGATGAGGATCAGTTGGGTGCTGAGCCCCGTGAATTTCAGGAGATCCGGCCCACGATCATGCCCGGTGCTGTCGCTGGCGTGGTCACCCGTGGCGTAGCGGTGTGCGTATTCGGCCATACGCATCAGCGCGTCGTAGCGGTAGGCGGCGTAGGTGTCGCGCCGTCCTTCACGCCGTCCGAGTTCGAATTCCTTCTCGGTAAACCCGTCGAGGATCTTGGCGAATCTGGCGCCGCTGGCCATGTCGCCGTGTCCTTCGAGCTTGATACCGCCATCATCGACAGGGGTCCGGAAGTTCCGTTCCGCCCGCAGCTTGGCTTGCTTGTCGGACCCGGCGGCGGCGGCCTTGACCTTCGCGCATTCCTCGCGCAGCTTCGACAGGCCACCTTTGGCCGCATCGAGGAGGTCGGCTTCGGCGTCGGGATCTGCTGAGGCGGCGTCGCCGATGAGTTTTGCCGCCGCGGGCGAGAGTTTCCCGGACCGGGCCGCGTCGTTCAGACCCACAAGCGTGTCGAGTTGGGCGCCGAGCGCGACGGTCGCCGCCGCTTCGGCCACCGTCCCGCCGGTGGTATCAGCGATGAACTTCTCGGGTGATCTGGCGCCGGAGTGTTTCCAGTGGTTCGTGTCGTCGAGGCGTTTGGCGGCGAGGGCTTTGATCACGCACGCGCGCCGTTCGATTTCGGCTGCGGCGATGACGACGCGTTTCGCGGTCGGGCCGTCGAGCGTGCCCGGTTCCAGAGTCCTGGCGACCGTGTCGAGGTCGCTGACAGCACATTCCAATAGATCGAACATATGTACGTATAGTAGCAGCAGGGTGCGGCCCACACAACCCAAATCGCCCAGAAATGTGACGCGCGGGACGGCAAACGCCCGGCCGCACCGCCTGCGCACGCTTTCCCACGCCCCAAGCGGGTCCGTAGGCTCTGGCGATGCCGCCCTCGTTGCCGCCGCACGTACGAGCCGACACGCCGTTGCCCGAGATCGTGGCCGCCATCCGTGCCGCGGGCTGCGTCGTCATCGACGAACTCGCCCCGCCCAGCGTGCTCGACACCATCAACGCGGAACTCGCGCCATACATCGACGACACCCAACACGGCAGCGACGATTTCATCGGCTTTTCGACCCGCCGCACCGGCTCGCTGATCGCGCGCGCGCCGGCGTTTCGCGACCTCGCCACGCATCCCATCGTGATCGGCGCGCTCGACGAGATCCTCGGTGATCACGCGACGAGCTACCAGTTGCACCTCACGCAAGTGATCGCAATCGGGCCGGGCGAAACCGCGCAGCCGATACATCGCGACCAATGGGCGTTCGATTTCTTCTCGTTCCCCGCCGGCTTCGAGGTCGAGTGCCATTGCATGTGGGCAATGACCGACTTCACCGACGAGAACGGCGGTACGCGCGTCATTCCGGGGAGCCACAAGTGGGCCGACAAGCTGCGGCCGGCCTTCGACGACACGGTTGGCGTCGAGATGAAGAAAGGCTCACTGCTGCTCTATGTCGGCTCGCTGTACCACGGGGGTGGCCCGAACCGCAGCGACGAGCCGCGCATGGGCATCAATGTGGGCTACACGTTGAGCTGGCTTCGACAGGAAGAAAACCAATATCTGGCGTGCCCGCCCGAAATCGCGCGCGAACTCCCGATCGAGCTGGCCAAACTTATGGGCTACTCGCGCGGCGCGTACGCGCTCGGCTACTACGGCGACGTACGCGACCCGATCGAGGCGCTCCACGGCACCAACGATGTCGCGCCGTCGTTCACAGCGCTGCCGAGCTGACCGCCCGCCTCGAGGTCAACCGGTCGGGCGTTGCGCCTGGAGCGTGTACATCAACGGCACGCGCTCACCGTGCTCGATCAAACGGAAGTGTCCGTCGGGATCCTGCTGCATCAGCCGCGGTAACGCGTCCCACGCGCACTCCTGGTGCTCGATGAGACCCGTGAGCACGAGGCCCGCGTCGAGTACGGCCTGCACGACTTCGCCAAGCCCGTGGTTCCACTCTGCCGTCGCCGTGTGCGTGATGCCTGACGCATCGCCGTCGGTATAGGTCTCGGGCCCGCTGTCGATCACCAACGGCTCGACGGTTTCGAAATACGGATAGGTGGTGACGAGCAGGTCGTCGTCACGCCCCTCGTCGAGCGCCCACATCATCGGGTGGCCTTCGCGTAGATGGAGCCGTCCGCCCGGCCGCAGCAACGCGGCCACCACACGCGCCCAACCGCGGATGTCGGGGAGCCAGTTGATCGCGCCCACGCCCGTATAGACGAGGTCGAAGCGCTCCGTACCGAGTACGTCGGGCGCGTCGTACAGCTCGCCTTCGACGAACTCGGCATTCACGCCGGCATCGAGCGCGAGCCCGCGTGCGGTTTCCAGCGCAGACGGGGAGAAGTCGTAGCCGGTCGTCGTGGCCGCACCCAGGCGAGCGAGCGACACGGTGTCGGTGCCGATATGGCACTGGAGGTGCACCACATCGAGGCCTGCGAGTGCGCCCAGACGTTCGGCGTCGTAGCGCACAACACCGCTGAGGAACGTCGGATCGTCCGCGAACCTCGCCAGGCCATAGTCCTGCGAGGCGGCGTGCACCGGGACACGATCCTCCCAGTTGTGCCAGTTCGTTCGCTTGTGGGCATCGATCGGCATGCCGCGAAGCCTCGCGCGTGGCGACGCTCGGAGCATCCCAACTACCTTCATTCGATGTCGCAACCGCGGCGCGCTCGCCTCGAAGCTGTGGCGCCGCACCTCCCCATCGCACTCGTCGTGGTGTTGTACTTCGCGTGGTCGTCGCACCTCGGTATCGACATCCACCGCGGGTACGGCACGTCGGCGTTCGACATCGGCCTCTACGACCAGGGTCTGTGGCTCCTCTCGCACTTCCACGCGCCGTTCGTGACGCTGATGGGCCGCAACCTGTTCGGCGATCACACCTCGTTCACCCTGATCTTGCTGGTACCGCTGTACTGGCTGCACCCCGATCCGTCGACGTTGATCGTCGTGCAGGCGCTCGCGATCGCGCTCGCGGCGGTTCCCGTGTACTTGCTCGCCCTCCGGCGCATCCACAGCGTGCCGATCGCGACGGTGCTCGCCACCGCGTTCCTGCTGCATCCAGCGCTCGCACAGTCGAACTTGGAGAACTTCCACCCCGACTCGTTGCTCGTATTGTTCGTCGCGGTCGCGATTTACGCCGCAGTGGAATCCAAGAACCGGCTCTTTGTGATCGCCACGGTGTTGACGATCCTCACCAAGGAAGACGCCGTGCTCATCGTGGTCCCGCTGGCAATCTGGGTCGCGGTGCGTCGCAACCGCAAGCTCGGTCTCGGCTTTGTCGGCGGCTCGATTCTCTACACGTTGTTCGCAACCAACGTCGTGATGCGAGGGCTGATCGGCGTGCCCACGCTGAACTCGTGGCGCATCCCGTTCGGAGGCCCGACCGGCTTTCTCGGGCGCATCGTCAAAAAGCCCGGCGACGTGGCGTCATACCTCTACAGCGAAAACCGGCCTTGGTACGTGTGGCAGATGCTCGCCCCCACCGGGCTCGTCTTTTTCATCGCGCCCGAGGTGGCGGCCATCGGCGCGGTCGTGCTGGCGTCGAACGTGTCGAGCACGTTCTTGTACCAACACCTCATCGGGTACCACTACGTGATGCCGATCCTGCCGGCGCTGGCGCTCGGCACGGTGTTCGCGGTCTCGAAACTCAAGCCCGGCGTGTGGCGCACTGCGGCCGTCTCGGTGGTCGGGCTGTCCGCGTTGTGGTCGGCCTATCTGTGGGCGCCATTCCAGTTTTCCGAGCACCAGATCGGGCATTGGAGCCCGAACTACTACGTCGTGCACGAGATCGACGCCATCCGAAGCCAGGTGCCGTCGGGCGTTGTCTTGAGCAGCTACCACGCGTACGCCCCGCACCTCGCGCATCGCGAACGCATCTACATGTGGCCGACGCCGTTCCGTGCCGCGTACTGGGGCACGTTCAAACACGAAGGTGAGCGCCTCCCATTCGCGAACGACGTGCAGTACCTCTTGCTGCCAGCACACCTCGACGACGACACCCAAGCGGTGCTCGACTCCATCAAGGCCGACTTCGTCGTCGTCGCCCACAACGACGCCGCCATCCTCTACAAACGAGTCAGCCCCGAGCGCTGAAACGCTGTCGCAACTGTCCCACGGCGCGCCGACCGGAGCAGCCCGGGAGCGAGGAACGCGCGACCCGGGTGCGAAGGGAGCTCGCCCGCGCCGGGCGAAGCAGGCGCAGTAGACAAGCTACAATGCAGACCATGGATCGCCTTGTAAATAGCGCCGGGAGCTTCGACGCCAAGGTCAGCAGCCGCGGCCAGATGAGCCTGCCTGCGGGCACGCGGCGTCGATGGGGACTCGAAGACGGCGGCCGTATCGGCGTGCTCGACCTCGGCGACCTCGTGATCCTTGTCCCTGGAGGCGTGCAGCGCCTCAGGAACGACATGCTCGGTGCGATCAGCGCCGAGACCTGGGAACAAGCACGTTCCGGCTTCGGCGACACCGATCTCGCCAACGTGTGAGCGTCGTACTCGTCGACGATCACGTGCTCGGTCGCCTCCTGCGCGGCGACCGCGTGCGAGCGGTCGCGCGGCACGATGTCGCGACGACGGGCCTCTGGTACCTGCGCCTATGCCAGGCGGTCGAGCGATCCCTCGGAGGCATGCTGTCGGCGCCTTTTGCCCAACTCGACCCGGCTCGGCGGGCCCGAGCGATCGAACGAGTGCTGGAGTTACCAGACGACATCGCGCTGCTGTCGCTGCGCTCGCTGGCACCGACAATGGCGCGACAGCAGGTGAGCTTCCCGAAGCTCAACCTGCTCGGTCGCGAGACTCTCGCTGCGGCGACGCAACTCCCGTCCGACGTGCTCGTCGCCGAAAACAACATCGGTCCTCGGCTCGCGAAGGCGCTGGCCGAGACCGGCCACAAGGTACGCACGGCGCGCTAGCGACGGCGTCCATTGGTACTGCAGGCGCAATTATTCGCTGCCAAGTACCAATGGACGGTATGGCATCGAGGACCGCGATCATGTAGCTGTCCAGAGCTACAGCAGCGGGCGCGCCGTACCCGTAGCGGGACGACCACGCAGTGCGTTATACCTGCTGGATCTTGATCTCGATGTCGACGCCCGCCGGAAGGTCGAGGCGCTGGAGCGATTCCACCGTCTTGCCCGTGGGCTCGACGATGTCGATGAGGCGCTTGTGGATCCGCATCTCGAAGTGCTCGCGGCTGTCCTTGTCCTTGTGCGGTGAGCGGATCACGCAGTAGCGGCGGATCTCGGTCGGCAACGGCACCGGGCCCTGGATCTTGGCCTGCGTGCGCACGACCGTCTCGACGATCTTCTTCGTCGACTGGTCGATCACCTCGTGGTCGTACGCCTTGAGCTTGATCCTGATCTTCTGGCCACTGGCCATGGGGTTCCTCGTTTGAGTTTCTTGCGACGGCTTGCTGAGACGGCTTACTTATTTGTTGATTTTGGTGACGCGGCCGGCACCCACAGTACGACCACCCTCACGAATCGCGAACCGCAACCCATCCTCCATCGCGATCGGCTTACCCAACGACACACTCATCTCAGTGTTGTCACCAGGCATCACCATCTCCGTA
>JBBREP010000148.1:0-6260 GCA_038202885.1 Acidimicrobiia bacterium | reverse complement strand
CCCGATCGTGGCCCCCGATACACAAGGGCCGTCGATTGTGCTCGCGACGCCCGCCGCGGGCGCGATGTTCCCTCAGGGAGTCCATGTGGTCGCGTCGTATGCATGCGACGATGGCACCTATGGGTCGGGCGTGGCGACGTGTGTTGGGACACTCGCAAACGGTGCGACGATCGATACGTCGGCGCTCGGGTCGTACAGCTTCACCGTGACGGCTACCGATGTTGTCGGAAACCCACAGACAAGCGTGACGCACAACTACCAGGTCGTCGCGGCCGGTAATGACCACACTCCTCCCACGATCACGCTGAACGCCCCCGCGGACGGCGCCATCTACTACCTCGACAGCGCGAATGCCGCCAACTTCGGCTGTGCCGATTCTGGGGCCGGCATTGCGTCGTGCACGGGTGACGCGGCCAGCGGCGCCAACGTCGACACTGCAGCGGTCGGGCCGCATTCGTTCGCTGTCCACGCGGTCGACAACGAGGGCAACACGCACACCGTGACGCACGGTTATCGCGTGCTCGCCGCGCCCGCACAGCAGAACTTCACGAGTGGCGATCTCACGAACGCGATTCCCGTCAAGTGCAACGGGCTCCAGTCGGTCGCGCACGACACGGTGCCGATCGCCGGCAACGTCGGGCCCGCGCAGGTGGAACAGAGCGGCGATTTCACCTGGAGTGTCACGTTCGGTCAGGACACGATCCCCACACTGCAAAACGGTACGAATTTGGTCTACACATTCGCCAAACCAGGTCAAGGTCACTTCACCGCGGCGTCGCTGACCAACGCGGGTTCCATGGTGGACGGTTCGACGATCCAGATTGCTGCCGACGGGACCTTGCAGTTGGCGATCGCTTCGGTCACCGACCAAAGCGCGGCGATCACCGGCACTGGCGTCGACAACTTCACGCCGCCGTCGTTCCGTGCCACGATCCACGCCGATGGTGCGCTCAATGCTGTGGTGCAGAACCAGTTCGCTCAGTTCCAGGAAACGCTGTCGATGTACGGAGCAATCGTGTGCCCGGCTGGTGAGGCCACCTATAACGGTCGCACCAATCCTGTGCTCACGCGAACGACGGTGATCGACGCCGCGCCGCCCTCGATCAACGTCGTATCACCCACGCAAGGCGCGCTCGTCACGCCCGGAGCCATGCTCGTGGCGCACTACACGTGTGCCGACAACGTGGCGGTTGCCACCTGTGCGGGCGACAAGCCTGACGGCGCATCACTGCCGACCGCGACTTCGACCGCTGCGGTGTTCCACACCAATGCGACCGACGCCGCCGGCAACGTCGCCGCCACGTCGGTGAGCTACACAATCGACGATCCTTCGGCCACGGTGAGCAACGCTTCGGCGACCGAGGGTCCGGGCGCGCAACTCGACTTCCTCGTTACCCTGTCGAACCCGAGTTCGCGCAGTGTGCAACTCGGCTACACGACCCAGGATGGCTCCGCAACGGCGCCGGCCGACTACACCGGCGCGGGTGGGAACCTGTCGTTCATCCCCGGGACCACCAGCGCCCATGTGCTCGTCCACGTGGTCGATGACACGACGTTCGAGGCCGCCACCGAAAACATGACGCTTGAGTTGGTCAGCGCAGTCCACGCCAAGCTGGGTGGGGCGAGCGTCGGTCACGGCATCATCAACGACAACGACTCGCCGCCTGCCGATGTCACGAACCCGACGGAGGCCGAGGGCCCCGGCGCTTCGCTCGACTTCGCCGTCACGCTCGAAGCCCAACCGAACGCGACCGCGACCTACCACTACGCCACGTTTGACGGCAATGCCCACGCACCGGCGGACTACACCGCGGTGTCGGGGAACCTGGTGTGGACGCCGGGCGATGGGCTTACTCGACACGTGGCCGTGCCGATCACGAACGACAGCGTGTACCGACTCCCACGCTCGCTCCAGCTAGTCGTCACCGACTCGAACGGCACAGTGGTTTCGGGCACCGGAACGATCTACGACGACGAGGGACGTACGCCAACGGTCAACATCAGTTCGGCGACGATCGCCGAAGGTGACGCCGGGAATCGCACCGCGATGCTCACCGTGACGCTCGACCGACCGTCGCAGACGAAGACGGTGATCAATTGGGCCACCGTCGCCGACACTGCACACGTCAAAACGGACTTCATTGCCAAGACCGGAAAGGTGCAGATCGCGCCGAACCTCGCGAGCCAGACGCTCGCCGTCCCGATCGTCGGCGACACCGTCGCCGAGTCGACAGAACAATTCTTCGTGCAGGTGACGGTCCCGCCGAACATGCTGGCCGGTATCACCAAGGGTGTGGTGACGATTCTTGACGATGACTCGCCGACAGCCTCCGACACGACCCTCACGGTGTCGGACGCGACCGGTGTCGAGGGATCGACGAAGACGACGGCGATGATGTTCACGGTGTCGCTCAACCGGCGTCCGTCGAGTCCGGTCACCGTCCACTACGCGACCCAGTACGGCACGGCGGGTGGTACAGACTTCCAGGCGATCGCCGGCACGTTGACCTTCTCCGCGAGTCAATTGACCAAGCAGGTCCGCGTCGTCGTGATCGCCGATCACTCCGGCGAATCCGACGAGACGTTCACGTTCAATGTGTCGTCGCCGACGGGCCCGGTGAGGGTGATCGACGCCAGCGGTCTGGGGACAATCTTGAACGACGACTGAGTCCACGCACACGTGACCGCCTCGCGCCGAGGCGGTTGTCTGTGCCGTTCCGGGTGATATGTTGCGCAGTGCCGCCGGTCCGCCGGCAGGCCGTACCTCCTCGTACTTCCTCCCCGTGCCGCAGTTCGTTGGCGTTCGCCGCCGCGCCTTCAACCCTGGCTGGCGAACACGACCCGAGGAGGTACCCGACATGCAGCGAGCGCTCGCGCGGTTGGCCTTGTTGAGCTTGGTGTTCACCACGGTGGGATTCGCCGCCAATCCGGTGCGCGCTCCGGCCGCCGTGAGACCCGCGTCGCAGTGGCTGCGGCCGCTGCCCGGACCGGTCGTGCGGCCCTTCATCGCGCCCCGCACGCGTTATGGCCCGGGCCATCGCGGCGTCGACCTGGCGGCCGCGCCAGGCTCTGACGTCATCGCCGCCGGCGCAGGAGTGGTCGTGTTCGCCGGGCGTATCGGCCCGTCGTCGCATGTGGTGGTGTCGCACCAGCCGAGTGGTTGGCGCACGGGCTATTCGTTCCTCGCGAGCGTGGCCGTGCACCGCGGCCAGACGGTCGCCGCCGGCGCCACCGTGGGCACGAGCGGCGGGACGTCGGTGGGCTCGGCCGAGGGCCACGACGGCACGGTCCTGCATTTCTCACTGCGCATCGGCGAGCGCTACGTCGACCCCATGATCTTGTTCGGCCCGCTCGACCTGGGCGCGGTTGTGCACCTCGACCGATATAACGGCGGCGAGGCCCGTGCTGGGTCAGGCGACGTCGCGCCCGCGACGTCCGAGCGTGCATCGCTGCTCGCCGGGCTGCGGAGTCGCGCCGGCCCGCCCGAGGTCGGCTCGTCCGGGGGAGGCCTGTCCGAGGGCGGGATCTCCCTGCTACGCGCGGACCCGCGCCGCCTGTCGGCCGCCGAAGTCGGCGCGGCACTTGTGCGCATGGCGGTCGTGCTCGCCCACGAGCGGTGGCGGTGAATCGACCGGTGAATCGACCGGGGAACGCTGGGACCGAACCGGTACACTGAGGGCCGCCTGATCGACCGATCCGGCATTCTCGAAGCCCACGCTCGTTACCCCGAGGTGGCTCCGCGGCGCGACACTGCCGTTGGAGCTGGCGCGAGCGGTTGCACCAACCAAGGGAGGCGCGGCCATGGCCGTTGTCACAATGCGTCAACTCCTCGATGCCGGAGTGCACTTCGGCCACCAGACGAGGCGTTGGAACCCGAAGATGAAGCGGTTCCTGTTCGGTGAGCGTTCAGGGATCTACATCGTCGATCTCCACCAAACGCTCGGCGGCATCGAAGACGCCTACAAGTTCGTGCGCGAGACCGTCGCGAACGGCGGCACGGTGTTGTTCGTCGGCACCAAGAAGCAAGCCCAAGAGCCGGTCGCGCGTCACGCGGCGAGCTGCAACCAGCCGTACGTCAACTTCCGTTGGCTCGGCGGCATGCTCACGAACTTCCAGACGGTGCACGGCCGCACCTCGAAGCTCCGCGAGCTCGAGCGCGTGATCGAGACCGGCGAGGTCGATCAGATGATCAAAAAGGAAGGGCTCAAGCTGCGCCGCGAGGCAATCAAGCTGGAGCGCAACCTCGGGGGCATCAAGAACCTCGAGCGCCTTCCGAGCGCAGTCTTTGTCATCGACACGAAGAAGGAACACATCGCGGTTACCGAGGCGAACCGCCTCGGCATCCCGGTAGTCGCGGTGGTCGACACCAACTGTGACCCCGACGTCATCCAGTACGTGATCCCGGGCAACGACGACGCCATCCGTTCGGCCAACCTCATGTGCCGCGTGATCGCCGATGCGGTCATCGAGGGCAAGCAAATCGGTTCACGTCGCGGCACGCGTCCCGCGGGCAGCGACGGTGCCGGCGCCGCGGCTGCACCGGCCGCGCCCGCGCGCCCGGTGCGCACGCCCGAACAAGAAGCCGAACACCAGCGGGTGCAGCAGGCCGCGCGCGACGCGGCTGCGGCCAAACAGCGCGAGATCGAAGAGCGCGCACTTGCGGCCAAGGAAGCCCGACCGGCTGATGGCGACGCCGAAGCCGCCCCGGCCGAAGCGGCCGGCGCCTCTGAGGCAACGGCCCCCGAGACCACGGCCCCTGAGGCAATGGCCCCCACGACGAGTGAAGGAAGCGACAATGGCTGATATCTCGGCCAAGGATGTAGCGGCGCTGCGCAAGGTCACCGGCGCTGGAATGATGGACTGCAAGCAGGCACTGAGCGAGACCGAGGGCGACCTTGAGCGCGCCAAGGACTGGTTGCGAGAAAAGGGCAAGGCCGGCGCGTCCAAGCGCGCCGGTCGCGCCGCCGATCAAGGTGCGGTCGACGTGCACCTCGATGGCAATGTTGCCGCCATCGTCGAGCTCAACTGCGAGACCGACTTCGTGGCCAAGGGCGAGGCGTTCAAGGCGACCGTCGCGGCGCTGGCCAAGCTCGTCGCCACGAACGGCGCCGACAATGCGCAGAACCTCGAGTTCGAAGGCAGCACCGTCGCCGAGCACCTCACGCAGATGTCGGCGACGATGGGCGAGAAGATCGAGCTGGGACGCGTCGCTCGCTTCGACACATCGGGCGGGACGCTCGACGCGTACAAGCACGTGCAGAGCGATCGCGGTGTCATCGGCGTGCTCGTGGAGCTCAGCGGCGCCACCGGGCCGCAAGCAGCCGAGGTCGCGCACGACGTTGCGTTGCACATCGCGAGTGCCGCGCCGCGGTTCGTGCGTCGCGACCAGGTGCCCGACGAGGACGTGGCGCGTGAGCGAGCCGTGTTCGAGGCGCAGACCAAAGAGGAGGGCAAGCCCGAACAGGCCTGGCCCAAGATCGTCGACGGCAAACTCAACGGTTACTTCAAGACGGTCGTGCTCGAGGAGCAGCCGTTCGTGAAGGAGCCCAAGCAGACGATCGGGCAGCTCGTGAGCGCGCTCGGGGGCACGGCCGCGATCGCCCGTTTCGTGCGCATCAAGATCGGCGAGGACTGACCGGCATGCCCGCACGAGCGTGCGTCGTCGAAGTGAGCGCGTGACGGTGGGCAAATATCGCCGCGTCGTGTTGAAGCTGTCGGGTGAGGCCTTCGCCGATCAGTCGATTGGTTACGGCATCGACGCCGAGATCGTGGGCCGCATCGCGGACGAGATCGCCACTGCTCGGCGCGAACTCGGCGTCGAGGTCGCGATCGTCGTCGGCGGCGGCAACATCTGGCGAGGTCTGTCGGGCGCGCGCCGGGGCATGGATCGCGCCCGCGCCGACTACATGGGCATGCTCGCCACCGTCATCAACGCGCTCGCGCTGCAGGACGCGCTCGAGGCGGCCGGGCAACCGACGAGGGTGCAGACGGCGATCTCGATGGCCCAGATCAGCGAGCCGTACATCCCGTTGCGCGCGATCCGCCACCTCGAAAAGGAGCGGATGGTGATTTTCGCCGCCGGCACGGGCAACCCGTACTTCACGACCGATACGACCGCAGCGCTGCGCGCCGCGGAGATCGGTGCCGATGCGGTCTTGAAGGGGACGCACTCCGGTGTCGATGGCGTGTACTCGGCCGACCCTCGCAAAGACCCGAACGCCGTGAAGCTCGACGAGGTGACCCACCTCGAGGTCATCACC
>JBBREP010000147.1:0-6356 GCA_038202885.1 Acidimicrobiia bacterium | reverse complement strand
CGAGAGGTAACGGGCTCCGCGGAAGCCGGCGGCCACTGCGGGCTTGCGCTCCGGATCTTCGACCGCCGAGCCGATGAAGACGACGTTGGCGGCGTCCGCGAGGTGCGGCACGAGCGCCTCCGTGAGCGCGAACGGGCCGAGATGGCTGCGCACCTGCACGACTCTGTGTTGCAGACGCTCGCCATGGTCCAACGTCGCGCCGACGACCCACGCGAGGTCGTGCGCCTCGCGCGCAAACAGGAACGAGAGTTGCGGTCGTGGTTGCTGTCGGGACGTCCCGGACCGGCCACGATCATCACGCGCGACACCATCGGCGCCGCGCTCGAGCAACTCGCCGGCGAACTCGAAGAGTTGCACGGCGTCCCGGTTGAGGTCGTACAAGTGCGTGACTGCCCCATCGGTGAAGCGGTCGAAGCATTGTTGCTCGCGACTCGCGAGGCAATCGTCAACGCGCAACGACATGCACACACCGACGTGGTCAACGTGTATTGCGAGGTCGACACCGACGCGGTGCGCGTGTTCGTGCGCGACCGCGGTGTCGGCTTCGATCGCGCGACGGTCGCGTCGGATCGGCGCGGGATCAGCGAATCGATCGAAGGGCGGATGGTGCGCCACGGTGGTACCGCGCAGGTCCGTAGCACGGTCGGCGAAGGCACCGAGGTGGCGTTGACGATGCCGAGGGACCCAACATGACGATCAAGGTGTTCCTCGTCGACGACCACCAGCTCTTTCTGGCCGGTGTGCGCGCCGAGCTCGATGACGATCTTCAAGTGGTCGGAATGGCATCGGAGGTCGCGACCGCCGTCGAGATGATCCGAGAACGCGAGCCCGATGTGGTGCTCATCGACGTGCACATGCCGGGCGGCGGTGGCGCCCGGGTGATCCGCGACGTGCACACCACCCATCCCGCCACGCTGTTCCTCGCGCTCTCGGTGTCGGATGCCCCCGATGACGTCATCGCCATCATCAGAGCTGGTGCCAGGGGCTATGTGACAAAGACGATCACGCCGTCCGACCTCGCCGAAGCGATCCGGCGAATTGCGGGTGGCGATGCGGTGTTTTCGCCCCGCCTCGCCGGTTTCGTGCTCGACGCCTTCGCCACGGAGCCGCTCGGCGCGGTCGATCCGGAACTCGATCAACTCACCCAGCGAGAACACGAGGTGCTGCGGTTGATCGCGCGGGGCTACACCTACAAGGAGATTGCGAAGGACCTCGTGATCTCGGTGAAGACGGTCGAGTCGCACGTGTCGTCGGTATTGCGCAAGCTCCAACTCTCCAACCGCCACGAGCTCGCCCGCTGGGCCAACGAACGCCGCCTGTGAACGCTCGCACCGACTACGTGATCAACTCGTTGAGTGGGTGGTAGCCGGGGACTTCGCGGTGTGGCGTATCGAGATAGACCTTGGCCTCCGGCGCGCCGAAGAAACGCCCATGACTCCACCTGATCTCGACGTGCCCGTCGATGGCGAGTTCGACGCCATTGCAACGACGCCGGACGATCGCACGCCACGCCACCTCGGGTTGCCCCGCGTGTCGGGCGGCAACGTCGAACGCGATGAGCTCGTACGCCTGCGCCCAATCCCACGCGGAGTCAACGCGCAGCCGCAGGTGCGCGGTCTTGTCGGTACCGAGCACGAAGTACGTGGCATCGGAGATCCGCAAGAGTCGCCACAACAACCGCAACTGATCGCGCGGTGACGACAGCGCGGTGCGCCACCGCGTGGCCGAGCCGCCTGCGACCGCCTGGCACAAGCACGACCACGGTTCGAGCAGCGCCGCCGGCCACGATCGAGCGCGGAGCGCGCCTTTCAATGCGTGCTGTTGTTCGCGTGTGAGCGAGTGAACATCGACAGGAAGATCGTGCAACCCGGTCGCCGTCACGGCGGCCGAATAGAGCGACTGGAACTCGGCGGGCGCCGTGGTCGCGAACCAGTTCACGCTGGAGCGCTCTTCACCGACCAACAACCGCACGAAGAGCCGTTGCGGCCCCGGGTTCAGCAAGACGCGTGAGAGGTACTTGCAGCTCACGAGGTAGACGTGGTCGATGCGAAGGTCGGCGGGGATCACGTCGTCGCCCGGCGGCCGATGCGGGCCCTTCCACTCGGCCAGGCGCGGCACTCGTCCCCGCAGCCCGTCCGTCGCTCCGAGGAAGGCGCGTCCGTTGTCGAACGCAGTCGTGAACGACGCCGCGTGCCGACCGGCGGCGTGCGCGGCGACGAGGCGCGCCCACGCTTCGTCGGACACGTTCGCGAGCTGTCGCGGGCGCAGTGCGAGCGCGGCGTCGAGATCGGGCGCGAGCATTCCGAGCGCAGTCGCGATTTCGGTGATCTCGGTGACCTCACCCGGCACGGCGCTCAATCCCTCGAACACCGATGGGAGCGATTCGAGGTCTCACTCGTTCGGTACCTCGTCAAGCTCTCGGTCGGTCCAAAAGCCAGCGAGCGGAGCTTGGCGACATCCGCCTTTGGCGTAGCGCGCTAAACGATCGCGCCCATCGTCGCTGAGCATTTCGATCGCGTCGAAGAACGCCTTGGGACCTGCAGATCGCAGTGCTGTGTCGCCCTCGCTCGGGCGCCGCGGGAGGTGGCTCGTGAGGAACACGAGCGGCACGCCGTCGAGCTTGTCTTTCAACGCGTACGCGCGCCCGAGCGACTTCCACACAGTGTCGGTGCGCAACAGGCCGCCGCGGTGGGTCGTGAACGCACCCGATACGTCGAAGTACCACGGGTCGCCGTCACCGTCGGTCGCGACGAAGTTCACGGTCACGCCGGTCTTGCGGATGCGCCGGTTCTGCTCCTCGATGGTGAACCCGGCTTCGGTGAGCACCTGCTCGGCCAACTTCTGTGCGGCCTTGCCTTCTCGCGTGGCGCGGCCCTGGAAGTCTTCGCCGCCGTCGACGTCGACCGGCGTGGTGGTCGTGGCGCGTCGCTTCGTCGATCGCACAATTGTGGTGGACGGTGTTGTCACCTCGCCGACGCGGCGCCGCGCGATATCGACGTAGGCGGGGTCGAGGTCGTAGCCGACGTACCTTCGCTCGGTCAGGGCGGCCGCAACGAGCGCCGAGCCACTGCCCATGAACGGGTCGAGCACGAGGTCGTTCTTATACGTGTACAGGTTGATCAGCTTGACCGGCAGCTCAACTGGAAACGGTGCCGGATGACCGACGCGACGCGCGCTCTCGGGCGGGATCTCCCAGATGTCGAGGGTCTGGGCCATGAATTCATCGGTCATCACGGTGTTCTCGTAGGGAAGTCCTTCGGCTTGGCGCTGTTTGATCGAACGAGCGCGATCGAAGCGGCCCTTGCTCGCCAGGACGACGCGTTCGGTGATGTCGCGCAGCACGGGGTTGGCCGCGCTGCGAAACGATCCCCACGCACACGAACCGCTCGCGCCCTCGCCCTTTTGCCAGATCAGCTCGCCGCGCAACAACAGACCGAGGTCGTGTTCGAGAATGCGGATCACGTCGGCCGAAAGACTGCGGTACGGCTTGCGCCCGAGGTTCGCGACGTTGACCGCGATCCGTCCACCAGGCTCGAGCTTGCGCGCGCATTCAGCGAACACCGCCGTGAGCATTTCGAGGTATTCGAGGTACGACGACGGCACGCCCTCACGCTCGAGTTCTTCTTCGTACTGCTTTCCTGCGAAGTAGGGCGGCGATGTGACGACCAGCGCGACCGAGCCGTCCTTCACCGAAGCCATGTTGCGGGCATCGCCGCACACGAACGGTTCTTTGACCTTGTGAGGCTTGGGAACGGTGTCGTCGTCGGAGAGCTCAGGCGCGCGGAAGCGGTCGTAGAACGGCGTCGCGTCGTGGTTCTCGCGCGCGCCGACCCCGAAGTTGGAGGTCGTGGTCTTTCGCCGTTCCGCCATCGCACCTCCTCTCGGATGGTGCGCATGATAGCGACGCGATCGAGCGCGATCGAACACGCGCGCGCCCCGCGCCGGACGGAGTATGCGCACGAGAGTTGCGCTAGCCTCCTCGCAACGTGACAGGTATTAGTTGCGTGCGACGGGTTGGCTGAGATGCCTGGGGCCGTCATCATCGGGACACAATGGGGCGACGAGGGTAAAGGTCGGTTCACCGACTACCTCGCCAAAGAGGCGTCGCTCTGCGTGCGCTACCAGGGCGGGCACAACGCCGGGCACACGATCATCGTCGGCGACGAGGTGTTCAAGTTGCAGCTCGTGCCCTCTGGGGTGCTGTATCCCTGGGTCGTGCCGATGATCGGCAACGGCGTGGTCGTCGACCCGACCGTGCTGATCGCCGAGCTCGACATGCTCGAAGCGAGGGGCATCGACACGCGGCGCCTGCGGCTCTCGGGCAACGCGCACATGATCATGCCGTATCACCAGGAGCTCGACGCGCTGACCGAGCGATACCTGGGCAAGAACAAGCTCGGGACCACCAAACGCGGCATCGGCCCCACCTACGCCGACAAGGCGTTGCGCGTCGGGCTGCGCGTGCAGGATCTGCTCGACCCGAAGATCTTCCGCGAGAAGCTCGATCTTGTGCTGCGCGAAAAGAACCTCGTGCTCACTCGCGTGTACAACCGATTGCCGGTCGATGGTGACGAACTCGCCAAGCGGTACCTCGCAATGCTGCCCCGCCTCGAGCCGCTCATCGATGACACGGTGCACCTCGTGCACGAAGCGCTCGACGCCGGCCAGTGGGTGTTGTTCGAAGGCGCGCAGGCGACATTCCTTGACCTTGACCACGGCACGTACCCGTTCGTGACGTCGAGCAATCCCGTGGCCGGAGGCGTGTGTGCCGGTGCTGGTGTGGGACCGCTCGCGATCGAGCGTGTGGTGGGCGTCGTGAAGGCATACACCACGCGCGTCGGTAGCGGGCCGTTTCCGACCGAACTGTTCCTCGGCGACCCGGTCGCCGATCTGCTCGTGGATCGCGGCCGCGAGTACGGCACGAACACGGGCCGGCGCCGCCGTCCAGGGTGGCTCGACCTGGTGATGTTGAAGCAGGCGGTGCGGTTGAACTCGTGCACCGAGCTTGCCATCACGAAGCTCGATGTGTTGTCGCCGCTCACCGAACTCAAGGTGTGCGTGGCGTACGAAGACGACAGCGGCAAGCGCTACGACCATGTGCCGTATCACCAGTCGGTACTGCACAAGGTCCGCCCGGTCTACGAAACGATGCCTGGCTGGGGTTCCGACATCGAGCGGGCCGAGCGGCTCGTCGATCTCCCCGCGGCCGCCGGCGACTACGTGCGGTTCATCGAAGAGTTCACCGGAGTGCATGTGAGCTTCGTGTCCGTTGGTCCCGAACGCGACCAAACGGTCGTGCTTCCCCGCGCGGCATAATCGGTGAATCGCGTACTCGTCATTGGCCCCGGTGGGCGCGAGCACGCGCTCGCGTGGAAGTTGGCGCAGTCGCCGTCGGTCGACGAAGTCGTATGCGCTCCAGGCAATCCGGGCATGGAAGCGCTCGGAGAGTGCATCGTGGTCGACGCAGTTGATCCTGCTGCGGTCGCCGACCTGGCCGACAAGGTCGATGCTTCGCTCGTGGTGATTGGCCCCGACGCGGTCGTCGTTGCCGGTGTCGCCGACGCGGTGCGCGCCCGCGGCCGCGCCTGCTTCGGGCCGTCGGCCGCCGCCGCGCAACTCGAAGGCAGCAAGGCGTTCATGAAGGACGTGCTCGTCGCCGCAGGCGTCAGCACCGCGCGCTATGGCGTGTTCGGCGCCGCCGACGAGGCGAAGGCGCTGGCCTTCCTCGACACACTCGACGGTTGTTTCGTCATCAAAACCGACGGCCTCGCGGCGGGTAAGGGTGTTGTCGTCACCGATGATCGGGCCACGGCCCGCGACACGGTCCGCGCGTATCTGTCGGGCGCCGCGTTCGGCGACGCGGGCCGAACGTGCGTGATCGAAGAGTGTCTGACCGGGCCGGAGCTGTCATTGTTCGCGCTGTGCGACGGCACCGACGCGGTCGTGCTCGCGTGCGCCCAAGACCACAAGCGCATCGGCGATGGCGACACGGGTGCGAACACAGGCGGCATGGGCGCGTACTCGCCGGTCGCGCTCGCCACCGACGACCTCGTGGCCGAGGCGATGGAGCGCGCGGTGCGCCCGACACTCGCCGAGCTGGCGCGCCGCGGTGCGGAATACCGCGGCGTGTTGTTCTGCGGCCTGATGCTCACGCCCGACGGCCCGAAGGTGTTGGAGCACAACGTTCGCTTTGGCGACCCGGAGAGTCAAGTGCTGGTACGTCGGCTCGACAGCGACCTCTACGCGCACCTCTACGAAGCCGGAGCGACGCGCCTCACCACGCCGGTGCGGTGTTCGTCGGATGCCGCGCTCGTGGTCGTTCTCGCGAGCAGCGGATATCCCGGAGTCCCACGCTC
>JBBREP010000146.1:0-6436 GCA_038202885.1 Acidimicrobiia bacterium | reverse complement strand
CAACAACGCGGCGACCGACATCCGCCCGCCAATACGACTGAACTATCTCATCGAGCTCCCTTTCGTAGCCCGGTTCCCCCCGGAACCAGTGGGCGCAGTCTGCGCCGTGCGCGGCCCCGATGCAAGCATCTCGTCAGCTCGTTATCCTGGCGTCGTGAGCGTCGATCTGCGCACCCGGCGCGACGAACCACGACCAACGGTCGATCCCGACCTGTTCTTCGCACGCGCGCTCCCCGATGCCTTGGCCGCGCGCGCCGAACTGATCCGCCCCGGTGTCGACTGGATCCGCCCGAAGCCGTTGACCATCGACGTCGCGGGCATGCAGTGGACGCTCGAACACGTTCCCGACGCGCCGCACGGCATCTCCGGAAGCGGCGTGACGGTTCGTCGCGGCCCCGGCGGTCGCACCACGCTGGCGCTCACCGTCGCGCAACTCGACGACATCGTGCACGACCAACAATCGGTGATGGGCCTCTGGGCCGGTGGCAGCGTCGGTGATCTCGGACCAACACTCGGCGACGCGCTCAACTGGTGGCTCGTGCTGCGCGCCGCGCTCGACGGCGTGGCGATCTACACGCCGGGCTCTGTGCCGCTGCACGATGGCGACGGCCGCCCGCTCGATCTACAACGCACGTTCCGCGTCGGCCACGACGACCCGGCCGATATGCACGACTTTCTCGAGCGCGCCGGCTTCCTGCATATCGCCGGTCTGTTCACAGCGCGCGAGATGGCCGTGGTGTCGGCCGACATGGACGCCGCGGCGCCGCGCTACTCCAACGGCGACGGCCGTTCGTGGTGGGCACGCACCGCCGACGGTCAGGATCACCTTGTGCGGATGCAGGGTTTCGATCGCGAGAGCGACGCGGTCGCCGACCTCATCGACGACCGTCGTTTTCTCGATCTCGCCGACCTCGGTCACGCCGGGCATCGGTTCGCGCGCAAGCGCGCCGACAACCGCATCGAGGCGCTGTTCAAACCGATCGGCATTGTCGAAGGCATCTCTGACATCGGCTGGCACAAGGACTGCGGGCTCGGCCGCCACTCCTACGACTGCTGCGGTATCACCGTCGGAATCTCCGTGACCGGCGGCGGGCCGACATCGGGACAACTCCACGCGCTCGCCGGCTCGCATCGCGCGCTCGTATGGTCGGGCTCGCTGCAACCGCGAGTCGATTTAGAGGACGTGCCCCTTGCCACCGAGACGGGCGACGTGACGATCCACCTCAGCTGCACGATGCACATGGCCCAACCGCCCGTCGATTACCCGCGGCGCGTGATGTACAGCGGCTTTTCGCTCCCACCGCTCGAACACGACGGCACGGCCACGATCGACGCCGACGAGCGCGCCGCAGCGCTCGCTCGCAGCGGAGCGCTCCGCGAGCAAGCGCCCTTGACCGCGCTCGCGCGACACGTGAAGAGCTGACACCTCGCCGGGTTGGCGGGCCAGCTCGGGCGGCACCACACTGTGGAGATGCAGACACGACACATTGGTTCGCTCGACGTCTCGGTCGTGGGTATCGGTTGCAATAACTTCGGGGGCCGCATCGACCAGGCCGCAACGACCGCCGTCATCGACGCCGCGTTCGACGCAGCCATCAACCTGTTCGACACGGCCGACATCTACGGCGCAACCCAGAGCGAGGTGCTCCTCGGACAGGCGCTGGGTCGCCGTCGCAGCGACGCCGTGGTCGCAACAAAATTCGGCGTGCCCATCGACGACGAACGCCAAGGCGGTGGGTCGGCCGCCTACGTGCGTCGTGCCATCGACGACAGTCTCCGGCGTTTAGGCACCGACCGCATCGACCTTTACCAGATCCACTTTCCCGACCAGGCAACGCCGCTCGACCAAACGCTCAGCGCGCTCGACGAACTGGTACGGGCGGGCAAGGTGCGCGAAATCGGTTGCAGCAACTTTTCGCCCGAGTTGCTCGACGCCGCTGCGTCGATCAGCCGTGAGCACGATCTGGCTCGGTTCGTCAGCGTGCAGAACGAATACAGCCTGTTGCGACGTGCGCCAGAGCATGGTGTGCTCGCTGCGTGCGAGCGCAACGACGTGGTGTTCATCCCGTATTTTCCGCTCGCGAGCGGCCTGCTCACCGGTAAGTACCAACGCAACGTCGCCCCGCCGCAAGGCTCGCGACTTGCGTCGCTACCGGCGGAGCGCCAGGCCGACATGTTCTCGGAGAAGAACCTCAATCGTGTCGAAGCACTCGACGCGTGGGCACGCGATCACGGCCACACATTGCTCGAATTCGCGGTCTCGTGGCTCCTCGCGCACGATGCGGTGGCGAGCGTGATCGCGGGTGCGACCAAGCCCGAGCAGGTACATGCCAACGCCGCCGCGGCCGGCTGGGCGCTCACCGGCGACGACCTCACCGAGATCGACGCGCTCCTCGATCGGGCGAAGGCGGCCTGATCTCCGGCGCCGCCGGCGGCGCACTCCCACGGGCGTTCAGCCGAGCATGGCTTGGACGGTCTCAATCGTGTCGGCGTCTGCAGCGCGCTTGTCGTGGCGATACCGCCGCACTCGAGCGAACCGCATGGCGACGCCACCGGGATAGCGCTTCGACACCTGCACGCCGTCGAGCGCCACCTCCACAACCAGTTCGGGCGCCACGTGCACGGTGATGCCGACTTCGCCGACCGCGATCTTTTGGAGTTGTTCGGTCTGCCACTGCAACAACTCGTCGGTCAGGCCCTTGAACGTCTTGCCCACCATGACGAATTCGCCATCGCCACCGCGAGCACCCAGATGCAGGTTCGACAGCCAGCCGCGCCGGCGGCCGTGGCCCCATTCGGCCGCGAGCACGACGAGATCGAGCGTGTGCACCGGCTTCACCTTGCGCCACCCACTCCCACGTCGCCCTGCCTCGTAGGTGGCATCGAGTGCCTTCACGACGACGCCCTCGTGCCCGCGCCCGACGGCGTCGGCGAGAAACGCCGAGGCCTCCGCGACCGACGCGGTGACGATGGCTGGCACCTTTGGCACACCCGTGAGCGCGTCAAGCACCGCCCGGCGTTCGGCCAGCGGCGCGTCGAGCAGATCGGTGCCACCGACGTGGAGCACGTCGAAGAAGAACGGTGCCAGTGCACGGGCATCGCGTTGTTGGGCACCGAAGTCGCTCATCGTGTCTTGGAATCGCGCCGGGCGATCGTCGGCGCTGACGCCGATGATCTCCCCGTCGAGAATCAACTTCGTTGCATCAAGTCCGAGCACCTGATCGACGAGCCTCGGCACGCGATCGGTGATGTCGTTGAGATTGCGGGTGAACACGCGCACGGCGCCGCCGTCGCGATGCACCTGTACTCGCGCACCGTCGAGTTTCCACTCAACGGACGCGAGGCCAGTACGCGCGATCGCGTCGCCAATGTCGGTCGCACCGGCCGCGAGCATCGGTTGTACGGCGTGCAGCACACGCAAGTGCACGGCGTCGAGCGCACCCGTACCTCCATGCAGCGCGAGCGCGGCTGCCGCACCGAGATCGCCTTGCAACATCGCGGCGCGCCGCACTGCGGCGACGCTCACGCCGCCGGCGCGCGCGACTGCGTCGCCGACCACACCGGCCAGTGCACCCTGGCGGAGCTCACCGACGAACAGGCGCCGTACGAAGTCCTGCTCGTCGGCGGTGGCGCGAGCAAACAGGGCGTCGAGCATGGCGGCGCGCGCCGCCTGCGAACCCGATCCGGTGGTCACCTGTACCGCAGCGACGAGCTCATCGAGTTCGACAACCGTGATCGACGACGCCACGCCCGGCGCGAGCGGGCTCACCGCGGGCCGCCACACCGTCGCCCAGCCCACCCCGACCCGGCCCTGGCGCGGCGCGCCGGTGAGAAACCCGATGACCGGCTCGACCTCGTCCGGCTCGAGCCTGCGGAACAAATCGGCGAGGATCTCGATCTTCGCGGTACGCGAGCGCGTCGCCGCCACGGCCTGCGAAGCACGAACGACGTCGCCCAACAGCGTCACCGCACCGTTCTACCGGCCCAGCCCGCGGCGTCCTGACGCTGTCAGGGGTCGAAACACCGACTCCTGACATCGTCAGCACAAGGGAGTGCAGAACTGGTTGCAAAGTATTCTGAGTCGGATATTATGACTGGGATGGCCGCCCGAAGCAGAGCGAATCCCTTGGCGCTGGCGATCTTGTGCTGTTTGCACGAGCGCCCAATGCATCCCTACGAGGTCGCGCAAACCCTGCGGACGCGGGCCAAGCACGAGAGCATCCGCCTCAACTACGGATCGCTCTACAGCGTCGTCGACTCGCTTGTGCGGCGCGGCATGATCGCTTCGGTCGAGACCGTGCGTGAGGGCCGTCGACCGGAACGCACGATCTACGCGATTACGCCCATCGGCACGCGCGAACTCACGGACTGGCTCGCAGAACTCGTCGGCGTACCTACCAAGGAATACCCCCAGTTCGAAGCCGCGCTTTCGTTGCTGGCCGGCTTACCGCCAGACGAGGCCCTCGAGCTCCTGGGCCAGCGCGCCATCGCGATCGAGATTCGCTTGGCCCAGTCCGAAGCCGTCCGCCGCGCCGCGCGCGAACGAGGTCTGCCCCGCCTGTTCGACCTCGAAGCCGAGTACGCCGACGCGCTCGCACGCACCGAGCTCGAGTTCGTGCGCGGGCTCATCGCCGACCTCGAAGCGGGCACGCTCGACGGCGTCGACGAATGGCGCAGCTGGTACACGAAAGATTCAGAACCGCGCCAATGGTTCCCGATCGAGGAGCACCCCACATGAACGCCATCATCGAGGCCAGCGGCCTCACCAAGACGTTCGGCAAGACACGCGCACTCGACGGGCTCGACCTCGTCGCGCCGGCAGGCTGCGCCGTGGCGATTCTCGGTCCGAACGGTGCCGGCAAGACCACCTTCGTGCGCGCGGTCGCGACCCTGCTGCGACCCGACTCAGGGTCACTCCACGTCGCCGGCGTCGACGCGTTGCGCAAGCCCCAGGAGGTGCGTCGCCTCATCGGACTGGCTGGTCAGTTCGCGGCCGTCGAGCCGATGATGACAGGACGCGAGAACCTCGAAATGGTCGCCCGGCTGTTCGGCCATCGCGCCCGCGCCGCGCGCGCCAACGCCGAAGCAGTGCTGCAGCGCCTCACACTCGACGACGCCGCGGATCGCGCCGTGCGGACGTACTCGGGTGGTATGCGGCGACGCCTCGATGTGGGGGCGAGCTTGGTCGGTGCACCCCGACTTCTGTTGCTGGATGAGCCCACGACGGGCCTCGATCCGCGCAGCCGTAGCGAGCTGTGGGACACGATTCGCGATCTCGTGAGCACTGGTACCGACGTGCTGCTCACGACGCAGTACCTCGACGAGGCCGACCAGCTCGCGCAGCAGATCGTGATCATCGATCACGGTCGCGTCGTCGCGGCCGGCACGCCGGACGAGCTCAAATCACGCGCCGGTCGAGACATGATCGAGATCCACGCCCATGACGGCGAGAGCCTCGGGGCGCTCGCGGCTGCCCTTGCTCCCCTGGGTCGTGAGGAGCCGCGCCTCGACCAGGCCACGCGTCGTCTCACCATCGCCGTCGACGACGGCGCCAAGAGGCTCGCTGACGCCATCACCATTATCGGCGGGCTCACCACGCCCATCGACGACATCGCACTCCGGCGACCCACGCTCGACGAAGTGTTCTTGTCGCTCACCGGCGCAGCCCCCGACGGCTCGAACGGCACGACGAGCAGCAGCACTGCATCGGAGACCGCAGCATGACACCACTTCCCATCACTGCGCCGGACCACACGGCCAGCCCAACGATTGCCGCGTTGCAGGTCGCCCGGCGCACCGCGTTGCGCTTCGTGCGCAGCCCCCAGCTCGCGGTCGTCGGCACGATCCAAGGCGCCATGTTCCTGTTGATTTTCCGCTACGTGTTCGGCGGCGCGATCAACACGCACGGAGTTCCCTACGTCGACTTCCTCGTGCCGGGCTTCGTCGTCACCGGTGTGTTGTTCACGGGCGCGACCGCATCGGCAGGAGTCGCCGAAGATCTCGAAACCGGTTTCTTCGACCGTCTCCGATCGCTACCGATTTCCCGCGCGAGTGTCGTCGCCGGGCGGGCCATCGCCGATACCGGCGCGTCGGCGTGGGGCCTCGCGTTCACGACCGCAATCGGCTTCCTCGTCGGCTTCCGGCTGCACGCGAGCGTGCTCCACGGTCTCGCGGCGTTCGGATTGTGCGTGGTCTACGCGCTGGCGTTCGCATGGGTGTTCATCGTGATCGGCCTCATTGCCGGTACCGCGCAAGCAGCCCAGGGGATGTCGCTGCTCGTGTTCCCGTTCACGTTCGTGTCGAGCGGCTACGTGCCCGTCGCGACGATGCCCGGCTGGATGCAACCGTTCGCCGAGCACCAACCGATCACCGTGATGGTCGACGCCGTTCGCTCGCTCGTGCTCGGCGGCCACGTCTCGGGAGTGGGCCACGGCAC
>JBBREP010000145.1:0-6445 GCA_038202885.1 Acidimicrobiia bacterium | reverse complement strand
GGGATGGCGCGTACACCCAGCGGTCATGGCTATTGGCTCGTGGCCAGCGACGGTGGCGTGTTCACGTTTGGCGACGCGCACTTCTACGGTTCGGCGGCCGGCGTGTGGAAGAACGGACCCGTCGTCGCGATCGCGCCGAGTTCGGCCGGTCACGGTTACGAGGTGCTCGTGGCCGACGGCGCGGTGTTGCACTACGGCGACGCTCCCGCGCTCAACAATCCGAGCCATGGCGCGGCCGTCAGCTCGATCGCGCTGTCGCCCACCGGTGGCTACTGGACCCTCGGCCGCGACGGGCACGTCTACACAACCGGCGCGCGCGCAGTCGCCAACGCTCCTTCGGGTTCGATGGCATCGATCGGCATCGCTCCGTCCTACGACGGTAAGGGTTACTGGGTTGTGCAACAGCCGCTCGGTCCGCCCCTGCCCGGCGGGTCGGGATCGGGTCGGCGCATCGTCTACTCGAACTCACAGCAGCGCATCTGGACCGTCGAAGCCAACGGCGCGGTCTCGCACACGTGGCTCGTGTCGGGTCGCACGGGCTCGCCGCCGTCCGGTACGTATTCAATCCAGACGCGCATCCCAATGTCGTCGTCGGGATCGTTGCGACTGCCCTACTTCCAGGGCTTTCTGCGCGGCACGAGCGGGTTGTGGTTCGGGTTTCACGGCATTCCGTTGCACCCCGACGGCACACCGATCGAAAGCGACTCGCAGCTCGGCACACCGCTGTCGCATGGCTGCGTCCGCATGAATCAAACGGCGGTCAAAGAACTCTGGGACTGGACCGGTCCCGTGCTCGGCACCCCCGTCATCTCCGTCCCCTAGCTCTATCGCACGCGATCCGATGCGTCGTTTGACCGCCGTATAGCGGGGTCAAGCGACGCATCGGGACAGCTGGGTCAGGTGCGCGGGAGGGTTGAGGTTGTGGCGCCGATGGGGCCCGATGACGGCGCGCGGTTCGGTAGGTTGCGCTCCGACGGCACGGGACCGAATGCAGCGAGCCGAGCCGACGCGGGGACGAAGTAGATCGCGATCACCTGCTCGTCGAGCAGCTTCAACGCCGACGGGTCGCCGTGCTGTTCGACGAGCCGCGTGCGTTGGCCAGGTCGCCACGTACCGACTGCCCAACGTACGGTTCCCGCCTCCCCACTGCACACATCGCCTCTGCGATGGGTTTCGGTCGGTTGTTTTGCTTTCGAGGGAAACACCGTCGGCGCCAGCGGGCCGACCGTGCGCCAGATCGTCAACGCGGTCGCACTCACGCGCCATCCGCCGAACGCCATGAAGCGGCCCAAGGTCGCGTTACGACCCGCTTCGTCGGCCTGGTTCGGTTCCATGTGAATGACGCTGTCTGAGGTGCCGTCGGCGAGTTCGTGCGTATGCAGTCCGGCGTACACGCTGGGCTCGTCGTGCCGTGTGCGCGTGGTGCCATCGGGGCCGAACTGGGGCCAGAGCGGACCAGGTACCCACCGCCCGCACAGGTTCACACCGAACGCGGCGTGCCAGTGGTCGGCGCCACCATTGGGATTGGCGTCGTCGTGCAATCGCGGCCCGACGGTTCCTGCCGCGTCAGCGGCTCCTCGCGCAGCACCCGTTCCCAGCGTCGGTCGATCACCCGAACCCGTGCAACCCACCGCGCCGGTCGTCGCGAGGAGCACCGCGACGAGGTATCCCCACCGCGTGTTCATCGTGTTGGCGTGGCGATCGCCGCAACGTCGACGTGGATCGGCAGGTCCTTGTTCGCCGGCCGCGCGGGCGCGTGCAACGGATCGGGCATGTTCGCCTGCGCGGCCAACGGCGGCAGCGGCGAGACCTTGTAATCCACGTCGGGCGCTTTGGTGGCACTGAACAGTGTGACGAACTGCTTCAGGTCAGCCGTGAACGCCGTGCTCGGCGGCGCGCCACACGGCAACAGTTGCTCGAGCCGGGCCGGCGAACTCGTCGTGAACGTGTTGTTGCTGAAGCAGTTGCCGCCGCCATCGTTCGTGCGGTCCAGCGAACGGATCACGGCAAGGTCGGCGGTGCGCGACTGACGCACCGTGTTGTCGTGCACTGCGTTCCCGGTCGTCGGAAAGTCAATCGCCTTCGGGTTGCTCGGATCGAGGAACCGCTCCGGAAACGGGATCAAACCAATGCCGTAGATGTCGTGGTCCCACACGAGGTTGTGTTCGATCACGTTGTCGTTGCCGCCCGGAGTCAGGATCCCGTTGCCGCCGACCGTCCGCGCGTCGTCGATCGCCGGCGTCTTGTCGTTGTTGTTCGAATAGACCCGGTTGCCGACGATGATGACACCCCGTTGCGGGTAGAGCTTCTCGCCGGTTTCGCTGTTCGGCACGATGCCGGCGCGGTTGAATCGGAACGTGCTGTTGGCGATGATCAGGTTGCCCCCGGCGTTCGTGCCCGAATAGCCCAGACCGCTCCATTCCCCGACGGAGTCGGTAATGGTCGCTCGGCAATGGGAACACTGACCGATGTAGTAGCTCGCGTCACGCGAACCCACCGCGTAGTCGTGGTCGAACTCGCCGATCTCCGCATCGAATGCGTAGATGCCGTAGTCGCCGGTGCGGTAGCTCGACAGGTACGAGCCGCGATAGCCCTTGACCCCGCGCCAGTAGAACGCATTCGTCACATAGTTGCGCGCGGTCATGTTCTCGACCGCGACGCCGTCGGCCTGCACGATCACGCCGTTCGGTTTCTTGGTATCGAATTGGCCGTCGAGAATCACGGTGTTGCGATCGGTGCCACGCAGCACGATGTTCTCGTGCCCGGGGTCGACGTGCACGCCTTCGTGGTACACGCCCGGGCTGATGAGCACGAGGCTGCCCGGCTTCGTAGCGTCGACCGCAGCTTGGATCGTGCGGTAGTCCTGCGGTACGCGCAACGTGCCACTGCGCGTCGGGCCGCTAGCGACCGTCGCTTGACCGGTATCGATGTCGACGTCGCCGACGGCGATCAGCCCGACCATGCCTTTGTTCGCCGAGCCGTGCAGTGTGCAGTAGTAGCGGTACACACCAGGTGTCGCGAAGCGGAACTCGTATTCCTTGTTGTGTGCGAGCGTGTCGACGCCGAATTGGCGACCGAAGTCCTGTTGTGGCATGGCCTTGATGATGTTGTGCACGCTGCGGCCGATGTTCGTCCACACGACGGTCACGCCGGGATCGATCCGCAGCACGCTCGGCGAGAAGCTGTTGTCGAGCATGTCGACGTGCACCTCGGGGTACTGACCTCCGGATGCCTGGCCGCGCTTGTCGGCGACGGCAACGCCTTTCCACCACGGTGGCGCGGTCTTGGGTGCGCTGGTACTGCTGCTCCCGCACGCAGCGGCGAGGAGCGCACCGCAGCAGGCCAGGAACACGGCGCGCCGCATTCGGCGCGCCGTGTCGCGGCGTGGCGTCATCGGGGGCGGCGGAATGACTGCACGAGCTCCACGAGCGTGCGCACGCCGAAGCCGGTGCCGCCGCGACGTAGGTACCCGTCGTCGGACTCGGCCCGCGCCGGTCCGGCGATGTCGAGATGCACCCACGGCACCTTGCCGACGAACTCCTGCAAGAACAGACCGGCGGTCAATGCGCCGCCGTAGGAACCGCCGACGTTCTTCATGTCGGCGATCTCGCTGTCGAGCATCTTGCGGTATTCCTTCGGCAACGGCAGGTGCCAGAACGGCTCACCGCTGCGCTCACTTGCAGCCTGTACCTGCGCCTTCCACCCGTCGTGATTGCCCATCAAACCGGCGACTTTCGGGCCCAGCGCCACCACGCACGCGCCCGTGAGCGTGGCGAGGTCGATGATCGCATCGGGTTCTTCATCGGCGGCCAGCGCGAGCGCGTCCGCGAGGATCAGCCGCCCTTCGGCATCGGTGTTCATCACCTCGACCGTCTTGCCGTTGCGGTACGTGATCACGTCACCGAGGCGGTACGCGTTGCCGCCGATCATGTTCTCCACAAGCGGCACGTAGCCCACGACCCGGTTGCGAACGCCGAGGTCGGCGAGGACCGACATGGTCGCGATCACCGCCGCGCCACCCGCCATGTCGGTCTTCATCTGCTCCATGCCGCTCGACGGCTTGAGCGACAGACCGCCGGAGTCGAACACCACGCCTTTGCCAACGAGCGCGAGCGTGGCCCGGGCGCCGGTTGGCGCGTACTCGAGCCGCAGGAATCGTGGCGAGCGCCGCGAACCCTGCCCGACCGTGATCGTGCCGTTGAGCTTGCGGCGCGTGAGGTCGGGCCCCGACCACGCTTCGATCTTCACCCGCTTGGTACGCAACAACTTCGTGGCGACCGCAACCATGTCAGCCGGCGACTTCGCGGCCGCGGGTTCGTTGACGAGGTCGCGTGCCCACGCCGTGGCGTGCGACGCCGCGACGGCTCCGTCGAGCGCGCGCTGGGCCTTGGCACCACTCGCGCCCAAGATCGTCACGGTCGCGAGGGTGGGCGCCTCGGCCTTGGTCTTGTAGCGCTGGAACGTGTAGCTGCCGAGCACGAGGCCTTCGCCCAGTGCACCGACGGCATCGTCGGTGTCGACCGTGGACGGCACTGCGTCGATCACCGTGACCGCCGCGCTGCGTCGAGACCGGAGCTTGTGCGCGATTGCCGCGCCCGCGCGGCGTACGCCGTCGAGCGTGAGGTCGCTGCGCGCACCAAGGCCGACGAGCAGCACCACCTTGGCGTGCACGCCGTCGCCGGCCGTGACGAGCCAGGCGTCGCCAAGCTTGCCCTTGAACCCACCATCGGCCGCGTCGCGCACGAGCGTGCCGCCGAGGAGCTTGTCGAGGGCCTGGGCCGACGGCGTGAGCTTGCGGTCGGCGTAGACCCCGACGGCCAACACCTCGGCGCGCACCCGCTCGGGCGCGACGGACGACACGTTGAGTTTCAGCACCACAGATTGCCTCCTGAGCTCGGGCGGCGAGTCTACGAACCCGAACCGATCGCGCGCGACGACCGAGTTGGGCGACCAAGCTGGGCGACCGAGTTGGCCAGTCAGTCGGTGTGGCGTACCCGCATCGGACGCGACTCGCCTTCTTGCCACCGCGCGAGGACCCACAACAGGTCCGCGAGGCGGTTGAGGTAGGGCACAACGGCGCTGTTCGGCTCGAGCCACGCGACTTTGGTGGCCTCGACCGAGATGCGCTCGGCCCGCCGCACGACCGTGCGCGCAAGATCGAGGAGCGCACCAACGCGATCCTCGCCCGGGAGCACGAACTCGGTCGGCTGCGTGAACCGCCCCGTCACGTCGTCGATGATCGGTTCGAGCGCGCCGACCATGGCAATGGTGACCCGCGTCGTGCCGTCGGTGAGTTTGGTGCGGTTCTCGGGTGCCGTCGCGAGCTCCGCGCCCACCACGAACAACTCGCGTTGCAGCCGCACCAGGAGCTCATGCAGCTCGCTCGCAGGCGCGCAGTCGGCGCGAGCAACGCCGATCACGCTGACGGCCTCATCGACCGTGCCGTAGGCCTCGGGACCAATGTCGGATTTGCCCACCCGACCGCCGAAGAACAATCCGGTCGTGCCATCGTCGCCGGTCTTGGTGTACACCTTCATTCCGACGGCGATTCTACGGAGTTCGGCGCTCGGGTTCGGCCTGATCGGCGTGATTGACCTGATGCTCCGGCGTCACAACTCGTCGCCGCACATGCCGCAGCGCCCGTCGGCGGCGACTTCCACGAAACAGTTGGGGCACTGCGCTCGGCGCGGCCGCGGAACGTCCTTCGCGGCGCGTTCACGGCGGCGAGCAATCGTCGGGGGCAGCCGCGGGCGACCACCGTCGGACGGCAGCACGGCACCAAAGTGCTGATACGCCTTGTACCGCTCCTCCGCCGCGTGGCGGTCGGGGTCGGCCGGGTCGGTGCCAAGGTTCTCACGCACCGTGATGGCGTAATTCTCACCCACCGTCTGGTCAGTGCGCACCGCAAAGGCCGACAGCAACGGCTCGTTACGTTTCGTGCAGTCGCGAGCAATCGTGGCGAGCACGATGCTCATCCAGTTGTCGACTCGTTGCGTGGTGCGGATGCCGGTCTCGTCCTGCACGTACAGCGCGAGATCCTTGTACGTGATGAAGTCGCCATAACGGCCCGCAACGGTGAGCAGCTTCGGCCTTGCGGCCTCGGTCCATGCGGCCTGCGCCTCGGCGGCGTCCACTTGCTCGCCATCAGCGACTCTCCAAGTGCCCTTGCCTTCAGCCATTCCGCCGGTCTCCAATCGAGTTTCGAGCCACTCCCACCTCCATCAAACACCCTCCACCCCTCTCACTAGGTACTTCAGCCCGACTATTCGTAGGGGATACGCCTCGATCACGGCGCCAAAGCCGTCGATTTTGGTGCCGCAACGGCGTCCACACGGTGCGCTCGATGCGCAAGCATTGTCCGCACGCGGTGACGATCGCCGCACTGCGAGCCGTTCACAGCCAATCGACGGGCGTATCGAAGACGACCCCCGGTAGCCTTGTCCGC
>JBBREP010000144.1:0-6547 GCA_038202885.1 Acidimicrobiia bacterium | reverse complement strand
AGAGATGAACTCTGCCTAACGGGAGAACACGATGGTCAAGATTCGACTCCGCCGGGTTGGCCGGAAGAAAGCCCCCATGTACCGCATCGTCGTCGCCGACGCCACGAGCCCGCGCGACGGCCGCTTCATCGAGATCGTCGGCACGTATGCCCCGCGGCAGACCGAAGGCGCTGTCACCCTCGACGAAGCGCGCATCGAGTACTGGCTGAATGTCGGCGCGCAGCCGACCGACACCGTTCGCTCGATCATCCGCAAGGCTGGGATGCTCAAGCGCCGGCACGAGAAGCGTGTTGCGTCGAAGCTTCAGGCGAGCGCCGTCCCGCTCAGCGAAAAGAGCGAGTAGCACGCGCACGCCGAGAGGCCGCGAATGACCGACCGCGCTCCCGCCTTCGTCATCGTTGGGCGAGTTCGCAAGGCACACGGCGTTCGCGGCGAGCTTGTGGTCGAGCCGATGTCCGACGAGCCGGACGCGATCTTCGCGTCCGGCCGTCGCTTTCTGGTCGGTGACGCCGAGGGCCGGCCCGATACCCGCGGCGCGAGCGTGGAAGTCGTTGGCGCGCGGCCGTTCAAGGAAGGATTTCTGGTCACCTTTGTCGGCATCGACGACCGCAACGCGGCCGATCTCTGGCGCGATCGGTACCTGCTGATTCCGGAGGCCGATCTTCCCGCCGCCGGCGATCATGAGATCTACCTCCACGACATCCCCGGGATGATGGTCGAGCTGCCTGACGGCGCGATCGTCGGCCGTGTGGTCACCGTTTGGGAGCTGCCGCAGGGGCTCGTTCTCGACGTTTCGCGCGACGCGACAGACGCAGCCGGCAAGCAGGCGACCGTTATGATCCCCTACGACGAGCGCACCGTCCACCGCGTCGATCGCGAGGCGCGACGGATCGTCGTCGACGTCCCCGACGGGCTCCTCGACTGACGGGCCGATGCTGCGCGTCAACATCGTCACGATCTTTCCCGAGTTCTTCACCGGTCCCCTCGGGCTGAGCATTCCGGCCCGCGCTGCTGCCGCCGGCGCCGTGGAATACCACGTCGTCGACCTGCGCGAGCACACCCACGACCGCCATCGCACCGTCGACGACTACCCGTACGGCGGCGGCGCCGGCATGGTGATGAAACCGGCCCCATTCTTCGAGGCGGTCGAAGCGTTAGGCGCGGTGGCGCCGATCATCCTCGTCTCGGCGCGCGGTCGTCGCTTTGCCCACGCCGACGCCGTCCGCCTGGCCGCGGGGAATGAGCTGACCATACTGTGCGGTCACTACAAGGACGTCGACCAGCGCGTCGCCGACGCGCTGGCAACCGAGGAAATCTCGCTCGGCGACTTCGTGCTGAGCGGTGGCGAACCGGCCGCGCTCGCGATCGTGGATGCGGTCGTCCGGCTGTTGCCGGGCGCGATGTCGGACTTCGAGAGCGCGCGCAGCGACTCCTTTTTCGACGGCGGTCTCAGCGCGCCGAGTTACACGCGGCCGCCAGAGTATCGCGGGCACGCGGTGCCCGAGGTGCTGCTGTCGGGCGACCACAAGAAAATCGCCGAGTGGCGGGCGGCCGAGGGTCGCAAACTGAGCGACGCGCGCCGCCGCGGCCCGGCTTCCGACACCGATTGATGTAGGGAAGGGCGACCGACGCGGCTTCAGGCGGCTAAACTCCCGTCAACCCTAGACTTCGCCTCAGAATGCGCTTAATATCCCTCGTCTACACCAAAAACCGTCCCACCCGGGCCCTTAGCCCTGAGAGCGTCATATGCATGCCTTTATCGAAACCCAGAAAGAGTGGCTCCGTAGCGTTCCGCCGTTCCGTCCCGGCGACACGGTTCGCGTGAACGTGCGCGTGAAGGAAGGCGAGAAGGAGCGCATTCAGGCGTTCGAAGGCGTCTGCATTGCCCGTCGCGGCAGCGGAGTGAGCGAGACCTTCACGGTTCGCAAGATCTCCAACGGCGTTGGCGTGGAGCGCATCTTCCCGGTGCACAGCCCCATGCTCGCCGAGATCCACGTGGTGCGCCGTGGGCGCGTCCGTCGCGCCAAGCTGTACTACCTCCGCCATCTCACGGGCAAGGCCACGCGCATCAAGGAGCGGAAGGTGCGGGTCGCCGACAGCGGCTCGGCCGAGTAGCACCGAGTCTCTGAGCATGGCCCGGGATCGGTGGAAACCGATCGAGCGAGAGCTCCGAACGTCCGCTGGGCCGTTGATTGCCGGAGTCGATGAAGTCGGACGGGGCCCCCTGGCGGGCCCCGTTGTCGCATGCGCCGTGATCATGCCGGCCGACGTGCGCGCCATTCCGGGCGTTGACGATTCCAAGCAACTGTCCGCCGACGAGCGGGTCCGGCTGGCGGTCAAGATTCGGCAGCGCGCGGTGTGTCTGGGGATCGGGGCGGCGTCGGTGCGCGAGATCGATCGCGTGAACATCTACCACGCCACCGTCATCGCGATGCGGCGCGCCCTGGCGCGCCTGGTGGTCGTGCCCCATCACGTGCTGATCGACGGCAAACCGATTCGCACGCTGGATGTGCCGCACACCGCCATCGTGGGGGGCGACGACGTGTGCTACACGATCGCGTGCGCGTCGATCATCGCGAAGGTGACGCGCGACCGGCTCATGCGGGCGCTCGCCACGCGCTACCCCCACTATTTGTGGGAGCGCAACGCCGGCTACTGCACGGCGGCGCATCTCAGCGGGCTCGCGGTGCACGGCGTCACGCCGCATCATCGACGGTCGTTCGTGCCGGTGCGGCAGCTCACGCTCGATCTCGGCGCCGGGGTCAGCATCGACCTGGCCGGGTTGTCGATGCTGGCCGATGCCGCGCCGGCCACCGATGGCTCGGCGTCGCCCGACGCAGGCTGGGTCGAAGCGAGTTGACATGCCGCGCGCCCGCAGACAGCGTGCACCATGCACGCGTGCACCATGCAACTGAAGGGAGGAGCGGTGTCGAGTCGTGGATGGCGTGGACGGTGGCGCGCGTCGGTCGCATCGGTCGTGGCGGGGCTCGTGCCGATGATCTCGGGGAGTCTGCGCGCGCAGTCGGCGCCGCTCGCATCGGACTCGACCCGCCAGACTGGGACCTACACGATCGTCGGTGCCATTACAGGGCTGGATGGTGCCGTGGCCAACGCTGACGTCCTCATCGCCGCGGCGGGAACTGCGCCACGCAGCGTGCGGAGCGACTCGGCCGGGAACTTCACCGTCTCGGGCCTGCCCTCTGCCGAGCTGAGCATTCGAGTGCGCGCGTTCGGATATCAGCCGCGCACGCTGGCCGTTCGGGTCCGTGGTGCTGGGAACGTTGAACACGTGACGATTGCGCTGGAGCCTGTGGTCGCGGAACTCGCCGGCGTGAACGTTTTCGACCGGGGCGGCGGCGGCGACCGCAAGCTTGATGAGTACTACAAGCGAAAGGCGCGCAACGGGTTCGCCCATTTCGTGGACGGCAGCGTATTCGACGAACGCAAACCGCGTTTCCCGAGCGAGGTCTTGCGATCGGTGCCCGGTGTCGTAGTCTCGGCGCGCGGGCGCGTGGGGAACATGGTGACGATTCGGGGCTGCTCGCCGCTGGTCTGGGTGGATGGAGTGCGGCTGCCTGGCGCTCAGCTCGACGAGGTCGTTTCGCCCGACGATATCGCCGCGGTCGAGATCTACAATTCGTTTGCTGGCATACCGGCGCCCTACTTTGACCGTACGGCAGCGTGCGGAACGATCCTCGTATGGTTGAGGTCGTGATTTTGGTGGGATGAGCAGGTTGTTGTGGTTGTAATGGTTATTGTCAGTGACGGCACCAACGATGGGGGGCGTCCACCGCAAAATGCGGAGGCCGCCCCCCATTTGCATACTGTATACGGTGTGACGACCCGCCAGATCAACGGGTTGAGTAAGCACGACCGAATTGGGGACGAGTGGTACAGGGATAAGCCGTTTAGATATATCTCACCCTATTGACTCGCTTTGGGGGGCCCATCTAAATACTTTGATTCCCTGTACTTCGGTGCACTTCGGTCGACCGACGCCGGTGAAGGCGAGGGTGTCATCGCATCATCACAGTGTGTAACCGATGCCGCCAGGCGGCTTCGAAGCATGAAGTACGACGCGACTCATCACGGGATGAGTCGGCTATCATCAGGTTTGGAGTCATCGTCCGCCATCCTGATGACTGGCGCACGCTGCCGGGCGCGCTGTGAACGTCGGCAGCGAGCCCCCAGCATCCCCAGTCAGCTCAGATGTTGCCGCCACTCACGCCGGGTGGCAGCGGTAGGGTGCTCAGTCAACCACATGAGGTACGAACACGTCATGATCAAACACGTCACCAAGGTCCTCGCGGTGAGCGGTGTGTTCCTGGGATTGCTCCCGGCAGCCGCCGCGGCCCAGGCAGGTACGACCGTCACCGGACACGTCACGTCGGAGGCGAGTGCGCCCCTGCCGGGTGTGAGCGTGAGTGTCACGTCCATGCGCGTCGGGAGCATCACCGATGCGTCGGGTAACTACACGTTTGTCATTCCGGCCAACCGCGCGGCGGCCGGCAGTTCCGTCAGCGTGACTGCGCGTCGCATCGGCTTCGCGCCGAAGACGGTGTCGGTGGTCGTGAACGGCTCCACGGTGACGCAGAACTTCATGCTCGGGCAATCGGCCGCGCAGCTCGAAGGCGTGGTCGTCACCGCCCTTGGCATCGAAAAGGAAAAGAAGGCGTTGGGCGTCGCGCAGCAGACGCTCGATTCGACGACGCTCACCGAGGGCGCGCGGAGCATGAACCTCGTCTCCGACCTCTCCGGCAAGGTGGCGGGCATCGACGTGACGAGCGCCACCACCCAGGGCGGGTCGGCGCGCATCGTCATTCGCGGTGCCACGTCGATCGCCGGCAACAACCAGCCGCTGTTCGTGGTCGACGGCATCCCGATCGACAACTCGAACTTCGCCGGCAGCACGGAGCAGCGCGGCTACGGCGGCTACGACTACGGCAACACGGCACAGGATCTCAATCCCGACGACATCGCGTCGATCTCGGTGCTCAAGGGGCCGAACGCGGCGGCGCTCTACGGTGCGCGCGCGGCGAACGGCGCGATCATCATCACGACCAAATCGGGCAAGGGCACGCGCGGCTTCAACATCTCGGCCTCGTCGAACATGACGTTCGATTCGCCGCTCCGCCTTCCCAAGTATCAGAATCAGTGGGGACAGGGCTACCTCGGCGACGTCTGCGATACCTGGAACCAGGGGCAGGCGCACTTCAGCGAGGGCGCGGTTCCGAAAAACTTTAGCTACGCCACGTGCGGCTTCAGCTATGTGGACGGCAACTACGGTGGCGTGAACGACGGCGTGGACGAGAGCTGGGGACCGAAGCTCGATGGCACCCCGCGCTCGCAGTTCAGCTTCGACGCGGCGGGTAACGCCGTGGTGCGTCCCTGGGTGGCGGCGCCGAACAACGTCTCGAGCTTCTTTCAGACCGGGCGCACGGTGGTGAGCAACGTCTCGGCGCAGGGCTCGAACGATCGCGCCAATTATCGCCTCGGCTTCACCCGTCAGGATCTGAACGGCATCGTGCCGAAGAACACCCTGTCGCGGACGACGGCCTCGCTCACGGCGGGCGCCGACATCACCACGCGGCTCACGACCAACGGCACGATCCAGTACATCCAGAACCAGGGCAACAATCGCCCGGGCACCGGATACGACGAGGCCAATCCGATGATGGGCTTTGTCTGGTTCGGCCGTCAGGTGGACATCGCCAACCTCGGGTCACACTACATCGACCCGAACGGCGAACAGATCAGCTGGAACTACAGCTACCACAACAACCCGTGGTGGAACCAGTACGAGAACTCCAACCACGATCAGCGTGATCGCGTGCTCGGCGTGGCCTCGGCGACCTACAAGCTCAACGATTGGATCAACGTCACGGGTCGCACGGGAACGGATTTCTACCGCAACTTCAGCAACTATGAGATAGCGGCGGGATGGATCGGCGGCCTGTTCGACGGTGGTAGCTATACCGACGGCGGCTTCCAGGAGACCACGCGCTTCTCGCAGGAGACCAACTCCGACTTTCTGATCAACGCGACGCACAGCCTCACCAGCGCGATCGGCCTCTCGGCGAACATCGGCGCCAACCGTCGCGTGAACCGGTATCGCTCGAACGGCTTCGGGACAGACCAGCTCGTGATTCCCGGAGTGTACAACATCGGCAACTCGGCCAAGACGGTGAATCCCACCGAGTACGTCTCGCAGAAGCGCATCAACTCCGTGTACGGCCAGGCCGAGTTCTCCTATCGCGACTATGCGTTCGTGAACGTCACGGGCCGTAACGACTGGAGCTCCACCCTGCCGCAGGGCGACAACTCGTACTTCTATCCGTCCATCTCCGGCAGCTACGTGTTCACGCAGGCGTTCCCGTCGCTGAACTTCGGCGGCGCGCTGAACTATGGAAAGCTGCGCGGCGGCTGGTCGCGCGTGGGGAATGACGCGGACGTCTACCAGCTTGTTCCGACGTACGCGGCAGGGACCCAGTTCGGAATCATATCGCGTTTTGCGGTGCCGAACGGACTGCTTAATCGGACGCTCAAG
>JBBREP010000143.1:0-6596 GCA_038202885.1 Acidimicrobiia bacterium | reverse complement strand
GCCCTCGACGGATTCGCGTCCGATGTGGTCGATGCCTTCGGAGGCCTCGACGTGCTCGTGAACAACGCGGGTATCCCGAAGCGTCGCAGCGTGCTCGCGCTCGATGCCGCGACCATCGAAGCGGTGAATCGCATCAACTACCTGTCGCCGGTGCGGTTGACGTTGGCCTTGCTTCCGGCGTTGATCGCGTCGCACGGCGAGATCATCAACATCTCGTCGGTCGCGGCGCGCTTGTCGCCGCCGGCCGAGGCCGCGTACGCCGCGACGAAGGCTGCCATCACCGCGTTCTCCGAATCGATGCTCGTCGACCTTGCAGTCGCCGGGCACGACGTGGGCGTGCACGTCGTCAACCCCGGCGTGATCGACACCGACCTGTTCACGTTGCCCGACAACGACGCGTTCACATCGCCGATCGACGCGCTTCCCGTCGCCGACATCGTCGAGCCGGTGCTCTCGCTGCTCGGCACCGACACCTTCGAGCGCTACGTGCCGGAGTGGTTCGCCGATATCGTCGGCCACAAGTTCCCCGACACGACCGCGTATCTCAAGGGCAACATCGCGTGGGCCAAGAGTCAGCTGCCCGCCGCCACAGAGGGCTGATCACCCCTCCCACCGGCGCGTCGACCGCGGGCCCGGCAAACGCACGCTCATCCCGCCTCGCACGGCCAACTCGCCGCCCCGCGAACAGGCCGCGTGACGCGTCGCGCTGCCAACGCGACGCAAGGTCAGTCGAACAGGTCGGGCTGCTCGCGCGTGATCATGTCCCAAAGCGGTTGGAATCCGAAATAGCACGCGGCCGGCGAACCGACCTGGTCATGCGTCATGGTCGCGACGTCGTGTCCGATCGGGCGGGGCGTGCCCGCGGCTTCGGCGAGCAACTGGGCTTGGCAGCTGCGCTCCATCGTGATGAACGACCACACGGCCTCATCGACGGAAAACCCGGTCGTGAGCAAGCCGTGGTTCGCAAGGATCACCGCTTTGTGGTTCCCGAGCGCGGCGCCGATGCGCTTGCCCTCTTCGACGTCGAGCACAACACCGGTGAAGTCGTCGAACAGCCCGTGGTCGCCGTAAAACGCGCACGCGTCCTGCGTGAGCGGATCGAGCAGACGGTGCAGCGACGACCACGCCTTGCCGTAGATCGAGTGCGAATGCGCCGCGGCGACCACATCCGGTCGGCCCGCGTGTACCTGCGAATGGATCGCGAAGGCGGCACGGTTGACCATGGCGTTGCCCTCGACGACCGCGCCCGTGTGATCGACACAAATGAGATCGCTCACGCGGATGTGCTTGAAGTTCATGCCAAACGGATTCACCCAGAAGCGGTCGGCAAACTCTGGGTCGCGCACCGTGATGTGGCCGGCGACGCCCTCGTCGAAACCGAACTTGCCAAACAATCGGAACCCCGCGGCGAGGCGCTGCTTGCGGTGCAAGCGCTCCTCGGCGACGGTCGCGAAGGTGGGCAGGTACGTGCGGATCGGCAACGTTGCAGTCATAGCCCGATTCTACGATGCGCCGCGCCGGACGAAGTAGGCGCCAACGACAGCTCAGTCGGTGGCCGGTAGTCCGATCGTCTTGGTCTCGAGATACTCCTCGAAGCCTTGCACGCCGTGCTCTCGGCCACTGCCCGACTCGCGGTAGCCGCCGAACGGCGAATCCGGGCCGAACCACTGCCCGCCGTTCACCGAGATCGTGCCGGTACGGATGCGCCGAGCGACCGACAACGCTCGGTCGAGCGACGCCGAGGTGACCGATCCGGACAGCCCGTACCGCGAGTTGTTCGCAATACGCACCGCGTCGTCATCGTCGTCGAAGGGGATCACGCAGAGCACCGGCCCGAAGATTTCCTCCTGGGCGATCGTGGAGTTGGGATCGACATCGACGAACAGCGTCGGTTGCACGAAGTAGCCGCGGTCGAAACGCTCGGCGCGGCCACCGCCGACGATGCAACGCGCGCCCTCGGACTTGCCCTTGGCGATGTAGCCGAGCACGCGGTCGCGTTGACGAGCGTTGATGAGTGGACCAGCCATGTTGGCGAGGTCGGTCGGATCGCCGTAGGGGAACGACTCGAACGCCGCCTTGACGAGCTTCACGCCTTCGTCATAGCGCGAGCGAGGCAGCAACAGCCGGGTCGTGATGGCACAGCCTTGTCCGCTGTGGATGCACACCATGCCGGCCGATGGCAGCGTGGCCGCGAAGTCGGCGTCGTCGAGCACAATGTTGGCCGACTTACCGCCAAGCTCGAGAAACACGCGCTTCAGCGAGTCGGCACCCCGCTCGGTGATCCGCTTGCCGACCACCGACGAACCGGTGAACGAGATCATGTCGACATCGGGTGAACCGGTGAGTATCTCGGCGACCTCGGCCGGATCCGACGCCGTCACCACGTTGACGACGCCTGGCGGTATGTCGGTCTCTTCCGCGATGAGCTTGCCGATCCACGTCGCCGAGTACGGCGTATCGGGCGCGGGCTTGAGCACGACCGTGCACCCTGCCGCGAGCGCCGGCGTCAGTTTCGACATGTTGAGCATGAATGGGAAGTTCCATGGCGTGATCGCGCCGACCACACCGATGGCTTCCTTCACGACGAGGCGGTTGCTCCGCATGCCGAAGAACTCATGGGTACCGAGCTCACGCTCCCACTCGTAGCGATCGGCCAGCTCGATGTCCCAGAGCATGTCGTCGATGCTCGTGTCTTGCTGGATCGCGAACGTCAGCGCGATCGGGCTCCCGACTTCGGCAACAATCTGCGGGCGGAGTTCCTCACGGGTCTTGGCGAGCGCGTCGTGGAGTTGCATCAGGCAGTGCCTACGAAACGCGCGGTCGGTCGACCAGGTCGACTCGTCGAATGCGCGCCGAGCCGCGCCAATCGCACGCTCCATGTCGGCCGCGCTGGCATCGGCAACGGGGCCGATCACCACCTCAGTGGCCGGGTTGATGTTGTCGTAGGTGCGGCCGCCTTCAGCCTCGACGAGCTTGCCGTCGATGAGCATGCGAGATTCGAAGTCCATGGAAATCACCCTACGACAGTGTCGAACATGATGCGAGCGGTGGTCTCCACCACGTCGGCGCGCGATACACCAAGCGACGCGAGGTCGCCGTGGAATGCGGCCATGCGCTCGATGAGTGCCATCAGTGCCGCGGCTGCGGCCATCGGCGACAACTCGGGCGCGACACGTCCGGAGGCCTGATGGGCGCGCACTTGCGCCGCGAAGCCTTCGATGAACGGTCGGTTCGTGCCGCGACGCACTTCACGGAATCGAACGTCGCCTTCTTGGGCCGCGAGGTTCCGCGTCCGCAGCACGGCATGATGGTCGTCCCACATGTCGAGGAATTGCTCGACAAGCTTGCGCGCTTTGGCCAAACCCGTCGCCACGTCCCATGGTTCGTCGAGTAATCGGGCAAGTGGTTCGACCTCACTCGCGCCGATCTCCTCGGCGAGCACGAGCACGGCCTCGTCGACGTCGCGGAAGTATTGGTAGTACGTCGCCGAACTCGTGCCGACGGCGCGCGCGATGTCGACGACACGCAGATCGAGCACGCCGCGGTCATGGAGCAACACGGCGGTCGCGTCGAGCAGCCGCCGGCGTGTCGCGGCACCGCGTTTGCCGATGGTGCGGCCGTCGAGCGCCCTCGGGTCGTCGGCGCTCATCGTGCCGATTGCTGCGCTCGGGGACTCAACATGCCTCGAAGTCAACGAATCCAAGACCGTTTCCCGCCGCGCGAAACGCCGCCTGTACCCGCATCCCGATCCGGGCGTCCGATACCTCGAGCGACGGCATCGCGCCGAGCACACGCGCACCCGGTTCGTCGAGCTCGACGACGGCGACGACAAACGGAACCCGTTCGGGAAACGGAGGGATCCCGTTCTGGCGGATCACGGTAAACGAATACACGGTGCCGAATCCGCTTGCTGTCACCCACTCGACATCGAACGACGAGCAGTGCACACACAAGATGCGCGCGTAGTGCTGATGCAATCCGCACGTCGCGCAGCGCTGGATCCGCAGCTCGCCCCGACCGGCGCCTTCCCAGAACTCGCGGTCATCCTCGTCGGGCGCCGGCATCAACCACTTCGGCGTCGTGTCCCACGGCCCCACGGCGGCTTCGCCCGACTCGTTCATCGCGCTCATTTCGGCTCGGTTCCAAGCACGACGGTCCCCTGGGTCGACAGCCATCCACCACTGCCGTTACACGCGGCAATCTCCGCGCCTTGGACCTGGCTGTCGCCGGCGTCGCCCCGGAGCTGGCGCGTTGCCTCACACAGCAGGAACAACCCGCGCATCCCCGGGTGGGTGTTCGAGAGCCCACCCCCATCGGGATTCGTTGGTAAGGCGCCGCCGAGGCGCAGATTGCCATCGGCCACGAACGGTCCCCCTTCGCCCTTGGGTGCGAAGCCGAGATCTTCGAGCGTGACGAGCACCGTGTAGGTGAACGAGTCGTACGCGCAGAACACGTCGACGTCGCTCGGCGCGATGCCGGCATCGGCGAACGCCTTCGGGCCACTGATCGCGGCGGCCGTGCTCGTCATGTCGGCCATCGCCTGAATCGAATGGTGTTTCGTGCCGCCCGCGGCGCCCCGCAGGTATACCGGGCGATGCGGAAGGCCGGCCGCGCGCTCGGCCGTCGTCATGATGATGGCGCAGCCGCCGTCGGTGATCGCGCAGCAGTCGAGCTTGTGCAACGGGTCGGCCACGAGTTTCGAAGCAAGCACCTCGTCGACCGTGATCGGCGTGCGGTACATCGCCGACGGGTTACGGGTGGCGTGTTCTCTCGTTTGGACTGCGATCGACGCCAGTTGTTCGGACGTGGTGCCGAATTCATGCATGTGGCGTTGTGCCGCCATCGCGTAGGCGCCGACCAGCGTGAGCCCGGCGGCGAGGTCGTAGCGCATCGGGCCGGGCGGCGTGCCCCCTCGCCCACCGCCGCCGGTGCCGAGCGTGCGCCCGAAGTGCGACAGCTGATTGTTGCCGTAGACGATCGCGACCGTGTCGACCTCGCCAGCCTGAATCGCGCGGTACGCATGCTGGGCGTGAAACTCGAAGCTGCTGCCGCCGCAGCTCGTCGAGTCGAGCCAGTGCGGCGTGAGCCCGAGATACTCGGCCACTGCGACCTCGTGCATACCGCCGTAACCGGCACTCGCGAGGCCATCGATGTCGTGCTTGGTGAGGCCGCTGTCGTCGAGCGCGCCACGGAACGCCTGCGCGATCAGCTGTGCACCCGAGCGGCCCTCAGCCACCGGACCGTCGGAATGACCGATCCCCACGATGCATACGTCGCGCGCCATGCGGCCGACAGTAACGACCGCGCCCGCTCCGACGCCATGTGACAGGTCGTTGCCCTGCCGCACCTCGAATTAGTGCACCTCGAAGACCCGGCGCAGGTGGGCGTAGGCCGTGGTCACGTCGTGGGGGCCGCTGATGACGACCGCGTAGATCTCCGAGCCGCGCACCACCACGAGCGCATCGCCGTCATGGCCGCGGTGTTCGATCTCGGCGTCGAGCGCCGGCCACTTGGCGTGGTGCGTCGCTTCGGGGACGACGACCCGGAAGCCGCCGGCCCGGCCGGCGAGCCCGCCCGCGGTCGTCAACGGGTCGCTGCCAGCCACATCGAGCGTGCCGTCGGGCACGGCGAACCACACCACATCGACTTCGAAATCGCCAGCGAACGACGTGGCGACGTGCGCGATGCCCTCGATGCCGGCCGCCACCGTGACCCGGACCGTCTCGACAGTGGGCGACGACGGCAGCCGGACACGAAACGATGCGTCGGACGGCGCGAAGTCGACCCCTGCGCCGTGGTCGACCCACGCCTTGAGCGGCGCGGGCACAGCAGGATGGAAGAAACGCTGCCAACCGACGACGATGCTCGCGATCACGACGAGCACTGCGATGGGTCCGATGAACGGAATCCTGCGGTACTTGGGGCGCCAGCCTTCGGCGTCGTCATCGTCGTCGTGGGTTGACCACCCCCGGCCGTGCGCCGGACGCGTCGATCGCAGCGGGCGCGAATCGTGCGCGGGCCGGGCCCGGTCGGCGCTCGGAAGCGCGCGGCCGTCGAGCAGCGGGCGCAGGTCGACACGGCGAGTCGCGATCCTCGTGGCCGCGGCGGTGACCACCGGCCGGATCGGTTCAGCGTCACGCAGGGGCTCGCCGCACCGATGGCACGCGTCCCATGCCGCGGGGACGAGATACTCGCACCCCGGACACGATTTCACATGCCGATCATCGGCAGGGCGGTCACCTTTCCTGTAGTCGCCGTAATCGGTCAACTGCGCGGTCTGATTGCACCTGGCGGCGCTCTACGCCGTCTGGTGCAGAGGAAAACCGTTAGGGGGTGGGGTTTGTGGTGACGAGCGCTGCGCTGTGGTGTTCGGCTGCGCCGAAGTGGGTGTCGAGAACCCAGGCGCGCTTCAAGTAAAGGTGCACGTCGACCTCCCACGTGTAGCCCATGCCACCGTGCACCTGCGTGGCCGCCTTGCCGTTCATGACGGCGGCCTCACCGGCCATCACCTTGGCCACGCTGACCGCCCGGGCGGTCTCGCCGGGGTCGCTCTCGACCAGCGCAGCGCCAGCGACGTACACCGCCGCGCGGGCCAT
>JBBREP010000142.1:0-6638 GCA_038202885.1 Acidimicrobiia bacterium | reverse complement strand
GGCACCATGACCACGCCAAAGGTCCCGCACGTGGCCGGGCTCAGGTAACCATCGGGAATGTGCACGCATCGCCCCCGGGTCGGACAATCACCGGTCGTTGCGAGCTCTTCGCACCACGACACGTGACTGGATCGGAAGGGCGACAAAACGCGGCGAATGTTCAGATTGCGCCTTGATGTGCCGACAGAACGGACAGGGTGCCGACATCCCACCCTGTTGCTCGTCGGCTGTGAGGGGCCTGGCCACCGGTCAGGCCACCGAAGCGGTCGACCTGGTCAGAAGATCGTGACGTATAAGGGCCAGACCCCCCCTTCCGCGGCGGTGCTGCTGGGGCGATGCCTTGCTCTGTACGAAACGAGTTCCGATGAACGTCCGTGTTCCCCACGCCCGCAAGGGCGGAGCGGCCCTTGCTGCGACCTCGATTGGTGCGACGCTGATCCTCATGCTCGCCACTCCAGCATCGGCGGCGATCGTGCCGACGGTGTCCTTGGGCACCGCGGCGACGGATTCAGTGCTTGGCGCTTCGACCGTCACCAACACCGGCCCCAGTGTGCTGCCGCAGAACCTTGGGCTTTGGCCAGGAACATCGATCACGGGCTTTCCGCCCGGGATCATTGTTCTGCCGGGACACTCCGACCATACGAACAGCGCGGCGCATCAGTCGCAGCTCGATCTCACCGCCGCGTACTTGGACGCGAAGAGCCGGCCGCTCAACGCCACGTTGACTGCCGAGCTCGGCAACCGCCACCTCCCGCCAGGTGTATATGCCGGGCCGAGCAAGTCGCCGCTCGGCTTGACCGGACCGCTCGTGCTCGACGGCCTCGGCGACTCGCGTGCTGTCTTCATCTTCCAGACCGACTCGACGTTGACGACTGCGTCGGCGAGCACGGTGCGCCTGATCAACGGCGCCCAGGAATGCAACGTGTTCTGGCAGGTCGGTAGCTCCGCCACGCTCGGCACGAGTTCTGTCTTCGGCGGCAATATCTTGGCGCTGGCGTCGATCACGGTGACGAACGGCGTCACGGTGCACGGTCGCGCTCTCGCTCGTAACGGCGCGGTGACACTCGATAACGACGTGTTCACGACGCCGACCTGCGCGCTCGCGACCCCGCCCACAACCACGCCCACGACCTCGGGCGGCGGCACGACTCCTGGTGGTGGCACGACTCCTGGTGGCGGTACAACGCCTGGTGGCGCGGTTGCGACCACACCGGCGCTGGCTGGCGTACCCGGAGTTGTAGGAGCCCCGCGTACGGGGGCCACGCCCTTGCGTGTCCCGAACTCGCCCTGGCCGATGATGCTGCTCGTCGGTTTCGGGACAGTCGCGTTCGGCGTACTCGTGCGATGCCGCATGCGCGTCCGGAGCGCCGTTGCTGCCGGCGGTCGCGGCGGCCCATCTCGACGGTGAGGTTGCGGTCGCTCACGCGCATCGCGCCAGGCGCAATCGCGCTCGTGCTCCTGACCGGGTTTGTGGCTCGATCAGCAATCCATGAGTCGGCGGTGGCCGACGTCGAGTTGGCCCCGCAGGCCACGCTGCGCGTTCCCGAGATCGGCCAGCCCGAGCACCGGCGCGTGCGCGTGTATGTGCACCACCGGGTGGTGCTCGCGGTTCCCGCCGCGCTCACAGATCCGGGGCTCGGACTGCGTGCCCCGCCGGTTGCAGTACCGGTGGAGCTCCGGATGCCATCGCTCGGCGTTGCCGCGGTTGTGCTTGGCGTGGGCGTGACGCCGAAGAACGTCATGGACGCGCCGATGGGCTCGCCGAACGACCCTGTGTGGCAGCAAGCGTTCTGGTATCGAGGCAGCGCCATACCTGGCGCGCGCAGCACCGCGTTGATCGCCGGCCACATCGATGACCCACTCGGTCGTCCAGGCGTGTTCGGGCACATCGACGGTTTGCGGCCGGGCGACCCGATCGTCGTGCACGACATACGCACCGGCCTCGATGTGCGGTTCAAGGTGACGCACTCGACGACGTTCGCGCTCGACGCGACCACCGATGCGGCCGTCCTCACGGAGATTTACGGGGTCGGCCCGGTTGCGGGCACGGTGCCGCAGGCCTCAGCCGATGGCTTGTCGCACCTGACGCTCATCACGTGTGCGGGCACGTTCAGGAACGGCACGCACGATCATCGCCTCGCGGTGTTCGCCACGAGAGTTGGCTAACGCAGCGCCGCTGGGCCCGCGCTTGCGGCGTCGGGCGACCGCTCAGGATTGGCTGCGTCGCTCGGCGGTCTCACGTGCGGGCTCGTCGGCACGCTTCGGGGCGGCGGTGGGTCGGCTCGGAACGAGGTCCGCGACGGACACTTTGCCTTCGATGACATCACGCGCGACATCGACGAGGCGCAGGTTGTTGTAGCGGGCGTAGGTGCGCAGTTCCGAGAAGGCCTGCTCCATGTCAGTTCGGTTGCGCTCGGCGACCACTCCCTTGGCCTGCTCGATGAGGACGCGGCTGTTGAGCGCCAGGTTGAGCTGGATGTTCAAGCCTCGGGCCTCCACCGACGCTCGGTGCTGGAGGATGGTGATGGTGGCGATGTCGGCGAGCGCCTGCGCCGCGTCGCTATCGGCTTGGGATATCTCGCCGGTTGTGTTTTGGAACATGTTGAGCGCGCCGATGACCGTTCCCCGAAGGCGCATCGGCAGCGCATTGACGGCATGGAAGCCGCCTTCGATCGCGGCACAGGCGAAGCGGGGCCAGCGGTCCGCGGCTGCGGCGAGGTTGCCAGCCGATACCTGGAATCCGGTGTTGAAACAATCGAGGCACGGGCCCTCCTCGGACTGCAACTCGAAGAGCTCCAGCACGCGCATGGCCTCGCTCGAAGAAGCCATCACGCGCAGGTCGCCTTCGGGGGCCAACAGCATGAGCCCGGCCGCGTCGACGTCGAGGATCTCGACGCAGCGATCCGTCAAGAGCGTGAGGACTTCGACGACATCGAAGTCGGCGACAAGCGTGTCAGCCAACTCGACGAGCGTTCGTGCAAGTATCGCTTCTCGTGCCATTGCGACTCCAGTCGCGGCGGCGCCGGTCTCATTGGCTGACCGAGGCTCAGGTGGGTAGACTTCGCCCAGCGTAGACCCATCAACCGCGCCGAGGGTCCTCGTCGGTCGAATGCGTTCGTGGGTCATGGAGCCTCATCGTCCTCGCTGCTGTCGGCATCGAACCGCAGCCTTCGGGCTACGACGTCTTTGGCCACCTCCGTGAGCGGGCGGTCGTTACCGAAGGCATGCGCCCGTAGGCGGATCAACGCCTTGGCGACGCTGATGTCGAGTTGGGCCGAAACCATGCCCGAGGCCTGGTGCACCACGTGCTGGAAGTTGGCGTCCGCCTCGAGGTTCGCTGCGAGCTGGCCGGGCGCAGCCGCCACTTGGAGGTTGAGCACCGCATGTGTGGCGACATCGGCGACCGCAAGCGCGTTGGCGTATTGCTCGTCTGTGAGTGAGCCTGCTTCGTCGTTGTAGAGGTTGAGTGCGCCGAGGCACACCGCGCCAATTTGGAGTGGAAAGCCGAAGATGGCGCGCACGCCGGCATCGATCGCCGGCCCTGTGAACGCGAGCCATCGGGGCGTGGTCGGTGACATCAGGTCGGGTTCGAGCACTGGCTGACGCAACTTGTGCGCGTCGATGCACGGCCCCTCACCGAGGTCGTACTGCAACTGTTCGACGATGGCGCTGGTGTCGTTGGTCGTGCATATCGAGCCGCGCGAGACGTCGCCCGACATCAGCATGATCCCCGCACCGCTCGTCCCGGTGATCTCGGCGCACACCTCGCACAAGCGGCGCGTTTCGCGCTCGGGATCGTCGTTGGTGTGGAGCATCTTGAGGATGCGTTGTCGTCGGTCGCCGGGCAAGGCTCACCCACCTGACCGTGGTGGGCCCTCGCGCCGCGACGCGGAACGACATCGGCCAAGCGTGATGCAGTTCGACGTAGGACCACGTCCCTTTCGGCTTGGGATCCAAGCCGGGGTCTCGGGCCGATCTCGTGACGAGCCCTCACAGTACCGCCTACCGTGCTCGGACTCGGCGCGGCGCGTCCGATTGGCCGGAATCGTCCTGGGCCATTTGGATCAAATCCGGACTGTGGCGGCGCAAACCTCGCGGGCGGGCGTATGCGCGTCTACCCTTCGGGCAGCGTGATCGCTTTGGGCGGTCAGCTCGCTGCTCCGGACCCCGGCGGCATTTCGGCCTGGGAGGGACGCGATGACGGCGGTCTTGTGCACTCGAGATGAACTTCTCGAAGAGTTTCGCGAGTTTCGCGATACCCAGGATCGAGCATTGCGGAACCACCTTGTGGAGGCGCATCGCCCGCTCGCGATTCGCCTGGCGCGCGAGCTCGCGAACCGCGGCGAACCGCTCGACGACCTGATGCAGGTTGCCCAGGTAGCGCTGATCCACGCCGTCGAACGCTTCGACCCCGAACGCGACACGTACTTCACGACGTTTGCGACGGTCACGATCTCGGGCGAACTCAAGCGACACTTTCGCGACCACACGTGGTCGGTGCACGTCCCGCGCCGCGCGCAGGAACTGCACTTGCGCCTCAGTTCGACCATCGCCGAGCTGTCACAGCGCCTGGGGCGCAGCCCCTCGGTCGAAGACCTCGCGAGCGAGATGAGCGTGGATGCCGACGCCGTGCTGGCAGCGATGGATGTCGGCAACGCCTATCGCGGCGAGTCGCTCGATGTCGCGTGGAGCGATGACGCGGGAGCACCCCCTCGGCAATTCGGTGACGCCGACAGCGGCTATGACGCCGCCGAGTGCCGGCTGCTGGTGTCACACCTTCTGCGGTCTGTCTCCGAGCGCGATCGGCGCATCCTCGTACTGCGTTTCTACGCGGAGATGACACAGGCCGAAATCGCTGACGACATCGGCATCAGCCAAATGCACGTGTCGCGGGTGATCGCGCGAACCCTCGTATCGTTGCGCTCGGCCGCCGCGACAGGCTGAGGCGCGCCAGCAGGTTTACGGTCCGCGCGCACCGGGTACTTGTTCCACGGTCCGGTAGCACTCCGCCCCGCCGGGCCAAGAACAACGTTTGTCTGATCGGAAGCCCGGGCCCGCCCCCCAGCCCCAAAACCGGGCATCCGATCAGGCAGGCACCTATCTCTCGTCGCGAGGACAGCAGCGATTCGCCGAACACATGCCCAGGCGCGGTTGCGCCGGGCGAGATCGTGCGGCGCGCTCCTCGCGTGGCGGTTGCGTTCGTTCAGCGCATCGACTCCTGAGTCGGGAAGTGTCAGCCGCGAAATCACGCTGACCTGAGCGCGCGTGGAATGCCCGCGCGCCCGTCGCCGGACCAAGACTTGTCCGCGGCCAGAGCAAAACGCGCCGCGACGCAGTACTGTCCCGGTCGATCGAAATTTCTAAGGCCCGAGTCCCCGGCTGGAGTGCACGTCGAAGGGGGAGTGGCCCATGCCTGTCACCTACAGGCCTGATGGTGCGGTTGATCGCACGACCGCCCGGGCGTTTCGCGCCAGGGCCCGAGACGCAATCGATGACGCCCCCGACACAACGGTTGTCGTTGATTTCGCCAACGTGGAGTTCATGGATAGCACCGCCTTCAGCGCGCTGGAGCAGTGCGGTGTGTACGCGCTCGATCGCGGGGGCGCCCTTGTCATTGCGTCGCTGCCGCGCGCATACGAGCCGATGGTGCGTTTGCTTCGTTGGGCCCTCGCGGCCGACGAGGAACGCGCGCTGATCGCGCCCGACGCGTGCCGGGGGCCGGTCGCCGTGGTCGCGATGACCGATGCCGATGACGGAGCAGTCGCCTGCTTGCTGCGAGCCGCGGTGCGACGAGCCGAGTGGCGCGCGTCACACGAGTCGGCTCCCTGACACCGACGCGCCCGGCACGCGTGCCGTCGTTGCTGCACGACCGAATGATGCATCCGCGCTACCGCGAGTAAGCGTGGATGGCGCATGTAATGGTGTGCCCGTGGGCCGATGATGAAGGGGTAGTTATCACACCGCCGAGGACGCTGCGCGCGTACGGCCGACGGAGGGCCCCCAATGAACGCAGAAGTGCAAGCAACGGGAGTATGCGAACGCTGCGGAGACTTCCGCGTGGCCGCGACGGTGCTGACGATTCGTCACTGCGTCGATGACGACAGTTGGTCGTACCGCCTTCGGTGCCCGTCGTGCGGCATGGTCGTATTCGCTCCGATCGCCGGACGCATTGCTCGCCGATCGCTCGAAGCCGGAGCATCGCTGGAAACATGGACCCTGCCGGTGACGTCGCGAGAGTTCGGCGTCGGAGCCGTCGTGTCACTGGATGACCTTGATGATCTGCTCATCGACCTCGAGCAACCCGACGTGATCGAGATCCTGCGCGCGTCGCTCGGCGTCGCCTGACGCTCTCCCGCCGCAGGATCAGCTTGCACTTCGTTCCAGAATGCCTTCCCTGGTGGCGATGGCGACAGCCTCGAGCTTCGAATGCGCGGCGAGTTTCTCCAACACGTTCTGCACATGATTTCGGACCGTGTGCACGCTGACGAAGAGTTGCGTCGCGATGGCCTTGTTCGTGATGCCTTCGGACAACAAGGTGAGCACTTCGAGTTCGCGTGGCGTCAGGCCGTCGCCGAGCCGGGCGTAGGATCGCTTCACGCGCGGTAGGAGATGCGCCACCAACGTCGGTTGGATGTAGG
>JBBREP010000141.1:0-6699 GCA_038202885.1 Acidimicrobiia bacterium | reverse complement strand
TGCCATCGCGGCAACAGCCGTGCTTTTGAGTCGCATCTCGTGCCTCCCGTGTGTTCTCGATGTGGCCTGTCGGCCACGGAGCGTAGATACCGCCACGTTGCGGCTGCAAACGCAACAGAGCCGTCGTTCTGCCCGAAGCAGTGCTCGCCGAAACGACGTTCGTTGGGGTGTGGGGCATGGGGGTGTGGGGCATGGGGGTGTGGGGCATGGGGGCGTGGGGCATTGGGGTGTGGGGCATCGGGGTGCGGTGGTAGCGGGCGGGAGTGCGGCCTACCCTTGGCGCACCGTCGCCTGTGTCGGCGGCACCAAACCGTTCCGCCCCGCGGCTTGGCGTAGCCGAACGGCCGCGGAGCCAGCCTTGACACCGACGACACCAGCGACACCAGCGACCAAGCGGGTGCTCGTCACGGGAGGGTCCGGCTACGTCGGCGGGCGGCTCGTACCTGAACTCCTCGCGCACGGGCACACCGTGCGGTGTGTTGTGCGCACACCCCGCAAGCTGGACACCGCGACGTGGCGTCGTGATGTCGAGGTCGTGCGCGGCGATATTGCAGGTGATCTCGGGCCGGCGATGGACGGTGTCGACGTCGCGGTGTTCCTCGTGCACAGCATCGGTGAGGGCGCGGATTGGGTTGCGCGCGAGCGCACCATCGCCGAGAACTTCCGGCGGGCAGCCGAGCGCGCAGGTGTGCGCCGCATCGTGTACTTGGGTGGGCTCGGCGAGGACGATGGTGCGCTCAGCGACCACCTCCGTAGCCGCCACGAGGTCGGCCGCGTGCTGGCCGACGGCCCGATCGAAACGATCGAGCTGCGCGCCGCGGTCGTGATCGGGTCAGGATCCGCGAGTTTCGAAATGTTGCGGTATCTCACCGAGGTCTTGCCGGTGATGGTCACACCCAAATGGGTGCACACGCTCTGTCAACCGATCTCGATCCGCGACGTGCTGCGCTACCTCGTGGCCGCCATCGAGTGCGCCGATCCCTTGAGTGGCATCCTGGAAGTCGGCGGTCCTGACGTCGTGTCGTACGCCGAAATGATGGCGGTGTACGCGCGTGAAGCAGGACTCACGACGCGGAGACTCATTCCTGTGCCGGTGCTCAGCCCGAGATTGTCGTCGCTGTGGATCGGGCTCGTCACCCCTGTGCCGGCGCAGCTCGCCCGGCCGCTTGTGGACTCGCTCGTGAACGCAGTCGTCGTCACCGACCGTCGGGCCGAGACGCTGTTCCCGTTCGAGCGCGTGCCGCTGTCGGAAGCAATTCATCGCGCGATCGGCCGCACTGCAGTCGGCGACATCCCGACTCGTTTCGACGACGCGTCGTCACCGGTGTGGCAAGCCGCGGCGACCGATCCGAGTTGGACGGGCGGGACCGAACTCACCGACGTCCGTACCGTCACGGTTCTCGCGAATGCGCACGACACATGGGCGGCGGTGTGCCGCGTGGGTGGTGATCGCGGTTGGTACAGCGGTGCGTTGCTCTGGAAGGTGCGCGGGCTTCTTGACCGCGTCGTGGGCGGACCGGGATTGCGACGGGGCCGACGCGACCCCGAACACCTTGCGGTCGGTGAACCGGTCGATTTCTGGCGGGTCGAGGACCTCGACGCCGAACGTCGACTCGTGTTTCACGCCGAGATGCGCTTACCGGGTGAGGCCTGGCTGGAGTGGGCGATCGAACCTGCGGCCGATGGGAGTACGCAACTCGTCCAAACCGCGCGCTTTCGGCCGCGTGGGTTGCTGGGCCGCGCGTACTGGTACGCCGTCGCGCCGTTTCACGGTCTCGTCTTTCGCGGACTCATCCAGGGCATCGCCCGCGACGCGACGCACCACTCCGGCCGGAAGTCGTGAAGCGTCTCGCCAATACTCGTGTTCAGGTTGATTGTGAGCGTGCACTCCGCGAGTGCGAGATGACACGACGCACGGGACCTCCGAGACGCTGTTGCTCGACGCCAGCGTGATCGACGATCCGTCAGGGCGTGCCCCACCAACATGTCGAACGACACGCCAGCGACAACGAACGTAGCGACAACCAACAACACGACCGCGGACCTCGAACTGGTACCCACCCATACTCAATGGGCAATGTGCGAGTCTGGCGGCGCGCGTGTGAGTGGGGTTGGTGTGCGCGACGTCCCGCCTTGTTAGCGTCACTGTCGTGAGCAGGAAGCGCGACCCGGTGCCGTTCGAGATGTACGAGCCTGGCGTGTACTTGCACGGCACGAAGGCGGACCTCGCCGTGGGCGAGATGCTGGTCTCCGGCCGCGAGTCGAACTTTGAAGACGGCCGGGTGATGAACTACGTCTACTTCACCGCGACTCTCGACGCTGCGACGTGGGGCGCCGAACTTGCCTCGGGCGAAGGCCGCGGGCGCATCTACGTCGTCGAGCCGATCGGCGAGTTCGAAGACGACCCCAATCTGACTGACAAGAAGTTCCCCGGGAATCCGACGCAGTCCTTTCGTAGCCGCGAACCCCTCCGTGTCGTAGGCGAGCTTGCGGACTGGGTCGGTCATTCACCCGAGACACTGCGGGCCATGCGAGATTCAGTACAACGCATTGGAACAGGCCAGATCGAGGACTGAGAGCCCGCACGACGAGCGCCGAACTCGCTCGGTGCTGGCGAGAACACTCGCGGATCGAATCCTGTTTGTGTCAAGTGGGTTGTTCGGCTGGGCCGCCATCAACACGACGTTGTGCGGATGGCTCGCCGAGGACGAACGAGCAGGACTCGCGAAGCTCGCTGGCGACTTCGACAAGACGATCGCGCAGGCAGCCAAGACTGCCGGCGTCGCCTACGTCGCAACCAGGTCAGTCCAAGACTCTCCGGGTAGGAGAGAATCGCACTGGAAGGTGCTTGATGCCGCCTACCAACGGCACGCCCAACGCTTCGAGATACACGGCGTCGCCCGCCACCTCGATGTCGGGGAGCCGGGTGAACAGTTGGCGGAGGATCACCGACAGCTCGCGCCGCGCAAGGTGTGCACCGAGGCAGAAGTGCGGTCCGGGCCCACCGAAGCCAACGTGTGGGTTTGGGTCGCGTCGCACGTCGAAGCGCTCCGCTTCGTCGAACACGCGCGGATCGCGATTCGCGGCGCCGTAGAACAGCACGACCTTGTCGCCCGCCGCGAACTGATGATCCGACAGTGTGATGTCGTGTGTGACCGTTCGGCGCATGAACGTGACCGGCGACGCCATCCGCACGATCTCTTCGACCGCGGTTGGCATCACCGTGTCGAGGTCGTCTTGCAAGATGCGACGCTGGTCTGGGTGCTCGCCGAGAAGTTGCATCCCGATGCTCGTGGCCGTGCGGGTGGTGTCGTTTCCGGCGACGGCAAGGAGGATGAAGAACGGCGCGACCTCTTCGGGGGCCAAGAGCTCCTCGCCGACATCGTTGTGCACAAGGGCCGACGTGAGATCGTCGCGGGGGTTGCGGCGTCGGTCTTCGGCGATCTCGCCCATGAGCGCGGTGAGGGTGACGCCCGCGCCGAGCAGCGCGTTGACCACGTCGGTCTGGCCGCCCATCATGTCGGGATCGCCGGCGCCGAGGATCACGTTCGTGGCGTCGAGCACCGTCTTGAACTCGCTGCGGGGAATCCCCATCATGTCGCAGATCACGAGCAGCGGGAACGGTTGCGAGATGGCTTCCACGAGGTCGACCTCGCCCTGCTCGCACATGTCGTCGATGACTTCGGTGCAGATCGTCTCGACGGAATCGAGCACGCCTTGGAGCGCACGCGGTGTGAACGACCGGGCGACGATGCCTCGCTGGCGAGCGTGGCGGGGATCGTCCATGGTGATGAACGAACCGAAGAATTCCATCGCGCTCGGGGGCATGTCGGCGATGGAGATGGAGCCCTGCCCGGAGCAGAAGTCCAACGGGTGCCGGCTGATTTCAACGACCTCGTCGTAGCGGGTCACGGCGAAGAACTCGTCGGCCTCGCCCGTCAACGGGTTGAACGTCGAGGCGCGAGTGAACGGACCCTCCTCGCGCAGAACGGCGAAGTCGGCCATCCGATCGGCGAGCGACCGGCGCCAGAACGCGGCGTCACCAAGGTTCAAACGTTCGTGCGGCATGGTCAGGCGCCTTTCTGGGGAGCGTTCGCTGCGACCGTCACGATCTGGGCGCTCATGCGCCCTTCGAGATCCGCCGTCCCGAAACGCTGTTCGAGCGCGGAGGTCGCAACGGCAACGGCTTCGGGGAGACATCCCGCACGGCGGCGTTCGAGTTCACCCCGAAGCGGTGTGCCCGTGCAGAATGCGGTGGCGACGTCGTGTGCCGAAGCCGCCCGTCGGCGGTATTCGATACCTTCGAACACGGGCGCCGCGTCGAAGCCTCCCGCGCGCAGGTCGGCTGTGATCATCGTGTGATCGTGGTATCCGTGCGGCGTGCGTTCCACGAATTGGGGCGGATCGTCGGGGAACATCCCCGCGACGGATTGCGACACCGTGTCGGCGAATTCGTTGTCGTCCACGCCGTCCCACACGCTGAACACCAACCGACCCTCGGGGCGCAGCGTGCGCCGGATCTCCGCGAACGCGGCAGGCTTCGGGTCGAAGAACATCGCGCCGAACTGGCACACGGCGACATCGAATGTCGCGTCCGCGAAGGGCAGCGACATGACGTCGGCCTGTTCCCAACGCACCGGTCGTGCTGTGCCGATCTGCATTGCCCGATCGAGCATCGCCTGATTCAGATCGGTCGCCGTGATCGAGACACCCGCCGGCAGTGCGCGGGCGATGGCGCGGGTGACGACACCAGTACCGGCGGCGACCTCGAGGATGGCGCCGTCGAGCACATCGCGCAACCGTCCTACGAGATCTTCGGCGTAGGGCTCGAAGAGCAACGGAACCAGCAGGTCGTCGTAGACCTCGGACACCGACGAGGAAAAGACGCGGTCAGTGTCACGGGTAGTCATCGCAGCATCTTGGCCTACGGCGAGCGCGAACGCCGATTGCAACGATGCGCGCAACGACGCGGTCAGACGGGATGCTGTCTGGGCTCGACGTGCACGTAGGGTCCGATCCCGAACCAGGGGCCCGAACCAGGGGCCCGAACGAACGAGTCGCCGAACAGGGAGCGAAAGGGCGCGTGATGTCCGAACATGGGGCGGCGAAGGTGCAGGCGATGCGCCAGTGCGTGCTCGACAATGCCGCGGCCGCGGAGTCGGCCCGCACGATGACCGCGCCCATCGTCGACGCGATGTGGTCGACCGGGCTCATGCAGCACATGAACCCAGCGGAGGCCGGCGGGGTCGAGCCGTCGTTTGCCGACATGATCCAAACCTGGATCGAGATGGCCTACCTCGATGGCTCATTCGGTTGGGTCGGCATCGCGAACCTGCCGTCCGCCGCGGCGAGCGCCGCGTACCTCCCCGACGCGGGCTTCGAGGAAGTGTTCGGCGGCCCCGATCACCACGTGACTGTTGGCGGCCAGTTCGCGCCGAACGGTGTAGGCACCGTCGTCGACGGAGGTATTCGCCTCACCGGCAACTGGAACTTCGGATCCGGTACGGGCCACGCGCAGTACGTCGCCGCTGGATACCTGCCGATGGTCGACGGCGACATGGTGTGGATCACGCCCGAGATGCCGTTGCTGCGCGTCGCGATCGTGCCGCGCGATGAAGTCACGTTCACCGACGGCTGGCATGTACAAGGCCTGCGCGGTACCGGTTCGTACGACTACAACGTGCAGGACGTGTTCGTGCCCGAACGCCGTACCTTCGACCTGTTCGCGCGTGCACCGCACCGCGGCTCGTCGGCGACGTTTCGGATGGGCCTGATGCCGCTAACCGCGGCGGGGCATGCCAGTTGGGCGCTCGGTGTCGCCAAGAGCATGATCGACGACATCGCGGAGCTCGCGCAGTCGAAGGTGCGCATGGGCGATCTCACGACGCTCGTGCACCGCGAGTCGTTCCAGAAGGGTTTCGCGCATCACGGCGCGATGTGGAAGGCCGCGCGGCTGCTCGTGACCGACACGTTCACTGCGGTGGCCGATGCCGTCGCCCGCGGCGACGAGCTCACGCCGCGGATGCGCGCCGACGCCCGCGCGGCGGCGGTGTACGCGACCGAGGCAAGCCGGGAGATCGCGCAATGGGCGCACCTTGCGGCCGGCACGACAGCAATCCGCGAGGGCAGCCGCATCGAACGCGCCTTTCGCGACCTCTACACCGGAACGCAGCACGCGTTCATCAACGAAAAGGTTGCGATCCAGGCTGCGCAGGTGCAGCTCGGAGTGGTCGAAGACCACCTCGGACTCTGAGCATTCCAGGCTCGCTACTGTCGGATCGGTGAGGAACGAAGCAGCGGCGTGACGAGTCCGTTCGACGAGGTGAGCCTCGCGGTATTGCGGCGTCGGCGTACCGTGAAATGGAGTCTGTACGGCCCCGACGTGCTCGCGGCGTTCGATGCGAACCGCCTGTCTGATCCTTTCAAATTGCCGCTAATAGTAAAGAATAGGGAAAGAGGGGTTGTATAACGAACACCTGTTCTGATAATCTCTGTCCATGGGCGGTGATGGCGTCGACATGCTGCGTGAGGGCCTGGCGGCGCTCGCGGCCGAAGATGTCGATGGCCGGTTCCTGGGCGACGACCTGATCGCACTGACGGGCCTGGTGGGCCGCCTACAAGCCGAGGTATCGCGCCGCGTCGAGTCGTTCGACGCTCGTGGTGATTGTTGTGCTGACGGGCACCGCTCCACCGTCGGCT
>JBBREP010000140.1:0-6784 GCA_038202885.1 Acidimicrobiia bacterium | reverse complement strand
GAGCGCGGCGATCTCACGAGCAAGATGTACCGGGTGACGGAAGTCGTTGTTGAGCACGAGCGGGCACAGCCGGATCCGCTCGGTCGCTGCCGCCATCGCCATCAAGGCCACGAGCGCAGACCAGCCATCGCCGACATGGTCGGAGGTGTGGAGCACATCGAAGCCAACCGCTTCGGCGGCACGCGCTTGCGATCGCAGCGCGTCGACGTCACACGCCGGGAGCTGGTACCCGAAGCGGAACGGTGCCACGGGTGAACGTTAGGGGCGCCGCCCTTATCGCCGCGAGCCGCGTTCGGCGACGACACGCGGGCGCTACGTTCGGCTCGTGCACGAAACTGACGATGATCTCGACGAATTGCAGGAGTTACTCGACCGCAGTTGGAGCGCCGGTGGCGTGCACCTGCAGGAAGTGATCACGCCGGAGCGACGCTTGTCGGCCCGAGACGTTGCTCAGCATCTACGTACCGCGGTACGGCCCGCAGTGGGAGACGTTCCTCGACAGCGGTCCGGTCTACGCGCGCATCGACGCCGATCGGATGTTCACGTTCCATATGGACGACGAATGAGCGGTCGCAACGGCGCTCATCGCTGATCGCTGTTGCTGCGTGCTCGCTACGAGGCGCCGAAGTCGGGGAGCGTGAGCGATCCGTCGTCGGCGAGGGTGAAGCCAGGGTTGTAGGCGATCTCCCAAACGTGGCCGTCGGGGTCAGTGAAATATCCGGCATAGCCGCCGTAGAACGTGTCAGCCGCTGGCCGTGTGACTGTGGCCCCTGCCGTGGCCGCCGCGGCCATCAGGCGATCGACCTCGTCGGTCGAGCGCACGTTCTGCGCAAGTGCCACACCGCCGAAGCCCGTCGGGTTCGCATCGTCGACCGCGGCATCAATCGCGAGCTTGTCGCGGCCCCATAACACGACGGCGATACCGCCGGCTTGGAAGAAGACCGTTTCTTCTACCTCCTGGCCGCGCCATCCCAGCTGTTCGTAGAACGCTCGCGCACGCGCCACATCCGCGACACCCAACGTAATCAGGCTCACGCGCTGTTCCATCCGCCGAACGTATCGCGAGCACGCCATGCCCGCGGTCAAGCACACGCTCCACCAGACCCTCAACTTGCGAGGGCACCTCAGGTTGGCGGCGGCTCAGTTGGATTCGGTGTGACGATCGAGGCGCTTGACGAACAGGGAGATGAGCGCCAGGTTCGCCAACCCAGCCAGGATCACGACGATCATGTCGCCGGTATGCCCGGTCCATGCGGCTCCGATGCTCCAGGGGAGACCCAACAAGAACACGCCGAGGAAGGGAAGTCCGCTTCCATCGTCCTTCGCGAATAGACCCGGCCACAACGCAATGAACGCGGCCGCGTAGACGAGCGGCAGCAGCCATCGCGCCCCACGAATCATTCACAGAGCGTAGGCGAGTCGAGCAGTTCGGCGAACTGCGTGACGCTCCACGGGAACGTCTCGACCGGCTGCCTTCGCGCGCGCACTACGTGACCGTGAGCAAGGAAAGCCTCGACGACTACGCCTCCTTCGAGCAAGTGGTCAAACAGGAGATGATCGCGGGCATTATCAACGAGGAGAATGCACAACTGTTGAGCGGCGACGGCATCGCGATGATGCTCACACGTTGTTCCATCCGCCGAACGTACCGCGACCCAACCCGAACGTTGTCCCGGTGTGCCGACGGGGCCGACGATGGGTTGATCGGCGCAGATGTCGCTGCACCCGTCCGCGACGTTCTCGTGACAAAGGTCTCGTGGCTGGGGGGCCGGTGGTCCCTGGTGCGCCGCGGCGTGTGAGCGCAAGGTGGCGCCATGACTCGTGGCGCGCGCAGGACGGCGGCAGCATTCGTGGTCGCCGGTGCGGCATTGGCGGCGGCGTGTAGCAGTGGATCGAGCGTCACGCGTCCGCGCGGCACCACGACGCGGTCGGCAACAACAACGACGACATCGAATCCGGGTGCCTCCACGACATTGGCCACCACCACTACTGTCGGGCCCGCACCGACAACCACGCCCACGGCGGCGGCGCGTCCGGTGCCGGCCAAGGTGGGATTTGTGGTCGCGAGCAGCGGCGGGGGCTCGGGCGAGATCGAGGTGAACTGGGAAGCCGTGACCGCGGCGATCGGTTATCGGGTCTATCGCGCAGCGTCGCCGAGCGGTCCGTATGTGGTCGGCGCTGACTGGGACGTCGTCGCCGGCACGAAAACCCTCGCACAGGGCGTCACCAATCTGTGGTCACCGCCCGCGGACTACCCGCCGTTCACGAGCGTGCCTGGAGTTGCGACGCCGCGTCACTTCCAGTACGTCGAGGTCAACGGGCTCGACCGCCGATACTTCTGGGTTGCCGGATACAACGCGGCCGGCGAGGGCCCGCGGTCAGTCGTGGTGTGCGGGACGCCGGTGGGTGGCCACCATTGCTGACGGGTCCCGTCAGAGCGAGATCGCGGAAAATTTGCACGGCATGCGTTTGATGCCGTGGATGAAAGCGCTTTGCAGCATCGCGGGTTCACCGGTGATCTCGATGTCGGGAAGTCCGTGGAGCAGCTCTTCGAACATCACCCGGATCTCGCGCCGGGCGAGGTTCGCGCCGAGGCAGAAGTGCGGTCCGCCGGCGCCGAAACCCGTGTGTTCGTTGGGCGTGCGCCGTAGGTCGAATGTGAACGGATCGGCGAACTTACGTTCATCGCGGTTGGCGGAGTTGTAGAACATCACGACCTTTTCGCCGGCCTTGATCTCTTGACCGCCGATGACGGCGTCGGCCACTGCGGTGCGGCGGAAGTGGATGACGGGCGTCGCCCAGCGCACGATCTCTTCGACCGCGGTCGGCGCGACGGCGTCGAAGTCGGACGTCCACACCTTGCGCTGGTCAGGATGTTGGGTGAGCGCCAGCATGCCGTGGCTGATGGCATTGCGGGTGGTCTCATTGCCCGCGACGACGAGCAGCAAGAAGAACGATCCGAGCTCGCTCGCCGAGAGCTTGTGGCGTTCGCCGTCTTCGTCTTCGACCTCGGCGTGCATCAACGCCGTCGTGATGTCGTCGCGAGGCTCGGCGAGGCGCGCCTCAGCCAAGTCGAGCCCGTACTGGAACAGCTCCATGCCCGCAGCCATGAGTTGCTCGAACGTCGACACGTACTCGGGGTCACCCACGCCGAGGATCGTGTTCGTGAGCTCGAAGATGCGCGTCGTGTCGCTACGAGGGATACCGAGCATCTCGCAGATGATCTGCAACGGCAGCGCCGCGGCGATCTCGCTGACGAAGTCGCACTCGCCCAGCGGCGCGACCCTGGCCACGATCTCGCGAGCTTGCGTGCGCACCGACTGTTCGACCTTCGCAACCTGGCGCGGCGTGAAACCGCGGTTGACGATCAAGCGAAGGCGCGTGTGCTTTGGCGCGTCCATGTTGATCATCGAGCCGAGCCACTCCGCGATCTCGGCGGGGATGTCGCCAATGTTGATGCTCGGTGCCGAGTGGAACGTGCCCGGGTCGCGCGACACGGCCATGACGTCGTCGTAACGCGTAACGGCCCAGAAACCAGGACCCTGCGGCATCAGGACCTCGCCGCCCTCGCTTGTGGTGTACAGCGGTTCGGCGTGGAAGCTCATAGGGCGCTCGTCGCGCAACTTCGCGAAGATTCCTTCGCGATCGGGTCGTAGCCACGGCTCAAGATCGCCGAGGTGAATGTCGTCGAGCGCGAGCGTCGTTGTTGGCTTTTCCACAGACCCTCCAATGCGGCGTCGCGGCACACTATGTCCCCGATAGCGTGACGGCTTCTCGTGGACGAGGCTGTGATGGAAGGCCGACAACCCGGCGACGTGCGCGTGCCCCGATCGCTGCTGATCGTGTCGGCGTGCGTGTCGATCAGCTTCGGTGCACTCTTTGGCCTGCTGGCCGACCTGCAAAAGGCACTGCACTTCGCTCCGTGGGGCCTCGGGGTCGCGACGGCCGCGGCGTTCATTGCCGGGTTCATCGCCCAGATGCTGCTCGCTCGCTACGCCGACCGTGGCCATGGCCGTGCGATGTTGGTGTTCGGAGTGGGTCTGTCGGCGGTGGGGTGCGTCGGAGTCGCGGCCGCCAACAGCCTGGTGCCACTCGTGATGTCGCGGGCGCTGCTCGGCTTCGGCGAGGGCATGTTCATGCCCGCAGCGCGTCGCGTCGTAATTCTCGAAAATCCGCTCGCCGTCGGTGGCGCGCTGGGCCGGCTTGCCGCGTGGCAGACGGGCGGCTTTCTCGTCGGTCCGCCGTTCGCGGCCTTCGTCGCCGACGCGTTCGGACTGCGGGTGCCTTTCATCGTGCTCGCGGTTGGCCTCCTCGCGACGATGCCGATGATGTTTCGCTTCGCGGTGCCTCCGGCCGGAGTCTCGAGCGAACGCGCGCCGATGCGTTTGTTACTCCGCAACGCTGGTGTGCGCGCCGGTCTCTATTTGGGCGCCGGGTTGACGGTCGCGCTCGGCGTGTACGACTCGCTGTGGAGCCGGTTCCTGAAGGACCTTGGCGCGTCGACGAAGTTCGTCGGTGTCAGCCTGACGCTGTTCGGCCTGCCGATACCGCTGTTGTCGGGTCGCGCCGGTCGGCTCACCGAACGCTTCGGGGCGCGGCGCATCGGTGCACTTGGCCTCATGGGCGCCATCCCGTTCATTGCGTCGTACGGCGTCTCGACGGTGCCATGGTTGATCGCGTGTGCCGCGTTCGTGCACTCCGTGTTCGACTCGGCGGTGGGGCCGGCGAGTCAGGCCCAGGTGGCGCAGTCTGCGCCGACCGAGCACATCGCGTCCGGCCAAGGTCTGCTCGACGGCGTTGGTCTGCTGGTTGCCGCCACCGCGTCGCTCGTCGCGGCACCCGTGTATGCGCAGTGGGGCAAGGAGACACTGTGGTTCGGGCTGGCTGTGTGCGTGGCTGCGTGTGCGCTTGCCGGCGCGCCACGCCGACTCAGAAGACCGGGAACACCGCGATCGACGCCCGTTCCCGCCGAGCCAACGCTCTGAGCACGGCAAGATCGCCGTGCCGGCGGCGGGCCATTCCCGTGAGGCACGCAACGACGCGGTCGACGGTCAACGCGGGCAGTGCTGGCGTACCGACGCCGACACTCACCGCGAGATCATCGATGTGCACCGCGAGTTCCACCATCCTCGTGACCAAGTACTCATCGAGGAGCATCACCGAGCCGAACACCGCCACGGCGCGGTCGGTCGGTTCGGTCGTGAGGGCATCGTCGACAGCGACGAGCACCTCGTCGAAGACCCGGAGCACCTCGTCGCGTCCGTTCGCGGCGGCCGCGATGCTGCGGTCGCGGATACCCGTGTTCAGTTCGTCGTCGATATCGGTGGTGAGCGCGCCAGTCACGAAGTATTCCTCGGGTGACGCCAACGCGGGCAGCGGCTCGGGCAGTTCGCTCGCGAGGTAGCTCACGACCGTCAGCGCCGCCCGGCCGAGATGCGCGGCGAGCGCACCCACCGTCATTTTCGGCAGTGCGCTCGGTTCATTCCACCGTTGGCGCACTTCGGGGGCCGCAACGAGGGCGCGCCCGATGCGCGCGGTCTCGAGGAAGGTCGGGCGAATCACGGCGAGGACAGTAGCGTCGTCGCGTGCCGGCGCCGGAGGGAGATCACGCCTTCACCGGCGAGCTGCTTGGGAGCCATCCCGAGGCCGCGTACGCCGGCGCAACGAGTTTTTGCCGGCGGCGTTACGCCCGTGATCTGACCGGTGTCGATGTGGTCGTGAGCGGCGTGCCGTGGGATTCGGCCACCACGAACAGGCCAGGGGCGCGGCTCGGGCCCCGCTCCATACGAACTGCGAGCGCGGCGCTCGCGTTCGGCGACGTGTGGCCCTGGAACCTCGACCCGTTCGACGCGCTGGCGGTGATCGACTGGGGTGACGTCGTGTTTGGGGAAGGGCGGTGGGACGCGATGCGCGACGCCGTCGAAGCGCACATCGCGGGGATCGTCGCGAGCGGCGCGCGCACGCTGACCCTCGGAGGAGATCACTACGTGAGCTTGCCAATCCTGCGCGCGCATCACGCGCGCCACGGCCCGCTGGCACTCGTGCACTTCGACGCGCACTCCGACACCTGGGACGACGACCACGAGCATCACGGCACGATGTTTCGCGCCGCGGCCGATGAGGGTCTCGTCGACGTCGAGCATTCGGTGCAGATCGGTATCCGAACCCACAATCACGACGACTGCGGGTTTGCCGTACTGACGGCGCCGTGGGTGCACCTGCACGGTCCGGTCGCCGCAGCCGCGTACGTGCGCGAGCGCGTCGGCGACGCGCGGGCGTACCTCACGTTCGACATTGACTGCCTCGATCCGGCGTACGCTCCCGGCACGGGCACGCCGGTCGTTGGCGGCCTGTCGACGTTTCAAGCGCAAATGATCTTGTGGGGGCTCACCGCGATCGACTTCGTCGGGATGGATGTTGTGGAGGTGTCACCGCCGTACGACCACGCCGAGATCACCGCGCTCGCCGCGGCGACGTTGGCCCTCGATTGGTTGTGTCTGCTCGCGACTCGTGCCGCGGGTGGCGGTGCGCCCGAGGTACGCCAAGGCGGCTCCGCCAGCCCCTTCGGCGCCGGCCCCATCCCAAGTTCCGACCGCAAGTAGTGCCCGATGCGTCGTTTGGGGGTCATATAGACCCCCGAAACGACGCATCAGGCACAAGATGTGGGAGCGTGGGATTTTTCACAAAAAAAGGGGGTGCAAAGAGCACACCCAGGGGGCGGGCGGGGGGGCGGGGGGCCGGGGCCGGGGGGGGGGGGTGGGGAGCCGACGACAGGGGGGCGAGG
>JBBREP010000139.1:0-6833 GCA_038202885.1 Acidimicrobiia bacterium | reverse complement strand
GTTCCTGACCGCGGCGATGGGTCTCGCCGCGCACGGCAAGCTGAAGCTGAAGGACGCGGTGACCGTCCTGAAGGACAACGACGGCAAGACCGTGGTCCACGAGACGGTCGACCCGCAGCCCGGGCGATCGGCGCTGTCGGGTGGTGTGTGGGCAGGCCTGTTCGGCCTCCTGCTCGGTGGCCCAGTCGGATGGCTCGCGGGAGCTGCGGTCGGCGCAAGTGCCGGCGCGGTCACTGCGCACGTCGTCGATCTTGGTGTCTCCGACGACTGGGTCGCGTGGTTCCGCGACGCAGTGCGACCGGGTACCGCGACGTTGGTGCTGCTCGTGACGGAACTCGATAAGGCTGCGTTGATCGACGAAGCAGCGCGTTTCAGTGGCGCCGCGCTTGTGTACGCGAACCTCGACCCTGCGACGATCGACCGGATCAAAGATGCGCTTGGTGACACGAGCGCGATCCCGTCGAGCGACCCCGCGCCTGCCAGCGATGCGCAACCGATACCGGGTGACCCGACGTCGATTCACTGACGACGAGGCGACCCGTTCGTCGCCATGGCCCTCCCGAATCGGTGCGATCGCGGCCTGTGTTCACGGACCGGTCGTGAGCGGCCCAGTGTCGGGACGGATTCGGCGGCCGGTCACTTGCTCAGCGCGGACGCGCACGTATTCCTCGCGATAATCGCCAGCCCACGGCTCGAGGCCGAGCTGTGCGGCGCGTTCCAGATCGTGGTGTGCCACGAGGTGTTCAGCGCGGCCCACCACGTTCACGCTCCAGCCTGTGTGGCGGACCGGTTCGACGGCGTCGATCTCGAACACGACCTGCTGGCCGAGCACGGCGGCGATGAGCTTTTCGCCCGGCGCGGTTCGGAACACCACGTCGCTGTCAAGCATCCCGTACAGCACCGGGAACACGGCGGGATGGGTGCCACTCCACACGGCGATCCGTCCAAAGAAATGGCTCGCCAACAGCACCTCGCATTCGTCGGCGCTGAGCAGTTCAAGTCCGAACGATGTCATGGGCCGACTGTACGAACGGCTGTGCCGTGCGGCCAAGGGGCGAAGGTCACAAAGCTCAGGCGCCGAGCGTTGTGCCGGCGCGTCGTGCCGGCGCGTGTTTGGAACCGGCGCACGACACGCAGCCGGCCCGCGAGCGCGGGTCAGCCGACGGGCTCGGCGACGGGTAGCTCATTCGGTGCGATCGTGTCGGCGTCGCGGGCGCGGGCCGGTAGGTAGACCGCGACGCCGATCGCCGCGGCCAGAGTGATCGCCGCCGCGACGAGACCGATGAGATGCAGGCCGCTCACGAAGCTCTCTTGGGCTGCGGTAATGATCTGGTGCGCGAACGGTCGGGCCGGACCTGTGCTCTTGGCGACGCCGACGGCCTGACCGACGTTGTCCTTCACCTGCGCGAACAACTTCGCGGGGATTTGGCGTTCGATCTTGTCCGAGAACGACGAGGTGAAGTGGCTCGCCATGAGCGACCCGAACACCGCGACACCGATGGCGCCGCCCATCTGCCGGGTCGTGTCGTTCACGGCCGAACCGACGCCGGCCTTATTGCGCGGCAGCGAGCCCATGATCGAGTCGGTGCAGGGAGCCAAGGTATTGGCCATGCCCAGACCCATCACGACCGACACCGCGATGATGACAAAGGCGCTGCTGTCGGGCTGGAAGAGGGTGAAGCCGACCAACGACACGGTGACGATGAGCAACCCGGTGGCCACGACCAACTTGTTGCCGAAGCGTTGGACCCACACGTTGGACAACGGAGCGAAGATCATCAACGTGACGGCCTGCGGCAAGAGCACGGCGCCGGCCTTGACCGTCGAGTATCCCAGGACCGACTGCAGATACTGCGTCAGCAAGAACAAGGTGCCGAACAATGACAGGAACACGAGCGAAATGGCCGCGCTTGCCGCGCTGAAGCGCGGGTTCTGAAAGAAGTGCATGTTCAGCATCGGATGGCTCGAACGCAGTTCCCATACGAAGAAGCACGCGAGCACGACGAGCCCGAAGGCGAACGTGGCAACGATGACCGACGAGCCCCATCCGTGGCTCGGCGCTTCGATGACGGCCCACAGCAGGGAACCGAGCGCGATGATCGACAAGAGCGCGCCGATGGGGTCGAGCGCGGCCTCCGAGGGGTCACGTGACTCGGGGACGAACATAAAGCCGAGTGCCAGCCCCGAGATCACAATGGGCACGTTCACGATGAAGACCGAACCCCACCAGAAGTGCTCCAGGAGGACCCCGCCGGTGATCGGGCCGAGCCCGATGCCGAGCGCCGACACGCCGGCCCAGACGCCGATGGCCTTGCCTCGCTCGGCGGGGTTCGTGAAGACGTTGGTGATGATCGACAGCGTCGACGGCATGATGAACGCGCCGCCGATGCCCATGAGAGCGCGCGTTCCGATCAACATCGTCGCCGAGGACGCGAACGCCGACAGGCCTGAACCGACGCCGAACACCGCGAGCCCGAAGGCCAAGAAGCGGTAGCGCCCGAAGCGGTCACCGAGGCTGCCCGCAGTGAGCAGCAGCCCGGCGAATACGAGCGTGTACGCATCGACGACCCATTGCAATTCGCTCGCGGTGGCGCCCAGCCCGCCCTGGAGCTTCGGGTGCGCGAGCGTGGGAATCGCGACGTTGAGGATCGTGTTGTCGAGCGTGATCACGATCAGGCTGATGCAAAGCACCAGCAGCGTGAGCCATCGCCGCTTGTAGACAATCTCGGGGTCTCGCAGCGATTCGCGCATGGAGGTATGTATACCGCCCGGGTCCGGTGTCGGGTCCATCGATTGACCGCCCCTGCAACGTCGGGCGGGCGAGGTTTATTTCGTGCGTTTGTCGAGCACGTCGGCGCCGAACGGGCTCGGGCCGCTGGACCGCTGTGGGTGACCGTTGGTGGCGCGAGTCAGGGCGCGGCGATGGTCGCTCCGACACCCATGATGATCTCGGGCGCACTTCGAGGATCGAGCCAGCGCAATACCGACAGCAATTGCGAGGTAGGCAGCGACACGCAACCGGCCGTCGAGGACCCGTGCGAGACATGCAGGAAGATCGCGCTGCCCAGGTGCGGGACGCGCGCGGTGTTGTACGCGATGACGGCGCCGTAGCTGTAGGCAGGTACCCGGTCCATTGGCTCGGGGTTCACCCCGGCGGCGTTCGGATCGGTGCTCGTGTCGACCCAGAGGTTGTAGTTGGGACTCGACGAGTCGTCGTTCCACACGATCGACGGGCCGGTGACCGAGCGATACGCGAACCGCACCCCGGGATTCGCGTACACGCCGAAGAAGAAGCCGAAACCGAACGCGCCGGTCGGCGTACGACCGTCGCCTTCGCGCTTGGCGCCGACGGGAGCGAAACCGTTGCGCCCGATGCGCGCCGTCCACGGACCGAACGCAACGTGCCATCCGTTCGCGTCGCGTTGATAGGCAGTGAACGCAGCCGAAGTGGCGCCGTAGTACGGGGCTTTCACGACGACGACCTGGGTCGAGGCCGGATTTCCGGCCGGCACTGTCTGGTTCGGTACCGCCACGATCGGTGCAGTGGTGCTGAGCGTCGCGTGCGGTGCGGTGACGCGTGGCGATGTCGTTGTGGGCGGCGCCGCGATGGTCGCCGTCGTGCTCGTTGGCCACGTCGCCACGTCGGGCAACGTCGTCGCGGTTGGGGGAACGGCGCGGACGGGAGCGACGGTCGTCGTCGTGGCGCGGATGCGAACGACGGTCGCACTTCGGCGCGTCGCGCTGGAGCACGCGGCGGCGAGCAACACGAGCGCGATCACAGGCGCGCTCGGTCCCCGTTGTGGCATCGGCCAGTAGGCTACGACCGTGCCCGGCCGTCGCGAAGCACGCGCCGCGGCGTTTCTCGCGCTCATCGTGACCGCGCTGACGATCGCAGGCTGTTCGGGGTCGAACCCGCGCGTCGCCACGGCGCGATCGATTGCAGCCACGTCGACGTCAGCGGTCGGGAACGTGTCCACCACGGCCTCGCCCGCGGTTGCGCCGACCACAACGACCTTGCCCGACGTGGTGACCTTCCCCACGAACGTCACCGCCGCACCGACGACGACCGTTGCGGCACCGACCGCGACCCCAGCTGCGCCGCCGGTCGCAGCCGCCGCAGGTTTTCGCGACGCCATCGCTGCGGTCACCGAGAGCGAGCTCGGCGCGAGCTATCACGCGGGGTGCCCGGTCGGACCAGAGCAGCTGCGGCGCGTCACCGTCAGCTACTGGGGGTTCGAGCACGTGTCGCGCACTGGTGCAATCGTCGTGCACGTCGACGTCGCGGCGGCGGTCGTGAATGTGTTCCGCAGCCTGTACGGCGCAGGGTTCGTGGTGCGCTCGCTGCAGCCCATCGCCGCGTTCGGCGGCAACGACGACGCCTCGATGGCAGCGGACAACACGTCGGGCTTCAACTGCCGGTTCGTCGTGGCGGCGGGGCCGCGGCGCTGGTCGGTCCACGCGTACGGCAAGGCGATCGACGTGAACCCGATCGAGAATCCGTATCTCGAAGGTGGTGTCGTGCGGCCACCGGGCGGCGCAGCGTTCCTGCGTCGCTCCGACATGCGGCCGGGGATGGCCGGCCCGGGCAGTGTGCTCAACAACGCGTTCGCGCGTGCCGGCTGGTTATGGGGCGGTCGCTGGAACTCGTCACCCGACTATCAACATTTCTCCGCCACCGGTGGCTGACCGGACGCAGCGCGCGGTGGTACTGGCTTTGGTGCACGGGCGTGACGAACCCAGTACCACGAAGCGAGCGCGGTTAGGGCCGGACGACCTCGAAGGCGACGGCGTGCTCGCAGCCGAATTCGCGCCCGGTGGCAGTCGCGGCATCGCGCAGCATCGCGTCGGCGTCGGTGCCGACGTGTTCGAGATAGGCCTTGTGTTCGCGCAGCGACGCGATACCGCGGTCGAGAAAACCGGTGATGTCGACGGCATGCTTGGAGTGCGGCGACGCGTTGGCGCAGACCATCGTCACACCGGCCCACGGTTCGTGGCCTTCTTCGAGCAATTCGGGAAAGACCCAACGGTTTGCCGCGTCGCGTACCGCATCGAGGATGGCCAGGCCGACGACGCGGTGGTCGGCCATGTTGAACGACGGGCCACCCCACGAGTCGTGGCGGTTGATCGTGATCACGACCTCGGGACGATGGCGCCGGATGGCGCGAGCAAGGTCGCGCCGAAGCGGCAGGCCGTATTCGATGGTTCCGTCGGTGTGGCCCAAGAACTCGACGGTGTCGACGCCGACTGCGGCCGCGCTGCGCCGCTCCTCGACCTCGCGCAGCGGCCCGGCCTCGGATGGCGCCATGGCCAAGCCGGCTTCGCCGCTCGTGACCAACACGTACGCCACCGCCTTGCCTTCACTCGTCCAACGCGCGATCGCGCTCGCAGCGCCGTACTCGAGATCGTCGGGATGGGCAACGATCGCGAGCGCGCGTGTCCAGTCATCGGGAAGCGGTTCCAGGTCCGAACTCATGGGTCGAGGTTAGGGACTCCGAAGCGACGGCGAGCGCGGCGCGCCGAGGTCAGCCCATGGTCTTGGCGCCGTCGAGCGACTCGCGAATGATGTCGGCATGACCGGCGTGTTGTGCAGTCTCGGCGATGATGTGCAGTAACGCACGTCGTGCCGTCCACCGCCCGCCGACTTCAAACCATGGTGCTACTGGCAACGGGTGGGACGCGTCGAGATCAGTGGTCGCGACGATGTCGTCGGTGTGCCGTGCGACTTGGTCGTAGTCGGCGAGCACGCCGGCCAAGGTTTCACCCGGTTGCAGCGCGAAATGGCTGGCGTACTCGGCGGCGCGTGCTTCGTCGAAGTCGCTCGTGGTCCGCGGCCCGTGCTCGATGAAGTCGACCCAGGCCGCTTCCGCAGCGGCGACGTGCTTGATCAACCCGCCGAGGCACAGCGCGCTGACCGTCGTGCGCTCGGCGGCCTGCTCGTCGGTGAGATCGCGCACGGTTTCGCAGAGGAAGCCGCGGTGTTTGGCCAGTGTTGCGACCAGGTCGGCGCGTTCGATGTCGTTGCCGTTCGTCATGGTCGGTGCCTTTCGCTGGGTGGTGGGTTGCGGTGATCGTTGCGACGTCACCGTAAACGGCATTGCGGCCAGTTCCTGTCCTCAATGGCCAGTAGTTTGGGTGTCATGGCCAACACGAGTTCGCGCACCCTGCGACTCCTCTCGCTGCTCGAAAACCATCGGTACTGGTCAGGCGATGCGCTGGCGGATCGCCTCGAGGTCTCGGCGCGGACGGTGCGCCGCGACATCGATCGGCTGCGCGACCTCGGCTACCCCGTCGAAGCGGCGCGCGGCGTTGACGGCGGGTATCAGCTCGCCGCGGGCGCGGTGATGCCGCCGCTCGTGCTCGACGACGAGGAAGCCGTCGCGATCGTGGTGGGTCTGCAAGCCGCGGCGCAGGGCGGCGTCGAGGGGATTGCGGAGTCGTCGGTGCGAGCGCTCGCGAAGGTCGTGCAGGTGATGCCGAAGCGCCTCCGGCGCCGCGTCGACGCGTTGCGAGCGATGACCGTGCGCGCCGACTGGGGGAGCAGCGGCGCGACGATCGATCCGGTGTTGCTCACGACCATTGCGCAAGCGTGTCGAGATTCCGAAGCCCTCGAGTTCGACTACACCGACGGCGCCCAGCAACGCTCGGCGCGCGATGTCGAGCCGCATCGTTTGGTGCTGCTCGGACGTCGTTGGTACCTCGTCGCCTTCGATCGCACCCGTCATGACTGGCGCAGCTTTCGGGTCGACCGGATGGGCGTGACCCGTTGCACCGGGGCGCATCGTTCGCAACGCACATTGCCGGCCGGTGACGCGTTGGAGTTCGTGCGCGCCGGC
>JBBREP010000138.1:0-6984 GCA_038202885.1 Acidimicrobiia bacterium | reverse complement strand
GGCGACACCCGACTCGAATGCGCCCAGCTCATTCGACCCGCCAATGAACACGTTCTCGACGGCGAGCACGCGGCCGCGACGATCGGGCGGCGTTGCGAGCGGCACGAGTGTGGCTCGGATGAACACGCTGATGGCATCGGCCGCAGCGAGCGCGGCCAGGGCACCGAATGCGACGGCAAAGTTCCGCGTGACGCCGAGCAGGATTGTGGCGGCGCCGAATACTGCGACGGCTTCGAGCAAGCGCCGCCCGACGCGCCGCTGCACCGGTCGGATCGCGAGCCACGCCGTCATGATCGCGGCGCCGAGCCCGTACGCGCCGCGCAGCACTCCGAGGCCGATGGCGCCGACGCCGAGTCGGGTCTCCGCGATGGCCGGTAACAACGCGACCGCGCCGCCGAACAGCACGGCGAACAGGTCGAGCGACAACGCGCCGAGCACGACGGCATGGCCGCGAATGAAACGAAGTCCCTCGAGCGCCTCGCTCAACACGCCGGTGGCTTCGGCGGGTGCGGCCGGCGCGCCGGCGTCCGTGTGTGCGGCGGGCGCGGCGGCGGGCGCGGCGTCGGGCAGGACCGGGAGTTCGACGGCCATGATGGTCACCGCCGACAAGGCGAAGAGGACGGCCATCGATACGTAGGCCGCCGCGGGCGTGATCGCGTAGAGCACGCCACCCAGCACGGGCCCGACGATGAGCGCGATCTGCCACACGCCGGAGAAGCGTGCAACCAGCCACGGCAGACGCTCGGGGTGCACGATGTCGGCAGGCAGCGCGCGCTCAGCCGGCGCGACGAACGCGCGCGCCACCCCGAGCACCAGCACCATCGTGAATATGGGCGCGACGGCCGTCGCCTCGGTGTGCGCGTACCACGCGAGCAGCAGCGCCATGACGGTCTGGAGCGTGGCCGCAACGCCCACGACCTTGCGGCGGTCGATGCGGTCAGCCACCGCGCCGGTCACGAGCACGAGCAGCGCGGCCGGCGCGAACTCCACCAAGCCGAGCCACCCGAGGTCGAGCTCGCGGCCGGTGAGGTCGAACACTTGCTTGCCGAGTGCGGTTGCGCCGGCCATGGTGGCCGCCGACGTGCAGAACGTGCTGACGAGCAGCGCGACGATCGAACGCCGCGTGTGGCGGGCGGCCATGCCCGACGGACCGGGCGAACCGCTGGCCATGGAGCGACGTTACCGGTGCGCGCTCGCATCGTGAGCGTGCGGGTGAGTGCCCGGGCGAGTGCCCGAGCGAGTGCCCGAGCGAGTGTCCGGGTGATGGTGCGGGCGCTCGGGTTTGCGATGCGTTACCTGAGATCGATGGCGCCGCGTTCCAACATCGCGGGCGCGCCGCGCGCAACAATGGTGGCGCGCCATGTTGACCGATTCCGCTCGCGATCCCGACGCTCGCCGTGGCCACGCCGCGGTACAAGGCGCGCTGTTCGACGCGGCTGCGACGGGCGGCGTCGACACTGCGGCGGGTGCCATGGCGGTACGCCTCGATCTGCCCGACGCCGACATCGTCTATCTCCCGACGCACTTCTCGGCCGCCGACGCCGACCGGCTTCAGGCGGTGCTCACCGACACCGTCTCGTGGCACGACGTGTGGATCCGGATCCATGGCCGCCACATTCCCGTGCCGCGGCGCACGGCCTGGTACGGCGACACCGACCGCGTGTACACCTATTCGGGCATCGAATTGCAGCCAGCATCGTGGACCGACCCGTTGCTCGAGATCAAGCGGTCGGTCGAAGCGGTTGCCGGTTGGACGAGCAACAGCGTGTTGCTCAACCTGTACCGCGACGGGCGCGACAGCGTCGCGTGGCATGCCGACGACGAACCCGAGCTTGGCCGCGAACCAGTGATCGCGTCGGTGAGTCTGGGTGCGACTCGACGCTTCCATCTGCGCCACAACGACGAGCCCGAGCATCGGACCCAACTCGATCTGGCGCACGGCAGTGTGCTGATCATGCGAGGCCCAACCCAGCACTACTGGCGTCACCAGCTCTCAAAAACCGCCCGACCCGTGGGTCCGAGGATCAACCTCACGTTTCGTTTTGTGTCGCCTTCGGCGCCACGGCGAGCTCCCTGCGCACCCGCGTCGCTCGTTCCTCGCTCTCGGGCTGCTCCGCTCGCCGCTCGGGACGTCAGCGACCGCTGACCCCCGGCATCTGTTGGCGGACGAGATGCTTCGATACGCTTGGCGCCATGGCACGGATTGATTTTCCTGAGCACGGCATGGGCGAGCACGTCGACTGGGCGCTGTCGCGAGCCAAGATGGCCGTTGGCATGGGCGCGCTCTCCGAAGCGGTCTACGGCAACTCGCAACTCCCCGTGCGCGAGCGCGAGGCGGCCCGCTACACCATCGCGCTGATCAACGACTGCCTCGTGTGCAAAGACACGCGCGCCAAGGCGGCTGCAGCCGCGTCGATCGACGAGGGCTTTTACGGTGAGATCACGTCGTGGCCGACGAGCACGGTGCTCACCGAACGCGAGAAGCTCGCGGCCGAGTTCGCACAGCGCTTCGCGCTCGACCACCTCGCGATGGACGACGAGTTCTGGGCCCGCCTGCGCGGCGCCTTTGCCGATGAGGAGATCGCGGATCTCACCATCTGCTGCGGCATGTTCCTCGGCATGGGCCGCACCCTCGCCGTCATCGGCGTCCCCGCCCCCGACGACCGCATCTTGGTGTAGTCACAGATGCGTCGTTTGGAGGTCATATAGACCCCCGAAACGACGCACCTGTGGGATGGCGGTTACGGGACGAGGGCGAAGTTGAGGACATCGGTGACCGTGGTGGCGTAGTGGAGCTCCACTTGTTCGCGCACGTCGTCGGGTACGTCGTCCACATCGAGACGGTTTGCCTCCGGCAGAATCACGTGGCGCACGCCGGCCCGATGGGCGGCCAACACCTTCTCCTTCACGCCGCCGATCGGCAGCACCCGGCCCTGCAACGTGACCTCACCGGTCATGGCCACGTCGGAGCGCACCTGCTGATTGCGCAGCACGCTCGCGATCGCCGTGGTCATCGTGACGCCGGCTGAGGGACCATCCTTGGGAATGGCACCGGCAGGGAAGTGCACGTGGAAGCGGCGCTGCAACGCGGCCGGCTCGATTCCGAGCGACGTCGCGTTGGCCCGCAGGTATGACAGTGCGATCTCACCCGACTCACGCATCACGTCGCCGAGTTGACCGGTGAGCGTCAGACCTTCGCCGTCGGTGGCCACAGCTTCCACGAACAACACGTCACCACCGGCTCCGGTGACCGCAAGGCCGGTCGCGATGCCCGGTGCCACGACGCGCTCCGCCGGCCGTTCATCGGTGACGGCGCGGCCCAGCGCGTCGCGCAGGTCCTCGACCTTCACCTCGACGGGCGCGGTGGCCTCGCCTTTGGCGAGCCGTGTCGCGGCCTTGCGCACGACTCGGTCGAGTCGTTGCTCGAGCCTGCGCACGCCGGCCTCACGGGTGTAATCGCCGATGATGGCGCGCACGACATCGTCGGACACAACGACCTCATCTGCGCGCACACCGTTGCGGTCGAGCACCTTGGCGAACAGGTGATCACGTGCGATCGCGAGCTTTTCGTGCTCGCTGTAACCGCTGATCGTGATGACCTCCATGCGGTCGAGCAGCGGCGCGGGGACGCGCTCGAGCGTGTTGGCCGTGGCGATGAACACCACCGACGACAGATCGAGTTCGAGCTCGAGGTAGTGGTCACGGAACGTGTGGTTCTGGGCCGGATCAAGCACCTCAAGCAAGGCCGAGGTGGGGTCGCCGCGGTAGTCGCTGCCGAGCTTGTCGATTTCGTCGAGCAACAGGACCGGGTTCATGCTGCCCGCGTCGACCAGCGCGCGCACGATGCGTCCCGGTCGCGCTCCCACGTAGGTACGGCGATGACCGCGGATCTCGGCCTCGTCGTGAATCCCACCGAGCGCCGTGCGCACGAACTTGCGCCCGAGCGCGCCGGCCACCGATTCGCCGAGCGATGTCTTACCGACCCCAGGCGGACCGGCGAGCACGAGAATCGTACCCGCACGGCGATGCGAGCCTGTGTCGACGCCGCGTTCCGCGCGCAGTTTGCGCACGGCGAGGAACTCGATGATGCGGTCCTTCACCTCGTCGAGGCCGGAGTGGTCGGCGTCGAGCACGCTGCGCGCGTGCGTGAGGTCGAGATTGTCGTCGGTGCGCGACGTGAACGGGATCTCGAAGACGGTGTCGAGCCACGTACGAATCCAGCTCGCCTCCATCGACTGTTCCCCGACCCGGTCGAGATGATCGATTTCCTTCGTGATCGCGGCGCGGGTGGCTTCAGGAATTGCGTCGCCGAGGGCATCGAGCCGTTCGCGGTAGCCGTTGGACGCGGTCTGCTCGCCCAGCTCGGTCTGGATCGCCGACAGGCGTCGGCGCAACACGGCCTCGCGTTGGATCTGTTCGAAATGTCCGTTGACCTCGGTATCGATGTCGCGTGTGACCTCGACTTCGGTGAGCGCGTCGCGCGCCCAGCCGAGCGCGAGGCGCAGACGGTCGTTCAGGTCGATCGTCTCGAGTAACTCGACACGCTGTTCGAATGACAGCGCCGGCCACCACGCGATGGTGTCGGCGAGCGCGTCGGGCGACGCGTCTTCGCCGAGGAGCGCGCGCGCCTCGCGCCCGCCAAGGGCGTCGAGCAGCCGGCGAGCGACATCGCGGTACTCGGTGGCGAGCCGGTCGGTGTCGTCGTCCGACACCAGCTCCGGGAGCTCTTCGACGTTCACCTCGAGCGCCGGTGACTCGCCGATCGCGCCCTGACCCACCCGCACCCGTCGGACGCCTCGCACGACCGCGGCCAGGCTGTGGTCGGGCAGGTTCCCGAGTTGTTCGACACGCGCGACGGTGCCGACCGCAGCGAAGCCGTGCTCGGTGCGCGGCACGATGACGAGCTCGCCACCACGCGATTCGGCTGCCGCGAAGGCCGCGCGGGCCTCGTCGGACTCGGCCGCGATGGTCACGACCATGCCGGGCAGCACCACCCCGTTAGTGGCCGGGAGTAACGGCAGCGTGAGATCGGTTGTCGTCATGGAGTCCTCCTGGCGGGACGGCAGGGCATGGGACACGTCGGGTGGGCTTGCGGATAATTACATGCTTACAACGAATCGGTGTACGTTGTATTCCCATGGAGCAGATCCTCGAATACTTCGCCCAGGCCGTGCCCAGCGGCTGGTTCAGCGCACCGCCCGCAGTCACGTGTGACCGCGACGAGGTCGTCGTGATCGGCTGGCTTGCCCCCGACGTCGTCCCAGGGGAATTCCGCGAGCAGTCCCGACCGGCCCGGATGGGGATCGCGGCCCAGGCCGAGGCCCGGTTCGGGCGCAAGGTGAGTTGGGGCGTCACCGATGGCGAGCGGACGCTGATGTTCACCCATCTCAACGTGCCGGTGATGACCCGCCTGCGCATCGACGAGCGGGCGGTTCTCGACGCGCTCATCGACGGCGGCCTCGCCCGGAGCCGCAGCGAGGCCTTGGCCTGGTGCGTACGCCTCGTGGCCAAGCACCAACGGGACTGGCTGAGCGAACTGCGCGAGGCCGCCGACACCGTCCGCGCCGTCCGAGAAAAAGGCCCCAGCTGACCCAGACACTGGACACGGTGGTCCACGCGGGATGGAATGGGGCGTGACCACCACCTACAACCAAACGGGTCGGGTCGTCCACGACGCCGACGCGCACATCATGGAGCCGCCCGGGTGGCTGCGCAGTTACGCCGACCCTGCTCTGCGCGATCGCATCGCGATCCCGACGCTGGCCGGCGGCAACGAATTGCGCCAGACCGGCGACCCTGACGAGCAGCTGCGCGATCTCGATGCCACGTTCGCTCGCCTCGCAGCCAAGCATGCGTCGAGCGAGTACCGCGCCGACGAGGCCGCGCAGATCATGGCCCGCAAGAACTTCGCGGCGACGGGATCGTTCGTTGCCGCCGATCGCCCGCGGGCGCTCGATCTGCTCGGGTTCGCGACCCAACTCATGTTCAACACGTTCCATAACGGGCGTCTGCACGACTGGGAACACACAGGTGACGCCGACCTCGCGTACGGAGCGGCGAAAGCGCACAATCGCGGCATGATCGAGTTCTGCTCGGTCGATCCGCGCCTGCTGCCCACGTGCTACGTGCCGCTGCTCGACTTCGAGCGCGCCGCGGCGATGGCCGACGAGGCGATCGCGATGGGTGCGGCCGCGCTCCTCGTGGCGTCGGGCTGTCCACCAACGCATTCGCCGAGTCACCGGAGCCTCGATCCGGTGTGGGCCGCGGCGCAGGCGGCCGGCATCCCCATCGTGTTTCACGTGGGAGGCACCGGCGACCTGATCGATCACAACTACTTCGTGAACGGCTTGCCGATCCCGCCCGACTTTCACGGTGGCGAGGAGAACTTCCGGTCAGTCGACTACATGGGTATCCCAGGGCCGCCGGCGCAGACGTTGGCGACGATGATTTTCGACGGCGTGTTCGATCGCTTCTCCGAGTTGCGCGTCGGCGTGATCGAACAAGGTGCGATCTGGGTCCCGTCATGGATGCGCCAGATGGAGTCGGCATTCGATGCCTTCGTGCGCCACGAGGAGCGTGTGCGCGCGCTGGAATTGCGTCCGAGCGAGTACGTGCGCCGTCAGATGCGGTTCACGCCCTACCCGACCGAGGACGTTGGCTGGATCATCGATCAGGCCGGCGCCGAAGTCGTGCTGTTTTCGTCCGACTATCCGCACGTCGAGGGTGGAAGGCGCCCGATCGAGCGTTTCGAGGCTTCGCTCGATGCCGGCGCAATCAACGAAGACGCGCGCCATGCCTTTTACCACGACAACTTCGTCGACCTCATGGGCGCTGGATTGGTGAGCGACCTCTGACTACTGCGCCTGCTTCGCCCGGCGCTGCGAGCTTCCTGCGCACCCGCCTCGCTCGTCCCTCGCTCTCGGGCTGCTCCCGTCGCCGCGCGTGAAACACTTCGGCCGCCGTCCATTGCTACATGCGGCGCAA
>JBBREP010000137.1:0-7163 GCA_038202885.1 Acidimicrobiia bacterium | reverse complement strand
TACGAGCTCCTGGCCCACGAAGCAACCCTTCGTGAAGCTGACGGCGTCGAGTTCGAGTTCGGCCTCCTGCGCGATCGTGGCTCCGTCGATGTCGGCGCCGAAGCGCAGTACGCCGTGCTCCAACCGCGCCGTCTCTGCCACAGCATCGTCGACCGCGACTGCACCGGCTTCGACGAGCCGGGTTCGCCAGGCCTCCAACGCCGATGCAGGCACCAGCAGGTCGAGGCCGTCGGTGGCACCCCACGGTGCGCGCACCACCCGGACGCCCGAACTGTCGGCAACGTGCGAGTGCACAGCAAACGCCACGCCGGGCAGGCCACACCGCTTCGCGACCGTGTCGACCGCAGGCCCGCGCAGCGACAGCATCGCCACGTCGGCTCGGGCCACGAGATCGACCTTCACGCGAATCTTGAACCGCAACAGTCCTTCGAGCAGCGGTGCGCCCGTGCCGGGGTCACCGTCGAGCCACCATTCGTCGTCGGCCAACGACAGGATCCGGAACGCCGCAATGAGCTTGCCCTGCGGCTGCAACAGCAACGACTGTGCCCCCGCACCCGGCTCGATGACCGCGAGATCCTGCGAGATCAGGCTCTGCAGGAAGCTGCGCGCATCGGGTCCGCTCGCGGTGACCACGTCGTGACCCGACGCACTGCCCGCGCCCGCGCCGGCGCCGAGCAACGCGGCGCCGCCCGCGAAGGCCGCGAGCCCGTCGCGGGCAATGGCGGCCGAGTCGGGAACTGCTGTCGGATCGGTCACGTGCGCTCCACTGGGAACAGCGCCTGGGCGGCGGCTGCCGCGTTGAGCAACGCTCGGGCCTTGTTGTTGCATTCCAGGTCTTCGTCGGCTGGGTCGGAATCGGCCACGATGCCCGCGCCGGCGGCCACGGATGCCTTCGTGCCGTCGAACACCATCGTGCGGATCGCGATTGCCGTATCGAGGTTGCCGGAGAAGTCGACGTAGCCGACCACACCGGCGTACGGACCGCGTTTGGCCGGTTCGAGTTCGTCGATGATCTGCATGGCGCGCACCTTCGGCGCGCCGCTCACGGTGCCGGCCGGGAACGTGGCGCGCAGCACATCGATGGCATCGCGGCCCTCGGCCAGTTCACCCGAGACTTGGCTCGTCATGTGCATCACGTGCGAGTAACGCTCGAGGGTCATCATCTCGTCGACCTGTTCGGTGCCGAAGCGCACCACGCGACCGAGATCGTTGCGCGCGAGATCCACGAGCATCACGTGTTCGGCCCGTTCCTTGGGATGTTCGGTCAGTTCGGCTTCGAGGCGCCGATCGTGCGCAGCGTCACGACCGCGCTTGCGTGTACCGGCGATCGGACGACTGATCACGCGTTGCTCGCGGACCTGCACGAGCGCCTCGGGCGAGCTGCCCACGATATGTGTGGCGCCGGCACGCAGGAAGTACATGTACGGCGACGGGTTGACCACACGCAACACTCGATACAGACCGAACGGATCGCACGGTTCGTCGAGATCGAATCGTTGTGCGAGCACGACCTGGAAGATGTCGCCAGCCAGAATGTGTTCCTTCGCCGCTTCGACCGACCGCGCGTATTCTGCCGAGCTGGTGCGGCGCGTGAACGCCGCGACAGCTTCGCCGGCTTCGGGCGGCGCGACGGGAATCGACGGCGGCAACGGCGAGCCGAGCGTGGCCGCGTGCGCGTCGAGCCGAGCGCCCGCAACCTCGTAGCGGCGTTCGATCTCGGCGTCGGTCGCACCGGGCTCGATGTAGACGTTCTCGATGAGATGCACCCGTTGCGCGTAGTGATCGAACGCGGCCACGCTCGCGGTGAGGAACAACACGCCGTCGGCAAGACCGAGGTCGTCGGGTGGCGGCGGACCGATCCGTTCGACCTCGCGCACGATGTCGTAACCGAGATAGCCCACCACGCCGCCGTGAAACGGGGGCAAGGCGTCGAGCGGAGGCGCCGAGAACTTCGCGACCATCGCGTCGAGGGCGCCGAGTGCACCGTGGTCGCGGGGCACGCCGTCGAGGAGCTCACCTTCGACGCTGACCTCGGATCCGCGCACGGTGAGCGTCGCGACCGGGTCCCAACCGAGGAACGAGTAGCGGCCCCAACGCTGGGCGTGTTCGACCGACTCGAGCAGGAAGCCGTCGCGCTCGCCCACGAGCTTGATGAACGCCGACAGCGGCGTCTCCATGTCGGCAAGCACCTCGCGCCACACGGGCACGACGGTGTGCTCGCGCGCCAGCGCGAGGAACTCGGCGCGGTCGGGCCGCATCTCAGACGGGGCCGGGCGTGGCGCCCGAACCGAAGTCACGGAAAAAGCAACTCCGCGATCCGGTGTGGCACGCGCCGCGCCCTTCTTGTTCGACGACGAGCAGCACGACGTCCATGTCGCAGTCGTACGCCGCCCGCCGCACGTACTGGCGATCGCCCGACGTTTCGCCCTTGCACCAGTACTCGCTGCGGCTGCGGCTCCAGAACCAGCTGCGCCCGGTTTCGAGCGTGCGGCGCAGCGCATCGCGGTTCATCCACGCGAACATCAGCACTTCACCCGTGTCGTCGTCCTGCACGATGGCGGGCACGAGACCGGTGTCGTCGTACTTCACCGCGTCGAGTTCGGCCTCGGTAAACGCGACCGGTTGAGCGACTCGCGTCGGCGTACTTGCCGTGGAAGTGAGTTCGGACACGGCACGCAGCGTACCGGGGTGCAGCAGCACGCCTGGCACGGATTCCGGCCCTCCCGCTTCTCGCGCGAGACTCCCGCGATGGCCGACCATGCCGCACCGCCGCTTGCGCCCCGTCACCCCACAACGCTCTCAGCGCACGGCGAAGTTCGGGTCGACGACTGGTTCTGGTTACGCAACCGTGACGAGCCCGATGTGCGGGCATACCTCGAGGCCGAGAACGCCTACACGGCAACGCGCATGGCCGGCACGCAAGCGCTGCGCGACCAGCTGTTCGAAGAGCTGCGAGCCCACGTACAGGAAACCGATGTCGGCGCGCCGATTCCGTGGGGACCGTGGTCGTACTTCGGGCGTACCACCGAGGGCCAGCAGTACGCCCGGCACTGCCGCATCCCGCGCGGCTCGCAACCGGGCGAGCCAGGCGAGCGCGGCGAACACGTGGTGCTCGACGAGAACGACATCGCGCGTGGCCACGAATACTTCAGTCTCGGCGATCTCGCCATGAGCCCCGACCACCGCATCGCGGCCTACACGACCGACTTCGACGGGAGCGAGCGCTACGAGTTGCGCTTCCGCGATGTGGCGTCGGGACTCGACACGTTCGAGGTCATCGCCGACGTGTACTACTCACTGGCCTGGTCGGCCGACAGCAGCACGATCTTCTATACGCGCCCCGATGAGGCGATGCGCCCGTTCGAGGTGTGGCGCCATGTGCTCGGTACGCCCGTCGCCGACGACGTGTGCATCTTCCACGAAGACGACGACCGTTTCGACGCGTGGGTGCACGCCAGCCGTAGCGGCGCGTACATCTTCGTCGGCACGCAGTCACGTACGACCACCGAGATCGCGATGCTTCGGGCCGACGATGTCACCGCCGCATTGCAGATCGTGGAGCCCCGCCGCGACGGCGTGGAATACGGAGTCGACCACCGCGGTGACGACCTCGTGGTCTGGTCCAATGCCGACGCCAAGACCAATTTCGAGCTGTACCTCGCCCCGCTGGCAACACCCGGTCGTGCGCACTGGCACACGATTGTTGCGCACGACCCCGAAGTTCGGCTCGCCCACGTGAGTGCGTTCGCGTCGTTCCTCGTGCTGTACGAACGCACCGTCGGGCTCGAACGGCTGCGCGTGCGCCACGACGACGGCAGCCTCGACGAGATCGCACTCCCCGATCCGGTCTACAGCGCGTGGCCCGGCGGCACGCGCGAATTCGAGACCACGACCATTCGCTACCAGTATTCGTCACTCGTGCGGCCGCACTCGTCGTACGACTACGACGTGGCCGCGCGCACGAGCACACTCGTGAAACAGCAGCCGGTACCGGGCTACGCGCCCGACGCGTACGTCGCGGAACGGGAATGGGCGATCGCCGACGATGGCACGCGTGTGCCGATCTCGCTCGTGCACCGGCGCGACACCGCCATCGACGGCACTGCGCCGCTGTACCTGTATGGCTACGGCAGTTACGAGGCGAGCGTGGATCCGACGTTTGACGCCGACGTACTGCCGTTGCTCGACCGGGGCTGGGTGTACGCAATCGCGCATCCTCGCGGCGGCGGTGAACTCGGGCGCGCGTGGTACGAGGACGGCAAGCTTCAGCACAAGATGCACACGTTCACCGATTTCATCGCGTGCGCCGACCACCTCGTCGACAAGGGTTACGGCGATCCGGAGCGCGTCGTGGCGCGCGGCGCGAGCGCGGGTGGGCTGTTGATGGGTGCGATCACCAACCTGCGACCCGATCGCTGGTGCGGCGTGGTCGCCGAAGTGCCGTTCGTCGACGTGCTGTCAACGATGTCGGACGCAACGATCCCGCTCACGGTCAACGAGTGGGAGGAGTGGGGCAACCCGGCGATCGAGTCTGAGTATCGCTCGATGGCTGCCTATTCGCCCTACGACAACCTCGCGGCGGGCGTGCGGTATCCAAAGCTGCTCGTCACCGGCGGTCTCAATGATCCGCGCGTGCAGTACTGGGAACCAGCGAAGTACGTGGCCAAGCTCCGCGCGATCTCTCCCGAGACCGACGTGCTGTTGAAGATGGAGATGGGTGCCGGTCATGGCGGCCCGAGTGGTCGCTACGACCGCTGGCGCGACGAGGCGTTCGTGCTCGCCTGGATGTTGACAACGATTGCGTGAGCGAAGCGTCAGGCGGTGACCGCCACCAACGACACGAGGTGACGTTCGAGATAGCTCGTGCGGCGCCGCATTGCTTCGGACCATGCCAGAAGGTCGGCATCGAAGTGGGCTCGGTCGCCGTCTTCGTACGCGTGCTCAAGCTCGTCGAAGGCGTCCTCTTCGGCGTTGAGCAGGCAGCGGTACTTCATCAAGAAGTGTTCGTCGATGCCGTGTCCGTTGCGATGTGCTTCGGCCATATGACCTCCAGTGCGTGACCTCCGGAGAGGTCGATGCGACGAGCACCCGGCTGGCACTCCGCCGTGGCAAAACGGTATCGCGGGTATCGACGTTCGTCGAGGGTTCCTGCACTCCCCGCTGTTTGCCCAGATCACACCGGACGAACGACCACTCCATGGTCGGCGAGGTACGTCTTGGCCTGCGCGATCGAGAACTGCGCGAAATGGAAGATCGATGCCGCCAGCACCGCCTGCGCGCCAGCCTCGATGCCGGCTCGCAGGTGATCGAGCGTGCCGACGCCACCGCTCGCAATGACGGGCACGCTGACGGTGGCGTCGAGTGCGGTAAGCAACTCCAGGTCGTAGCCAGCCTTCGTGCCATCGCGATCCATCGACGTCGCCAGCAACTCACCCGCGCCGAGACGGCACACTTCTGCGGCCCATTCGAGCGCGTCGAGGCCCGTGGGTGTCCGCCCTCCGTGGGTGACGACTTCCCACCCGAGTTCGGGCCGGTCGGCGTCGCGCCGGCGCGCATCGATGGCAACGACAACACATTGACTGCCGAACTCATCGGCGGCTTCGGCCACCACCTCGGCGCGCGCCACCGCAGCGGTGTTGAAGCTCACCTTTTCGGCACCGGCGCGCAACATGCGCCGAACATCGTCGACCGTGCGGATCCCGCCACCAACCGTGAACGGGATGAACACCTGCTCGGCGATGCGCTCGACAACGTGCACCATCGTGTCGCGGTCGTCGCTCGACGCGGTGATGTCGAGGAACACAAGTTCGTCGGCTCCTTCGGCGTCGTAGCGCGCGGCGAGCTCCACCGGATCGCCGGCGTCACGAATCTCGACAAACCGCACACCCTTGACGACGCGACCGTTGTCGACGTCGAGACACGGGATTACCCGACTGGCGAGCACGCGGCGATCCCCTCTTCGACGGTGATCCGACCCTCGTAGATTGCCTTGCCGACGATCGCGCCGGTCAAGGTGCGCGTGCCCACCACGACGTTGGCGAGCTGCACGAGATCGTCGGCCGACCCGACACCGCCGCTCGCGATGAGCGGCACGGTCGTGTGCGAGAGCAGCGTTTCGTAGAGGGTCACGTCGGGGCCTGTGAGCAGGCCGTCGACCGCGATCTGGGTGACGACGAGGGCGGCCACGCCGGGAACGCACACGCGGTCGAGCGCGTCGATGATGTCGATGCCGGTGTCGTGCGTCCATCCGTGTACGCGGATCGAGCGACCACGTACGTCGAGCCCCACCGCGACAGCATCGGGATGCTGCGCAACGAGGTCGGCCACGAGTTCTGGGCGTTCGACTGCGGCGCTGCCAACCACAACGCGCCGCACACCAACATCGAGGCGAGCGCGCGCCGCATCGACGGTGCGGACGCCGCCACCGGTCTGTACGTGGCACTCGGGAACGGCGCGACAGATCGCCGCGATGACCGCGAGGTTCTTGTCGCCACCGTCGCGCGCCGCATCGAGATCGACCACATGGATCCATTGGGCGCCAGCATCGGCGAACCGCCGCGCTACCGCGGCGGGGTCGGCGTCGTACACCGTCTCCTGCGCGTAGTCGCCCTGCACGAGCCGCACCGCGCGACCGGCACGCAGATCGATCGCCGGGTACAGCTCCATCGCGGCCGTGGTCTCCATCACGCGGGTGCCGAAGCGCTCGCGGTCGCGCACATCTGTACGAAGTTGTCGAGCAGTGCCAAGCCCACCCGGCTGCTCTTTTCAGGATGGAACTGCGTGGCCCAGAGTCGATCACGCTCGATCGCGCACGCGAAGCGGGTGCCATATTCGCACCAACCGGCGACGACGTCGTCGGGACAACCGCTCGGCGCATAGGTGTGCACGAAGTAGAGCCATGGATTCGCGCCGAGCCCGGCGAACATCGCCGAGGTGGGCGCAACGTCGACGGTGTTCCACCCGATCTGCGGCAACTTCACCGACGACGGCAACCGCGTGATCGTGCCGGGGACCACGCCGAGTCCGGCAACGCCCGGGCTTTCCTCACTCCCCGCGAACAACATCTGCATGCCCACGCACACACCGAGGAACGGCCGCCCACCGAATGCCGCGTCGAGCGCGACCCCTTCGAGCCCCGAGCGCCGCAATGCGCCCATGCAGGA
>JBBREP010000136.1:0-7530 GCA_038202885.1 Acidimicrobiia bacterium | reverse complement strand
CGCGCCGCACCTCGTCGCGCTTGTCCGCGCCGGCGCGAAGTTCGACAAGGGGGTGATCATCGAACGAACCAACAAGCAAGATCAGGAAGCCGCCGCGTGATCAACGGAACAAACCAATCCACAAGTCTTGACTATTACTCGCGGGCAGCCACATCCGCGTCAAACTGGCGTCAAATGGTGAGACTCCGCAGAACGGTCGTCCTTCTCGTTGCTGCCATGAGCCTGTTCGTCGCGGGATGCAGCGGAACGGCAAAGCAGGCTGTTCGTGTGACGGCCACCACGACGCGAACAACCGGACGGCCGCAGTCAGCAGGAGCGAGGAGTTTACAGCAGCAGTGTTCGTTAGCGACAACCTCGACGACTCCGACGTCGTCTGAGCCTTCGGCGCCGGTTCCGTACGATGCGTGGGGGCTCGGGACTGCATTGGAAGCGTCGAGTCCGTCGACCTTCGGTGGGCTCTACTACGCCGATGACGGGTCGCTCGTGATCCTCGCGACGTGCGCGGACGCGGTTGACGCAATGCTGGCGCACGTAGCAACGTTCAGCCATACGCAGACGGCACCCTCGCCGATCATCACGTCGCGCATTGTCGCGAATAGTTTTCATCGTCTGTCCGGGCTACAAGACGTCGTGGTGGCTGCAGACAACACGTTTGCGCGAGCCGGTGTGACAATCAATCTGGTTGGCATTGACGTGGAGAAGAACGCTCTCAAGGTTGGGATTGCGAATGACACGGGCGCCAGCGAAGCATTGGTGCTCAGAACAGTCCATGCATCCAAAGCCGAAGTGGAGTTCGTACAGGTGTCCGCGATGACCCGGTTAGCCGCGCGCCCACAATCGAGGCAGCAACACCGCCATCCGGCTTGAGCACAGCATCCGCGGTCGCGCCGGCTCAGGGTATTTGGAAAAGCTGGGGTGCGGGTGGTGCGCCGCATCGATCGGCACGGCTCGGGCCGCGGGTAGTAGAGAATGTTCTCGGATGCCTTCTTCAAGTGGTCGTGATCGCGTAGGTCGCGCCGTCGTTCTTTCAGGTTGTGTTGTTGTCGGGCTTACCGAGTGGTCGATCTTTGTCGTCGGGAAGACCGGGGATGACTCGATCTCGTCGGCGCTTTGGTTGTGCCTGCTTGCGACAGTGGCCGTCGTCGGTGTCGTGTTCGGCGGGCGTGCCGTCGGAATCGCCGGTGCCACGTTCGCCGGGCCGCTCGTCGCTGCGCGGTGGACGTTTCCCCGCGGAGATAACGATGGACTCTGGGGATTGATTTTCGTCGTAATCGTGGCCGTCGCAACGTTTGGCGTGTTCGTGGTTGTTCTCGCACGCCTTGTGGTTCCGACCCGGCGGGCGACGGACGCAACCGGGATATTCGTCGTCCGGCACGTCTGGATTGCGTCAGCGGTGGTTCTCGTGGGCGGCGCCGGGAGTCTGCTGCTACTCACTGAGTATCGTGCCGATCCGTACCCGGCGCTGGAGCGCGTCTCGGCGACCTTCCCGGCGCCTGGATCCTTCCAACTACGCGGAGAACATCGGGGAGGCGACCCTCTGTGCAACGCTGCCTGCGGCGCGTTCGTCGAGACAACGTTCACGACCACCGAAAATCCAAGAGCGGCATGCACCGCGGTGAACGCGGCGCTGACACGGTGGCTGGACGCCGCGGTGAAGTCGAGCGAACCGATCGTCAACCCGCAGGTGGGTTACCGCGAGGTGTGTTCGTGGAATGTCGGCTACGACGGCGTCGAGGGCCGAGTAACCGTTAGCGGCGAGCCTGACGGAACGGTGGCTCGGCTCACACTCAACGACCCGCGGGGCCGTCGCCGCTGAGCGCATCCCCCAATGCACGGCGAGATACCAGGTCGCCTGACCGAGCAAGATCGCGAAGATCGCAAGCGTGAACCTCGCTGTATCGTCCCATCAAGGCGCAATCCGACGTCTCGATCTAGACGCGTTCATAGGTGACGTGCACGGCGCTACGCGATGGCAGAACTTCGCGTTGCCGGTACATCTGGCGCAACCCGTATTCACGAAGCGCGACCTGAGCCCGCTGAACCAGCGTGCGTAACGGCCGAGCGTCAGGCGCGGGTGGCGAGTCCCTCGGGAAGAGGGTCGGCGTGCACGACGGTGAGTGTCTTGGTCGTGCGCGTGATGCTCACGTAGAGCAACCGCAACCCGGCGCGGTCGGCCGTCACGAGTTGTGCGGGCTCGACGACCACCACGTGGTCGAACTCGAGGCCTTTGGCTTCGGCCGGTTCGAGCACGGCGACCGCGGCATCGAGTGCATCACCGGCGTCAGTCGAGGCGTTGATGTCGCCGAGGCGCGAGATGATCTCGGCGTGCAACGCGGCCGGCGCGATCACCGCGAGCGTGCCGGTCCGGGCGAGCGCGGCGCGGGCATGGTCGGTGGCTTCTTCGACGAGTCGGTCCTTCGTCGTCGGGACGAAGAGCGGATCTTCGCCGGTGCTCCGGACGGATCGTGACGGTTCCACGGTTGGTGCGGCAACCGCGAGGAGGCGGGAAGCGACGTCCATGACCTCCGACGGCGTCCGGTAGTTGATCGTGAGCGTCACGAACCGCACCGGCGCGTGTTGCGGTATGTGCTCGAGCACGTCGGACCATGAGGCCAGGGCACCGGGCCGGCTCGCCTGGCCGGGGTCACCGACCAGCGTCATCGAGCCCGACGGGCAGCGCCGGGCCAGCATGCGCCACTGCATCGCGGTGAGGTCCTGCGCTTCGTCGACGAGCACATGCCCGAAGGTGCGCGGATCTCGGGTCGACTCGGCTCCGCTCGCCACCGGCTCCTCGTTGCGGCGGACGATGGTCGCAGCATTGGTGAACCCGCCGAGGCCGAGCTCGTCGATGACGCGTGACGCCTGATCGAGCTCTTCGTCGCGGTTCTGCGATCGCTTGGAGCGCGGCCGCGCCGCCTCGACCGGGCCGAGAAGGAAGTCGGCTTCGTCGACGAGCGCGATGTCGTCTTCGGTCCACGCGACAGTCGCGACGTCACGCACGCGAGCGCGGTGCAGTGATGCCTGTTCCTCGTCGGTCAGCACGTCACGACCGGCCGACCGAACCAGTGCCGCGAAACCGAGAAGGTCGTTGACGAGCTCAGGCCCCGAGAGGACGGGCCACATGCGTTCGAGCGCCTCTCGAACCTCGGGCCGGCCGCGCATACGCGCTCGGAGCTCCTGCTCCCAGCCCTCGGGCGGTGCCTCACCGCGCACGAGTGCGCCGGCGACGCTCGCGTCGAGCGTGTTGTCGCGGTCGAACAAGCTGCGCACGTTCTCGGCGGGTCCGTCGTCGGCGCGGCGGTGGTACGAGCGAATCGCAGCCTCCTTGTACCGCGCGATCAACAGGTCGACGAAGCGCTGCACGAGACCCGGACGCAACTCGTTGTGCGTACCGCGCCGGCGATGCACGTTCTCGATCATGCGCACCGTGTCGCGGCGCCGCACGCGCAGTTGCAATCCGTCGATCAGGAGTGTGAAGTCGTCGCGGAGCGGCCGTTCGCGATCGGCGACCGCGCGTTCGATCACCCGTGCCATCCGGGCGTCGCCCTTCAACGCGCCGACCGCGATCGGGTCGGCGGCGCGGATCTTCAGGCTCGGTCGCAAACCGGAGATGGTTGCGAGCTGGACGTCTTGCTCGCCGAGTGACGGGAGCACGTGCTCGATGTAGCGCAGGAACACCGTGCTCGGACCGACCAGCAGCACACCCTGCGCGCCGAGCCGGCGGCGGAACGTGTAGAGGAGATACGCGGCGCGGTGCAGGGCGACCGCGGTCTTGCCGGTGCCCGGCCCGCCCGCGACGATCAGCGGCCCTTGGATCTCGGCGCGGATCGCTTCGTCCTGTTCGGCCTGGATGGTGGCGACGATGTCGCCCATGCGGCCGGTGCGGTTGCGTTCGAGTGCCGCGAGCAGCGCGCCCTCACCGGCGATCGGGAGACCGGCTTCGTCGATGGCGGCCTGGTCGAACACCTCGTCGTCGAGGCCGACGAGCTCCCGGCCCTTCTTCGAGATGAGGTGCCGGCGGCGAACGACTGACATCGGCTCGACCGCGGTCGCCCGGTAGAACGGCTCGGATACGGGTGCCCGCCAGTCGACGACGAGCGGCGTGTGCTCCTCGTCTTCCACGGCGATCCGGCCGACGTACCAGCGCGAATGATCTTCCATGTCGAGGCGGCCGAACATGAGCGGCGCGTCGCCGATGTCGAGGTCGGCGAGGCGGCGCTGGGTCACGTTCCAGGCGATGTCACGTTCGAGGCGGGCCTGGTGGGTTCCGCCCGCCCGCACGTCGGAGTACGCCTCCCGGACCCGCTCGGCCGCGGCTCGCATGGCCTCGAGGCGCGTGTACGCGGCATCCACGTACGCCTGCTCGGCGGCGAGCTCAGGGTCGACGAACGGGCGGTCCGGCATCACGTCTCTCGGGTTTCGGGGAGAGGGCAGTTTAGTCGCCGGGCACCCTCGCCCCGACCGGCCCGACGACTGGACCGGTATCGTCGGCCTGGTGAGTGAGCGACCTGCAGCCCTGTATTTCACGGCGGATGCCGAGGCGAACCGGCTCCTCGCGGACGAGCCGCTGGCGGTCATGCTCGGCATGCTCCTCGACCAGCAGGTGACCATGGAGTGGGCGTTCGGAGCGCCACTCCTGCTCAAGCGGCGTCTGGGCGTCGACCACCTCGATGCCGGCGCGATCGCAGCCATGGACCCGGCCGCGCTCGAGGCCGTGTTCCGCGACAAGCCCGCGCTGCACCGTTACCCGGCGTCGATGGCGAAACGCACCCACGACCTCTGCCGGCACCTGGTCGAGAACTACGACGGCCGCGCCGAGGGCGTGTGGTCGGGAGTGGCGGGCGGTGAGGAGTTGCTCGCTCGGGTGCATGCGCTCCCGGGCTTCGGCAAGGACAAGAGCCGAATCTTCGTGGGTCTGCTCGGCAAGCGGTTGGGCGTGCAGCCGCCCGGTTGGGAAGCGGTCGCCGCCGACTGGGCGTCGATCGCCGATGTCGACACCTTCGAGCGCATCGCCGAGATCCGCGACAAGAAGCGTGCGGCCAAAGCCGCGAAGAAGACCGCTGCGGCCAAGACGAAGGCGCCTACCTCGAAGCAGAAGGCGCGGGCGTAGCTAGAGCTTTGTGCTCGGTGATCTTTATCGACTTGATCGCAGCCGTACCGTCGGACGCGCGGGCGACGAACGTGTAGGTGTGCGCGTTGCCGTCGCAGGCGAGCGGCACGAGCTTCGACATCCGTCCGCCTCCGTAGGTCGCGAACACGCCTCCGCTGTCGATGCTGAGCGCGACGGTCTTCGCGCCGGTGGTCTCCCAGCGCAGCTGCACGCTGGTAGGTGCGTTGCATTGCACCGGGAGGGGTGGGCCGGTGAGGGTCAGGATGCGGGGACCGCCGAGAGCGGAGACCGGCACGGTCGTGGTCGGAGCCGTGGTCGGAACCAGCATCGTCGTCGTCGTGGGGGTGCCGGCCGTCGTCGATGTGGTCGCCGGTGTCGAGGTCGACGACGGCTTCGTGGTCGACGAGGTCGACGGTTTGCTCGACGAGCTGCTGCAAGCGCTCAGCCCGATGAGCAGGGCGATGGTCGCGGTGGGGGCGAGTCGACGTAGGCGCACGCAGTGATCGTAGAGATACCGACGGTCGATTCGGGGTCGGTCCGTATCCTGTCTGCGATGTCCGGGTTCGTAGACGTAGCGCAATGCAACCTCAAAGGTGGCGACGGCGGCGCGGGCTGTGTCGCGTTCCGGCGCGAGTCGCATGTGCCGCGGGGTGGTCCCGACGGCGGCGACGGCGGCAAGGGCGGCGACGTCTGGTTGCAGGCAAGCCGCAATGTGGCGTCCCTCCTCGCTTTCCGAGACCACCCGCACCGCAAGGCGACGTCGGGAACTCACGGCTCGGGCAAGAAGAAACATGGCGTGGGTGGCAAGGATCTCGTCGTCGACGTTCCTGAAGGCACCGTCGTCTACGGACCGAACAACGAGCTGCTCGCCGACCTCGTGAGCCATGGCGCGCGCTGGCTCGCGGCGCGGGGCGGCCAGGGCGGCCGGGGCAACGCGCGCTTCCTGTCGAACGCGCGCCGGGCGCCGAGCTTCGCCGAGCAGGGTGAGTACGGAGAGGAGCTGTGGCTGCGACTCGAGCTGAAGCTGCTCGCCGACGCCGCGCTGGTCGGGTTTCCCAACGCGGGGAAGTCGACCTTGATCTCTGCGCTCAGCGCCGCGAAACCGAAGATCGCCGACTACCCCTTCACGACGCTCGAACCGCACCTCGGCGTGGTCCGGTGGCGGGATCACGAGTTCGTGCTCGCCGACATGCCCGGTCTGATCGAGGGCGCGGCCGAGGGGCGTGGGCTCGGGCATCAATTCCTGCGCCACATCGAACGGGCGCGGGTGCTGGTCGTATTGTGCGACCTCGCACCCACCGACGGCCGTGACCCCAACGAACAAGCGCGCGTGTTGATCGACGAGCTGCGCCGCTACCGGCCCGAGCTGCTCGACCGTCCCCGTGTGATCGTGGGCAGCAAAGCCGATGTCGCGACCGACGATGCTGCGACCTCTGACTTCGAAGGGCTCGTCATCTCTGCGGTGACGCGCGAGGGACTCGACGAGTTCGTCGGCGAGGTCGCGCGGCTGGTCGAAGAAGCGCGCGCGGCCGAGGGCGAACCCGAGCCGTACGTCGTGTTGCGACCGGCCGAGCAGGGATATTCGGTCGTGCGGGAAGGAAACAACGAGTGGAGGGTGCAGGGCCGTCCGGCCGAGCGCGCGGTCGCGCTCGCCGACATCACCACACCCGACGCGCTCGCCTACGTGCAGCAGAAGCTGCGTCGGATGGGTGTGGAGCGGGCGCTGGCGCGCGCCGGCGCCCGTGACGGAGACGTCGTTCGGATCGGAGAGATCGAGCTCACCAACGACGAGGCGATATGAGCCTCGTGGGTACATCGCTCGCCGTCGTCAAGATCGGGAGCTCGTCGATCACGCGGCCGTCGGGTGAGCTCGACGATGCCGCGCTGGTGAAGCTCGCCGATGATCTCGCGCGCGCCCGCACCGACGGTCATCGCGTCGTCTTGGTGATGTCAGGTGCGATCGCAGCCGGCATGCCCGCGCTCGGCTTGACGGCGCGTCCGCGTGACATCGCGACCCTGCAGGCCATCGCCGCAGTCGGCCAGCCCCGTCTGCTCGAACGCATGAACGGTCTGCTCGCGGCGCACGATGTGGTCGTCGGGCAAGTACTGCTCACGCCGTACGACTTCCTGCATCGTTCCCAGTATCTGCACGCGCGCGAGACCTTGCAGCATCTGCTCGACCTCGGTGTGCTCCCCATTGTCAACGAGAACGACACAGTGGCCGATGACGAGATCCGCTACGGCGACAACGACCGGCTCGCCGCGCTCGTGTCACTTCTGCTCGGCGCCGAATTCGCGAGGACCACCAGGTCGTCGCGGTGCACGACCTCGTGCGGCAGGCCGTCGGGAAGCTCGGTGGTCTGGCGCCCGCGGTGGGTCCGGAGGAGCTTCGACGTGTAACCGCTCAGGCCTTTCGCGAA
>JBBREP010000135.1:0-7581 GCA_038202885.1 Acidimicrobiia bacterium | reverse complement strand
GATCATCGTGCCGACGAGATATTCGACGCGTACACCTTCTTGCTCGCATACCCGCTCGGCCTCTTCACGCGTCCACGACTCCAAGAGCGCGAGTTCAGCGCGGTTCACGATGAGCGGGATCATGATCTCGACGATCGGGTTGCCACCCGCGGCCTTGCGCCGGCACGCGGCCTGCATCAACGCGCGCACCTGCATGCGGTACAGGCCGGGCTTCACGATGCCGAGGCGACAACCACGCGTGCCGAGCATCGGATTGAACTCATGCCACATGCGCGCCGCGGCGTACAGGACCTTGTCCTGGTCGGTGAGCTCGCCCTTGGCTTCCTTGGCCACGAGCTCTTCGAGGTTCGGGAGGAACTCGTGCAACGGCGGATCGAGGAGCCGGATCGTGACGGGCAAGCCGTCCATCGCCTCGAAAATACCGATGAAATCGGCGAGTTGTTGCACGCGCAACGCCTCAAGCGCAGCGTCTTCTTCAACCGGGTCCTCGGCAAGGATCATGTGCTGCACGATCGGGAGCCGGTCGCCCAGGAACATGTGCTCGGTGCGGCACAGCCCGATGCCCTCGGCGCCGAACGCGCGCGCCTTGGCCGCGTCTTCGGGAAGGTCGGCGTTGGTGCGCACACGGAGTCGGCGGAGTTTGTCGGCCCAACCGAGCACGATCGCGAAGTCGCCCGTGGGCTCTGGAGTGACGACGTCGACCTCGCCGACGACGACCTCACCTGTGGTACCCGACAGCGAAATCACATCGCCTTCGTGCACGACGAGGTCACCGACCGTGAACTGTTTCGCGGCGACGTCGATCTTCAGCGCATCGGCACCACAGATCGCCGGCGTACCCATGCCGCGCGCCACGACTGCGGCATGCGACACGAGACCGCCCCGACTCGTGAGGATGCCCTCCGCGGCGATCATGCCGTGCAGGTCGTCGGGCGACGTTTCGGGGCGAACCAGGATGACGCGCTCGCCCGTTTCTCTCGCGGCCTCGGCGTCGTCGGCGGTGAAGTACACCTTGCCGACCGCAGCGCCAGGTGAAGCGTTGAGTCCCTTCGCGAGCACCGTGTACTTCGCGGCGGGGTCGAACTGCGGGTGCAGCAGCTGGTCGAGCTGCGTTGGCGTCACTCGCCGCACGCCTTCACGCTCGTCGATCATCCCGTCGCGCTGCATGTCGACTGCCATCCGCAACGCCGCCGCAGCAGTTCGCTTGCCGACGCGCGTTTGGAGGATGAACAGGCGGCCCTGTTCGATCGTGAACTCGATGTCGCACATGTCGCGGTAATGCTGCTCGAGCCGTTGCATCACCGCGAGCAACTGCTGGTGACACTCGCCGAAGTCGTTGGCCATCGCGTCGAGCGGCTCGGTGATGCGGATGCCGGCGACAACGTCTTCACCTTGCGCATTGGCGAGGAAATCGCCATAGGGCGTGTTCTCGCCGTTGCTCGGGTTGCGCGTGAACGCCACGCCAGTGCCCGAGTCGTCGCCCTTGTTGCCAAACACCATGGCTTGCACGTTGACGGCGGTGCCGAGGTCGTCGGGAATCTTTTCCATGCGGCGGTAGTCGCGCGCACGACGGCCGTTCCAACTCCGAAACACTGCCTCGATGGCGAACCGAAGCTGGTCGAGCGGATCGTCGGGGAACTCGACACCGACCTCGGAACGCACAAGCTCCTTGAACGTGACGACCAGCCCCTGCAGGGCCGCCGGTGACAACTTCGTCTCGTTCTCGACGTTCTCGCGCTCGACGAGGTCGTGCAGGGCCTCCTCGAAAATCTCGCCCGACACGTCGAGCACGATCTTGCCGAACATCTGCACGAACCGGCGGTAGCTGTCGTACGCGAAACGCTCGTTCCCAGTCTGTTTCGCCAGGCCCTGCACCGATGTGTCGTTGAGACCGAGGTTCAACACGGTATCCATCATTCCCGGCATCGAGAACGGCGCACCGGAGCGCACACTCACCAGCAAGGGATCGGTACCGTCGCCGAGCTTCTTGCCCATCGTCGCCTCGAGCACTTCGCGCGCCTGCGACACCTGTTCCATCAGGTCCGACGGCAGCACGTTGTCGTGTTCGCGGTAGTCATTACACGCCGCGGTCGTGATCGTGAATCCGGACGGCACCGGCAGCCCGAGGTTTGTCATCTCGGCGAGGTTTGCACCCTTGCCCCCGAGCAGATACTTCTGGTCGCGGTTGCCTTCTTGAAACGCGTAGACCCATTTGGTCATGAGACTGTCTCCTTATGTCGCCTGCGGCGCCACGGCGAGCTTCCTGCGCACCCGTGTCGCTCCTCCGTCGCTCCCAGGCTGCTGCGGTCGCCGCGCCCTTCGTATCGCTTTGTTCACCGTCGCAATTTCGATGCCGCGCGCTCAATCGGCGACGACGAGCGTGCGCGCGATTCGGTCGTGCCAACCCTGACGCTTCGGATTGCGCGAGAAACTCGTCACGCCGAAGATGGCGACGATCCACGCCAACTGGGCGACCTGGCCGAGGAACACACCCGCGGCCACGATGAACCCGAAGATCGCGCCGTACCGGATGAATGCAGTGCTCCATCCCGGCAGCGTGACGCCGTCCTCCTTGACGAGGTGGATCTTGCGCAGGGCCTTGCCCAACGTCTTGCCCGTCATCGCTGTCGGCACCGCGAAGAGCAACAGTGCGAGTAGTCCCGCACCCGCGAGCGCTTCTCGGCCGAGACCGTCGAGCTTGGCCTTCTCAGTTGTCTGCAGCTTCGTGTCGGCGTCGAATTTCTTCTCGGCCGCCTTCTTTGCAGTGTTGTAGCGGTCCTTATCGGCCTTCGACTTGGCGGCGTCGCGCAGCTTGATGTTGTTGTCGATCGACTTTTGATCGTTGTCGATGGTCTTCTGCAATACATCGATCCTGGCGACGACCTCGGGCTTGCTGCTGTCAGCCATCTTCTGCGCGACAACGCTCACGCCGATCACGAGGATGAAGATGCAGATCACCGCGTCGATCGCGAGCGAAATGCCTCGGTCGCGGTTCGACGCCAGGGCGACCCCGTTGACCTCGACAGCCTGCATGACCGGCTGGCGCGGTTCGCGCACGGGGCGCTTCGCGCCCTTGTCGCGTGCGGCACCACGAGCGGCGCGCGCCGGACCGCGCCCGTTCGTCGAGCCGCGCGTGGCGCCGACGATCTCGGGCACGATCACATTGTCGTCGGCCTTTGCCGTGGCAAGCTCATCGTCGTAACGCGCACGCTGCGCACCGTCGGACAACACGTTCCATGCTCGGTTCAGCTTGGCGGCGTTCGAACGCCCGGACTCGGTGTCGTCGAGTTCGCTGCGGCGCGAGCGGTAGGCATCGCGGATCGTGTCGCGGTCAGCGTCGGGCGGCACACCGATCAGCGCGTAATAGTCGTCGACGGGCATGGATCGATCAGTCCTCGCATCGGGGTGGGCAGGTCACGTGGATCAGAAATCAGTATCTGGGGTCAGTCGTCGAAGCGATCGCGGAGATAGCCCAGGAGTTCGGCGACCGGCACTCGTGTCTGCTCCATGGAATCGCGCTCGCGCACGGTGACGGCGCGGTCGTCGAGGGAATCGAAATCGACGGTCACGCAATAGGGCGTGCCGATTTCGTCGAAGCGGCGGTAGCGCCGACCGATCGCGCCCGATAGGTCGGTGTCGATCTGTAGATGCGGCCGCAACAACGTGGAGATTTCGTTCGTGAGCGGTGCCAGCTCGGCTTTCTTCGACAGCGGCAACACGGCCACCTTGATGGGCGCGAGGCGGTGGTGCAAGCGCAGCACGGTGCGGGTTTCGCCCTGCACTTCTTCCTCGTCGTACGCGGCAAGGAGGAACGCGAGCGTGGCCCGGTCGGCACCGGCGGCTGGTTCGATCACATAGGGCACATACTTCGTGCTCGACTCCTGGTCGAAGTACACGAGCTCCTCGCCCGAGAACTCGGCGTGGCGCGTCAGGTCGAAATCGGTGCGCTGCGCAATGCCTTCGAGCTCGCCCCAACCCCAGGGATAGGCAAACTCGATATCGCTCGTGCCGGTGGAATAGTGGCTGAGCTCATCGGCGTCGTGCGGTCGAATCAGTAACTGCTCGGGTGCGATGCCGAGCCCGACGTACCAGTCGTAGCGGTGTTGCACCCAGTAGTCGAACCACTGCGCGCTCTCATCGGGCGGCACGAAGAACTCCATCTCCATCTGCTCGAACTCGCGGGTGCGGAAGATGAAGTTCCCGGGCGTGATCTCGTTGCGGAAGCTCTTGCCGATCTGTGCGATGCCGAACGGCGGCTTCTTGCGCGACGTGGTGAGCACGTTCTTGAAGTTGACGAAGATGCCCTGCGCCGTCTCGGGCCGCAGGTACGCGACGCTCGCCTCGGACTCGATCGGGCCGACGTGCGTCCGGAACATCAGGTTGAACTGGCGCGCCTCGGTGAAGCTTCCCTTGGCGCCGCAGTTCGGGCACGCTCCCGATGCAGGAAGATGGTCGCTACGGAACCGCTCCTTGCAGTTGCGGCAGTCGACGAGCGGGTCAGAGAACGTGGCGACATGGCCGCTCGCCTCCCACACCTTTGGGTGCATGAGGATCGCGGAGTCGAGGCCCACGACGTCGTCGCGCAGCTGCACCATCGAGCGCCACCACGCCTCTTTGACGTTGCGCTTGAGGAGCACGCCGAGCGGGCCGTAGTCCCAAGTAGAGCGGAACCCGCCGTAAATGTCGCTCGACGGGTACACCAACCCGCGCCGCTTACACAGGTTGACGACACGTTCCATCACATCGGGGGCGCTGGCCATGGGGCTTTCAGCCTATCTCTGGCGCCTGCTTCGCCCGGCGCTGGCGAGCTCGCTGCGCACCCGCATCGCTCCTCCGTCGCTCCCGGGCTGCTCCGATCGCCGCTCGTATTCGCATCCCGCGCCCGACGCGGCGATCGCACCACCTCGCCGCCGCAGCACCGGCACAAGCGATCGCTCGCCAGGCCGGGCGAAGCAGGCCCAAGAGACAAGCCGGCCAATTAGAGAAGTGCGGCTGAACGGAGGCGGCGTTCGAGGTGGTGCTCGATGGCGACGAGCGCGAGCCGTTCGACATCGTGTGCCGCTGCTCCCGGCTGTTCGGCCAACGCGGCTTGCAAGCCGCCTCCCAGGATCAGGCCGAGGAGCGCGAAAGCCTCGGGCGACAGGCGCCGGCCGCCACCCATCGCACAGTGGTCGCAGAGCCCGCCGCCCTCTTCGAGGTCGAACGACACGAGTGGCGGAGGGCCGTCGCAGCGGGCGCAACCGTCGAGGCGAGGTTGGTACCCCTCCAGCGCGAGCAGCTTCCAGAAGAACGCGGGTGTGACCATCAGGTTGCGCGACTCGGCCAGCGTGCGCAGCGCGCCGGTGAGCATCCGGTAGATCGCCGGGTTCGTCTGGCGGTCCTCGCTCAGATGGTCGACGGCTTCGAGCATCGGAACCGCGTGGGTGAGCAGTCCGTAGCGTTCCCGCAGCGCCCGATTCGATTCGACCGTCTCGCACTGCGTGACGATGTCGAGCTCGCGGCCGGCGTAGAGCTGCAACGCCACATGGCTCGTGGGTTCGAGGCGAGACCCGAACTTGCTCTGGGTACGCCGGATCCCTTTGGCGACGGCCCGCACCTTGCCGTGGCCCTGCGTGAAGATCGTGACGATGCGATCGGCTTCACCGAGCTTGATCGTGCGCAGCACGACCCCCTGGTCTCGATACAAGCCCGGCATAACTACATGACTGTAGTTCTCGGCGGCGCGAAGCGCGGTCTGATTGCACTGGGCGGCGCTATACGCCGCCGGGTGCAGAGGAAAACCGTTTTGGGGGTCAGATGGCGCCGAAGCGGCGTTCTCGGGCTTGGAATTCGCGCACGGCGTCGAAGAGGTGTTCGCGGCGGAAGTCGGGCCACAGCGTGTCGGTGAAATACAGCTCCGAATAGGCGATCTCCCACAGCAGGTAGTTCGAGATCCGGAACTCGCCCGACGTGCGCACCAGCATGTCGGGGTCGGGCATGTCGGGCGCGTAGAGGTACCGATGGATTGTCTTCTCGTCGATCTTGTCGGCGTTGAGGCTGCCGTCGCGCACGTCACCTGCGAGCCGACGGACGGCATCGACGAGCTCGGCCCGGCCGCCGTAATTGAACGCGAATGTGAGCGTGAGCCTGCGGTTGGCGCGCGTCAACGCTTCGGTGTCTTCGATATGACGGCGCACCCGGCCCGGCACTCGCCCACCCCGGCGGCCGATGAACCGCACCCGCACTCCCTTGCCGTGCAGCTCATCACGGCGACGCAGCAGGATGCTCTCGTTGAAGTTCATCAAAAAGCGCACTTCGTCGAGCGGACGGCGCCAGTTCTCAGTCGAAAACGCGTACACGGTCATCCAGTCGAGACCGAGCGTGAGCGCGCCCTCGACTGCATCGAACAGGGCCTCCTCGCCCGCGGCGTGGCCCTCCGTGCGTTTGAGCCCACGCCGTTGCGCCCAGCGACCGTTGCCGTCCATCACGATGGCCACGTGGCGCGGCATGTGCCGAGCGTCGATTCCTTCGGGCAGCGCCACAACCTGAAGGTAATGGGACGAGTCGCGCCCCACCGGCTTCTGCATCACATCTCCCTATCTCCGGTGCCTACTTCGTCCGGCGCTGCGAACGGCCTGCACACCCGAGCAAGGTGCTCTGAGCCTCTAGGATCTCGGGCTTGGGTTGGACTGTTGTTGTCAATCCGGCCGCGGGTCGTTCTCGGCGCCGGGCCCGGGTGCCGGACCTGCTCGACGCCATCGACGCGCTCGCCCATAGCGGCGTCGCGGTCGAAGCCCATGTGTCGACGTCGGGCGACGACGCGGTCGCGCACGCAGCCAAGGCCGCGGCGAACGGCCGCGATCTCGTGGCCGCGGGCGGCGACGGCACAGTCGGCGCCATGGCCGGGGTGGCCGCCGACCACGGTGTGCGCCTCGCCATCGTGCCGTGCGGATCCGGCAACGACATCGCCACCATGCTCGGCTACGACATCACCGAACCGGTGCGCGCACTCGACGTGCTGCGCGATCGCAGTGGCGTCGACCGCACGATCGATCTCGGTCGCGTCAACGATCGCTGGTATTGCTCGGTGACCGCGACCGGCTTCGACTCTGAAGCGAACCGGTGGGCGAACAGCGTCAGCCACTTATCGGGTACACCGCTCTACGTTGCCGCCGTGCTGCGCACGCTCGTCACCTACAAGCCGCACCCGATGCGCGTCACCGTCGACGGCGAGGTACACGAGCTGCGGGCATGGATGGTGTCGGTCGGTAATGGCACCACGTTCGGTGGCGGCATGAAGATCACACCGAACGCGAGTCTCGACGACGGGCTGCTCGACGTCTGCGCCATCGAAGCCATCTCACGAGCGAAGTTCCTCGCGAACTTCCCGAAGGTGTTCAAGGGCGCACACATCGGTATCGACGGCGTGCTCCAGTGGCGCGGCAAGGTTGTGACCGTGGAGTCGCTCGATCAGAGCGTGCCCATCGAGGTGTTCGCCGACGGCGAGCGCGTGAGCCCACTGCCCGCAACGATGCGCGCCGTCGCCGGCGCCCTCACCGTCCGAGTCCCCACCCAATAATCAGATGCGTCGTTTGACCCCCC
>JBBREP010000134.1:0-7895 GCA_038202885.1 Acidimicrobiia bacterium | reverse complement strand
TTCGACCTTGACGACCCGCGCACCAGCCCGGCCGATGAGGTGCGCGCACAGCGGCCCGGCCCACAGCGACGACAGGTCGACCACGAGCGGGGGTTTCCGCATCGCCACACCGACCAAGGCGTTGGAACCTGTGGACGCATGTTTGATCGCATCGAGAGGCTCGGGTCCCGGCGCCTCGGCTTCGTCCAGCGCGCTTACCGCGAGACCGAGCGGCACAGCTCGCGCGACGAGTTCGGCCGCCGCCGCACCGGCCACGGCCGCGCGCATTCGGGTCCACGGATCGGTCCCATCGAGACCGGCGTCGTCGAGCCAGGCGTTGGCGAGCACAGCATCGTCGCGACGCGCAAGATTGACGGCGATCCAACCGTCGGCGGCGCGCACGAGGCGACACGAGCCGCCCGCCGACACCGCGCCCCGGCGCGACAAGGCCATCGACGCGGCTCGCTCGCCGAGCAGGGCCGGGCCGTCGACGATCGGACCGCCCACACTCGCGAGTTCGGCCGCCGCCGTACGCATTGCCGAAGCCACCGGCCATCCCGGCCAACGCGGCGCGCCGCACGCGTCGCCCGTCAGCGCCATCGCGCCGCTGTCAGCCCATGCGTGCGCCTCCGATCGACGCAGTTCGCTCGCCACGGTTGCAGTCTCGCACCCGGCGGGTACGCGCCATCAGACGCGACCGGCGCGTCTGGCAGTATGCGAGCACCATGACTGGCCAGCGCGTGTCGCAGGTTGCCGAAACGCTCCGATCTGTGTTGCAGTTCGAACCGTTCGAGCGTGATCCAGTGGTGCGCCGATTGCGGCGGTGCGCGAGCGTCGCCGACCTGCGCCGCGTCGCTCGGCGACGGCTGCCGCGAGGGGTCTTCGACTACATCGACGGTGGCGCCGAGGGCGAAGTGACGCTGCACCAGAACTCGGCCGCGTTCGAGGCGCTCGAGTTCCAGCCGCGCGTGCTGCGCGACATGGCGAATCTCGACACAACAACGACCCTGCTCGGTCGCCCGCTCCCCGTACCCTTCGTCCTCGCACCGACCGGATTCACGCGCATCGCCGATCCGCAAGGCGAACTGGCCGTGGCCCGCAGTGCGACACGCTGTGGAGTCCCCTACACCTTGTCCACGCTCTCCACGCGTTCGATCGAAGAGGTCGCGGCCGTGTCGAGCGGACGCAAATGGTTTCAGGTCTATGTATGGCGCGACCGCGCCCTCGTCGAATCGATGCTCGCGCGCGCCAAGGCAGCTGGCTACGAAGCCATCGTGCTGACCGTGGACACCGCAGTGTTCGGTCGGCGCGAGCGCGACGTGCGGCGCGGTTTCACGCTGCCTCCGCAGATCGGGCCCGCGACGCTTGTCGACGGCGCGCTACATCCCGGTTGGACGTGGGCGTTCGTGCGGTCCGAACCCATCCGGTTCGCGAACGTGGCCGGCGGCGCGGTCGGCGACGGCAGCGCCGCCGTGTCGATCGCCGACTACATCAATGCGCAGTTCGACCCGGCCTTGTCGTGGAACGACATCGCGTGGTTACGCGAACACTGGAGCGGCCCGGTCGTACTGAAAGGCATTCAGAGCGTCGCCGATGCGCGCATCGCTGTCGACCATGGCATCGAGGCAATCGCGCTGTCGAACCATGGTGGTCGCCAACTCGACGGTTCGCCGCCGCCGATTGCGCTCGTCGCGCCCGTTGCCGACGCAGTGGGCGACCGCGTCGAGATCATCTGCGATGGCGGCGTGCGCCGCGGCAGCGACATCGTGAAAGCCGTTGCGCTCGGGGCGAGGGCCTGCATGATCGGACGTGCGTACTTGTACGGGCTCGCGGCCGGAGGTGAACGAGGCGTCGACCATACGTTGGACCTCTTGCACGCCGATGTTCGCCGCACGATGGCGCTCATCGGCGCCCGCAACGTTGCCGCGCTGGATCAGTCGCTCGTGCGCATCCGGTAGCGGCGCAGCAATCCGCGTGAGGCGGTGTACGCCATGACCGGCGGTGGGTGCACGACCGAGGCCGTGCAAAGCCCCGGTGTTGTGTTTTAGCCCAACGCTCGGACGGCGTCGGTGCCGTCCCAGCCGACGGCCGCGTCGTGCACGGTCGTGGCGAGCCACCGCGTGGCATCGTTGAGTTCCATCACCTCGACAACGGTGCTCGTCGTACCCCCGGCGTCGACGTACGCGAACTCGGCGAGTCCACCGGCATTGCCTCGATGCACGACGTCGAAGCCGGCCGTCGCGGCGCTCGCGATCGTCGCATCGAACTCGTCGCTCCAGAACGCCACGTGGTGGAACCCGATTCGACCGGCATCGACGAACTCGCGGTAGATGCTCGGCGCGTCGTCGAGTTGATGAATCAATTCGAGCTGGAGCGCACCCGAGTTGGCGAACGCGATCGACACGACCGGCGCCGTTGCTTGGCCGCGGTATTCGCTGCCTGTCTGCGCGAGGGCGCGCAGCACGAACCAGGGCCCGATCCCCAACGCCACCCACCGTGCGATGGCGTCATCGAGATCGGTGACGAGGTACGCGTTCTGGCGGATCGGACCTGGAAACACCGTATGTACTGTTGGCATCGCTGATCGCTCCTCGGCGTGATCGCGCCCGGGTGCGAGCACGCGGTCCGACGGCCAAGTACAGCAGGCCTGCCACCACCTCGGCGAGCGTCGGAACCGCCTAGATCGAAGCCAGCAGCTTCCACACTTCGTCCGACGCACGTATCTGCTGCGTCGTGAGGCCGAGCGGCACCGAAATCGTCGCGCCGGGCCAGGTGTGGCCGCCGCCTTCGATGCGGTACATCACCACAGAGGCCGCGCAACCGCGCCACGTCAGCCGCACGACCTGCGTCCCGAGTCGCGTGAGCGTGGGCTGGGCCTCGCAGCCGTCGTGTTGGGCCCATTTGGCCGCGGTCGCCTCTGCGCCCGACACCGGCAACGTGTTGTTCGTGCGCACGCGCCCCCCGCCGTACGGCACGACCGCGTCGGCGGTGCCATGGAAGATGACGATCGGGCGTTGCTCGGCGCGATCACAGATCGCAGGAACGTAGAAGTCGGCCGCGACCGGCGCGAATCCGGCGAACGTCTTCGAGGCCCGACACGCCAACGCTGCGGTCATCGCGCCCCCGCTCGAGATACCGGTGGCGACCACATGCGCGCCATCGACGCACGCGTGCGCGACGAGTTCGTGTACGAGCGCGACCGCGAACTCGACGTCGGCCGTGCCGAGGAAGTTCCATTGGCGGACCGCGGCGTCCACACCGTTCGGAGTGGCCACGACGAAGTCGTGCGCGTCGGACAGCGCGTCGAAACCGCTGTAGACACTTTGGGCTTGCATACTCGACGTGGCACCGTGGAAGTCGACCACGAGACGCATGCGGTGCGTCGGGCGGGGTGGCAGGTGGACGAGAAACGCTCGATCGATGCCGCCGGAACGCACATGATGTACCGCGGTTCCTGACCCGTAGCCCGACGCCGGCGTGCAGCTCGCGACAGGCGCGGTTGTAGATGTCGACAGCGACGATGAGGTCGATGGGCTCGCCGAGCTGTTCGTCGACACAGTCGACAGAGTCGACAACGGCTGCGACGCCTGCTGCGCACTCGAACTGCACGCCGCGGCCAGCAAGAGCACCACGCTCGCGCCCATCGCCGATCCACGCATCACTCGACGATACCGGGCGTCAGCGTCGGCGGGAATTCACGCAGACATAGCTCGCGACGATGTGATCGTCGCTGTAGTCAGCGCGCTCGATCACAAAGCCCGTGCGTGCCAACATTGCTTCGAGCAGCCATGTAAAGGTGCTGTGTTCGTCGCGGACGTGCTCTTCGAGTTCTGCGCGCAGCCAACCGTCGTCGACGGAACTCGATGCCGTAGCGGCCATCCAATGCGCCAATCCCGGCGCGGCGTCAGCAGCATCAAAGCCGTAGACGACGTCGGAGAGACGCAGGATGCCACCGGGCCGAAGCATGGCGGCAATGCGGGTGAGGGCGAGCACTTTCCAGAAGTCGGGGAGGTGATGCAGCGCGTAGCGGCTGTAGACAAGGTCTGCGGGCGCGCCGACGTGGTCATACGTCAAGAAGCCGGCGTTGACGCACTCGACATTGCCGACACCGCCGCGCTCGAGCTTGGAGCGAAGACGCTCGAGCATCACGGTCGACACGTCGACAGCCACCACGCGCTCGGCCGTTGCTGCAATCTCCAGCGTGAACTGCCCCGTCCCCGCACCGAGGTCGACGACGACGGCATCATCGCCCATACCGAACCCCGACAGCAGCGCGACCTCGCCCGCCGCGCCACCGTCTTCTTTGTTGTCGTACCGAGCGACATGGTCGGCGTCGAGGTTCTCGCGGCCGGCGAACGCCACCTCGTCCAACACCCACGACTCTCGACCAGTCAGCATCGACCCATCTTGGCGCACGGCAGTGCATGCGCAGTGCCGCGGCCGCCGATCCAAGCCCGTGGTCCCATCAGAACGCAAGAAAGTGCGCTTCTTGTGGGACCACGGCGCCTTCGCGTCATGGGAGCGACCAAGAGGATCGTCGGAGCCGCCGCGCTGGGCTTCCTTGTCAGGCCTGCGCGCCCGACACCGAGCTCATCGCAGCGCGATGAGCCCGGCGTTGGTCGGCGTGAAGCCGCACGCGTCGAAGTAGAAGGTCCGAAGGTGATCCTCGAAGTCGACGTGCAGCCACGCACAGCCCGCGTCACGAGCGGCGTGGGTGGCGACGGCCACGATGCGCGCGCCAATCCCGTGATGGTGACGATCCGGATCGACCATCGTGTCCTGGATCCACGCGTGCACGAGGCCGTCCCACAGCACGTTGACGAAGCCGACCAGACCCTCGCCGTCCCTGGCGACGACCCATCCGAGCGCGTGTCGTGCGGTCAGGCTGACCCAATCCCAGGCAGCATCGCCGAATACCTCGGTACCGAACGCCCGTGCGTGGAGCGCGTTGACCTCGCCGTTGGCGAAGGCACCGCGCCACTCGTAGTCGATGTTCTGCGCAGCCACCTGCCCATGTAAGCACCGCATTTGCTCACCAGTTGCGCGATCAGTGGATACAGCTCGCCGAGTATCGGGCTGGCATCGGTATACGTGACCACGGTGGAGCCCGCGACGTGCACCAGGGGAAAGTGGTGTGCCGGCAGAGGTCCGCGACCACGCGGCCGGCGCGCCAGATCGGCAGATCTGGGCGGCCGTCAGAGCCCGCTGTATTCGAAGTGGTAGTCGATCATCCGGTTGGCTGCGTATGAGTTGTAGTAGCCGCGCGGATTGCGGGATGGGGCGAAGAACACGAAGGCCTGGCCCGACACGGGCACGGTGATCGCAGGCTCGCCATCGAGGTGGAGGTCGATGCGCGTGACCCGCGGGGATGTCACCCCAACCGCGGCCGTGTAACCGGAGTCACCGAGGTCGGCGAAGACTCGCTGTTGGGCAATCCCGGTGTCATCGCCGTTCGGGCCGCCCATCGGCAGGCATGTCGGCCCGTCGGACTCGCTTCGTGACGGGGCGCGCAGCCGAACACAGACCGTGCGGCCACGTGCTTTTGAGTCGAGTATCCAGTCGATGCTCGCTGCACGCCCGTGCGCTGCGACAGACCAACCCGCTCGGGCGGGCGCACCGACGCGGCCCGTCGCCAACGTAAACACCGGGTCGGCGTTGGACGATGTCGCCGTCGCCTGACGACTCGATCCAGCGCACCCGCCCACGACGAACGACACGCACAACAGCGCCACGAAACAACCACGCACGCGCACAGATTGCCCAGTGAGTATGGGTGGGTGCCAGTTCGGGTCCGCGGTCGTGTTGTTGGTGATCGCTACGTTCGTTGTTGCCAGCGTGTCGTTCGGCATGTTGGTGGAATGGGCACGCCCCGTTCCGGAGGGTGACCGAGCTCGCTGTTAGCCGCAGCAGGCTCGTCACGGTCTCCTTCCCGGGACGTGCGTGCCACCCCTTGACCATTTGGAAGAGAAGGGATGGCGATGACCATCGTAGAGACCACGCGTCCAATCACAGGTGGAGTCGACACACACGCTGACGTGCACGTCGCTGCAGCGGTGGATGGTAACGGCGGCGTTCTGGGTGTCGAGTCGTTCGCGACGACGCCACACGGCTTCGCCGATCTGCATGCATGGTTGGCCCGTTTCGGGCCGCTCGAGCGCGTCGGTGTCGAGGGCACTGGCGCGTATGGCGCGGGCCTGGCTCGTTTCTTGCGTGCGAAGCACGTGGTGGTGATCGAGGTTGACCGTCCGAACCGCCAACTGCGTCGCCGGGCTGGGAAGTCCGACACCATCGACGCGATCGAAGCGGCACGTGCGGCGTTGTCGGGTCGGGCGTCAGGAATCGCGAAGACTGCTGATGGCGATGTCGAAGCGATGCGTGTCTTGTTGGTCGCGCGCCGCTCGGCGCGTGACGTGCGGATCAAGTACCTGAACCAGATCCGGCACCTCGGCTTCACCGCACCCGACGAATTACGTGAACATTTACGGGACGTGCCACGCGATCACCTGGCCCGGACCGCGGCGTCGCTACGCCCCACTCGCAGTGCTGGTTCGGTGATGTACGCGACGAAACTCGCGATCCAGACACTGGGCCGGCGCGTCCTCGATCTCGAAGCCGATACCGCTCGTCTCGATCGGCTGCTCGACGAACTTGTCGGGCGGGCAGCGCCGAGCCTGTTGGCTGTCTATGGCGTCGGCACCTACACCGCTGCGATCTTGCTGGTCGCCGCGGGCGACAACCCGCACCGCCTGACGAGCGAAGCCGCGTTCGCGCATCTCTGCGGTGTCGCGCCGCTCCCAGCATCGTCAGGCAAACACGAACGTCACCGGCTCAACCCAGGCGGGAACCGCCACGCGAACCATGCGCTGTGGCGGATCGTGTTCACCCGCATGAGCAGCGATGAACGCACGCGTAAATACGTCGCGCGTCGCACCGCCGAGGGACTTTCGACGCGTGAGGTGATGCGCGTCCTCAAGCGTTACGTCGCACGCGAGATCTACCCACACCTCGCACGCGACTGACACGATCTGGAGTGGCGGGCCTGACCCGCGAATGCCCCGACACCGCTCGGTTGTCCTTCGAACGAACCGTCGGCCCGCCGCTCCCGAACACGTTCGGCACCCGCATGGCCTCATAAGAGCTCGCCCTCAACCGAGTGGCCCATCACTGGTCTGCCAGCAACGCCGAACCGCCCCTTGACAAACATAGGAGCTTCGATCCGCGAGGGTTCTGCGAACACCCAGCGGCAGTTCGGGCGCGTCGATGGTTCAGGTGGCGGCAGTGGCAGCAGTCCCGCCGCCCTGTCCACCGAATGGCGTGTATGTCTCGCACCCTGCGAGATGCCAGTAGCCGTGCGAGAAGCGATAGGTGTTCCAGTTGAAGTTGCCCTGAATTGATTCCGGGTAGCCGTAGTCCGCTTCGGCGTCGCCGATCTTGCCGGTGAAGTTCCGTACTTTCACCGACCGTACGACCACTCTCGTGGCCGGGACACCGACCACCTTCTCAACGTGCTGCTGAAAATCCCGCAGATACATCTGAGCTTGATTCGCGGCCGTCGCGCCGGATGGCTTTCGGTCGTGCGCGCACGCGGGATCTGGATCAGGATCCTTCACTGCGAGCAGTGTTGCGAACGACGCTCGCAAATGACCGTATGCCCACATCCGTGCTGCTGATTCGAGACCAGCGCGTGACGGGTCACGCAGTGCCCGCGGATCCGTGACCGACCGCGGCTGCGAGCTGCGCGCTGAGGTAGTTGCGCCTTGAACGTGACTCCCATCCGAACTACACGCGGCGGCGATCACGACACACGCCACCGCGGCAATGGCCAACCAACGCAGATGCCTCACCCGCACATATTGCCCAGTGAGTATGGGTGGGTGCCAGTTCGGGTCCGCGGTCGTGTTGTTGGTGATCGCTAC
>JBBREP010000133.1:0-7989 GCA_038202885.1 Acidimicrobiia bacterium | reverse complement strand
GGCTGTCGCGTCACGCACCGAAGGTATGGCGTCAGGAGACGTGGTGAACACTGCGGCGCGCCTCCAAGCCAACGCTCCTGTCGATGGCGTGCTCGTGGGCGAGCCGACGTACGCGGCCACCGAGCGCCACGTGGTGTACCTCGCCACCGACGCCGTTGTCGTGAAGGGCAAAGCACATCCCGTGGCGTGCTGGATCGCCGAGCATCCGCGTTCGCGCCTTCCCGACCAGGCGCGCGACCGGTTGCCGTTTGTCGGCCGAGCGCCCGAACGCCGTGCGCTCGCCCGCGCGTTCGACAAATGTTGCGCCGATCGCTGCGTGCGCCTCGTCACGATCACAGGCATGCCGGGGATCGGCAAGAGCCGTTTGGTCGCCGAACTCGGGACGATGATCGATGCGCGCGCCGAACTCGTGGTGTGGCGACACGGGCGCGTGTTGCCCTACGGCGACGGCAGCGGTTTGTGGGCGCTCGAGCAAGTCGTCAAGCAGGAATGCGGGGTGCTCGATTCCGACTCTCAGTCGGTCATGCTCGACAAGATCGCCACGGCCGTTGCGGCCATGGGCTTCGATGAACCCGACGCAGTGTTCGTGCGCCGCCAAGTCGGCGTGCTGCTCGGCGTGGCGTCCGATGTCGGTATGGGAACCCAACGCGACGCGCTCACGGGTTGGCGAATGTTCCTGACGGCCGTCGGCGCACAGTGTCCCACGGTGCTGGTCTTCGACGACGTGCACTGGGCCGAACCCGTGTTACTCGATTGCGTCGAGCACTTCGTCGAACACATCGGTGCAGTGCCGCTGCTCATCATTGTGACCGCCCGGCCCGACCTACTCGAACGGCGACCCACGTGGGCGTCGGCACTCCCGATGGCGGAGACGATCGAACTTGGTGCGCTCGGCGCCGACGATGTCGCCGAACTCGTGAACGCCGCGTTGGGGAGCGAGCGCTTGGCCCCAGACGTTGCCAGCCGCCTCGCCGCGCGGGCGCAGGGCAACCCGTTGTTCGCGACGGAATACGCCCGATCGCTCGCCGATCGCGACCACCGCGCCGAGCACGGCGAGCGCGATGGCGCGATCCCCGACACGGTGCACGCACTGATCGCGGCGCGCCTCGATCACCTCGATCCCGACGAGAAGGCGTTCCTGCATCGGGCCGCGGTGCTCGGTGAAATCGGGTGGCTCCAGGCCGTCGGTGTCATCGCCGCCGACCCGACTGTGCAGACTGGTGCCGAGCATCTGCTGGACGCGCTCGAACGCAAGCAGTTCGTTCGGCGCCGGCGCAATTCGTCGATTGCACACGCGGTGGAATTCGAGTTCTTGCACGGACTTGTTCGTGATGTCGCGTATCAGCAGATTCCGCGTGCCGTGCGCTGCGCCGCCCACGAACGCGCCGCGGGGTGGCTGCGCGACGTGGCGGCCGACCGCGGCGACCTGAGCGAGCTCGTCGCGTCGCACTACACCGTCGCGCTCGACCTCGCCGTCCAACTCGGTCAGCCCGACGCACCGCTGCGGGTCGAGACCGTGCGCGCGCTGATCGCGGCGACGCGCCAGGCCGCCGCGCGCCATGACCACGCCGCGGTGATTCGCTACGCAGACCGAGCGCTGCTCCTCGACCCGGCCGTCACCGAACGCGCGTCCCTTTTCGTGGCCAGGGAGCTGGCCCAGTGCGGGCTCGGTCACCCCGACCACGGCGCGCTGCTCGCCGCGCTCGATGCAGCAGTGGAAATTGGCCATTCCGACGATGCCATCGCCGTGCTGTTCGAGCTCAGCGACGTTGCGGAGGTCCGCTTCGGCGACGCCACCCTCGCCGAGCAGTATGCGAGCCGCGCGGCCGAGCTCGCTGCCGGTCTGGCACCGGGCCCGGTCGCGACGCTTGGCCCGTATGTGCATGCATGGACTTTGATCTCGCGGGGCAGTTACGACGAAGCGATCGACCTGTGTGAACGCGAGATCGCACGCGCGACGGCGCACGGTGCTGCCGAAGCAGCGGCCTTACTCATGGTGCAGCGCGGTCGAGCACGATGCGCGCGCGGCGATGGCGATGGCGCTGAAGAGTCGCGCGCGGGTGCGCAAGTGCTGTTCGCTCGGCGCCATCCGCGCGCGGCGAGCGCGGCATTGTCAGCAGCGAGCAACCTGTGCATGGCGGGCCGGATCGACGACGGCCGCGAGATGCTCGGCGAAGCGACGGCGTGGACGCGGGTGAATGCTGCGGCCGACACCGAGTTGCTGTTCCTACTTGGGCTCGAGGCCTACGACGCGGCGGTCTTCGAGCGTGACGGCGCCGGTGCCGTCACGAAGTTCGTCGACGAGCTGACGCCCATGCTGGCTCGCATCGGCGATTTGGATGCCGAGACCGCGTCGCTCGTCGACGCCGCGTACCTGTGGCAGCAATCACTGACGGGTACCCAGCCCGATGTCGGCGCCGCGCTCGGTGCGGCGACGGCCGACGCGCACGATCGCACGGTGGGCTCCTACGGCCGGCTCAACCTGCTCGCGGCCGCCGCGCTCGTTGGTGCGGTGCACGGCGACCCCAACACGGCGAGGGCCTGCGACGATTACCTCGCGGCGTGGACCGACCCGCTCTGGGACCACGGCACCGATCACAACCAGGTGCAAGTTGCGATCGCCCTCGCCGCGCTCGGTCGCCGGGCCGACATCGATCGCATCACGGCGATCGTCCCAATCCGCGGACCGTGGCTCGAGGTACTCGAACTGCTTGGCTCCGGGCACGACGACGACGCGGCCGTGATCCTGACCGCGATCAACTGCGGTGGCTTGGCCCAGATGCTCGGGCAGGCGCTCCACGGACACCGGGTCGTGTGACAGCGCGTGAAGTTGGCAGACTGAGGCCGCGTGGCAAACCTCTTGGACGGACTCCCCGACGAAGATCGGGCACGGGTGACGGCGGTAATGCGCCGTCGTCGCTTCGACAAGGGAATCGTCGTGTGCCACGAAGGCGACCCGGGCGACTCGTGCCACCTGGTCGTGTCGGGGCGTTTGTCGGTCAGCGTCATGACCCGTCTCGGCGACATCGCAGTCTTGGCGATCATGGGACCGGGCGAAGTGTTCGGCGAACTCGCGCTGCTCACCGAACAACGCACGCGCACGGCCACGATCACAGCGCTGGAACCTTCGGTCACGATGGAGCTGCACCGCCGCGACTTCGACGCCCTGAGCGAACAGCATCCGACGGTCCTGCGCTTTCTCGTCGACATGCTCGTGTCGCGTGTGGTGCGGCTGTCGTCGTCGGCGTTGTCGGGCCTGTTCGACTCGGTGGAGCACCGTGTGTACGCGCAGTTGGCACTGCTCGCCGACATGTACCTCGGCGACGCTGCGTCGGGCTCGGTGCCGCTGCGCCAGGAAGTGGTCGCCGGGATGGCGGGAACCACGAAGTCGACGGTGAACCGGATCCTCAAACACGCCGAGAGCGACGGTCTCGTCGTGTTGCGGCGCGGACAATTCGAGGTCATCGACCGAGCCGCGTTGCGCAAACGCGGCGCCTGACTACTGCGAGCGCGCGCATCGGCGGCCGGAGCAGTTGCTCGCGGCCGCCGATGGCGTCGGTGGGGGATTGTTGGGTGCGTTATTCGCTGAGCGTCACGTTGTAGCCACTGACGTACACACCCTTGACGTAGCCGATGCCAGCGCTGTCGAGCAGCGGACGGACCTGGTGGGCGATCTCGGCCTGGATGGCGGGCGAGTTGATCGTGGCCGTTGCCGCGTTGGCGAACGCCGAGCTGATCGTCGACTTGTAGCCGAACAGTGCGTCGCACGCATCCCAGCCGCTGACCGAACAGGGTCCCGTTGCCTGGATGGTGCCGTTGAACACCGGGGTACCGGTCGCAACGAAGGTCACGCCGCCGGCACCATCACTCACCGGGAGGAGGGTCACGGTCACCGATGCGTCGTTGATTTCGGCGTCGGGCATCAGGGCGTCGGAGACCGAACCGGTCGTGCTGTTCGAGTAGAAGCCCTGGATCTCACGGCCGCTCGACTCGAACTTCACCGTCATCTGCATGTTGCCGGCGTCGGTCCACACGAACGAGGTCGACGAGAGGTTCATATCCTTCACGTAGAACAGCGCGTGACCGAGGCTCGGGCAGAAGAAGTAGCTGCAGAGCTTCATGTTGATCGACGCCTCGGGAATGGTGAACGTCTGGTTCGTCGTGCCGCTCTTGAAGAACGAGCTGTTGTCGAGCTGGAAGCTGTTGCCGTGCCGCGGCCCGAAGTTGTTGAGGTGCAACTGCAGGTCGGAGAACTTGGCGCGGGCCCCTGCAGCGATCAGACCACCGTCGATGGTCGTGACCTTGGCCGGCAGGATGAAGTCGATGTCGGGGGCCGTGGCCATCACATTGGCCGGGATGTAGACCGCCGTGTTGAGCGATGACCACTGGCCGAAGGGGCACGCAACTGGGTCGACCGACGGGTGCACGGTGGCCGTCGCGTTCGGCAAACCACCGACGGAATAGGTCCAGATGTTGCCACCGGCCGTGGTGAGGGTGGCGTACGACGACACGCCCGGGGCCGTGACGAGAACGGTTGGAGTGGCCTTACACGTCGACATGAAGAGCGAGCCGGTGAGGCCGCCGTTGCCGTTGATCGGTCCGATCGTGATGGGAACACCTGGTCCCCTGACCGGGATGATGGCCAGTGCCGATGCGGTGCCGACGCCCATGGCGGCGACGATTCCGGTCGTCAACGTGGCTGCTGCGCATCGTGCGAGCACCCGTGACACGGTGCGGTGCGTGCCGGTTGCGACCTTGATGTCGTGGCGACGAGAGATGTTCATGACGGCTCCTCGGTGTCTGGGACCCGGCGCACAGTGCGGCGGTTCGTGAGACCAGACTGCGCTTCATCTATGACGGCGTCGTTGCCGCACGAGAACGCCCGTAGTTGTCGGCCGGCAACCGCCGACAGGGCGGTTGGCGCGGCGCTTCGAGTGGTCGAGTCGGGGCCCCACCGCTACGTTTGCGGCCATGCCGAGTGCTATTGATGCCATCCGCGACGCCATCATGAGCGACGCTCCCGCCGAGACCTTCGCCGGGCTCGCGCTGCCCGAGACCGTGCGCGGCGCGCTCGTGCGCGCCGAGGACCAAGAGATGTTTGGCGACCTCGGCGACGACGAACGCGACCCTCGCAAGGCGGTGCGTATCGACGAGTTCCCGTTGCCCGAACTCGCGCCCGACGAGGCCTTCGTTGCCGTGATGGCGAGCGCGATCAACTTCAACACGGTCTGGTCGTCGATCTTTCGGCCGTTGTCCACGTTCGGATTTCTCAAGCGCCTCGGCAAGGAGAGCCAGTGGGGCAAGCGTCACGACCTGCCGTATCACGTGCTGGGTTCGGACGCATCGGGCGTGGTGTTGCGCGTGGGCAGCGCGGTGCGGAACTGGAAAGTCGGCGACCGCGTCACGGTCCAGTGCAACCACGTCGACGATCAAGACCCGTCTTCACACGACGACTCGATGATGGCGTTGAATCAACGAATCTGGGGTTTCGAGACGAACTTCGGTGGCCTCGCCGAGATCGCGGTGGTCAAGGCGAACCAACTGATGCCCAAGCCCGAGCATCTCTCGTGGGAAGAGGCTGCGTGCAACGGGCTGTGCAACTCGACGAGCTATCGCATGATCGTGTCGCGCAATGGCTCCGACATGCAGCAGGGTGACGCGGTGCTCATCTGGGGCGCGACGGGTGGCATCGGTGCCTACGCAGTGCAGTATGTGCTCAACGGCGGTGGCACGCCGGTGGGCGTGGTGTCGTCGGAGTCGCGTGCGCAGCTACTGCGCGAGATGGGCTGTGAGGCCGTCATTGACCGTCGGGCCGAGGACTACAAGTTCTGGAAGTCCGATACCGAACAGGACCCGAAGGAATGGTTGCGGCTCGGCAAGAAGATCCGTGAGCTCGTGGGCCGCGACGTCGACATCGTGTTCGAACACCCCGGCCGTTCCACGATGGGTGCATCGGTGTTCGTCGCTCGTCGGGGCGGCCTCATCATCACGTGCGCGGCCACGAGCGGCTACATGATCGAGTACGACAACCGTTACCTCTGGATGAACCTCAAGACGTTGAAGGGCTGCCACTTCTCGAACTATCGCGAGGCCACGGCCGCGAACCGGCTCGTGTGCGAAGCGAAGATCCACCCGACGCTGTCGAAGGTATTCCCGCTCGAGGGCGCCGGTGACGCGGCCTACGACGTGCACAAGAACCTGAGCGAAGGCAAGCTCGGCGTGCTCTGCCTCGCACCCGAAGAGGGCCTCGGCGTGCGCAACACCGCCTTGCGCGAGCAGCACATCGACCAGATCACGCTGTTCCGGCGGCACGCCGCCAAGAGCTGAGCCAAGTCCCTGGCGTTCTTGTACCCGAATTCCCGCTGGAGACGGGATTTTGGGTACAAGAAGCGAAGGTTCGGTCCTTCAGATCTTGAAGGCGACGATCTGGTTGCCGTAGGCCACGATGGCGGTGCCGTTGCAGACGAGCGGGGCACCGGCCGGCGCTGCGCCTCCGAGGTGCGCATTGCCGACGGCGATCGGGGCGCACGTGAACCTGCCGCACCCGGTGACCGCGAACGACGCGAGCCCGCCGCCGCTGCTGGCGACGTAGACCCGACCTCGGTCGACGGTCGCGGGCTGGCTGAGCGGCCCGAGCGGCGTGCTCCTCCACCGCCGAGCACCGGTGGCGGCGTCGAGCACGCGCAGCACGCCGTCGACGCCACTCGCATAGACCCGCCCGCCGGCGAACGCCGTGGGCGCCAACGCGGCATGGAGGTTCGGCGACGTCCACGCGACAGCCCCGGTCGCCGCGTTGAACGCGGTCACAACGCCGCTGCTGTCGGCGGTCGCGATCCGTCCGGGACCGGCAGGCGACGGCCGCTGCGGCGCGCCCGGAGTGGCTGCGTGCCACGTGGCCATGCAGTACGGAGGTGGATCCGGGATGGGGAGCAACACGCACGGCTGGGCCGGGTCGAACGCATTGATCTCCGAACCCACGACGACAAAGGCGCGGCCTTCGGATATCCGCGGCGTGCCGACGGTGAACCCGGTACCAAAGCCCACGAACCACGTGCGACCGGCGAAGCTGAGCAAATACAGCGGCCCGTAGCCGCTGCCGTAGGTACCGCTGATCAGCGCGGACTGCGAGCGGTCGACGGCAAGCGTGCCACGCAGGTAGTGGATTTCGAGTGGGGCCAACGTGTAGGCACCGCTGGCCGGGTTGTAGCTGACCGAGCCACCAATTCCGGCGGACCCGATTGATGCGTCGATCCGACCGTTGAACAACGTCGGCTCGCCGACATCGAGGTGGAACCCGTTGTCGTCGGGATGCGTGACGGTCCACACGACGTGACCGTTGACGACGTTGCGCGCCGTCGCTGTGTTGTCGCCCGTGTAGACGACGCGCTGGCGCCACAGCGCAGGTTGGTTGATCACGGCGCCGTGCGCACCCGCGGCGTGCCACGCCACAGGCAAGGTCTTGGGGAGGGCTGGCCGTGCCCCGTGGGCAGCAAGCGGGGCCGCGAGCGTCGTCAGGAGCGTGACAGCGGCCGCGGCAGCAATTCGGGAAGTCCGCATGGGCGAGCGGTACGCCGGTCAGATTGGCGACACAACCCTTCCGTACACTGACGACCCATGCTCTTCACCGAAATTGACCATGTGGCCATTGCCGTCAACGACCTCGAAGCGGCGATCGCGTACTACCGCGACACGTTCGGCTGCGAGGTCGAACACCGCGAGATCGTCGAGAAGGACGGCGTCGAAGAGGCACTGCTGAAGGTCGCCGACTCCTACATCCAGCTCCTCACCCCGTCGCGCCTCGACTCGCCGGTTGCCAAGTACATGGAGCGCAAGGGCGAAGGCATCCATCACGTGGGCTACCGCGTGGCCGATTGCGCCGAGGCGCTCGAGGCCGTGAAGGCCCAGGGTCACAAGGTGATCGACGAAGTGCCGCGACCGGGGTCGCGTGGCACGACGGTCGCATTCGTGCATCCGAAGACGGCGTTCGGC
>JBBREP010000132.1:0-8015 GCA_038202885.1 Acidimicrobiia bacterium | reverse complement strand
CGCCCGCGCCGCGCAGCGGAGCGGAGCAAATATTCACGCGACGACGCGGAAGATTTCTTCGAAGGAGGTCATGCCGAGGCCGACCTTGCGTAGGCCGTCTTGGCGGAGCGTGAGCATGCCTTGCATCGCGGCGATCTTGGCGATGTCGTCGCTCGATCGCCGCTCGATGACGGCCCGTTCAAGATCCTCGGTGAGCACCATCACCTCATGGACACCGAACCGGCCGCGGTAGCCCGTACGTCCACAACTGCCGCAGCCGATCGCGCGACACACGGTGGGCCACTCGTCGCCGGTGAGCGAGTCAACGGGCCACCCTGCTTGCACGAGTTCGGCTTCGGTCGGCTGATACTCCTGCTTGCATTTGTCGCACAACCGGCGGGCAAGCCGTTGCGCCACGACACAGTCGAGCGCGGAAGTGACGAGGAACGGCTCCACACCCATCTCAACGAGTCGCATCGGCGTCGAGGCTGCGTCGTTCGTGTGCAACGTCGACAGCACGAGGTGGCCGGTGAGCGCGGCCTCAATCGCGATGACGGCCGTCTCGCGGTCGCGGATCTCACCAACGAGCACGATGTCGGGGTCTGAGCGCAGGATTGAGCGCAACGCGGCGGCGAAGGTCATACCGGCCTTGGGGTGGATCTGCACCTGGTTGATGCCGGCGAGGCGGTATTCGACGGGATCTTCGACCGTGATGATGTTGCGGTCGGGTTGGTTCAAGATGTTCAGTGTGGCGTAGAGCGTCGTCGACTTTCCCGAACCCGTCGGGCCGGTCACCAAGATCGTGCCGTACGGCTTGCGGTAACAGTCGGCAAACCGTTCGAGCGTTTCGGGGAGAAAGCCCAGCTCTCCGAGGCGCAGCAGCGCCGTGCCCTTGTCGAGGATCCGCAGCACGATCTTTTCGCCGTGCACCGTGGGCAGTGTCGCGACGCGCAAGTCGATGGCCCGCCCCCCGACCTTCATCGAGATACGGCCATCCTGTGGCACCCGGCGTTCAGCGATGTTGACGTCGGCCATCAGCTTGATACGTGAGATCACACCGTTCTGGATGGCGCGGGGCGCGTGCATCACCTCGTGAAGCACGCCGTCGATGCGGAAACGGATCCGTAGGTCCACCTCGGTCGGCTCCACATGGATGTCGCTCGCGCGGTCGCCGACCGCCTGGGTGATCAACAGGTTGACGAACTTGACGATCGGCGCGTCTTCAACGACCTCATGGATGTTCGCGAGCAGGTCTTCGGCGCTGTCGTCGTACTCGTCCATCGCCAGCTGCGCAACGGTGTCGACTTCGGTGTCGAGGCGAAAGAACCGCTCGATCAGCTCGCCGATCTGCGATGGTGTGGCGACAACGGTGTGCAGCTCTCGGCCGGTGAGGGCGCGGATGTCGTCGAGTGCGAACACGTTCGACGGGTCGGCCATGGCGACGGTGAGCCGATCACCGTCCCACCCGATCGGCAGCGCCTGGTAGCGACGGGCGATCGTCTCACTGACGAGCGCGACGACTCCGGCATCGACCACGATCTCGTTCAGATCGACGTAGTCGAGGCCGACCTGGCGCGCGAGGGCCCGCACGACGTCGGCCTCGTCGACCGCGCCGCTCTCGATCAGGATCCGCCCGAGTGGCTTGCCCGTTTGGGTCTGCTCGAGAAGTGCCGCGTCGAGCTGAGCCTCGGTCACGAGGCCTTCGCGCAGCAACAGCGCGCCGAGCGGGGTTCCGTCCGACAGGGTTGAGCCTCCTGGTGTGGCTCGTGTTATCGGCGGGTTTTCTCGGGCCCTGGAGCACGCGACGCGTCAGCGGCTCCCCCGCCACCATGGAATCGCTGCAGAGGCCGAAATACCCACGCGCCCGGCAAGGCTCGCTATTCGCGCAGCGCCGAGAACAGCCGCAGCATCGCACCGCGGTCGCCGTCGGCGGCAGGGGCGTCTCGGCGCCGCTTCGGTTGCGACCCGTCAGGCGCATCCTCGCCACCGTCGCCCGCACCATCGCCCGCACCACCGTCGCGGTCGACGTCGACGTCCACGTCGCTCGCCTGGTCGAGCGCGCTTTCCAACGCTTCCTCGAGCGCATCGTCGAGCGCGACGGGTGATGGCCCGTGGCCGGGGTCTGGTTCCGCGGCGATCGGGGCATAGGGCGCGAGCGGTTCGACGAGCGACTCAATCGTCGCGATGGCCTCGAGCGCGTCGCGCCTCGTCCTCGATCCCGCGATCTCGCCATCGGTGCCCAGCGAGGCGAATTCCGAGGTGAGGGCCTCGCCGAGCGCGTCGGGCCCGCTGAGATGCGCGGGGTGGCGCTCCAGCAGCGACGGCGCTGCGACGTCCGGGCCAAGGTCGGTGGCGACCTCGACGGCGCCCCGGCGCACGAGCGCGGCAAGGGCGCGACACACCTCGACGAGCGATTCCTGGCACCGCTGCGGGAGGTCGCGCACGGGCGTCGCGCCGTCCAGGAGCGCAAGCACTGCCCATTCTCGTGCGGTGACCACAATCTCATCGCTCGCCAGGCGCGCAACCAGCACGAGCGTCGCCTCGGTGCTCGGCAGCACCGTACAGATGTCGCGCCATTCCTCTTGCAGCAATTCGAGTTCGCCAAGCACGGGTTCGACCGGCGCGACGGCCGACGGTTGCCGGCGCGGTGGTTCGTCGCCGGCGAAGCGAAAGGCGCCCGTCGGCTCACGACCGATCTCGAACGCAACATCGAGGAGGCGAGCGTGGAGGACCTCCACGGTGGGGGGCCCATCGATCGGGTCGTCGTCGCGGCCGCCCGCAGCCGCGCCGCAACAGGCGCCTTCGTACAGCTCGATGCGTCCGGCCAGGCCGCTCGCTTCGACGATCAACGTCCCGCTCTTGTGCGCTGCGGCAAGCATTCGCAGCACCTCTGGGAGCGAGAACACGTCGAACGTTCCCTGCAACGACATCGCAGCGACACTCTCCTCGCCGACCCTGCGCGGCGTGGTGCCGCGCGTCTCTTCACTCGCTATCTGCCGGTATATCGGCGCGCACTGGTCACGGAGTTGAGGACTCGACGCGCATTGCGCTCTCCGCTGCCGCGCGCATCACTCCCACTGGCGGCGCGACCCCGGTCCACTGCTCGAACGCCAACGCAGCCTGATGCACGAGCATCCCGAGTCCGTCGACGGTACCTGCACCGGCGGCGCGAGCCGCCGCCAGCAAAGGCGTGGCGAGCGGCCGGTACACAAGGTCGGCCACAACCTGACCCGAACGTATCGACCTCGGATCGATCGCCAGCGTCGTGTCGCCGAGCATCCCGAGCGGCGTCGTGTTGACGACGATGTCGGCCGCCGACACGGCCTCGTCACGGCGATCCCATTCGACGACCGTGGTACCGGGGGCCAGCGCCGCCAGCGCGGCCGCGGCCTCGGACCGTCGCGCGCTCACCGCGACGACGGCCGCAGCCCGGGCCAAAGCCACACCGACGGCACGCGCCGCCCCACCGCCACCCACGACCAACACGCTGCGCCCGGCGACATCAACGTCGGCCTCGCGCAGCGAACGCAGGAACCCTTCGCCGTCGGTCGAGTCGCCATGGAGCCGACCATCGTCGCCCAGCATGATCGAGTTGACACTGCGCAGTGCGCTCGCGTCCGCGGTGACGTCGTCACAGGCGGTCGCGGCGTCTTCTTTGTGTGGCATCGTGATTGAGGCGCCGCGGATCCCGAGCGCGCGCATGCCCTCGATCGCGGCGATGCCGCGACCCGCGGGAACTTCGAACGCGAGATAGATCCAATCCAGGCCCAACGCATCGAACGCGGCGTTGTGGAGCGTCGGCGACAGCGAATGGCGAATCGGGTCACCGATCACGCACGCGAGCAGCGTCGACGCCGATACCGTGCGCGTCGTTGCGTCGTTCATCCGAGGAGTCCGAGTCCATCGGCCTTGGCCACATTCCGATCATGTTCAGCTTGGGTCGACGCGAACGCCTGATGGCCCGCGGCATCAGCCACGACGTAATAGAGGTAGGTGGTCTGCGCCGGGCGCAGCGCCGCGAGCAGGCTGGCCTTGGTCACCGTCGCGATCGGGGTGGGGCCGAGCCCGGGATACTTGTAGGAGTTGTACGGAGAGTCGATGCTGCGCAGCTGCGTGAAGTTCTTCGTGGAATGGGTGTTGTTCGCGTAGAGCACCTGGGCATCGATGTTGAGCAGCATGTTGCGAGCCAGACGGTTGTAGATCACCGACGCCACGAGCGGCCGCTCGTTCTCGAACTTGACCTCGCCTTGAATCAATGCAGCCACTTTGACCACGTCGTACGGCGAGCGCCCGATCGCCCTCGATGCGCTCGCCAGCCCGACCGACGACGCGATCTCATCGAAGCGGCGCACCATCGTTCGCACGACGTCGATCTCGGTGCTGCGCGGCGTGAAGAAATACGTGTCGGGAAACAGCAGACCTTCGGTCGACACCATGTCGGCCGGTTGGTACTTCGAACGGACCGCACCCGCAAGCACGATGTACTTGAACCGAGCCGCACTCAGGTGCAGCTGTGTGTGAACTTGGTCGGCAACCTCGTTCAACCACAGCCCGGGGACGACGCGCAACACGAGCCGGTCCAGCGGTTTCGGGGCTGTCTCAAGTGCTCGAACCGCGGCGCGCACTCCCATGTGCGCGCGCAACGTGTAGTCGCCGGAGCGCAGCTTGGAATGATGGAACACCCGCGTGTACAGCCGGAACGCCAACGTGGAATCGATGACCCCCTTCGATTCGAGGAGGTCGGCGATCGCGTTCGTGCTCGCGTGCTCGCGGATCGTGACCACAACCGCTCGCCCGCCCGTGCCGCCGTCGAGGCGGTGCGTGAACCAGGCGACGCCGCCCGCGGCCGCCAAGGCCGGCAGGGCCAGGACGAGTAACAACACGATCAACGCGCGGCCACGCCGGCGGTGCCGGCGCGCACGCGTCACCACGATGCCGCGCGACGCGGTCTCGATCTCCTCGCCGTGCGGCTGCTCGCCCATCAGGCCGGGATCCTCGCCCGTGAGGGCGGGTTCATCGGGGCCGGTGTCGCTCATTGCGTCCGGTCCCCGTCAAGGAACGCCTGCAGCATCACCGCGGCCGCAACCTTGTCGACGACGGCCCGCTGCGCGCGGCCCGACACTCCGGCGATGCGCAGGCTGCGCTGCGCGCTCACCGTCGTGAGTCGTTCGTCGAAACACACCACGGCCAGTCCATCACCAGCGATGGCGCCGAGCGCGTCAATCTCGGCTCGCGCGGCTCGCGCCGCGGGCCCTTCCTTTCCCGACAGCGACAGCGGGAGCCCAACGACGATGAGCACGACCTCGTGTTCGGTCGCGATGGCGATGATGGCGTCGTGGTCGTCGCGAGGAGCCCGCGACCGGGTGAGCACCGAGAGCGGCGATGCGATCGTGCGAGTGGCGTCCGACAAGGCCAAGCCGATGCGTTTCGACCCGAGATCGACACCGAGCGCGCGACCCGTGTGTGGTCGACCCGTGTCTGGTTGGCCCACTCCTGGGTGACCCGAACTCGGATGGTCGGTCACAGGCGCCAGCGCATCGCCTGTTCGCCGACCAGCTCGAGCGCCGAGTCGAGGGCACCCACGTTGGGGCCGCCGCCGACCACCAGATCGGCATTCTTGGCCGTGCCCCCGCCGAGCGCACGAGCTCCTGGCGCGGCGATTTCGGCCGCCGAAGCCCCTTCGGCGACCCGATCTTTGCTCACGGCCACGACAATCGAGGCTTTCCCACCGTCGGGTCCGACGCCCATCAACGCGACGACGCCCTGGCTTTGCGGCACTAACGCGAGCACCGCGTGCGCGAGTTGGCGCAACTCGTCGGGCGTCGCGCCGTCGCGACGCTCCACGACGACGCCGCCGTTGGCGCGCACCGCAATCTCGCCCGCGAGGGCCACGGCTTCCTTGGCCCGGAACGTGCGGACCTCGCCTTCGAGGTCGCGCACCTGTGTCTGCAAACGCGTCACCCGATCCTCGAGCTCTGCCGGCGTGGCGCGCAGCTGCGCGCCAAGACGGCGCAACCGAGCCTCTTCCTCGGCGATGTGCGCGAGCGCGCCGTCACCGGTGAGCGCTTCGATGCGACGGACGTTGGAACCGATCGACCCCTCGCTCACGATCTTGATCGGGCCGATGAAGCCCAGCGCGTCCACATGGGTACCGCCGCACAGCTCGATCGAAGGACCGCCTTCGAGGACGCGCACTCGATCGCCGTACTTCTCACCGAAGAACGCGATCGCGCCCCGCGCTTCGGCTTCGGCCTTCGACATCTCCTGGTGTGTCACCGGCGCGTCCGAGATCACCTGCTCGTTCGCGAGTGCCTCGACCTTGGCAAGCTGCTCGGGCGACACCGCCTCATGGTGGCTGAAGTCGAAACGCAACCGTGAAGGCTCCACCAACGACCCCGCCTGCTTCACGTGCGTGCCAAGGACTTCGCGCAGCGCCCAGTGCAAAAGATGCGTGGCAGTGTGGTTACGACGAATCCGGTTGCGGCGCTCGCTGTCGATCGCCGCGGTGACGGTGTCGCCTTCCGACAGCGCGCCTTCGAGCACACGCGCCCGATGCACGACGAGTCCGGGCAGGCCGTATTGGGTGTCGTAGACCTCGACGACGCCACCCGCGTCGCTGCGCAAGATGCCGGCGTCGCCGACCTGACCACCCGATTCGGCGTAGAACGGTGTGCGATCCAGGATGACATCGATGGCCGCGCCTGGCTCGGCCCGAAAGATCCGCTCACGACCATCACCGAGCGCCACAACGCGGGCGCCGTCGGTCGTGAACTCGTCGCGACCGGTGAATTCGGTCGTGCCGTTCGTGGCGACGATCTCGCGGTACAGCTCCACCGGTGCATTCGCTCGGCCGCCAGCCTCCTTCGCGGCCTCACGGGCACGGTCGCGTTGCTCGGCCATCTTGGCGTCGAACCCGTCGACGTCGACCGACCGCCCGCGCTCGACGGCGACCTCACGCGTCAGATCGACAGGGAACCCAAGCGTGTCGTGGAGGTAGAACGCCTCGTCACCGCTGACGTCGCCGCGGTCGAGCATCCCGTCGAGCAGTTCGGTCCCGCGTTGCAACGTCGAGAGGAACGACTCCTCTTCACGCGCGACGATCGACGTCACAAGCTCGCGATCGGCAATGAGTTTCGGATAGGCGCCGCCCATGACCTCGCACACCGAGTCGATCATCGGCGGTGTGACCAACGTGCGCGCGCCGAGCAGGTACGCGTGGCGCACGGCCCGGCGGATGATGCGGCGCAGCACGTAGCCACGCTCCTGGTTGCTCGGCAGCACCCCATCGGAAACCACGAAGGCCATCGTGCGCGCGTGCTCGGCCAGGATCCGCAGATAGACGTCGCGTTCTGGGTCGGCCCCGTAACGCGCGCCGGTGACCTCTTCGGCACGCGCGATCAACGGCTCGAAGAGATCGATATCCCAGATGGAGCGCTTGCCCTGGAGCAACGCCAAGTTTCGTTCGAGTCCCGCGCCGGTGTCGATCGACGGTTTCGGCAACGCGACCTTGGTGCCGTCATCGCGTTGGTCTGACTGCATGAACACGAGATTCCAGAACTCGACGTAGCGGCCGCTGTCGGTGATCGGTCCACCATCGGGGCCGTGTTCGGCGCCGATGTCGAAAAAGATTTCCGACGAGGGACCGCACGGACCGGTATCGCCCATCTTCCAGTAGTTGTCGTCACCGAGTCGTTGGATCCGGTCGCTGGGAAAGCCCACGCCGCCCGACCAGATCTCGGCCGCTTCATCGTCGGTCTCGTGGACCGTGACCCAGAGGCGATCCTGGTCAAAGCCGAGTACCTCGGTGATCCATGCCCACGCCCACGGGATCGCGTCGGCTTTGAAATAGTCGCCGAAGCTGAAGTTACCCATCATTTCGAAGAACGAGAAGTGGCGGTTCGTGCGCCCGATGTCGTCGAGGTCGTTGTGTTTCCCCCCGGCACGCACGCACCGCTGAATCGACGCCGCCCGCAGGTATGGCGCCGCCTCCTCGCCGACGAAATAGGGCTTGAACGGCACCATGCCCGCCACCGTGA
>JBBREP010000131.1:0-8095 GCA_038202885.1 Acidimicrobiia bacterium | reverse complement strand
TTTGACGTGTCGACGAGGAATTTCTTACGCGGTGTGTCGAGCGGGCGTTTCAGCGCGGTCTCGTAGAGCACCCGATCCTCGAAGTGATCACCGGTCACGGGCGCGTACCCGGCAACGGTCAGCGGCCCCACGGTGCCGATGAGTTCGCCGAGCGTGGCGTTGGTCATGCCGAGCACGCCGTCGACATGGCCCCCGCCCTGGCGGAGATAGAGCTCTGCAGCCGCGTGCGCCGAGTACGAAAACGACGGCCACCACAACGAATTTTCGATGCTCCACGGTGTGGCCGTCGCCGCCGCGAGCGCGTCGGGCGCCGCGAGCGGCGGGTTCGCCCGGTGCAGGCTCTCGAACGACTGGTAGTCCTCGAGTTTCACCGTGCCGTGCGCGAAGTGCAAGATGCCGAAGCTGCCGACATAACCGCCGCCGGGACGCGCCTCCAAGGTGTCGAGACCCACGAACAAGAGTCGGAATTCGGTGTCTTGTGCGGTCAGCCGCTGCACAACGGTGAACGCGCGCGCGGCAGTGTCGACGCGGCCGATCCCACCGTCGACGATCCCTCGCATCGCCTTGGCTGACGACGACACCCACGGCAGCGCGGCACCAACCGGTCCTCCGAGCATCCGGCGTGCGGCCTCGAAATGCGGCTTCGCTCGCGTCAGCGCGGATTCGGCACGCCCGGCGGCATCGTGGAAGACGTGGAGATCGTCGCCTTGGATCCCAGACTTGCCGTGGATCGGAAAGTCTGCGACCGCGCCCGCCAGGATGCGGCTTCCTGCAACCACCTCATCGCCGGCGCGAACAGCAGAGCGGGCCGCTCGGACAGGGCTGCCGACCAGCGGCACCGGAGCGATCACCGACGCCGGGAACCCGGTTGCCGAGCGTGCTCGCGCCAAGGCTTGACCGGCCGCTTCGTAGTAACGGTTCGCTGGACCAGACGAGCCGTGCAACAGCGCGGAATTGCCCTGCTGCAACAACGACCGGGCGCGCAAGAGGTCGTTGCGCGCGTGCACGAGCCGCACCGCAGTCACCACGACCACGATCGCGACGAGCGCCTCGACCACACCGAGCGCAACGCGAACCGGTCGCGCCAACGCCCGGTAGCGGGTATGCGCGGCGCGCAACGCGCGGCGCGTCCGTCGGAACCGCCGCCGCAGCCAACCACCCACTCCTCGGCCGCTCGACGACTGTCGAGGCGTGCCTATCGGAGTCACGGCGTGGGCACGGCAGGCTCCAACGTCGCCACGAGGCCGTGCGTGATCGCTACACCTACGGCCTGCGCCTGGTTCCGGACGCCGAGCTTGGAAAAGATGCGCACCTTGTGGTTCTCCACGGTTTTGGGAGCAACCTTCAACGAGCGCGCGATTGCCTTCGTCGAGAGCCCTTCGGTCATTGCCGCAAGCACGTCGCGCTCGCGTGGCGTGAGCGCGCCAGGGGCAAGGTGCGCACCGCGGCGCCCGACGCGCCACTCGCCGAGGATCGTCGCCGCGAACCACGGGTGGAGCACGACACCTCCGTCCTGCACAGAACGGATCGCGTCGGCAAGTTGGTCCATCGCCGAATCCAGATGCAGGAACCCGCGGATCCCTGCTTCGAGCAGACCGACAGCACGTTCTGGGTTCGTCTCATCGGCAAGTACCAGCACCGACGTGCCGCATACGAGCAGATCATCAAGAAACTGTTCGAGCGGTCCGTCATCGCAGTCGAGCCCCACGACCAGCGTGGTCTGCGGGCGGCGCCGGCAGTACGCGACGAGCTCGACGCCCGTGCCGTCGAGCACGTCAGCCTCGATCCCAGCGCGCTCACAGCTCAGCGTCACGACGTCGCGAATCAAACGATCACGAGGTGCAACAACGACGCAACGGGCCACGGGTACCGACGGTAACGAGCCTCGACGTCGCGTGGCAGGGGCGGTCACCCTCGCCGAAATGCGGGGGAAACAGCCATCACCTCACACCGTGACGGTCGGCGTCACACTCCCCACCAGGTCAGCCTCGATGAGACCCTCCGAGAGCGCGACCGCGATCGCCTGCGATCGGTTCCGCACGCCCAACCGTCGGTAGAGGCGACTTTGGGTGTTCTCGACCGTTTTCACGGCGATGCCCAGGCTGCGTGCGGTCTGTTTCACGGATTCACCGCGAGCGATGAGCTCGAGGACCGCGTACTGGCGGGCCGTCAGTTGGACCCGGGGCCGCGCGAGCTCGAGTTCCTCGCGCAGCGCGACGACGAGTCGCCGAGCAACCTGCGGCGTGAACCCCAGCCCACCACCGACAACCACGCGCAACGTCTCGAGCACGACGGCCATGCCGTCGGTTTCGCTGACGAGCGCGTCGGCACCGGCGCGCACTGCGTCCAGCAGTTCAGACTCGGCCGCGGGCCGCGACCACACGGCGAGGCATGGCGTCCCCGCGACGCGAGCCCAGTGCACCCCATCGAGGTCGTCGCCGACAACGACGGCCGCCGCATAGATCTCGCCGCCGGGATCGTCGATCGCGAGTCGCTCGGCCGCATAACCAGCGGCAGCAATCGCGTCCTCGACGACATGGGTCGTCCACCCGTCACCGATGATCGCCACACGTGGCGCGTCGCCGACGCTCATGCTGTCAGCCGATGGTCGCCGGCACGCCCACGGGGCGCACAGGTTGCAGGAGACCGCGACGCAACGCCACGCCGACCGCCTGCGACTGACTCTGCACGTCGAGCTTGCGATAGATCCGCTGCTTATGGTTCTCGACCGTCTTGCCCGTAATACCGAGTTCGTCAGCGATTTGGCTCGCGGTAAGCCCGAGGCTGATGTGACGAACGACGGCGAGCTCACGATCGGTGAGCCTTGGCGCCACGCCGTTCGCAGCGCGCGGGCGCACCACGGTGGGCTCGCGCACGACAGCACTCACAGGCTCGCCGCGCAACGCCTCGCGCACACCTTCGAGACCCGCCTCACACAACACGATGCGAGTGATGCCGAGCTTGCGGGCGCGCCGCGTCGTCATCACGTCGTACGTGGTCAACACGCCAATCGAACGAACGCGTTGCAACATCCGCGCGTGCCGTTCGAGCACCGTCCAAAGGACATCGTCGGCACCATCAACGCCGACGACCACAGCATCAGGACCCGTACGTAGGCGCTCGCCGAACTCCGACAGTTCCGAACAGACATCAACGTCTGCTCCCTCACCGTCGAGAAACGCAGCCAAACCCTCCCGCACAAGCCGTCGGCGCTCGTAGAGCAACACCCGCACGTCGCTCCCCAACGGCATAGTCATCTTCGTGTACCCCATTCCCGTTCTCTGGTCCAACTGCGCTCCAACAGGTTCCCGAGCGCGGGCCGGGTGAAACATTCCCGCCAACCGACCGTCGTAATCGCTGTACCGTCGGTGAGACTCCTGGGTAGTTCTACTCCCTTCACGTCAGCCAATGCCATTCTGGGTGGCGGACTGTTTCCGTTGCGTGACGCGACGGCGACACGTCCGCCAATATCGCGGCCCCGGCGAGTGGGCCCGAGAGAACGAGCGCGTCAGGCGACGTCGTCAGAGGAGTGCGCGAGCAACCCCGATGACATCGCCACCGCCACGGCTTCGGAACGATTCCGAACCCCGAGCCGTCGATAGAGACGGCTTTGGGTGTTTTCGACAGTTTTGACGGCGATGCCGAGCGTGCGCGCGGTCTGTTTCACCGACTCGCCTTGGCAGATGAGTTCCAGAACTGACCGTTGCCGTGCCGTCAGCTCGACTCGGGGCCGCAGGGTGCCACGCTCGCGGCGCCAGGTCTCGACCAAGCGGCGGACCTCGGTGTTGTTGAGCGCCACACCGCCCTCGGCGACCGCGCGCAGCGCGTCGAGGAGTTCGTCGACGCCGGCGGCGTCGGTGATCACACCGTTGGCTCCGGCCAACAAGGCGCCGAGCAGCTCATCATCGTCGGCGACGGTGGTGCGCACTTGCAGGCAGCCCGCGCCGCGACGACGCGCTCGCTTCACGCTCTCGACATCATCGCCGACCACGACCACGGCATCGATGTCATCGCCGCGATCGACCGATGCATCGGTATCGAGATCGATCACCGACCATCCGTGCGCTGACAACGTGTGTTCAACGACACCGCGGGCCCAACCGGCGCCGATGACACCGACCGAACGCGAGAGCACGAGCATCGTCGTCAACTTCCAGATGCCCGCGCTGGTACGCGTGGCGCGTGCAGGAGACCAAGCCGCAACGCAACCGACACGGCGTGCGATTGACTCTGCACGTCGAGCTTGCGAAACACCCGTTGCTTATGGTTTTCGACGGTCTTGGCGCTGATCCGCAATTCGGTCGCAATCTGACTTGCGGTGAGGCCCCGGCTGACGAGCCGCACGACCTCGCTCTCGCGTGGCGTCAGGCGCGGTGTCGTAGGCCGAAACGCAACGTCGTCGCGCAGCGGCAGCGGTCGGCGGATCGGTCCGGCCGGCAGACGCACAAGGTCGAGGACGCCACGCAAGCCGATATCGGGGGCGACGACCTCGCCCACTCCGAACGAACGGACACGACGAGCGGTCACCTGGTCAAGCATGCTCGCCAGCGCGATCACACGGAACCGGTGCAGCTGTCCGGCGTGACGAGCGAGCATTGCGCACGCCTGCAGCGCGTCGCCGTCGAGGCTGACGATCACCGTGCCGGCCCGCTCCCCTGTGAGTTCGCACGCCAGTTGGTCGGTCGTCAAACATGCGGTGACGTCGATCCCGGCGTCACGGAGATAGCCAGTAAGGCCCTCGCACACGAGACGCCGCGGCTCGTAGATCACGACGTGGACCATGCCGGTGCGCCCCTTCTCTCACCACAAACAGGGCATCATGTGCACCAATTGCCACATCATGCCCACTAGACAACAAAACTTACAGGGGTCCCCACGCCTTCACCATCGCCCCCGCGGCGTGGTCGGAGTTACCTGTTTCTTGGCGCCTACTTCGTCCGGCGCTGCGAGCGTCTCGCCAACCCGGTCGCTCGTTCCTCGCTCCCGGCCTGGCTTCGCCGCCGCCCGGCGTTGGACCCGCGTCGCTCCTTCGTCGCTCCCGGCCTGGCTTCGCCGCCGCCCTGCGTCGCCGCTTCGCTGCGGCTTCGCCGCCGCCGTGCGGCTTCACTTCGAGAACTTATTCACGAGGTCGGTACCCTCGAATCGCACACAATTTCGACGACGAGGGGCGGTACGAGCGTGAGTCCCAACGGGCGACGGCGAATTCCGGAGGCCACGGTCGCCCGCCTGCCGCTGTACTACCGGGCGCTACTCGATTGCACCGAGCGTGCGCTCACCACGATCTCGTCCGACCGCCTGGCCGAGCTCGCCGGGGTCAACGCCGCAAAGGTCCGCAAGGATCTTTCGTACCTCGGGTCCTACGGCACGCGCGGCGTGGGCTACGACGTCGAATACCTGCTGCACGAGATCAGCCGCGAGCTCGGTCTCACCCAAGACTGGCCGTGCATCATCGTCGGCGTCGGCAACCTCGGCGCCGCGCTCGCGAACTACCACGGCTTCGGTGCGCGGGGCTTTCGGATCGTCGGCCTGCTCGACGTCGCGCCCGAGCGCATCGGTCAAAGCGTAGGCGAACTCACCATCGAATCGCTCGACGGCCTCGGCGCCATCGTGGCGGCCCGTGCAGTGTCGATCGGGATCATCGCCACCCCGGCGTCGGAGGCCCAACATGTGGCCGACCTGTTGATGGACGCGGGCGTACGATCGATTCTCAACTTCGCACCGGCGGTGATCAACGTGACCGACGACGTGTCGATGCGCAAGGTCGACTTGGCGACCGAGCTGCAGATCTTGAGCTTCTATCAGCTGCGCGGTCTCGGCGCGGCCGCGGCCGCGGCTGTGCCAACTTCGGCTCCGGCCCCGGCCCCAGCGCTCGCGGGCGACGCTCTCCCGTGAACGGCACGGCCTCGGCGCCGCCCCGCAATGCGCTCCTCGGCTGGCCGGTCAGCCTCGTCGTCACTGGTCGTCGCGTCGTGGTCGTGGGCGCCGGGCGCATCGCGGCCCGCAAGATCGAGCCGCTCCTCGACCTCGGCGCCGACGTGCACGTGGTAGCACCCGACATTGGGTCCGAGATCGACGCGTGGGCCGCGGCCGGCCGGCTCGCGACCACCGAGCGAGCGTTCGTCGCCGCCGACCTTGACGGCGCCTGGCTCGCGGTGACTGCCACCGACGATCCCGCGACGAACGCTGCGGTGTTCGCGGCCGCGGAATACCGCCGGATTTGGTGCAACAGCGCCGACGACCCGGCCAACTGTTCATTCACGCTGTTGTCGATGCTGCGCCGCTCCGATGTGGTGGTGGCGATCGGCACCGGCGGCCGCTCCCCAGCGCTCGCCAAATGGTTGCGAGCGCGGATCGACGCCGATGTCGGGGCGCTGCTCGGCCCGCTGCTCGAACTGCTCTCCGAGGAACGGGAACGAATTCGGGGCAACGGCGGCAGTTCGGAAGATGCCGACTGGCAAGCGGCGTTGCAATCCGGCATGGTGGAACTCGTACGTGACGGTCGTCTGGCTGAGGCCAAGGAGTTGCTGCGCTCGTGTCTGTGATCGTCGTCGGACTCAACCATCGCACGGTTCCGGTTGGGCTGCTCGAGCGGATGGCGGTGCCCGACGCCCGCCTCAGCAAGGTGCTGCACGACCTCGCCGGCCGTGAGCACCTGCTCGAAGTGGCGGTGCTGTCCACCTGCAACCGCACCGAGATCTACGCGTACTGCTCGCGTTTTCACGCGGCGGTCGGTGACGTGGTCGAGTTCCTGGCTGATTATTCGGGCGCCGCGCCCGAGGAGTTCAACGACCACCTCTACAGCTATTACGACGACGCCGCGATCTCGCACCTGTTCGGCGTGGCCGCCGGCCTCGACTCGATGATCGTCGGCGAGAGCGAGATCCTCGGCCAAGTGCGCGAAGCATGGCAGGCCGCGCACGCCGAGAAGGTCAGCGCCACTCTGCTCGGTCGCGTGTTCCGTCACGCCATCGAATCGGGCAAGCGCGTACGCACCGAAACCGAGATCGGACGCCACCCGGTGTCGGTGTCGTCGGCCGCAGTCGCAGTCGCAGGCGAACATCTCGGTGGCCTTGAGGGCTGCCGCGTACTCGTCATCGGCGCCGGCGAGATGGGCGAAGGTATGACCGTCGCCATCGCGGCGCGCGGCGTCGCCGACATCTGCGTCGCGAACCGCACCGAAGAACGGGCCGCAGCCTTGGCGGCGCGCGTCGCCGGCCGGGTGGGCGCGCTGTCGCAGATCGCCGATGAGCTCGCGCACGCCGATGTCGTGCTCGCGTCGACGGGAGCTACCGAAATCGTTCTCGACCGCGACACCGTCGAAAAGATCATGGCGCAGCGCGGCGACCGTCGACTTCTCGTAGTGGACGTCGGTATGCCGCGCGATGTCGATGCAGGTGTCGGCGAAGTGCCGGGCGTGACCTTGCTCGACCTCGACGATCTCAAGGGTTACGCGCAGCGTTCGACCGAGCGTCGGCGCGCCGAGATCGCCAAGGCGCGCGAGATCCTCGCAGCCGAAGTCGACCGCTACCGAGACGATCGCGCGGAACGCATGGTTGCGCCGCTCGTGACCGCGCTCCGTCAACGCGGCAACGACATCCGTTCGGCCGAACTCGAGCGCCACCAATCGCGCCTCGCCGCACTCGACGAGGAGACCCTCGTGCTCGTCGAAACAATCACGCGCGGGCTGATGAACAAGCTGCTCCACGAGCCGACGGTGCAGGTCAAACAAGCCGCGGGCACTGACCGTGGCGATCTTCTTGCCGACGCCATGACCACGCTCTTCGATCTCGACGCCACGCTCGATCGCTAGCCAGGAACTGACACTCGTGGTCGGGTTGCGCATCGCGACGCGCGGGAGCAGGTTGGCACGTTGGCAGGCACAACACATCGCCACCTTGCTGTACGGCGCGCACGGCATCGACACCGAACTCGTGATCGTGTCGACGACGGGCGACGTTGCCCCCGACGTGCCCATCCACGCGCTGGGCGGCACGGGCGTATTCGTCAAGGAGGTGCAACAAGCCGTGCTCGACGGGCACGCCGACATCACTATGCACAGCGCCAAAGACTTGCCGTCAGAGACGCCCGAGGGACT
>JBBREP010000130.1:0-8236 GCA_038202885.1 Acidimicrobiia bacterium | reverse complement strand
AGTCCGTCGACGACCAACAGCAGCACCGACGGTGCCTCGCGCGCGGCGGCGGGAAGCCAGTCGCGATCCGAGTCCGACGACGCGAGCGCCGTTGCGCCCGTGAGCGCCGGGACCACTTCGGTCAGCGATGCTGTGCCGTAGGCGGCCAGCGTGGGTGTCACATCGACCGACATCTCTGCTACCCAGCGTAATGGGATGTCTACGATTGCACCGATGGACGGAATCCAACGGTGAGACCAGCCCGGCACGGTGCGTCATGAAGGTCTCCACGCGCGGCGACTACGCCGCACGCGCCCTCCTGTCGCTCGCACTGCACGGCGAGGAACGTCCCACCTCGGTCAAAGAGATCGCCGAACGCACCGGGTTGCCCCAGCCCTACCTCGAACAGATCCTTCTCGCCGTCAAGGGCGCCGGGCTCGTGCGCTCCAAGCGCGGCGTCGGCGGCGGCTACGTGCTGGCCCGCCCGCCACTCGACATCACGCTCGCTGACATCGTCGCCGCCGTCGAAGGCCCCGCGCCGATGCTCGTCGATCAGCATGATCACTGCGAAGGTCACTGCGTGCTCCAAGAAGTATGGGTCGAACTCGACGACGAGACCCGTACCGTCCTCGGCCGCTACACCCTCGCCGACCTCGTCGACCGCACAGTGATCGGCCACTCGTAACTATTGCGCCTACTTCGTCCGGCGCGGCGGGCTCGTCACAACTGGTCGCTCTCGCTCCCGGCCGAGGGGCTTCGCGGGCGGGCCTCCGCTTCGCTCCTCTCGCTTCGGGCTGCTCCAGTCGCCGCCTGCACAGCCGTCGGTGGTACTGGGTTTGTTGCACCCGTGTACCGAACCCAGTACCACCGAGGGGTCGACGGCGGGCGCGACTGGCCGGGCGCTCGTGCTAGGTGTCGCTTGGGCCGAGACCTTCGACAACGGCGACGAGGTCGTCGGGCAGCGGCATCTCGAACCGCAGGCGCTCCCCTGTGCCCGGATGGGTGAACGCCACCATGCGAGCGTGCAAGAACGGACGACCGACCGCCAACGACTGGCGAATCCCGCCGTAGGTGCCGTCGCCCACGATCGGGTGCCCGATCGCCGCGAGGTGCACGCGGATCTGGTGTGTGCGACCGGTCTCGAGCGTGCACACGAGGCGGGCCACACCCGGACGCACCCACGTGGCGAGCACGGCATACTGCGTACGGGCATGGCGGCCGTCGATACTCACGGCCATACGCGTTCGCCGCGTCTGCGACCGCCCGATCGGTGCGTCGATCACGCCGCTCACCGGTGACGGTGTCCCCCAACACAACGCGTCGTAGCGACGTTCGACGGAGCGTTCCGTGAGTTGTTCGACCAGCGACGTGTAGGCGCGTTCGGATCGCGCGACCAGCAACACGCCGCTGGTGTCACGGTCGAGGCGGTGCACGATGCCGGGCCGTTCGGGTTGACCGACACCCGCGATCTCGGGGTAGCGGGCCAGCAGGCCGTGGACGAGCGTGCCGTGAACGTTGCCCGCGCCTGGATGCACCACCAGCCCTGGTGGCTTGGCCACGACGATGACGTCGGCATCGGCGTGCAGAATGTCGAGGTCGACCGCCTCGGCGACGAGCGCGTCCGGACCAGCCGGGCTCGCGAGCACTTCGACGACCTCGCCTTCGACGAGGCGTCGACTCTTCGAGACCGTCCTGCCGTCGACACGCACGGTCCCGTCGTCAATCAGGGTCTGCACCTCAGCGCGACTCCATCCGGTTTCGAGCGCGACGGCGCGATCGACACGCTCGCCTTCGAGCGATGCTGGGACAACGAACGGTTCAGTCGGCATTGGCCGGCGCAGGGGACGAACGCAGCGTGCGCACGGCGAGCACGATCGCACCGATCGTGAGACAGCTGTCGGCCACGTTGAACAACGGCCACGGCCCCAACTTGACGAAGTCGACCACCTCACCGCCGAGAAATCCGTGGTGGTGCGACCGAGCGATGCGGTCGCACAGGTTGCCGAGCGCGCCGCTCAAAATCAGCACCAGCCCGACGACCGTCGCCCGATCGTGCGCGCGCCGGACCGTCCGCACGAGAAACGCGGTGACGAGTATGGCCCCAACCGCCAACACCGGCGCGTACCCGCGGAAGCGACTGAACGCGCCACCGGAATTGCGCGTCAACTCGAACCCGATCGACGAACCAATCACATGGATCGGACCATCGGCGAGCGAGCGCACCGCCCACACCTTGGTGAGCTGATCGACCGCGACGAGCACCACCACAGCGGACGCGACGGGTCGCATCCGCGTCGGTGTCACTGCGTCAACGCCGACGCTCACCACTCGACTTGCACTTCACGCAGAGGTCGGCCCACGGGATGGCCTCGAGGCGTGCGATCGGGATGCGGTCACCGCACATCTCGCAATACCCGTAACGATCTTCGGCCATCCGCGACAGCGCCTTTTCGATGTCCTCGACGGTCTGGCGCGCCGTGGCCGACAAGGCCAGATCGCGCTCTCGCTCGATCGACAGCGTGTCGCCCTCGCCGCTTTCCTCGTCGAACTGCGTGTCGCCCGGCTCGCGCTCGACGGCCAACTCCTCGGCTTCGGCATCCAACTGGTCGGCCTGGGCCCGATGCTGGTCGCGCTCCTCGATGAGTTGGGCCCTCAGCTTGTCGACCGTGCTCTCGGCGAGCGACGTGCCGTGGCGACCCTTCGAACCACCCATGGGTTCCAAGAAACGAACCGGGGCTGACCTCGTCTGTACCGGCGGCTTCTTCGGCACCGCGACCTTGGCCGCGGCCTTGACCGGAGCTGGTTTCGTGGCCACTGCTTTCGCCGCGGGCTTCTTGGCTGCCTTGGCCGGTGTTGCCTTGGCCGGTGTTGCCTTGGCCGGTGTTGCTTTGGCCGGTGCTGCTTTCACGGGACCTTTCTTGGCCACCACTGCTTTGACGGGGGGCTTCTTGGCCGCAACCTTGGCTGGCGCCGCCTTGCCTGCTGTTCGTGCGGGCGCCTTGGACGCCGTCGGCCGGGCGGTCTTCGACGACGCCGCAGCCGCGCTCTTGGTAGTGGCTTTTTTGGTGCTGGCCTTCGCGTTCGCCGCCTTCGGAGCGACCTTCACCGGCGCAGCTTTGGCCGCAGACGCCCGGCCCGGAGCCTTCTTGACGGCAACCGCTTTGGCGGCCTTGCCGGCCACCGCGGACGTCGTTGCGAGCGGGCGCTTCGTCGATTTCGACGCGGCTGGTGCGGCCGCCTTGGCCGTCGCGGTCGCCGCCTTGACGGGCTTACGGGCAGCCGTCGGCTTGCTGGTGGACCTGGTGGGCATACGACTCCCCGGAGCGTTCACACGGCCGAGTCGGCCGAATGGAGCGCGGGAGTGTACTCCCGGCTCGCGCACCCAACCGGTTCTCGCGGCGGCGCATTCCCGTCGTCAAGGCTTCAGTACACCCACACCGGTAGGCCAATCGGCAACGAGTTCGTCGCCCACAGGTAGTCGATCGCAGCATTCGACACGCGCGCGCAGCCGTGTGACGCCGGGTACGGCGGCACCGAGGTGTTGCCATGGAGGGCGACGCCGGTGTTCGTGAAGTACTTCGGTCGCCACAACGCGCCCAGTGGACCGATGTCGAGACCGTCGACCTGACGGATGATGTGGAACAGACCTTCGGGGGTGTGCGCGATCGATACCTGGCCACCTTCGGTGTACGGCTTTTCGCTCCCGGTCGAGCTATTGAATGCCCACACGGCCCCGCCATTGTGCACGAGGAAGACCACCTGACGGGGCTTGTCGACCTCGACGAGCGTTCCCGACGTGCTGCGAGCGACCACGTGGGGCGACGATATGAGCGCGCGGTAGTCGAGCATCGTCACGTACCCACTGCGCGACAGACCCCAATACTTCTGGAAGGCCCAGACCGCTTGCTGGGTCTCGTTGTCGAAGACGCCAGTCGGGCGGAGCCAGAACCCGCGCGCCAGCAGCAAGGACTGCAGTGCACGCACGACGTTGCCGGTGGCGCCGTTCGAGCTGAGCACAACGCTGCCGGCGTATTGATCGGCGAGGAGCCAGATGCTGTGCAGCCCGGCCGCGCTCGCGATACCGGTGACGTGGCGGTCGACGGCAACCGACGGCGAGTGCACCACCGTGGCGGCATCAACCGACGGCGGGCGTGGTGTGGTGCGGCCCGCGGCGCTCACGTGCGGGTCAGGAAGTTGGGGCGCCGGCGTGGTTGCCGCGTCGCCGTAGCGATAGAGGCCGCCGGCCGTGTCGACCAGCCAGTACCCAGCGCCCGTCACGGTCGGGGCGATGCCCACGATCGGATGGTGGGCCGCGCCCCATGCGCTTCCAGGCACGTCGGCGTCACCGAAGCCGAAGACGGTTCCGTCCGCCGCGACGAGCCAATATCCCTTCCCCGACGGCGTCGCCGCGATACCGGTGATCCCGCCGTGGTAGGGGTGGCCAAAGGCCGAGCCGTAGAACGTGGCGTCGCCGAAGCTGAACACTCCGCCGTCTGCCGCGGCCAGCCAGTAGCCGTTGCCTGTGGGCGTGGCCGCGATCGCCACGACATCGTCGACCGGTCCGGGGTGGCCTCGATAGGCCGAACTGCCGTAGGCGTATACCGTGCCGGCGCGCGTCACGACCCAATACCCATGACCGCTGGGGTGCGCGGTGATCGCAACGACGGGGCTACGCACACCGCCTGAAATCGTGTTCGGAGCGCCATACCAAAGCGCGGATCCGTAGTGGTAGACGCCGCCGTCGACGCGGGCAATCCAATACCCCGAGCCATCGCGCTTGCCGGTGATGGCCACGAGCGGCGCGGGCGGCACCGAACCCGGCGAGCCGCGGAATCCTGCGGCTCCGTACGAATAGACCGTGCCGTCACTTCTCGTGGCCGCGGGCGCAACCGATGGCGTTGCTCGACCCGGCGATGCAGGAAACGGCATCGCAACAGCGGCCGTGAGGCTCGCGCAGGCCACGAGGGCCGCGGTGCCTCGGGTCCGAATCACACGAGGCACACGCACCGCAGCGACGGTACCAAACGGAGTTGCGCCACAATCCGCGGCCACCGGCGCGACATCTCATCGGGCGGGCCCCGACCCCACCACTAACTTCGCGGCCATGTTCGACGCCGTCGCACCCGATCTCGACCTCGTTGCGATGGAGACCGAGGTGTTGGCACGGTGGCGCCGCGACGACGTACTCGGCGAGAGCCTGCGCCGCCGCGAGGGCGCCCCCGATTGGGTGTTCTACGAAGGCCCGCCAACCGCCAACGGCCAACCCGGTATCCACCACGTGTGGGCCCGGGTCTTCAAGGACATCTACCCCCGCTTTCACACGATGCGCGGAAAGCGCGTGCTGCGCAAGGGCGGCTGGGACTGCCACGGGCTGCCCGTCGAGGTGCAGGTCGAAAAGGAGCTGGGCTTCAACGGCAAGCCCCAGATCCTCGAGTACGGCATCGAGGCGTTCAACGCCCGTTGTCGGGCATCGGTCCAGCGTTACGTCGAAGACTGGCAGTCGCTCACCGAACGAATCGGGATGTGGCTCGACACCAAGGATGCGTACTGGACGCTGTCGAACGATTTCGTCGAGACGGTGTGGTGGTTGTTCCACCAGATGTGGGAACACGGCGACATCTACGAGGGCTTCAAGGTCGTGCCCTACTGCGGCCGGTGCGGTACGGCGTTGTCGAGTCACGAACTCGGCCAACCCGGTGCGTATCGCGACGTCACCGAGCCGTCGATCTACGTGCGCTTCCCTGTGCGCGACCATGACTTCGACCTGGTGGTGTGGACGACGACGCCATGGACACTGCCGGCAAACGTCGCGGCAGCGGTCGGCCCGCACCTCGACTACGTGCGCGTACGCGACCAGCACGGCGGTCGTGATCTGGTGCTCGCGGCGAGCAGGGTCACCGACGTGCTCGGCGCCGACGCCGAGATCGTCGGTCCGATCGCCGTAGCAGCGCTGGTGGGACTCCAGTACGAGCGACCCTTCGACTTCGTGGCGATCGACGAGGACGCGAGCCGGATCGTCGCGGCCGAGTTCGTCACCGACGACGACGGCTCGGGCATCGTGCACCTCGCGCCAGCCTTCGGCGAAATCGACCGGGAGGTGTGCGAGGCCGAAGGCTTGGGTGTACTGAATCCCGTGAACGAGAACGCCCGGTTCACCGACGCGCTCCCACTGCCGTACCGCGGCGAGTTCGTGAAGCACGCCGACGCTGCGCTGATCGCACAGCTTCAAGCCGAAGGCCGCGCGGTGCGCGTCGTCGACTACACACACAGCTACCCGCATTGCTGGCGTTGCGACACGCCGTTGATCTACTGGGCCAAGCCCACCTGGTTCGCGCGCACGTCGGCCCATCGCGACGACCTGCTCCGGGAGAACGAGACGGTCAACTGGTACCCAGAACACATCAAGCACGGCCGCTTCGGACACTGGCTCGAGGGCAACATCGACTGGGCGCTGTCGCGTGACCGCTTCTGGGGCTCACCGATCCCCGTGTGGCGCTGCCGCTCCTGTGGGCACGATGATTGCGTCGGATCGATCGGTGAGCTCGCTGCGCTTGCGGGCCGCGACCTCACTGGTCTCGATCTGCACCGCCCGTACGTCGACGATGTCGTCATCACGTGCACGGCATGCGGTGAGCGCTCGCATCGCGTCGAATCGGTCCTCGACGCGTGGTTCGACTCCGGGTCGATGCCGGCGGGCCAACTCCACTATCCGTTCGATGGCACCGACGAGTTCGACACCCGATTCCCCGCCGACTTCGTGTGTGAAGCAATTGACCAGACGCGCGGCTGGTTCTACTCGCTGCTCGCGGTGAACACGCTCGTGTTCGGCCGAGCGCCCTACCGCAACGTCGTGTGCCTCGCGCACATCGTCGACCAAGACGGCCAGAAGATGTCGAAGTCGCGCGGCAATGTCATCGACCCGTGGTCGGTGCTCTCGACGCGCGGTGCCGAGGCGCTGCGCTGGTACATGTTCTCGTCGGGTTCGCCCTGGACCGCCAAGCGCGTCTTCGTCGACGCCATCGATGAATCCACAAAGTTCCTCCGCACGTTGTGGAGCACACAGTCGTTTTTCGTCACGTACGCGAACCTCGACGGCTGGAACCCTGCCGCGAGTCGTTCGGCTCCGACGCACGTGCTCGATCGCTGGATCATGTCCCGGTTGCACGCGACGATCGCGACAGTGACCGAGGCCCTCGAGGGTTTCGACGCGCTCGCCGGGACCCAGGCACTGGCCACGTTGGTCGACGACCTGTCGAATTGGTATGTCCGCCGCAGCCGTCCCCGGTTCTGGAAGTCGGCCGAGACTGCCGCGCACGCCACGCTCTTTGCGTGCCTCGACACCATCGCGACGATGCTCGCTCCGTTTTGTCCGTTCGTCGCCGATGCAATGCACCGTAACCTCACACCACGCCTCGTCGGCGAGCCCGACACGTTCATCGATTCAGTGCATCTGTCCGACTGGCCCGTGTCCGACCCCGCACAGATCGATGGCGCGCTCGAGGCTGAGATGGCGTTGGCCCGCGCGATCACGTCGCTCGGACGCAGCGCACGCGCCGACGCCAAGCTCGGCGTTCGCCAGCCCCTGTCCCGAGCGATCGTCTCGATGCCAGCCGGGGCCGCGCTGCGCGCCGAGGTGGCACGCGAGGTCGAGCAGGAGCTCAACGTCAAGCGGCTCGAGACCGTCGATTCCCTTGACGGCCTGCTCACCTTTCACGTCGTGCCGAATTTCCGAGCCTTGGGGCCCCGAGTCGGCAAGTTGCTGCCGGCACTCAAGACTGCGCTCGCCCAACTCGACGGCGCCGAGGTGCAACGGGCGATGGGCGCACTCGGCTCGCTAACCATCGAGATCGAGGGCACGAGCATCGATCTCGGTCCGGACGACCTCGAAGTGCGCGCCGAAAAGCACACCGAACTTTCGCTTGTGCAAGACGGTGCGCTCGCCGTCGCACTCGATCTACGGATCGACGAGACGCTGCGCGCCGAAGGCATCGCGCGCGAACTCGTGCGCGCCGTCAACGACGCACGCAAGCGCCAAGGATTCGCTATCGCCGATCGCATCACGTGCGAGATCACGTCGAGCGGCGCGGTCGCAGCGGCGGCGCGCACACACAGCAGCTACATCGCGGCCGAGGTTCTGGCCGCCCAACTCACGGTCGCCGACGCCCAGGTCGACAGCGAGAGCGCCGATCTACGGATCGACGACATCGGTGTGCGCTTGAAGTTGCTCAGCGTCGACGCTTGAAGATGTCGCGCAGCC
>JBBREP010000129.1:0-8368 GCA_038202885.1 Acidimicrobiia bacterium | reverse complement strand
CTTGCAATGGTCGATGACGGCGTCGAGTAACCCGCCAACCTGCGCCGTGCCCACGAGCCGTTCCCAGGATTCGGGTGCGATCTCGAAATCGGCGTCGCTCGTGAACAAGAACCGGCACTGCTCGGCAATCTGCACGAGCGTGGTCGCGCGTTGTTGGGCGAGCGCGATTGCCGTGGCGAGTGTGGCGTCGGCGTTCGGCGTGGCGTCGATCGCAGCGCCGTATCGAGCGCGGGCAAAGGGCTCGACGGCCGCGATGAGTGCGTCGAGCCTGAGGGCGCGGATGTGCTCGCCGTTCATCCACTCGAGTTTTTGGGCGTCGAACGCCGCCCCGGCGTGGTTCACATCGACGATGTCGAACGCGCCGACGAGCTCATCGATCGTCATCACTTGGCGGTCGTCGCCTGGCGACCAGCCGAGCAGGGCGAGATAGTTCACGAGTGTCGCCGGCAAGTAGCCCGCGCCGCGGTAGTCCTCGACCGAGACTGCGCCGTGGCGCTTGCTGAGCTTGTGCCCACCCGGCCCGATGATGAGCGGGCAATGCACGTACGCCGGGTCGTCGTATGGGCCGAGCGCACGGCGGATCGCAAGCACGCGATGCGTCGAATCGAGTAGGTCTTCGCCCCGGATCACGTGCGTGATCGCCATATCGATGTCGTCGACAGCGTTGGCCAGGTAGAAGACGGGCGCGCCGCCCGCGCGCATGATCACGAAATCGGAGATGGTCGCCCACGGAACCACGACCGGCCCGCGCACGACATCGACAAAACGGCTTTCGCCGTCGAGGGGTGTCCGGAAGCGGATCGCAGCGCTGCGGCCTTCGTCGCGGCGCGCGGCCCTCGTGGCTTCGTCGAGGTCGCGGCACTTGCCGTCGTAGCCGGGCGGGCGTCCGCCGGCCGTCGCTTCGGCGTTGCGCGCGTCAAGCTCGTCTTTGGTGCAGTAGCACTCGTAGGCGTGGCCGGCAGCGACGAGTTGGCTGGCCGCGTCGCGGTGACGCTCGATGTTGCTCGACTGCAGCACGGGTTCGCCGTCGAACGCCAACCCGAGCCACGTCAGCACGTCGAGCGCCTGGTCGATCGCGGCTTGGGTCGAGCGCGCGACGTCGGTGTCTTCGATGCGCAACAAGAATGCGCCGCCCGTGTGGCGTGCGTAGAGGAAATTGAACAGCGCCGTGCGGGCGCTGCCCACGTGGAGCAATCCGGTCGGTGACGGCGAGAAACGGACGCGTACCGAAGCCATGGGATCGATGAGCCTACGCCGCGAGGACACCCCGGACGGTCGCGACGATCTCGTCGGCCGACGCTCCGGGGGTGAGCACCGCAGCAATGCCGGCGGCGCTGAGATCGGCCCGGTCGGCGTCGGGCACGATGCCGCCGACGACAACCGGTGTGTCGAGGTTGATGGCGCGCAGCGCGGCGACCACGGCGGGCGCGAGCGTGAGGTGGGCGCCGGAGAGCAACGACAGGCCGACGAGATCGACGTCTTCATCGCGCGCCGCGGCCGCGACGCCTTCGGGCGTGTTGAACAAGCCGAGATAGATGACTTCGAAACCGGCGTCGCGCAGGATGCGCGCCACCACCTTGACCCCACGGTCGTGGCCGTCGAGGCCGACTTTGGCAACAAGAACGCGAGCCATCAGATGCGCGGGTGCTCGACGTAGCGGCCGAGCACCGCCGCGAGGGTTGACATGATCTCGCCGACGGTGGCGCGAGCGCGCACGGCGTCGATGAGTGCGGGCATGACGTTGCGATCTTGGTCGCGTGCGACGGTCGTCAGCGAGGCAAGCTCGCGGCGTACCGCCTCGTCGTCGCGGGCCTGGCGCACTGCCGCGAGTCGTTCACGCTGGCGCCGTTCGTCGTCGCCGGTGATGCGGAGCAACGGAATCTCGGCGTCATCGTTGCCCTCGGTGAAGCCGTTGACGCCCACGATGACGCGGTCGCCGCGATTGACACTCTTTTCGAAGTCGTACGCGGCGTCGGCGATTTCGCCTTGGAACCATCCCTCTTCGATCCCGATGATGACGCCGTCGAGCATCGAACCGCCACCGAGTTCGTCGATGTAGGCGAAGATCTCGTCGGCTCGGTGTTCCATCTCGTCGGTGAGCGCCTCGACGAAGTACGAGCCTCCCAGCGGGTCGGCCACGGCGGCGACACCGGTCTCGTGGGCAAGCACTTGTTGGGTGCGTAGCGCAATCCGGGCGGCCTTGGCCGTGGGCAGCGCGAGCGCCTCATCCATCGAGTTGGTGTGCAGGCTCTGGGTGCCGCCGAGCACGCCAGCTAAGGCTTCGATTGCGGTGCGCACGATGTTGACCTCGGGCTGTTCGGCAGTGAGCGACACGCCGGCCGTCTGGGTGTGGAAGCGCAGCGCGCAGCTGCGTTCGTCGGTAGCTCCGTAGCGTCCACGCATCCACCGCGACCAAATGCGCCGAGCGGCGCGGTACTTGGCGATCTCTTCGAAGAAATCGATGTGCGCATTGAAGAAGAACGAAAGGCGGGGCGCAAACTCGTCGACGCCGAGTCCGGCGGCCCGTGCCAGTTCGACGTATGCGAACCCGTTGGCGAGAGTGAACGCCAACTCCTGGAGCGCGGTCGATCCAGCCTCGCGGATGTGATAGCCGGAGATCGACACCGTGTTCCAGCGTGGCATCTCCGCGGCGCAGAACGTGATCGTGTCGCGTACGAGCCGCATGGATTCGCGCGGCGGGAACACGAACTCCTTCTGCGCTTGGTACTCCTTCAGGATGTCGTTCTGGAGCGTGCCGCCGAGGCTCGCTCGCGGCACGCCGCTCGCCTCCGCGTTGGCCACGAACATCGCGAGCAGCACCGCGGCGGGCGCGTTGATCGTCATCGACGTTGTCGTCCGGCCGAGGTCGATATCGCGGTAGAGGTCTTCGACGTCGTTGATGGTGTCGATCGCGACGCCGCACCGGCCGACCTCGCCGAGCGACCGGGGGTCATCGGAGTCGAGGCCCATCAGCGTCGGCATGTCGAACGCCGTCGACAGACCGTGGCCGCCGGCCTGGATGAGTTCGAGGAAGCGCTGGTTCGTGTCGATCGCTGTGCCGAAGCCGGCGAACATGCGCATCGTCCACGGTTTGGTGCGATACATCGAGGCGTACGGGCCACGGGTGTACGGCGCCACCCCGGGGAACTCACCGTTGTCGGGGCCGTACACCGGCTCGAGCGGGATCCCGCCCATGGTGGTGACGGGATCGGCCCCGGAGTCGACGTTGGCGGCGTAGCCCTTGCGCCATGCGTCGCGGTTCGTTGCGGCCATCGCCATAGTTTCGCACGTCGATGAGCCTCACCATCCGTTCGGCCACAGCGGCCGATCTCGCCCTGTGTTACGAGGTGTGGCGCTCGACCGACGGCGACTCGAGTGACAACGCGGCGTATGCGCGCCCCGCACCCGGGACCGTCCTGCCCTTGCATCGCCACGAGCTCGAGACCGGGCGGCTGATCGTGGCCGAGCTCGACGCGGTCGTGGTCGGTTTCGGCGCCACCTTGACCCGGTCGTCGGTCACGTATCTCGCCGATCTGTTCGTCCGACCGGTGCACCACTCGCTCGGGATCGGTCGTGCGTTACTGCACGTATTGCTCGACGACGCGCCAGCGGCCCGATTCACGTTCGCATCGTCGAGCGCGGCCGCTCGGCGCCTGTACCGCGAGTTCGGGATGTCTGGCGGATTCGAGCTGGCGTACGTGCGCGCGCCAGTGGAATCGCTGTCGCTCGATCGTCTGGCGAACTACGGTGTCGTCGCCATACCGACATCGCTCGACGTCGCGTGTGCGATCGACCTCGAGGTCACGGGTCGCGATCGGCGGGTCGATCTGGTCCATGCTCGCGACACGCTCGGCGCAACGCTGTTGGCGTTGGTGCGCGGTCGCGACACGATCGGCTACGGCGCGGTGGTCCATCCCCAATGGTGGGTGCCGTGGCTCCCCGACGGCACCCGGGTCGGTCCGTTCGCCGTGCGCGACGCGGCCGACGCAGTAGCCGGCGCCGGCGCAGTGGTGCGCCATGCGATCGAGATCGGCGCAACGGTGCTCGCCGCAACGGTTCCGGTACCGCACCCAGCCCACGCGGCCATGCTCGCCGCAGGCTTCATCGCCACCAACCAAGACCAATACATGTCCAGCACCCCGACGACCCCAACCCCCACCCCAACGACCCCAACCCCCACCCTGCTCGACCCAACCCGTTACGCCCCAACAATCGACACCCCCTGATTGCCTGATGCGTCGTTTGACGTCGCTATAGGCATGTCAAACGACGCATCGGGGTCGCTGTCCGAGGCTTCGGCTTCGATGTGGCGATGCGATCCGATCGTGAAAAGGCACTCGCCGAGTTGGCCGCACGCCAGCACCAAATCGTGACTCGATGCCAGCTCCGAGGCGAGCTCGGGCTCAACCCGTCGTCGGTCGACCGGCTCGTCCGGGCGGGACGACTCGTCGTAATCCGCAAGGGCGTATACGGAATCGGCGGGTGCCCACCGGACTATCGCGGGGCGTTGTATGCCGCGACCGTTGGGTTTCGAGTGTCCGTGGCTTCGCATCGCGCTGCCGCGAAGCTAAGCCGCTTGCCTGGGGGCGAGGCGCTCGTCGAGGTGACAAGTCCTCGTTGGCGACGGTTACGCGGCACCAAACTGGCCGGCTTCGAACTCGCGATTCACGAGTCGTCGCATCTCGCGGAACGCGACGTCGTCGAGATCGACGGCGTGTTGCGGACGCGCGTCGCTCGCACACTGGTCGACCTTGGTACGTCGGTCGCGATGGGCCACCTCGAATCAGCGACACTGACGCTTGCGATCCAAGACGCTGTGCGCCGCAACCTCACCGATCTCGGCCAGCTCGAACGCACGTGTGCCCGTCTGGCCCCCGACGTTCGGATCGGCTCCAAGGCGTTCCGCGTCGCGCTCAATCGTTTTCAACCGGTGCTCGCCGGCACGGAAAGCCCGCCCGAGGTGCGTGTCGGCCAGGCGCTCCTTGAAGCCGGACACCGCATCATCCCGCAGTACGAACTCGTGCTCGGCCCGGGTTGGACGGTCCGACTCGACTTCTATCTCCCCGACTTTCATCGCGCCGTGGAGGTCAACCCATTCTCGACCCACGGCGGGGCACAACAGCACCAGTACGACATCGCGAGAGCGTTGCGTATCCGCCGCATCCATGGCATCGAGCTCATCAATGTCGGCGACGAAGAAATCCAGCGCGGCTGCCCCGAACTCCTCGCCGTCCTCCGCACCATCGAACGGGCCGCCTGACAGCCCGATGCGTCGTTTGACGTCGCTATACGCATGTCAAACGACGCATCTACGGGTTGCGTTAGAAGGTGATGCGGGCTTCGCGGAGGCCGTAGACGAAGGCGTTGGGCATCTCGACGACAGAGCCTTCGACGAGTGACCACTGCGCGACCCGCCGCAACAGCTCCTCGAAGAACACCTTGATCTCGAGGCGCGCCAGCGACGCACCGAGACAGAAGTGTGTGCCGAACCCGAATGCGAGGTGATGATTCGGGCGCCGCTCGAGATCGAGGGCCTCCGGATCGTCGAAATGCGCCGGATCGCGGTTCGCTGACGAATACATCAGCAGCACCTGTTGACCGGCCCGGATCGTCTGACCACCGAGTTCATAGTCGACCGTGGCCGCACGGCACATGTTGTGGATCGGCGTGACGTAGCGGATCATCTCCTCGACGGCAACCGTCAGCTCGGCATCGGTCCCAGCGCGCAGCGCAGCCACCTTCTCCGGATACCGCGTCAACTCCACGAGCATGCGCGCGATGACCGTGCGTGTGGTCTCGGCACCTCCGTCGAGCAGCAGCAGGCAGTCGGAAATCACTTCGCTGACGCCGAACGGCTGGCCCCCGACCTCACTCAGCCCGCTCCACAACGACACCACATCGTCGGCCGGGCACGCCCGCTTGGCCTCGTAGAGATCGTTACACGCGACCGCGAACTCCATCGCGGAGACGATCCCGGCCTCGTCGTGGTACTTCGGACCGCCACCAAGTTGGATCGTGGTCTCGGACCATTCCTTGAGCTTCGGCCACATCTCGTCGGGAAAGCCAAGCAGGAGACCGATCATCATCGCAGGCAACGGCGCGGCCAACTCGCCGATCACCTCGGCCGACCCGGAGGCGAGCGCGGTGTCGATGAGATCGACGACGACCTCTCGCACGTGATCTTCCCAGTTGCTCACCGCACGCGGCGTGAAACGGCGCGCGACCAGCTTGCGCCGCGCCGCGTGCAGGGGATCGTCGAGCCCGATGATCGACGGATCGGCACCCATCTTCGGCCGGTAACCGTGTACCGGGTCGGCGTTCGAGAACACATCGCTGCGCTTCTCGATCTCGACGATGTGGTCGTACCGCGTGATCCCCCAGAGCTCGTTCGTGGCGTCCCAATACACGGGCGCGTGCTCGCGCATCCACGCGTACGTGGAGTAGGGGTCGTTCACGTAGAAGTCACCGGCCAGCAGATCAATCGTGCGCTCGCTCACGCCGCCACATTACGGTGCGGGGATGGCCCCAGGCCCGTCTCGGCTCGAGCTGGTTCTGATTAGGGACGAGATCCAGCAGCTCGCGTACCGCTACGCGTGGTTGCTCGACTCTCGCGACCTCGAAGGGCTCGCCGATCTCTTCGTCGACGACGTGCGGGTCGCGCCGGGCGTGACCGGCCGCGAAGCTCTGCGTGACTCGTTCGCGGCATCATTGCGCGGCATCGGACCCACCACGCTGTTCGTCGGCAATCATCTCGTCGACGTCCACGACGCCGACCATGCGAGCGGCGTCGTCTACTGCCGCGGCTACATCGCGGAACCCGACGGGTTCGCCGAACAGATGATCGTCTATACCGACCGCTACGAACGCCGCGCCACCGACGGCGCGCCCGACGGCGCGTTCTTGTTCGTCGGTCGGCGCCATGAGCTCGTGTACGGCGTGCGCACCGCCGAGCAGCCATTCGCGCAAGAGCCCGCGAACTGGCCCGAGCGGTCGGTTGGCGTCGGCACGCTCCCCTTCCGACTCGACTCGTGGCGCCGGTTCCACGAAACCCCCGCGTCGCCGCCCGACGGCCACGAATAGAACGTGTTCTCGTCGCCGGGTAGCGTCGCTGCCCGCCGACCGAGAGGAACAACATGCGCGGGATCGTGTTCGTGGGCGACGGCGTCGCCGAGATCACCAACGAGCTCGAGGTGCGCGCCCCCGCGCCCCACGAGGTGAGCGTCCGCATGGTCAACGCGGGCGTCTGCCACAGCGACCTGTCGGTGCTGGATGGCACCATCCCGTTCCCATCGCCCTGCGCGATGGGCCACGAAGGTGCGGGCATCGTCGAAGAGGTCGGCAGCGCGGTCAAGACGGTGAAAGCCGGCGACCATGTGGTGTTGTCGACGCTCGCTTCGTGCGGGCGGTGTTCCGCGTGCGCCAGGGGCTTGCCGACGCGCTGTCGGTCCTCGATCGGCAACTGGACCCAGCCGTTCACCTACCAGGGCAAGCCCACGTTCAACTTCGCGGCGGTGTCGTGCTTCGCCGAGCTGACCGTGATCGATGCCGTGCAAGCGGTGAAGATCCCCGACGATGTTCCCCTGACATCGGCGTGCCTCATCGGCTGCGGCGTGATCACCGGTATGGGCGCGGTGCTGAACCGGGCCAAGGTGCAGCCGGGCGAAACAGCCGCGGTGTTCGGCGTCGGCGGCGTCGGCCTCAACGCGATCCAGGCGCTGCGCCTGTCGGGCGCGTCGCGCATCATCGCCGTCGACGCGCTCGCCTCGAAGCAGGACCTCGCGATGCAGTTCGGTGCTACCGACTGGATCGATGCCACCAAGGTCGACTCCGTGAGCGACGCGATCCGCGACCTGCTCCCCGGCGGCAAGGGCATCTACAAGCCGGGTGGGGTCGACTGGGCGTTCGAGTGCAGCGGCGTCCCGAAGGTGCTACACGACGCGCTTGGGTCGCTCGATTGGGGCGGCACCGCCGTCGCCGTCGGTGTCCCGCCGCAATCAGCGATGCTGGAGACACCGATCTTCGAGTCGTTCATCTACATCGACCGCGGTCTGATCGGTTGCCGCTACGGCACCGCACGGCCACACCACGACTTTCCGATGATCGCCGGCCTCTACCAGCAGGGCAAAGTGCTGCTCGACGAGCTCGTGAGCGCGGTCTACCCGCACGACCAGTTCCACACCGTGTGCGACGACATGCACGCGGGCAAGCTCGCCCGAGGCGTCCTCGCCTTCTAACGAACGCCGCGACGCACAACCCACACGCGCCGATGCGTCGTGGGGGGGGGTGAATTTCCCCCCAACCAAACCAACAGGGGGGAAAGAAAAGGGGTTAGTTGGGGCGCAGCCGCCGGTGGGGGTGCGCCGGCGGG
>JBBREP010000128.1:0-8453 GCA_038202885.1 Acidimicrobiia bacterium | reverse complement strand
ATCTCGTTCGTGCGCGAATACCCAGAAGACAACGGTTACGCGCGTCCGATCGAAGGCTTAGTCGTGCACTTCGACATGGGCAACAACACGGTGATCGAGGTGATCGACCACGGTGTCGTTGCGCTGCCGACCCAGCACGCGCGCTACTTCGCCGCCGACCACGAGCCGTTACGCACCGACCTCAAGCCGATCGCGATCACCCAACCCGACGGTCCGAGCTTCTCGGTCGACGGCAACCGGGTCGACTGGCAGAAATGGTCGCTGCGCGTCGCGTTCGATCCCTACGAAGGACTCGTACTCCACCAGATCGCGTACGACGGCCGGTCCGTCATGCATCGGGCGTCGGTGACCGAAATGGTCGTGCCGTACGGCGATCCCGGCGAGATGCACGGATGGAAGAACGCGTTCGATGCCGGCGAATGGGGTCTCGGACGGATGACGCAGTCGCTGCAACTCGGGTGCGACTGTCTTGGTGAGATCCACTACTTCGATGCAACGCTCGCGAGCGAGCGCGGCCATCCGTGGGTCATCGCGAACGCCATTTGTATGCACGAAGAGGACTACGGCGTGCTGTGGAAGCACGTTGATCTCATGACCGGATCGAGTGAGGTGCGGCGCAGCCGTCGTCTGGTCATCTCGCATTTTGCGACGGTCGGCAACTACGAATACGGCTTCTTCTGGTATCTCTACCTCGACGGCAACATCCAACTCGAGGTCAAGCTCACCGGCATTCTGTCGGTGGGTTCGATGACACCGGGTACCGACCGTCCGTTCGGCGTTGAGGTGTCGCCGGGCGTGTTCGCTCCGTATCACCAGCACTTGTTCTGCACCCGTCTCGACTTCGATCTGGAGGGCACGTCGAACCGCGTGTACGAGGTGGAGGCCAAGGTGATGCCACAAGGTCCGGACAATCCGTGGAGCAACGCCTTTACGGCGCAGCACACACTGTTGGAGCGCGAGTCGCACGCGCGTCGCGACAACGATGCGGCAACGTCGCGCACGTGGCGCGTCGTGAACGATGCGGTGCACAACGGCCTCGGCCAGCCGGTGGGATACAAGTTGGTGCCAACGATGAGCTCGCCGACGATGCTGGCGCATCCCGATTCATCCGTGGGACGGCGCGCCGGCTTCGCTCGTCACAACCTGTGGGTCACCAAGTACGCAGCCAACGAGCGGCGCGGCGCGGGGGAGTACCCCAACCAACACGCCGGTGGCGACGGCCTGCCGAAGTGGGCGGCCGCCGATCGCGATCTCGTCGACGAGGACGTGGTGTTGTGGTACTGCTTCGGCGTCACGCACTTTCCGCGCCCGGAGGACTGGCCGGTTATGCCGGTGGAGTACACGGGCTTTCTGCTGCAACCAGTCGGGTTCTTCGATCGCAACCCTGCGCTCGACGTGCCGCCGTCACCCGCGGGACATTGTCACACCTGATACTTGACCGCGGTTTCGCAACCGCCGCACCTGTCACAGCCGACCTACACAAGGGAGCACACCATGGGCCAGTGGAGTCGAGAAGAGCTACAACAAGCGCACGACAACTACGCGGCCGCGGCCAAACAGGCTGCGAGTTCCGGCGACTGGCGCGCGTGGGCCGACTGTTTCACCGAAGACGCGGAGTACAAAGAACACCACTACGGCGATCTGCACGGTCGCGCCGCGATCTTCGAGTGGATCAGCACGACGATGGCCGAGTGGCCGAACTCCGAGATGCAATCGTTCCCGCATGACTGGTGCGTGTGCGACGAAGAGCGCGGTTGGTGGATCTGCCAGATCGAGAACCGCTTTCGTGATCCTGGTGACGGTTCTGTGCATCAAGCCGCGAACATCACGGTGCTGCATTACGCGGGGAACATGCAATGGTCCTACGAAGAAGATGCCTACAACCCGGCGAATTTCGCGCCGGTCGTCACCGCGTGGATGGCAGCAGAACGCGCACACCGCCCGAACTGAAGTCGCGGCTCACGTCGCGAGTGAATTCGCGATCGCACAGCGCGGATCCGTCCATCCGCAGCGTCGAGAACACGGTGTCTGATCTGGTAGGATGATTAGTCCCCTCTCGGCAACTGGTTCGGAGCGTCATGGGTTTCAAGGTCGGCGATCGCGTCGTATATCCGCACCACGGCGCGGCAGTGATCGAGAAGAAGGAAAAGCTCTCGATGAGCGGTACGACGACGGAAGTGTTCGTGCTGCGAGTAGCGAGCAGCGACCTCGTGATCAAGGTCCCGATCTCCAGGGTCGACGATGTGGGAATGCGCCGACCGATCTCGGCCGAGGACGTTGACGACCTCTTTCAGCTGCTCGCCAAGAAGGACGTGCGAGAGCCCACCAACTGGAGTCGGCGCTTCAAGAACCACCAAGAGAAGCTGAAGTCCGGCGACGTCTACCAGGTCGCCGAAGTGGTCAGGAACCTGGCCTTGCGCGACGTCAGCAAAGGCTTGTCGGCGGGGGAGAAGTCGATGCTGATGAAGGCTCGCCAGGTGCTCGTGTCCGAGTTGTCGTTCGCGCTGAACGTCAGCGAAGAAGACGCGCTCGAAAAGCTCGCCGCCGCCCTCGCCTGAGCACTACGCGCTTGTGTTCGGCCGGCGCTACGCGCGCGTGAACCGGCTGACAATTTCGATGTGCGACGTGTGGCCGAACTGGTCGACCGGCACCGCTCGTTCGAGGTGATAGCCGAGTTCCGCGAGCAGCATCGTGTCGCGACCAAGCGATGCGGCATCGCACGAGACGAGCACAGCAACCTCGGCCCCTGTGCGCGCAACGGCCGCGGCACCGGCGCGTCCGAGACCAGCCCGACTTGGATCGGCGACAACCGCGTCGACCTCGCCGATGTCGGCGTCGTCGACGTCGCCGACGATCACGCGCGAGCGCGGTTCGCTGTGACCGTTCGCCAGCAGGTTGCGTCGGGCGGCCTCGGCCGAAGGGCGATGGCGTTCCACCGCCACGACGGATGCCGCCGGCAACGTCGTTGCGAACAACCCGACGCCCGCGTAGAGGTCGGCGAGGCGTTGTTCGCCGACGCGACGCTCGGCGCGCGATGACAGCTCGGGCAACATCTCGGCAACGAGTTCGCTGAGCCGTGCCGGTCCGTCGACATGGGGTTGGAAGAACGCTGTCGGCGGCACCTCGAAGCGCGCCGCGCCGACTCGCGCGGTGAACGAACCGGTTGTCGAGGCATCACGCTTGGTTTTGGCGTGCTTGCTGTTGTCGGACCACGCCACATCGGACGGCAGCGATGCAGGTCTCGGCCCGGCGCCGACCGCGAGGCGCTCGCTCGTGCCCGCGCCCGCCCGGAGCGTCACGGGCTGGTAGGGCGAGAACCGCACCGTGTCGATCAGCGCCCGCAGCCCGGGGTCGGCGACCATGCAACCGGTGATCGCGATGGCGTCGTGCGAGCGCGCCTTGCGGAGCGCGATTTCGCCGTCCGCCGTGACGAGCGCACGGATCGTTGTGCGGTAGTCGACCGGGGTCAACGAAATCGTCGCAGCCACCGGTGGCTCGTCGAGACGACCGATGCGTCGCAAGGCGTCGACCACGATGTCGCGCTTGAACTCGCCCTGGGCAACGGTATCGATGTGCTGCCAGTCGCACCCACCGCAACCGGCCGCGACGAGCGGGCAGGGCGGTGCCACGCGCTCGGGGGCCGCCTCGGTCACCTCAGTGACGACGGCGTGCACGAGACCAGGTTGCGTCCTCGTGGTGCGGGCCTCGACGCGCTCACCGGGCAGCGCGCCGGTGACCAGGATGCGGCGCCCATCGTCGAGCCGGCCGAGCGCGGCGCCGCCCGCGACCATCCGTTCGGTGTGCGCCTCAACGACTTCGCCCGCACCGGTACTCGATGCGGGTCGCGGTCCCGTGGGCGCTCGGCGCCGTTGCCGACCGGGACGGGCGCTCACGTCGTGGCGGTCGACGGATGGAGCCGGTCACCGAAGAACGTCAAGACGGTGTCGAGCGCGACGCGAGTGGGATGGCCCGGCGAGTCGACGAAGTGTTCGGTGAGCACCGAATGCGCGTTGGTAGGAATGCCGTGCGGGTTGCCCTTCGAGGAATCGATGTCGACGGCGATGAACTTGTCGCCCAGTTCTTGGTGCAAGCGCTCGAAGCGTTGTTGCGGCACGAGCGGGTCGCCGGTAAACCGCAGGCCGAGCAGACACTGGCCGGCCGACGCGCGTTCCTTCACGCGTTCGAGGTCGGCGTTGGAGATGGCGAGGTCTTGTTTGCGGGTCGCACCGACTGGGAACGGGAGCGACGGTTGCGACAGCACCGGCGCGAGCATGCGGTCGTCGACCATCATTGCCAACGCGAATCCGCCGGTGAAACACATGCCGACCGCGCCCACACCTGGCCCGCCGCACTCCTCGTGCATTTTCGCGGCCAACGCCCGGCACCACACGGTCATCGGCGATGTGCTCGACAGCGCCCAACTGTGGAACTCCTTCGATACGCACCCGCCGAGCATGCTTTGCAGCGCGTACGGCACGCTCACCGGTTTGCCCGGCGTGCCGAACAGCGAGGGCATCGCAACGGTGAATCCGGCGTCGACGACGCGCCGGGCGAACGCCGCCACGTTGGGCGTGACCCCAGGTACCTCGTGGATCACGATCACCGCGGGCCCGCTTCCGGCTCGATAGACGGTGCGCGCGATGCCGCCGTCGGTGAACTCGAAGCTTGTGAATCCGTCGATATCAATGACCATGGGGCTGCACCCTAAACCGGGATGGTCAGTACCTTTCCAGTTCGCTTTCCAGGGTGTCGAGGCCGACGGCGCCGAGATCGAGTGCGAACGCATGCCACGCCTTGAGGTCGAACGCCGCGCCATGACGAGCCTTGGCGTCGTCGCGCGCTCGCAGCCACACCCGTTCGCCGACCTTGTAGCTGATCGCCTGTCCGGGCAGCCCGAGATACCTGTCGACCTCACTGCGCATGAACGATTCGGGAAAGCGTGAGCGTTCGATGACGAACGGCAGTGCGATCTCGGGTGTCCAGTGCAGACCGCCGATGTCGGGTTCGTCCGCGGGAATTGCCAGTTCGAGATGCATACCGATGTCGACGATCACCCGCACGGCGCGCATCGCCTGCGCCGCGAGCATGCCGAGTTCGTAGCCCGGGTCGTCGAGGTACCCGAGTTCACCCATCAGGCGCTCGGCATAGAGCGCCCATCCTTCGCCGTGACCGGATACCCAGCCAAGGAGCCGTTGGTAGCGCGACAGCACGCCCGCGAGATGACGTACCTGGCCAACCTGGAGGTGATGACCTGGGACGGCTTCGTGATAACAGATCGAGACCTCGCGCCACATCGGAAAGCGCGTATTACCGAGCGTGGGGTACCAGGTGCGACCGGGGCGCGAGAAGTCGTCGGACGGCCCGGTGTAATACATCGCCGCGGAGCCACCGGGCGGTGCGATCATGGCCTCACAGCGGCGGAGCGGCTCGGCGATGTCGAAGTGCGTTCCGTCGAGTTCTGCGATCGTGGTGTCGATCAGGCGCTGGAGCCACTCGATGAGCGCGGCTTCGCCTTCGATGACACGCGCCGGATCCGACTCGAGGTGCGCCACGGCTTCGGCGAAGCCCGAGCCGGGAACAATCCGTTCGCAGCACTGTGCGATCTCGACTTCGATGCGGCGCAGTTCGTCCCATCCCCACGCGTACGTGTCGGCGAGATCGAGGTCGGCGCCGCAAAAGCCGCGGGCGGCCACCGCATACCGTGCCGCGCCGACGGCGTCACGCTCGCCGGCGCCGGGAAGGTAGTCGTCACGCAGATAGCGGCCGAGCTCCGCGTACGCGCTGGTGGCAACGCGTGCCGCATCGGCGACGTCCTTGGCGAGCGCCGCGTCCGACGAGGCACATTCCGACGCCAGCGCCACGAAGAACGGAGGCGCGTCATCGTGCACCCCACCCCAGGTATCCGCCTGGGCCGCGCAGACCTCGGCCTGGCGGCGCGGCGCCACGATGGCTTGCGATCGACCGTGTTCGAGCGAGGCACGAAAGCCCAAAAGCGCGGCGGGAACCGCGCGCATGCGCTGCGCGACCGATGCCCAGGACGCATCCGAATCGTGCGCCATGAGATCGAACACACCACGCACTGACTGCATCTCGCTGCCGAGCGTGCGCAGATCGCGCCACGGCTCGCCGAGCTCGTACACGTCGATGCCGACACCGAGCCGGTCGGTGATCAGCGCCGCGGCGACACGATCGCGATCGGTCGTCGGCGTTTCGTTGCCGATGCGGCGCAGCGTGTCGCGGGCCAGGTCGACGCGCGCGCGGTGACCGTCGGGCGACAGGTCGGGCAGGAGTTCGTCGCTGCCGGGTACCCCGATCTCGGTCGCGGCGATCGGGTCCAGTGCGGTGTAGTCGTCGACGTAGGCGTCGCAGAGTTCATAGATACGAGACACAGCAGGCGTGACCTCTTGTTGGCGTGGGTGGCTCAGCGTAGGGCGAGCGCAGCGCGGTGATGGCCCCATCGGTCGAGCGTCTACGGGTGCGGACCGATCGGGTCGCGGCGCTACCGTGAGGGCCACAATGGCTCACCAATTCATCATCACAATGCGCGATCTCCGCAGGGTCGTCCCGCCCGATCGCGAGATCCTGCGCGGCATCAACATCTCGATGTACCCCGGTGCCAAGATCGGCGTGCTCGGCTCGAACGGTGCCGGGAAGAGCACACTGTTGCGCATCATGGCCGGCCAAGACGACGGCTATCAGGGTGAGGTACGGCTCACGCCCGGCTTCACGGTGGGGTTCCTCGCGCAAGAGCCCGAGCTCGACCCCACCAAGACCGTGCGCGAAAACGTGATGGACGGGCTCGGCGCGTTGCGCGGCTGGTTGACGCGCTTCGACGAGGTGTGCGCCGCGATGGGCGAACCCGACGCCGACTTCGACGTGCTCCTCGCCGAGCAGGCCGATCTGCAAGAAAAGATCGAGGCGGCGAACGGTTGGGAAGTCGACCGCACACTCGACATTGCGATGGACGCGCTGCGTTGCCCGCCCGACGATGCCGATGTGACGACGCTTTCGGGTGGTGAACGGCGTCGGGTCGCGCTCTGCCGTCTCCTGTTGTCGCGGCCCGACTTGTTGCTGCTCGACGAGCCGACGAACCATCTCGACGCCGAGTCGGTCGCGTGGCTCGAACGGCACCTCCACGACTACCCCGGCACCGTCGTCGCCGTCACCCACGACCGTTATTTCCTCGACAACGTGGCGGGCTGGATCCTCGAGCTCGATCGTGGCTACGGCATCCCGTGGGAAGGCAACTACTCGAGTTGGCTCGAACAGAAACAAGAACGCATCGCCCAGGAAGAAAAGGTCGACGAGACTCGGCGCCGCACGCTGGAACACGAACTCGAGTGGATCCGCATGTCGCCGCGAGCCCGCCAGGCGAAGGGCAAGGCGCGCATCAACGCCTTCGAGGCACTGCAGGCCGAAGCCGACAACGCCGAGGCGCGCGCTGAGCGGCTCCAGATCTCCATCCCGCCCGGTCCGCGCCTCGGCGACCAGGTCGTGGAGGCGAAGGCGCTCGTGAAGGGCTTCGGCGATCGCCTGCTCATCGACGAGCTTGACTTCTCGCTGCCACGCGGTGGCATCGTGGGTGTCGTCGGTGCCAACGGCGCGGGCAAGACCACGCTGTTCCGGATGCTCGTAGGTCAAGAGACACCCGATGCGGGTGTGCTGACTGTCGGTCCGACGGTCAAATTCGCGTACGTCGACCAATCGCGCGCCGCGCTCGATGCCGACAAGACCGTCTATGAAGACATCACCGGTGGCGTCGATCTGCTCAAGGTCGGCAACCGCGAGGTGCATGGGCGGGCCTACGTGGCCGGTTTCAACTTCAAGGGCACCGACCAGCAGAAGAAGGTGGGGGATCTGTCGGGGGGCGAGCGGAACCGGTTGCACCTCGCCAAGGCGTTGCTCGAGGGGTCGAACGTGCTGCTGCTCGACGAACCCACCAACGATCTCGACGTCGACACCCTGCGCGCGCTCGAAGAAGCGCTGCTCGAGTTCCCCGGTTGCGCCGTGGTCATCAGCCACGACCGGTGGTTCCTCGATCGGGTGGCCACGCACGTGCTGGCGTTCGAAGGCGACAGCGAGGTGCGCTGGTTCGAGGGCAACTTCTCCGACTACGAGGTCGACCGTAAGAAGCGCCTCGGCGCCGACGCCGACCAACCGCACCGCATCAAGTACAAGCCCCTCACGCGCTGAGCGGATTGCACGACACGCGCGCCGCGAGCGCGTAGCAGTGAGGCGCACTCTGGAGGGCTGGATCGTGTTTCATGCTGCGTGTGGGTGGTTGATGGGGATTGGTGGTGGGAGGCCGGGTTGGGTCCAGGTGCCGTAGTAGGTCTGGTTGGGTCTTCGCCATTCGATCCCGCCTGTTGATGTGCGGGTGATGGTCCAGTGCAGGTCGTGGACGAGTCTGTGATGGACGCTGTCCATGGCGCCTACTCCGTCCGGCGCTGCGA
>JBBREP010000127.1:0-8478 GCA_038202885.1 Acidimicrobiia bacterium | reverse complement strand
AGGTGGTGCTCGACCTGCCGATCGACGCACACCTGCCGCGCGAGTACGTCGCGCGCGACGACGTGCGGATGGAGGCCTATCGCCGCCTTGCCGCAGTGACGACGGCGAGCGCGGTCGACGACGTCGAACGTGAATGGCTCGACCGCTACGGTCCGTTGCCACCACCGGCGCGTGCGCTGATCGACGTCGCCCGCGTGCGCGTGGCGTGTATCGCCCGCGGCATCCACGAATTGTCGCTGCAACAGGGCCGCGTTCGACTCGAGGGCTGGGACCTGAAGAAGAGCACCGAGATCCGCTTGCAGCGGCTTGCCCCGAGCGCAACGGTGAACGGCACCACCGTCGTGTTCCCCATTCGTGGCGTGAAACCGGGCCATGAGGCCGCTGCGATCGTTGCCGTGCTCGACGAGGTGGCGCCGATCGAATTGGCCCCCGAGACGCCGGTAGCATCGCCCACCGCATGAGTGACGACGACACCTCCGACGAAAAGAGCGACCTCGCTGCCGACGCAGGGGCCGACGCCGACGTGGAGGTCGCCGAGCTCGTTCCGGCGCCCGCTGGTGGTGGTGGCCCGAGCGGCCGCACGATTGCGGGCGCCGTCGTGGGTGTGGTGCTCGTCGTGGGCATCGTCGTTGGCCTGGTGGCGTCTCGGAATCAAAAAAACGATGCCAAGCAGGGTGGCGCGACCTCAGCGGCAACCGTCGACGGCGTCACGATCTCGCGGGCCGCGCTCGACGCCGAGCTCGCGAGCTGGATCGCCAACAAGGACTACGTCGCGGCCGCCAAGGGTCAAGGCCAGGTGATGACTCAGGCGAATGGTCGGGTCGCGCCGGAGTTCCAGCGCATCATCCTGGCCCAGCAAATCGAGGACGTGGTCTTCACTCGTGAATTCAACCGTCGTCACTTGAAGGTGACAGCGAGCGACCTCGCGCAGTTCAAACAGCAGGTGGCGGCGAACCCGGCGCTGGCGAAGTTCCCGAAGACGTTCATCGATTCGATCATTGCCCGAGCGGCGCGGCTCACCGTGTTGCGGGCCGCACTCACGACCGAACCGACCGCCGCCGACATTCAAAAGGCCTACGACGCGCAATACGGTTGCCCGACCGGCAAGGACGTTGCGCACATCCTCGTCAAGACGTTGGCTGAAGCGAACACGCTCGAATCGCAGCTCGCGAGTGGTGCCAAGTTCGCGACGCTCGCGAAGTCGAAGTCGACCGACACTGGTTCGGCCGCAAGTGGTGGCGAGCTCGGATGCCTGCGCAAGGGCACGTTCGTGAAACCGTTTGAAGACGCCGCGCTGGCGGCGGTTGACGGCACGCCGACAGCACCCGTCAAGAGCCAGTTCGGCTACCACATCATCCTCGTACACGCGCACACCGCATCGGGCCCTTCGCTCGCGTCGGTGCGCGCGCAGATCGTGCAGACGTTGCAGCAAAATTCGACCACGTTCAACGACTACGCCAAAAAGGCGTTGTCGAGCGCGAAGGTCACGGTCGACCCGACGCTCGGATACTGGGGCAACGGTGCGCAGGGCTACGAAGTGCAGGCGCCCCGGGCTGGCGGTAGCACCGGGTCGACGAGCGGCGCCAAGGGCTCGAGCGGCTCGAGCTCGACACCGTTGTCGGTCGCCAATGAGCGACCCAAGAACAAGCCGTAGCCCCCAGAGTTGCGGTCCTGAATCGTTCGTGCTGAGTCCTGAGTCCTGAGTCGCCGTGCCCTCGCCTGAGCCCAAGGGTCGCATCGTCGTCGTCGGGCTCGGTCCCGCGGGCGCCGAGTTCGTGCTGCCGGCCGCACGTGACGCCGTGATCAGCGCGCCGGTTCGCTACGCGCGCACGGCGCGTCACCCAGCGGTCGCCGATCTCGCCGCCGATGGCATCGCGTTCGAGACCTTCGACGCGTTCTACGAACGTGAGCCCGATCTCGAACGCGTCTACGCGTCGATCGTCGCGGCCTTGCTGGATGCGGTTGGGTTGCACGGCGATGTCGTCTACGCCGTGCCGGGCAGTCCGGCCATCGCTGAACGCACGGTGGCGCTGCTCCATGAGGCGGCGGGCGCTGCGGCGATCGAGCTGCGCATCATCCCCGGTATTTCGTTCGCCGATCTCGCGTGGACTCGTCTTGGCGTCGACCCGCTGCACGCACGTGTGCGGATTGTCGACGGTCGTTCCTTCGCAATCGATGCCGCCGGTGTGGGCGGCGCCTTGCTCGTGGCGCAATGCGATTCGGCGCTCGTGCTGTCCGACGTCAAGCTTGGGCTCCTCGACGTGCTCGACGGCGAGCACGACGTGACCGTGCTCCAACGTCTCGGTCTTGCCGACGAATCGGTTGCAGTCGTCGCGCTGTGTGATCTCGATCGGGTTGTGACGCCGGACCATCTCACGTCGCTGTTCGTCGATACCGGCGAGCGCGTCGTGGCCGGCGAGCTTGCCGCGCTGTGGCAGCTCACGCTGCGTCTGCGCGGGCCCGGGGGGTGCCCGTGGGACGCAGAGCAAACCCATCATTCGCTGGCACGCCACACGCTCGAGGAGGCCTACGAGGTCGTCGAAGCGATCGAGGCGCTGCCACCCGACGCGCCGAGCGGCACCGAGCCGGCCGAGTACGCGGCGCTCGAAGACGAGTTGGGCGACCTGTTGTTCCAGGTGATGATCCATTCGGCGCTGGCCGCCGAAGCCGGTGCCTTCACGGTCGCCGACGTGGCCGCAACCGTGCACGAAAAGCTCGTGCGCCGCCATCCGCACGTGTTCGGCACGGTCGAGGTTGCCGGCGCCGACGACGTGGTGCGCAACTGGGAGCAGATCAAGAAGGTCGAACAGGGCACGACGAGCCTGGTCGACGGGCTGCCGGCCGCGCTGCCGGCGTTGCTCTACACGCCGAAGCTGTATCGCAAGCTCGCCGTCGCGGGCCTCGACCCGGCCCACGACGACCCGGACGCATGGCTGGTGGCCTCGATCGAACGGCTGCAGCGTGCCGACCGTGTGCAGATCGAGCGGGCGATCGGCGAGGTCCTTGGCGCGTTGGTTGCGGTGGCGCGTGCCGCTGACGTGGATGCCGAGTCGGCGTTGCGCGGGTTTGCATCGCGCTTGCGAGACGACTTCCGCGCGCTCGAGGACACGCTGCGAGCCGATGGCCTCGACGTGGGCGCGGCCGACGCTGCCATCGTTCGGTCCAATTGGGAACGTATCCGCGGCAACTGAGGTTGTTCGGGGGAGAATCGCTCCACTGTGGGGTGCTAGAGGTTGGAAGGTGATCGTCGATGGCGGTATTTCTTGGTGTGATTGTGGTGGTGCTCGGGATGGTCTTTCTCGTTGCGCTGACGGGGTTTCGCGTCGTCCAGGAGTATGAGCGGGGCGTGATCTTTCGCTTGGGTCGTTGCATCGGCGCCAAGGGCCCTGGCCTGTTTTACGTCCTTCCCGTGTTGAGCAAGATCCGTCGGGTCAACCTGCAAACCCAGGCCGTTGCCGTTGCGGCACAACAGGCGATCACCAAGGACAACGTGACGGTCGTGGTCGATGCCGTCGCATACTTCCGGGTGAAGGATCCGGTCGCGTCGGTGATCAAGATCCAGAACTGGTATCAGGCCGCGCAACTCGTCGCGCAAACGTCGCTGCGCAGCATCATCGGTCGCCACGAACTCGATCAGCTCCTGGGTGAGCGCGACCGCATCAACGCCGAGCTGCGGGTGGCCCTCGATGAACAGACCGAGGCGTGGGGTGTCGAGGTGGAACTCGTCGAGATTCGCGATGTGGGCTTGCCCGAACAGATGCAACGGGCGATGGCCAAGCAGGCCGAGGCCGAGCGCGAACGGCGCGCCAAGGTCATCGCGGCCGACGGCGAGTTTCAGGCGTCGGCGCGCCTCGCCGACGCGGCACGCGCCATGGCCGCCACGCCCGGTGCCATGCATCTGCGCACCCTGCAGACGATGAGCGAGATCGCCGTCGAGCACAACTCCACGATCGTGTTCCCCATCCCCACAGAAGTCCTCGGGTTCCTGCGGGACGCCTGACTCTGGCACCCGCGTCGCCGCCGCGGCGAGCGTTTCGCCCGTGGTCCCATCAAACGCGCGCTTTTGTGCGTTCTGATGGGACCACGGCGCGGTTGGACCTGGGCGGGGCATCGGGAGTGAACTGCTGCGTCGGCCACGCTGCGCGCGCACCGTTCGTGCGAACACACGTCCGGTGGTCGACAGGACTGTCACAAACGTCTACATTTTCAACACCCGCCACAGGAGCATCATTCGTGAGCATCATCGAGGACATCGTCGCCCGGGAGATTCTCGACACCCGGGGGAACCCCACCGTGGAGGTGGAGGTCGAGCTGGATTCGGGCGCGCGCGGGCGCGCTGCGGTCCCGAGCGGGGCCAGCACTGGTGTCCACGAGGCCCTCGAGCTGCGTGACGGCGGCGACCGCTACGGCGGTAAGGGCGTCCTCCAGGCCGTCGCCAACGTCAACGGCGTGATCCGCGACGAGCTCTGTGGGGCCATCGACGGCACCGACCAGCGCACCGTCGACGCGGCGTTGATCATGCTCGACGGCACGCCCGGAAAATCGAAGCTGGGCGCCAACGCCATCCTCGGCGTGAGCCTCGCGGTGGCCAAGGCCGCAGCCGATCATCACGACCTGCCGCTGTATCGCTACGTCGGCGGCGCGAACGCGCACGTCTTGCCGGTGCCGATGCTCAACGTGCTGAACGGTGGCGCCCACGCCGACTCCAACGTTGACCTCCAGGAGTTCATGCTCGCGCCGTGCGGCGCGGTGAGCTTCTCCGAAGCGCTGCGCTGGGGCGCCGAGACATACCACGCGTTGAAGAAGCTGCTGCACGACCGCGGTCTGTCGACTGCACTCGGCGACGAAGGTGGCTTCGCACCGAACCTCGCGAGCAACGAGGACGCGCTGAAGCTGCTCGTCGAAGCAATTGCCGCCGCGGGTTACGAGCCCGGCGCCGACATCGCGGTCGCACTCGATCCCGCCGCGAGCGAGTTCTTCGTCGACGGTCGTTACGAGCTGCGCGGCGAAGGCCTGAGCTTCACGTCGGCGGAGATGGCCGACTACTACGTCGACCTCGGCGCGCGCTATCCGATCATCTCGATCGAAGACGGCATGGCCGAAGACGACTGGGACGGCTGGCGCGCCCTCACCGACCGCGTCGGCTCCGATATGCAACTCGTCGGTGACGACTTGTTCGTGACGAACACCGAACGGCTCCGCGAAGGTATCGAACGCGGCGTTGCCAACTCGGTGCTGATCAAGGTCAATCAGATCGGGACACTGACCGAGACGCTCGACACCGTGGAACTCGCCGGGCGCCATGCGTACACGTCGGTGATGTCGCACCGAAGCGGCGAGACCGAAGACACCACGATCGCCGACCTTGCGGTGGCGACGAATTGCGGCATGATCAAAACCGGCGCTCCGGCGCGCAGCGAACGCGTCGCGAAGTACAACCAGCTGTTGCGAATCGAACAGGAGTTGGGCGAAGCGGCCCAGTACCTCGGTCGTGCGGCGTTTGCGGGAGGTCGCTGAGCGTGAGCGATTGGACCGTGCGCGTGCGGGTGGCCGTTGGGGCCGTCGTCGTCGCCCTCGCGCTGTTCGTGTTCGTCTACCCGACGCGTTCCTTGCTCGCGCAAGGCAACGACATCGGGCGCACGCGCCACGATCTCGCCGCGCTCCAGCAGCAGAACCGTCGCCTCGAACTCGAAGTGCTGCGGCTGCGGACGCCGGCCGAGATCGAGCGCATCGCACGCCAACGGTTCAACATGAAGCGACCGAACGAGCGCCTTTTCAACGTCGTGCCGAGCGCTCCGGCGACAACCGCCACGACCACGCAACCCTGACGCGTCGCGCTGCGGGCCTTGGGTACGAGGCGCGCTCGTACAATGCCGGGCGTGGCCAGCGCAGCGGACCGGCAGGCGGTTACTGAACAACTCGGGCGGGCACCGCTCGCCGACTTCGACGTGGTCGCGCGGCGCGCCGACGGCCGTCCGGTCGTGATCCGTAACGCGCCGTTCCTCGGCGACGGCACGCCGATGCCGACGCGCTACTGGCTCGTTGACGTCGATCTGGTCGCCGATATTGCGCGACTCGAATCGGTGGGTGGCGTGCGCGCGGCGAACGCTGCGGTGCAGGCCGATGCCTTGGTGGCGGCGCACCGAGCGTACGAACGAGATCGCGCCGATGCCATTCCAGTTGGGACACCGGGACCGCGACCGCACGGCGGCGTGGGCGGTACCCGCGAAGGCGTGAAGTGCCTCCATGCGCACTACGCCTACTGGCTCGCTGGTGGCTGCGATCCGGTGGGAGCGTGGGTGGCGGAACGACTCGCCGAGGCCGCTGCTCGTGACGTCGCCGACTCGGGCTCGCCCATCGGCAGCGCGCCGTGAGCCCCGACGACGGCGCGCCAGCTACGGGAGATTGCGTGCCCGCGCCGGCCGGTGTGCCCATGCGCGTCGCCGCCGTCGACATGGGCACGAACTCGACGAGGTTGCTGATCGCCGACGTGCACGGCGACGAGATCCACACGATCGATCGGCGCATGCGGATCACGCGCCTCGGTCAGGGTGTCGACGCGTCCCGCCGACTCCATGGTGACGCGATCGGTCGCGTCGTCACCGCACTCGAAGAATTCCGAGGCGCGCTCGACGAACACGGTGTGACGCGGGTGCGTGCCGTCACCACCAGCGCCGCGCGCGATGCCGCGAATGCCCCGGAGCTGCTCGATCGATGCGAGGCCGCACTCGGCGTGCGCCCCGAGGTCATCGCGGGCGCCGAGGAAGGTCGCTTGTCGTTTCGTGGCGCGACGCTGGCCATCGGCGCGCCCGGTCCCTACCTCGTCGTCGACATCGGCGGGGGTAGTACCGAACTCATCGTGGGCACGACCGAACCTTCGGCCGTCATCTCGCTCGACGTGGGATGTGTGCGCCTCACCGAGCAGTACCTCCACGGCGATCCACCCGAGCCAGAAGAGTTGAGCAACGCCGTCGCGATCGTGCGTGATCTCCTCGCCGACGCCAACCGCGCGTTGCCCGGCGCCGAAACCGCGACAACGTTGGTCGGTCTGGCCGGAACGGTGTCGACGATGGCGGCCGTTGAGCTCGGGCTCGCCGAGTACGACCGTGATCGCATCCATCACTTCCGACTGACGCGCGCGATGGCCGAGGAAATCTTTCGGACGCTGGCCACCGAAACGAACGCGCAGCGCGCGCACAACCCTGGGCTCGAGCCCGGACGGGTCGATGTCATCGTGGGGGGTGTGCTCGTCGCCGTCTGCGTGATGCGCCACTGGGGTTTCGACGAGATGCTCGTCTCGGAATCCGACATATTGGACGGCGTTGCCTTGGGACTCGCGCAGGGCGCCTGACCCTTGCTACGACCACGCAGGTGCCACTTGCCCTTCAACCGGTCGTGGGGGGTGCCGAACAGACCGTGTGGAACTGCAGGGCTTCTGTGATGCGTTGGCGGCGCTGTCGCTCGATGACATCCGGGCGTTGTCGCTCGACATCGACGGGATGACCGCGACGCCGGCCGACGAAGTGGATGTGGCTCGCGCCTTCTTGCACATCGAAGCGACCGTGCGCCGTGTACGCAGGGCCCGCGTTGCGGCCAACGCCGGACACCGCGCCAGTCAGGTCGTGGTGCTCGCCGCGGCGCGTGGTGGCGCAGCACTCCCTGATGACACCGTCACACGCGTGGCGCGATGGGCCGCCACCGTCGCGCGGGGCATGGTCGCGACAGCCGATACGGCGCACGACCTGTGGGTGTTGAGTCACGCGTGTGCGCACAACGAGTCGCTCGCCCGCGCGCTGTCGTTTGCGGCTCCGGCGGCATCGTGGGAGACGCCGAGGTCAACGGTTAGGCCGGCGGCTTGAGAATCGTCTCGCGGTAGTAGCGCAACTCCGCGACCGACTCTCGGATGTCGTCGAGTGCACGGTGGGTCTCGGTCTTCGTCGGCTTGGCGCGATACGCGGCGGGGTACCAGCGCCGGCACAGTTCCTTCAGCGACGACACGTCGATGCTGCGGTAATGGAGATGATCGTCGAGTTCACGAAGGTGTGCGGCGAGGAAGCGGCGGTCGGTGCCGATGCTGTTACCGCACAGCGGTGTGGTGCCTGCCGTGGGAACGTGGCTGCGTATGTAGGCCAGCACCGCGTCGCCCGCGGTGGCGAGATCGACCGTCGAAGCTTCGATTGCCGGGAGCAGGCCTGATTTGGTGTGCATCGTGCGCACGAAGTCGTTCATGTTCGCCAGGACCTCGGGCGGCTGGTGCACCACGATGTCGATCCCGTCGTCGAGCAGTTCGAGCGCATCGTCGGTCACCAGGCATGCGATCTCGACGATCACGTCCACGTCGGGTTCGAGACCCGTCATTTCGAGATCGATCCATACGAGGCGATTGTCGTCTGCCGGTCGCGCCATCGCCTCACCTTAGATGGCCACCTAACCTTGTGGGTGATGGCGCGCCGGACCGAACAACTCGAACTCATCGGC
>JBBREP010000126.1:0-8607 GCA_038202885.1 Acidimicrobiia bacterium | reverse complement strand
GCTGCTCTCTGGGCTCGGACCGGTCGCGGTCACTGATCCCTGGGAGCCGCACATGATTGCGGTGCTGTTGTGCACCGTCACCGTGCTGGCGTTCGACGCGGCGTGGGGATCGCTCGGCGCATGGGTGTGGCTCGTGGTGATCGGGTCGCTCACTGCGCAGATGTCGTCGACGGCGCTTCCGGGCGTTGTCGCGCTGGTGTGCTGGGGGCTTGCCGTCGGCACTGTGCGGCTCGTGCGCAGCGGTGCCGCACAGACCGCGCGGCGGCGCCTCGGTGGTGTCGTCGGTGTGGGCGCGCTCGTGTGGCTGCCGATCGCGATTGAGCAGTTCCGCCACAATCCAGGCAACGTCACGAGGATGCTGCGCTTTGTCGGGCACGACCATGCGACGCTGGGGCTCGGCGACGCCTTTGCCGCATTGCGTCTCGAGATGTGGTTCCCCGCGGTGTGGGTGGGCGCAAAGGTGCCGCTCGTCCCGTTCGCCACGACGATCGACGTTGGCGGCGCGACGTGGTTCCCGCTGTCGCTCCTTGTCGTCGCCGGCATCGGCGTGCTGGTGTGGCGCGTGCACGCGTCGGAGCAACTCCTCTTGGTTGCAACGATCGGTGTGCTGTTCGTCGCGACGCTCCTGTCGCTGAGTCAGCTCGTGTTGCCGTTCTTCGTGTGGTTGATCGACCCGACACGAGCGGTCGGTGCAGCGCTCTGGCTACCGCTCGGCACGATCGTCGTACTTACGACGAACGTGCGCGTGCGGCATTTCGCGGTGGCTGGCGTCGCGGTGGCGCTGGTGGCAGCCACGGTGGTATTCGCAGTGCGCAGCACGCGTGACAATCTCGGACCGGCACCGGAGGTGTCGGCGCTGTCGCGGCTCGCGCACAACGCGGTCCCTGCGTTGCGCTTGGCGGGGGGTCCCGTGCTCGTCCATACCGACGTGAAGGGCCAGCTGTTCGCCGGGGCCGGCTTCGGACGTGACGAGCTTGCCGTCGATCTCACGCTCGCGGGCATCGATGTCGTGGTCGACTCGAAGCCGAACAACCTCGACGCGGCCAATCGCTTCGGGACATTTCGTGCCAACCCAGGGCGCGCCAAGCTGGTCGTCGTGCTCCAGGTCGCCGGTCACAGTGTCGCGTCCGGTGCAACGGTGATCGCCAAGGCCGACCCGCTCGGGCCTGGCGTTCGAACTCGGCGTGATCAGCTACGAGCCGATGTTGCGCGCGTGTGCGGCATCGGCGACCTACACGTACTCAAGCGTTGCCGCGACGCGCACACCGACGTCGCCCGCTGGCTCGACGAACTCGCCCCCATCCCAGACCTCCCCGCCTTCCAGCTGGTACTGCTGAAAGTCACCTGATGCATAGCTCGCCGCGAAGCGCAGCGGACAAACTCTCGCCCTGCGCGGCGACCGCATCACCTGCGGCAGGTATGCCCGGTGCAAGCGGTCGCTCGCCGCGGAGCGCAGCGGAGCAATTAGACAAGCTCGCGCAGGCAGCGGGCGAGGGGTTCTCGGAAATCGGCGAGGAGTTCGACGCCGCTGAGGCGTAACGCGAGGTTGTCGAGCACGCTGTTGGCCGGCCGCGGCGCCGGTCGGGGCGGCTGGAGGTCGGCGGTCGTGATGGCGTGGACCCGTCCCACGTCCGCGCCGATCTGGCTCAGGATCTCGCGCACGAACTCGTACCAGCTGACGGCGCCCTGATTCGTCACATGGAACAGGCCGGGACGACGGTCGACCGCGAGGCGGTACAGCATTGTGGCGAGGTCGTCGGCGAACGTGGGACAGCCGCGCTGGTCGTCGACGAAACGCAGTGGGCCATCGCTCGCATCGGCGACCCGCAACACGGTCTTCACCATGTTGTTGCCGTAACGGCCGCACACCCACGCAGTCCGAGCAATCGTGCAGTGCGTCCCCAGTAGCGAGAGCGCCTCGTGTTCGCCGGCAAGCTTCGACGCGCCGTACACGCTTTGCGGGTTTGTCGGGTCCCACTCGTGGTACGGCGTCGGCTTCGTGCCGTCGAACACGTAATCGGTGCTCACGTGCACGAGGTGCGCGCCCGAGCCGTTGCCTGCACACGCTTCGGCCAGGTTGCGCACACCGAAGCCGTTCACCTGAAACGCTCGTTCGATCTCGGTCTCGCACGCGTCGACCGCCGTGTATGCCGCGCAGTTGACGATCACGTCCGGCCCGAACGCACCGACGCATTGGAGCACTGCGTCGCGATCGGCGATGTCGAGGTCGCCCGACGCGAGCGCGCGCACTGTGTGATGGCCTTTGGCCTCGAAGAGTTCGGCGACCTCGCGGCCGAGCATGCCGCCGGCCCCGCTGACGAGCACTCTCATGCGGTCGCCATCATGTCGCGGCCCTGAGCGGTTCCCACCACCAACGGTTGTCGCGGTACCACGACACGGTCTCTTCGAGCGCCTCGTCGAGCGTGCGCTGGCGCCGCCAACCCAGCGCAGTGACCTTCGCGACGTCGACCGAGTAGCGCCGATCATGTCCGAGACGGTCGGTGACGTACTCGACCGATTCCTCTCCCTTGCCGTGCAGGGCGAGCAGCTTGTCGACGAGCACGCGGTTCGGCGTCTCGTTGCCGGCACCGATGTTGTAGATCTCACCCGCGTTGCCCTGCTCGAGTACGAGGTGCACGCCCGAACAGTGGTCGTCGACGAAGATCCAGTCGCGTTCGTTCATGCCGTCGCCGTAGAGCGGGATCTTGGCGTCGTCGAGCAAGTTCGTGGTGAACAACGGGATGGCCTTTTCGGGATATTGGTAGGGCCCGAAGTTGTTCGTGCAGCGTGTGACGACGACCGGCAGGCCGTAGGTGTGGTGGTAGGAGAGCGCGATCAGATCCGACCCCGCCTTCGACGCGGAGTACGGCGAGCGGGGCTCGAGCGGGTCGGTTTCCTTCGACGAGCCGACTTCGACCGAGCCGTAGACCTCGTCGGTGCCGATGTGCAGCACGCGATTGATCTCAAGCCGGCGAGCCGTGTCCATGACGATGTTCGTGCCGAAGCAGTTCGTGTTGATGAAGTCGTCGGCCGCCACAATCGATCGGTCGACGTGGCTCTCGGCCGCGAAGTGGACGACGGCGTCATGGCCGCGCATGGCGTCTTCCAGGGTGCCCGGGTCGCAGATGTTGCCGTGCACGAACGAGTACCGCGGGTCGTCGTCGATGTCGCGCAGCGTCGAGAGGTTGCCCGCGTAGGTGAGCGCGTCGTAGACGGTCACGCCGTGGTCGGTGTTCGCGAGCACGTAACGGGCGTAGTTCGACCCGATGAAGCCGGCGCCGCCGGTGACGAAGATCTTCACTGGTTTCCTCGTGGGTTATTCGAGCTCGACGTGGGAATGGTCGCCGAGCAACAGGCGCGTCGCCCGCGGGATCTCGTCGGTGCGCACGACGATGGTGTCGCGCCCGAGTAGTGAGTCCTGGAGCCGACCGACGCGTTCGATGCGGCAGCGTTCGAGCACGACAGAATGTTCGATCTCGGCTTCACGGATTGTGCAATCGGCCGCGATCGACGTGAACGGACCGACGTAGCTGTCGACGAGCTCGGTGCGGGCGCCGATGATGGCTGGGCCTCGCACGCTCGACCGCACGAGGCGGGCACCAGGTTCGACCACTACTCGGCCGATGAGACGCGAGCGCTCATCGACGTCACCGTCGTTGCGTGCCTCAAGTGTCTCGAGCACGAGCCGGTTGCAGTCGAGCAGCGGGTCTTTCTTGCCGGTGTCGATCCACCAGCCGGTGAGGATGTCGTGCGTGACGCGATATTCCTGATCGACGAGCCACTGGATTGCGTCGGTGATCTCGAGCTCGCCGCGCGGCGACGGTTCGATGGCCGCGACGGCCTCGTGCACGACGGGCGTGAAGAGATACACGCCGACAAGCGCGAGATCCGACGGCGGGTCGGTGGGCTTTTCGACAAGCCGGACGACTTCGCCATACTCGTCGAGCTCGGCGACACCGAAGCTCGACGGGTTGTCGACCTTGGCCAACAGGATCTGCGCCGCGGCGGGTGACGTTCCGGTGCCGAGCTCGGGATGGCGGCGGTGATCGCCTTCGAAGCGCGCGACGAACTCGGAGAGCCCCTGTTGCAGCATGTTGTCGCCGAGGTACATCACGAAGTCGTCGTCGCCGAGAAATTCACGTGCGATGAGCACGCAGTGCGCGAGCCCGAGCGGTTCGGTCTGGGGGATGTAGGTGATGTTGACGCCGAACTGCCAGCCATCACCGGCCGCGGCGATGATCTCGTCGCCGGTCTCGCCGACGATGATGCCGATGTCGGTGATGCCCGCGGCGGCCATCGCTTCGATGCCGTAGAACAGGATTGGCTTGTTCGCGATCGGCACGAGTTGCTTCGCGCTCGTGTGCGTGATCGGCCGCAGCCGCGTCCCGGTGCCCCCGGAGAGGATTAGACCCTTCATCGAGGACGGCAGTCTAGGGTTGTTCTGTGACCGACCCCGTCGATCCTTGGCCTAGGGACGACAACTGTGACCTGTGCGAAGCCGCCCGCATCACGGAATGGTTCCACGAGGACGAGATCTGCTGGATCGCGGAGTGCGAGATTTGTGCCACACCGATGGTCGTGTGGCGCCACCATGGCGTGACTCCGCCGGTGGCGCACCTCGATCACATGCATCAGAGCCTCGCGAACGTGGTCGAGACGCACTTCGAGTTCACGCACTACGTCGACGACCACATGCGTAACATCCCCGACCATTACCACGCCCATGCCCGGCCTCAGGGCGGCTTCTTCGGTCACGGCCTGCGGCGCAAGCCGAACTGAGGTCGCGGCGGCCCGAGGGCGGTCCCAGGCCACACCATTCCCCGAGGAGCTGTGATGAGCGGCCACGAACCTACCTACGACGAGCTCGCCCGCCGAGTTGGCGAGCTCACGGATCGCCTCGACGGGTTGGAACGCCGCAATCATGGGGGCCCGAGTTCGTCGGTGTCGCGGCGGGGGCTCCTGCGGGCCGGTGCCGTCACGGGTGTGGGTGCGGTGGCCGGCGCTGTGTTCCTCGCCGCGCCCGCGGCGCACGGCGCGAGCGGGAACCCGGTGCTGATGGGTGCAGCCAACGACTCGGATGCCACGTCCACGTCGCTGGCGTCGACCACGGGCGCGAGCGTGTTGGTGGTCAGCCAAAACGGTGGCGGTGGCGACGCCGTGAAGGCCACCGTGCCGAACGGCACCGGGAGCGCGGTCAACGCGTCGGCCGGTGCCTCGAGTACCTCTGCCGTCCTTGATGCGACCCAGGCCGGATCGGGGGCGGTGCTGATCGCCCGCGCCCAGAAGGCTACGTCGGTGGCCGCTGCGGTCGTCGTCAACAACGCCGGCAAGGGTTCGGGGATTGTCGCGACGAACTCGAACACTGCGAACACACAACCGGCGGTGCAAGGAACTTCGGCTGGCGCCGGCTTCGCGGTCTACGGCCTTGCCGCCGGAACCGGGCGTGCCGTGGCCGGCTACGTCGCCCACACCGCGAACGCCTCGAGCGCGGTCTACGGGGCGACGGCCGGTTCGGGCGCCGGCGTCGAAGGCAAGAGCGCGAATGGCCGCGGCGGCAAGTTCACGGGCAGGTACGCGCAGATCAACCTTGTTCCGGGCACGAGCACCACGCACCCAAGTCACGGCGGGGTCATGGGCGACCTCTATGCAGATCTCAGCGGGCGACTGTGGTTCTGCCGCGGCAACAACGCGTGGGTCCAGGTCGTCTGAGCCGCCGGCGTTCGATTCCGACCGGGTCAGCAGCGAACGGGCGCGCATGAGTGAACACGTCTTCACGATCGATCTCGGCACGTCGGGCCCGAAGGTCGCGCTCTTCACCGTCGACGGTGACTTCGTCGACGGTGCGTTCGCGCCGGTCGAACTGCTGCTCGGACCCGACGGCGCCGTCGAACAACGTCCGAGCGACTGGTGGGACGGCATCGTCGCCGGCGCCGCTGAGGTCATGGGCCGCGCCTCGGTCGACCCCGCGTCGATCATCGCCGTATCGGTGACGTCGCAATGGTCGGGGACCGTTGCCGTCGACGCGGCAGGCCAACCCCTGGCGAATGCGCTGATCTGGATGGACAGCCGGGGCGCGCCAGCCACCAAGCGCCTCGTCGGTGGACCGATCACGATCGCCGGCTATGACCCGCGCAAGCTGCGCGGCTGGTTGCGTTACACGGGCGGCGCGCCGGCCCACTCGGGCAAGGATCCGATCAGCCACATCCTGTGGATCGAATCGGAACGCCCCGACATCGCAGCCGCGACCTCGACGTACCTCGAACCGAAAGACTGGCTCAACGCCGTGCTGACGGGCCGCGGCGTCGCAACGTATGACTCGATCGTGGTGCATTGGCTCACCGACAATCGCGATCCGGCGCACATCGACTACGTGCCCGAGCTTGTCGCGCGCAGCGGCGTGCCGCGCTCGAAACTGCCCGAGCTGATCGCGGCGACCGACATTGTGGGTGGGCTGCTCGAGGGTGTGGCCCAACAGCTCGGATTGCCGGCAGGTATACCGGTCATCGGCGGTACCCCCGACGTGCAATCGGCCGCGATCGGCTCCGGTGCGGTGCGCGACGGTGAGGGGCATCTCTACGTTGGCACGTCGTCGTGGATCACGTGCCATGTGCCGTACAAGAAGACCGACCTGCGGCGTGGCATTGCGTCGCTTCCATCGCCGTTGCCAGGTCGGTACTTCGTCGCCGACGAACAGGAAACCGCGGGGAAGTGCCTGGAGTTCTTGCGCGACCAGATTCTCTGGCCGGTCGACGCGCTCGGCACGCCCGGACCGCCGGCCGACGCCTGGGCGCGTATCGACGCGCTGGCCGCGACGGTGCCGCCGGGTGCCAACGGGGTGCTGTTCACGCCGTGGCTCGTGGGCGAGCGTACGCCCGTCGACGATCACACACTGCGGGCGGCCTGGGCCAACCTGGGGCTCGGCACGACGCGCGCGGACATGGCCCGGGCCGTGCTCGAAGGCGTGGCGATGAACACGCGCTGGCTCCTCGAGGGCGTCGAGAAGTTCACGGGCAGACCGTTTCCGTGGCTGCACTTCATTGGGGGTGGCGCGGCGTCGGAGTTGTGGGCCCAAATCATCGCCGACGTGCTGCGGCGCGAAATCCGCGTCGTCGCGAATCCGCTGCGTGCGAATGGTCGCGGCGCCGCGCTGCTCGCCGCACTCGCGCTGGGTAAGACGACCGTGGACGAGATCGCGCGGTCGGTACCGATCACCGCCACGTATCGGCCGACCGAGGCCAACGCCGCGGTGTACGACGAGCACTACGCCGCGTTCCGAGCGTTCCACAAAGCCAACAAGAAGATGTACCGCACGATGAACCACGCGTGAGCCAGTGAGGATGCCGGGTGAGAATGCCGAGCAACCGTGACGAGTGAAAAGCCGTTTCGCGCGTGGGGTGTGGTTGCCCCCGACGAGCTGGCGCGGGTGGTTGTGGTGTCGCCCCATCTCGACGATGCAGTGCTGGGGTGCGGGCAACTGCTCGCGGCTTGGCCCGGCGCGACGGTGGTCACCGTCTTCGCGGGCAAGCCAGCTGTGTACCCGACGCCGCAACGCGAGTGGGATCGCTAAAGTGGCTTTGCACCCGACGACGATGTGATGGCCGCGCGCCGCGCTGAAGACGTTCGGGCCTTGGCCGTCCTTGGCGCATCGCCGCAGCACCTCGACTTCATCGAGCACAGCTACAACCCGCGCGACACACCCGTCGCGCCCGAGGCGATCGCACCCGTGCTCGCAGCGACACTCGATACGTTGGCTCCATCGGCCGTGTTCCTACCGTTCGGACTGGCGAACCCCGACCACGATGTGACCCACCGCGCCGCGATGCTCGTGCGGAAGGAACGCGTCGAGCGGTGTGCTTGGTTCTGCTACGAAGACGGCGGCTACAAGCACATCCCTGGCCTGCTCGCGTGGCGTGTCGCGCAGTTGTTTCGTGCTGGCGTGTGGCCCACGCCGGCATGCCCGCGGGTGGCCGAGACGACGGCGCGCAAGATGGAGGCGCTCGGTTGCTACCCATCGCAGTTGCTCGCGCTCGAAGACGACTGGGCCATCTCCGCCAAACTCGCCGCGCCCGCGCCAGAGCAGTACTGGAGCCTCGCGCCGCCGCCCAAAGGCTGGGAAGGCCTCAGCGAAAGCCCGTAAGACGGCGGCGACCACGCGCGCCGCAACGCCGTGGGTTCGGTAGACGCGCTCGCGGCTCGCGCTCGTCGGGCCGACGCGCGCGACTTCTACCGAACGGTTCACGATTCACGCCAAATGCCGCGCCAGCACGGCAGATCTGGCGTCCTTAGTTCCGGCGTGAGGACAGCCGTGCCAACCTCTTCGACGCGATTTGACGCCCTGGGCCGTACCTCATGCTGGCCGCGGTGACGAGATGCCACACGACAGCACCTAGGAGTGCGACGACGAGATCGACCCCCAGAATCACGAGTAGGAGCAAGGCAGATGCACCACCGATAACGCCATAGCGCCAAGGGTGAGCGAGAGCGAAGGTCGTCTGGCACTCGGCGAACCTTCGATACCGCGCGAGTGCCCTACTTGCCATGACGACGCATCGTCGCTCCGGCGATCGACCTTGACCTACAAGCACAGAATGCCCGGATCCGCGAGTG
>JBBREP010000125.1:0-8640 GCA_038202885.1 Acidimicrobiia bacterium | reverse complement strand
GATCGTGATGCGTCCGAAGTCCATGGCCACGGTCGTCGTCGTCTTGCCGCGCACGAGGCTGCGGTCGTCGACCGATGACGACACCTCGGTCATGGCGGCCTCGGTCGTCAGCGGGGTGATCTCAGAGATCGCCCCGACGAATGTGGTCTTGCCCACGCCGAATCCACCGGCCACGACCATCTTGACGGGGATGGGCGCGGCGCGAACCGTGTCCACTTCAGAGTGCACGTACACCATCGATCAACCTCTTGATCATCGCCGTATCGGAACGGATGTCCGCCGGACCGTCGGAACAATTGACGAAACCTTCGCCGCGCAGATCGCTCACCAGCACGCGTGACACACCCAAGGGGATGACAAGCCGGGCCGAGATCTCCGCGACCGACATTGGGTGCGCGCAGAGCTCGAGGATCTTCGCTCGCTCGAATGCCTGCACCGTTCGTGCTTCGAAACCGAAGCGCGACGTTCGTACCTGTGTCTCGATGCGGATGTCGGTGCTCGCGTGCACTCGCCCGCCGGTGATCAGGTACGGACGGACACCATCGTCGCCACTCGTGACGGTTGGCCGCAGTGCCTCGGCGCGTGACGACTCCAGCTGCGCCGCGTCGGGCGCACGCCCGACGAACGGTCGCACGAAGTCGTCATTGCCGGTCATCCCGGAAGCGCGCTCTTCAACTCTTGGATGAGCGTGGGCGAGAGCATGCCGCCGAACCGGTCGACGAGCAGCGTGGTCTCGTAACCGACGACGCCGATGTCGCACGATGTTGACGCGAGCACCCCGAGCGATGAGCCGCCGCTGATCGACGACACGAACAGGTAGCCCTGACGCATGTCGACGATGAGCTGGTTCACACCGCCGAGGTCGAGCATGCGCGCCGCACCGTCGGACAAGCTCGTGAGGCCCGACACGATCGCCGCGAGCTGGTCGGCCGACGCACGGTCGAGCGTCGACGACGCGGCCATGAGCAAGCCGTCGGACGACACGCAGATCGCGTGCTCGACACCGACGGTGTCGCGCACGAGTTTGGCGAGCATCCAGTTGACGTTCTGGGCCTCGTCGCTGAGGGCCGGAGCCATGAACGACATCAGTTGTCCTCTCCGTTGTGTCCATTGTGCTGAAACGTGTCGCCGTCGCTCTCGCCCTCGTTGCCGTTGCCGTTGCCGTTGCCGGCGCGACCCTTGTCGACACCGGCACGGAACCGGCTCAACGAGTTGCGGACATCGTCGGCCGAACGCGTCGGTGCTTCGCCGGCGCGAGCGGGGCCGGTATCGGGCAACTGCGCGCCGCGCACACGCTTGGGCAGTCCTGCGGGCGCTTGGGTCTCGATCGGAGCGTCGATGACGGCGGTGACGATCCGAGCCTCGCTGGCGGCGACGGCCTCGGCGTAGTGGGGATCGTCCGCGGGACGCAACGTCGGTTCGCTCGGCGCCCCCCACTTCGGCCGATTGTGGCCGTTGCGTTCGCCGGGCCGGTCGTGGGTGTCGTGGGTGTCGTGCCGGTCGTGGGTGTCGTGCCCGGGCTGCTCCGGTGCGGGCTCGTCGGACGCCGCGGTGTCGTCGACCTCGGGTGCTTCGACATGCTCCGCAGCCGCTTCGACGCCATCGTCGTTGTCTGCGGTGGCGTTGTCCTCGACGTCTGTGCTCGGCGCCACCGGTGCTGTGACGGCATAGGCATCGAGGGCTGACAGCGCAAAGCTCTGGGCTGGGGCGGCTTCGGCGACATCGTCGGTGACCACCAGGGCATCGATGGCCTCGGGGGCCTCGGGGGTCTCGGTGACCACCAGGGCATCGATGGTCTCGGGGGTCTCGAGGGTCTCGGGCGCAGTGTCGACGTCCGCGTTGACCTCGTGTTCGGGCGCAGTGTCGGCCTCGACGTCGACCGCCTGGCCCTCGACGCGCTCGAGTGCGTGGATGCCATGGAGCGCGTCCACGGCGGCGATCTGGATGTCGGCGACCTCAGTCGTCTCGGGCGTCTCGGTCGTCTCGGGCGTCTCGGTCGTCCCCACCGTCTCGGGCGCGGCCAGTTCCGGCGCGATCGGTTCGGTGACGAGCACCTGATCGATCAGACCAGGCGGAATGATGACCTTCGCGGTCACGCCCTGGGTGGCCGACTCGACGAGTCGCACCGAGATGCTGTGGCGGTGCGCCAGGCGTCCGACCACATACAGGCCAAGCACCTTCGATGGCGCGCGGTCGAAGCGTGCGACATGGGTGATGCGACGGTTCGCCTCAGCGAGCATGTCGAGATCCATCCCGATGCCGCGGTCGACGATCGACAGGAGGTACCCGTCGCGCGTGTTGCGCCCGACGACTTCGATCGGCGCCTGGGGCGGCGAGAACGACGATGCGTTCTCGAGCAACTCGGCCAGGAGGTGGGCGACGTCGGTGACGGCCGGACCCTTCAACGCGGCGGGTTCGATGTCGTCGAAGTTGATGCGGCCGTAGTCCTCGATCTCGGAGAGCGCGGCGCGCACGACGTCGGCAATGTTCAGCGACCGGTTGACCTTGCGGCCCTGCTCGGCGCCGGCGAGCACGAGCAACGACTCGGCGTTGCGGCGCATCCGGGTGGCCAGGTGGTCGAGACGGAACAGGTCGGCGAGCACGATGTCGTCGGTCTGCTCGCGTTCGAGGTCGGTGATGAACGAGAGCTGTCGGTTCAGCAGACCCTGGTTGCGGCGACCGAGGCTGACAAACACTTCCGACACGTTGCGACGCACGAACGCCTGCTCGGTCGCGAGCCGGACGGAGGTGTCCTGGAGGGTCGTGAACGCCGCGGCCAGGTCGGCGAGTTCGTCATGACTCGCCACCGACACCGGCGGGAGCTTCGGAATCGTCTCATGCTCCTCGAGCGAGTCGATCTTGGCGACGATCGCCGGCAGTTCGATGCGTGCCACGGCATCGGCGCGCTCGCGCATGTGGTTGATCGAGCGGGTGATGGCCCTCGCAATGATGATGCCGAGGAGCAGCGACAGCACGAGGATGCCGGTGAACAGCGAAGCGAGCGCGAGCGTGCGCTGCGAGATGAAGTCGCTCGTCGCCTGCTCCGCACTCTGCTGGCGCTTCAGGGCGAGGTCGGCGGTCTGATCGAGCGCGGCGCGCTGGCGGTCGTAGGCGTTGAACATCGAGCCCTCGAGCACCGCCTTGGCCGCGACGCTGTCATTGCGGGCGATGGCGGGCAGGAAGTCGGTGTTCGCGATCGTGAAGAACTCGTGGCCTGCGTCATAGGCCGTGCCGAGGAACACCTTGCGCAACGCGGCGTCGTCCTTGCCGACAAGCGCCTTCTTCCACACGTCGTGACGGTCTTCGAACGCCTTGCTCAAACCGTTGAAGCGCTGCGTGAGCTCGTCGCGCTGCGATTGGCCCGCGCCGACGATTTGGTACGCCACGAGGTAGCCGTCCACGACGGATTCGGCCGGGGGCAGCACATCGGCACTGAGGGCCTGCGACTGCCTGATGCTGGCGTCTCGTGGTCCTTGCACTTTGGTGCTTTGGAGTGTCGTCCAGCCCAGCACGGCGACCGCCATGAGGGCCAGGAGCGGGACGGCCACGAGCACAGCCAACTTCGTCCTGATGCGCAGGCGTCCGAGCATGGATGTCTCCTTGGGCAATACACGAGGGGCGCGCCTCGGGCGCGCCTGATCTACTTCGGTATCGGCCCGCCGCAAGGTGAGTTGAGCAGGCGGCCCCTGCTGCCGTGCGCAAGCCGTCAAAGCCTTGGCCATGGCCACTTCAGGTGGGGTCCGAGCCGGTCGATGATCGGACTGTGGACGGTGAAGATCGTGGAGTGTTACGCGCGGTACGCCCGCGCGGTGGCGCGCCGATTGAGCTTGTCGCGGGCGTGAACGTGGTCGTGACCCGCTCGGCGCTCCCAGACGCAGCCAGGGCGATCGTCGAAGCGTGCCGAGCCCCGAGCGCCAGTTGGGCCCGACCGAGCGGGACCGCGATGGCGCTCGGCGTGACGCCGGGACTCACCCAGATCACGCGTAGCGAGCTCGAGTTGCGCACCGCCAGGGTGCAACGACTCCGAGCATTGCGTGCCCCGCGCCGCGACGCCCACGGCTCCGAACAACGCGCCGAGGCGCTGCGGGCCAGTATCGAAGAACTGCGCGAACGCGCCGACGTGCTCGAACCCGAGCTGGCCGACGTGCGCGAACGCCTTGCTCGGGAGGCCTATCTGCGGGACCGGATTGCGGTCGCGTGCGACCTCGTTGAATTCGCCATGCTCGACGACGAGGAAGGCGAGTCACGCATCGACGACGACGACGATGCATGCGAGCGCCTCGCGCTCGAGTGGGATCTGTTCGTCGCCACGCGCGCTCGATCGATCGCGCACAACAGCGAGGCCACCGCAGCGGCGCGCCGCGCCCTCGATGTTGCGTCGGCCCGCAGTGCCGTGAGCGATTCGATCGGCACGATCGACTACGACACGACGGAGGTCCTCCAGGGCCTGCACCAGGCGCACCAGGAAGCGGAGCAACGCCTCGCGTCGGCGCGTCGCGGCGATCGACACGCACGCGAGCGTGAAGTGGCCGAAGCCGCCGAGGCCGAGCGCCAAGCGCTCGAACAAGCCGGACTCGCTTCCTACACCGATTTCCTGATGCTGCGCGTGCGAGCGCCAGGCCACGAGGCCAGCGCGCAGCGCATGCGTTCTGGCATTGCCGAAGCCGAGCAGGCCCTGCGCGACGCCGCCGAGTTCGCCCAAGCTGCGGTGGCCGAACACGACGCCGAAGAGATCGAACTACGGGCTCGCGCGGCCACGCTGCTCGGGCACTTGCCCGGACCCGACGTATCGGGCGACCTGCGCGCGATGCGGGCCTCGTCGCTCGTCGGTCCCATGGTCGAGACGCCGTCAGCGTTGGTGGAACTCGCGTCGCTCTGTCGCCAGGCCGACCTCGACACCGGGCCCGACCCGGTCGCGACGGCGCGAGCATGGTTGCGTAACCCGTCGGTCATCGGGGCGGCGGCGGCGCGGCTGGAAGCCGAACTGGCCGAGATCGACAGCGATGGCAACAAGGCCTTCGAAGAACTCGAATCGTTGCAGGCGCCCGACGCCGCCGACGCAGCGGCCCCCGACGCGTCCGTCTCAGGTGGTGCGGGGAACGGCGATGCGAGCAGCGTCACCAGCGCGATCCGTGGTCTGCTCGCACGCGGCGCGCTCGTACCGAACACGGTGCGATCGACCGACATCGACCCGCCCGTCATCGGCGCGCTGCGAGAAGCGCTCGCTGCCGCCGACCGCGACGAGCGCGGCGGCATCCCGCTCATCGCCGAGTTCCCGTGGGAAGGCGAGTCCGATGCCGTGATCGGGCGCATGCTCGCGGTGTTCGTCGACGCCGCCGCGGCCCGCCAGGTGATCGTGATCGCAGCAACCACCTATCCGCGCCCGGTCCACGGGGTTGTGTGGCTCGACGGCGCCACCGACGAGATCGACACGGGAGCGTCCGGCGAGGGTGCACTCGGCATGCTCGACCACGTCGGTGCGCCGGCCGGCAGCGCTGGACACGATGATGACGACGACGGCATCGATCCTGCGCCAGACGCAGGCGGTAGCGGTCGAACGCGCCGCTGGGCGACGCTGAACTGATCGAGGCGCGATGATTGCGCGATGACGACCGTCGCGTATCGGACCTGCCCACTTTGCGAAGCCACGTGTGGCCTCGAACTTCACATGGACGGGCGGGACATCTCGCTCGTGCGCGGCGACAAGGACGACGTCTTTTCGCGCGGTTACCTCTGCCCGAAGGGCACCGCGCTGAAAGAGCTCGAAGCCGACCCCGATCGGCTCCGCCGGCCGCAGCTGCGTGATCGGGCGACCGACACATGGCGCGAGGTCGACTGGGACGAGGCGTTCGCCCACATCGAAGCGCACCTCGTACCGCTCTTGGCTGAGCACGGCCGCGATTCCCTCGGGGTGTATCTCGGGAACCCGGGCGCGCACAACCTGGCGCCGATGCTCTACAACCGCGTGATGAATCAGGCCGCACACACCCGCAACGTGTTCAGCGCGTCGACCGTCGACCAGATGCCCAAGCAGGTGTCGGCCGGCCTCATGTTCGGGACCGCGTTGTCGGTGCCGGTACCCGACGTCGACCATACCGACTATCTGTTGATGCTCGGCGCGAACCCCTTCGCGTCGAACGGTTCGCTGATGACCGCGCCCGATCTTCCCGGACGGTTGCGCGCGGTGCGCGCACGCGGCGGGCGCATCGTGGTGGTCGATCCGCGTCGCTCGAAGACCGCGGAGGAAGCCGACGAATGGATCGGAATCGTTCCCGGTACCGACGCGCAGTTCCTGCTCGCGATCGTGCACGTGTTGTTCGCAGACGGCCTCGTCGCGGTCGGTGAGCATGTCGAGCCATGGGTCGAAGGCATCGACGTCGTTCGCGAGCTCGCTGCCGCGTTTGCGCCCGAAACGGTGAGTGCAAGCTGCGGTGTGCCGGCCGATGTCATCCGGCGGATCGCGCGCGAGATCGCGTCGGCGCCAACGGCGGCCGTCTACGGACGAATCGGTACGTGTGTGCAGGAGTTCGGCACGGTCGCGTCGTGGGCGGTTGATGTCGTCAACGTGCTCACCGGCAACCTCGACCGTCGCGGCGGCGTGATGTTCAACCTGCCGGCCGTCGGCGGCGCGAACACGGGCGGTCCCGGCGGTCGTGGCCGCGGCGTGCGGTTCGGGCGGCGCGCGTCGAGGGTGCGAGGCCTGCCCGAGATGTTCGGTGAGCTGCCGGTCGTCTGCCTGGCCGAGGAGATCGACACGCCCGGCGAAGGACAGATCCGGGCGCTGATCACGGTGGCTGGGAACCCGGTGCTGTCGAACCCGGGATCGATGCGTCTCGACGCTGCGCTCGCGTCGCTCGACTTCATGGTGAGCGTCGACATCTATCGCAACGAGACCACGCGCCACGCCGACGTGATCCTGCCCCCCGAATCGATGCTCGCCCGCGGGCACTACGACGTTGCGTTGCGGTCGCTCGCCATCCGCAACGTGGCCACCTATTCCGCGCCGGTACTCGACCTCGACGACGGCGACCATCCCGAATGGGCGACGCTTGCGCGGCTCGCGGCGATCCTTCAGGGCATTGGCTCGGCGCCCGAAGTGGTCGGCCAGGTCGACGATGTCGTGATCGGCGCGATGGTGACCAAGGCTGCGGCGCGAGCCTCCATCGATGCCGACGAGTTGCTCGCTTCGGTCAGCGCCGGCGGGCGGCGGGGTCCGGAGCGGATCCTCGACCTCATGCTGCGCACCGGGCCGTATGGCCTCACGCTCGACGACCTGCTCGCCCAGCCGCACGGCATCGACCTCGGACCGCTCGAGCCGCGACTGCCCGAAGTGCTGCGGACGGCGTCGGGGCGTATCGAGCTCGCGCCCGAAGCGATCGTCGCCGATGTGCGTGACCGGCTCGCGCCGTCGCTGACGCGAGCGCGCGACGGAGGCCTCGTGCTGATCGGGCGACGCGACCTGCGGTCGAACAACTCGTGGATGCACAATCTGCGGGTGCTCGTGAAGGGCAAGCCGCGATGCACGCTGCTGATGCACCCCGACGACGCGGCGCGGTGTTCGCTCGACAACGGCGCACGCGCGCGCGTGGTGTCGAAGTCCGGCGAGGTGGAACTCGCGGTCGAGGTCACCGACGCGATTCGCGCCGGTGTGGTGAGCATTCCCCACGGCTGGGGTCACGACGTCGACGGCGTGCAGCTCTCGATCGCGCGGGAGCATGCCGGCGTCAACTCCAACGAGCTCGCCTCCACCGACGACTTCGATCCGCTCTCAGGTAACGCAGTGCTGAGCGGTATCCCCGTCGAGGTCGTGCCTTGTTGACGGGGTAGCCGAATGGTGTCACGAACCTCGCGCCTCACGCGGCGATCGCACAACCTCAAAGACCACAAGACCGGTAAATAGCGATCGCTCGCCGCGGAGCGAAGCGGAGCAAATAGTAAGCGGAGCAAATAGTAAGCGGAGCAAATAGTCAGCGGAGTGAGGCGGCAAACGTCGCCATGCCGGCGAGGAATTGGTCGCAGCGTTGGGTCTTGCCGACCACCATTTCTTTGGCGTCGAGACCGCCGGGAAAGATCGGCGGCGTGTAGTACTCGAAGCCATCGTGTTCGAGCGCGTCGGCGATCAGCATGGCGCAGTCGCGCGCCGGCACCTTGTCGATCTCGAACAGGGCGTCGGCATTGCCGGGTTGATCCCAGATCTCGGTGTCGATCGGACCGGGCAGGATCAGCTTCACGTCGACGCCGGTGCCTTCGAGATCGATGCGTAGCGCCTCGCTCCAGCCCGCGAGCGCGAACTTCGACGCGTTGTACGCCGACTCGTTTGCAATCGCCACGCGCCCACCCATCGACGAGACATTGACGATTAGGCCCGCGGCGCGAGCCACCATGTGGGGCAGGAGCGCGAGGGTGAGTTGCGCGGGCGAAAGGAAGTTGACGCGCATGGTCTCAACGAGATCGCCCATCGTGAGTTCGGTGCAGCGGACACGCTTGGGGATGGCCGCATTGTTGATGACACAGTCCACCGCGCCCCATGCCGACAGCGCGTCGTCGGCGAGGCGGCGAGCCGCGTCGAGGTCGTGCCTTGTTGACGGGGTAGCCGAATGGTGTCACGAACCTCGCGCCTCACGCGGCGATCGCACAACC
>JBBREP010000124.1:0-8738 GCA_038202885.1 Acidimicrobiia bacterium | reverse complement strand
CGCCCATGTCGACGGCCACGAAGTCGTCGAGGCCGGCAAGCTTCGCCGCGAGCGTCGCGCCCATCACGCCGCCGGTCGGGCCGCTCGCGAGCACCGACACGGCCCGGCGCGCCACATAGTCGGGAGGCATCACGCCGCCCGTCGACTGCATCACGAGCAATGGGCCGGCGTACCCCGCGGCGCGCAGCTTGTCCTGGAGGTTGCCGATGTATCGCGCCAATGTGGGCGCCAGATACGCGTTCACGAGCGTGGTCGAGACCCGCTCGTACTCGGGGCCTCGCGGCATGACCTCGTGCGACAGGCTCACGTGCTCGACGTCGGGGTACTCCTCGAACACGATCTCGCGGGTGCGCAGCTCATGTGCGGGATCCACGAACGAAAAGAGGTACATCACTGCGATCGAGCGAACGCCGAGCGCTCGGAGTCGCTGCACGCCGCGGCGCACTGCGTCTTCGTCGAGCGCGAGCAGCGTGTTGCCTTCGAAGTCCTTGCGTTCTGGGATCGCAATGCGCGCTCGACGCCGGGCGATGGGCTGCGGACCCGGCGCCGACGGATCCCAGATCTGCTCTTTGTGGCAGCGTCGCATCTCGATCTCGTCGCGGTGACCTTCGGTGACGAGCAGCCCAGTCGGCGCACCGTTCATTTCGATCATCGTGTTGTCGCCCGTGGTCGTACCGTGCACCACGATGTCGAGTTCTTCGCAGAACTGCGCCATCGGCACGCCAAAGCGTTCGGCGAGCTGTTCGATGCCTCGCATCACGCCGCTCGACTGGTCATCGAGCGTCGAAGGTGTCTTGTCGAGCACGACATCGCCGTCGGGCGTCACGCACACCAGGTCCGTGAACGTGCCACCGACGTCCACGCCTACCCTGTATCTGGCGCCTGCTCCGCCCGGCGCTGCGAGCTCGCTGCGCACCCTGTCGCTCGTCTCGACTGGTCGCTCCCGCTCCCGGCCGAGGGGCTTCGCGGGCGGGCCTCCGCTTCGCTCCTCTCGCTCCCGCGCTGCTCCGGTCGCCGCTTCTCTATCTGGGCTCATTGCTGCGATTGGAGTTGGGCGCGCAGGCGCGTGGTGGCGGCCTCGTCGATCTCCAGCGTGAGCTCATCGAGTGAACCGGTGAGCACGACGCCATAGTCGCGACGCGCGCCGTCGACCGACACGTACTCGTCGAGCACGTCGTCGAGCACGGCCTGCGGATCGCGGTCATACGGATTGCCCCAACCGCCGCCGCCGCCGTAGTCGAACATCACGCGCTGTCCGGCCGCGACAGGCACGTTGTTCGCGGTGTGTGCGACCCGATACGGATCGTCGCTGCCGTAGCGCAAGATCATTTCGTTGGGTGCGCCGTTGCGGCCACCGCAAATGCCTGGCATCGGATATTTCATGCCCACGACGTAGGTGTAGACGGTCGCGTCGACACGAGTTTCCTTCTCGTAGTGCGAACCGCAGATGCCGCGCCACTGCCCGGCGCCGCCACTGTCGGTGCGGTAGTCGCGGCTCCACTGCACGTGTGGGAACAAGGACTCGTTGATCTCGGCCGTGGCCTTCCAGAGGTTGCCAAAACTCGCCGAGAGCGCGCCCCATGCGTCCATACCTTGCGCGGCATTGCACCAACCGGCGTAGACCTCGGCCGAATGGTCGACGAAGTCGCGCCCCGTGCGCGGGTCGCGACCGCGGATCACGGTGGGGATACCAGTCTTGTAGGTCTGCGGGACCGCACGCGACGGCAGCACATGTTGCATCGCCACCGCGATGACTTCGCCGACGTCGGCGCCCGGGTGATGGGTGCCGGCGCTCACGGGCTTGCCGGGTGGGGGATTGAGGACGCAGCCCGGCGGCACGACCAGCGTGATCGACTCGAAGAACCCTTCGTTCTTGGGGATCTCTGGGTCCATCATCGAAGCGATCTGGCCGACGGTGTAGCCGCGCGTGTTGCCGAACGTCGACCAAGCCTGGAGCTCGGGGCGCGTGTCGCTGCCGGTGAAATCGATCGTGAGTGCGTCGCCTTCGACCGTGATCTTCACGTGGAGGTGCACGTCGAGGTTTCCGAGCGGATCGTGGTCGACGTAGGCATCGCCTTCGTAGCTGCCGTCGGGCCACGACGCGACTTCTTCGCGAAAGCGTGCCCGCGCGTAGTCGATCATGAAGTCGACGCCTTCTTCGACCGCCGTTGTGCCGTGCAGGTCGATGATCTCTTGCAGTCGGCGCACGCCGAGTTGTGCGGCGCCGATCTGCGCTCGCAGGTCACCGATGTAGTCGGGGATTCGATTGTTGGCCTGGAGCGCGTAGAGGATGTCGTTGCGTGGCTCGCCGCGATCGATGACTTTGACGACGGGCCACCGCACGCCCTCGCCCCAGATGTCGGAGGCGGTGACGTTGTAACCGCCCGGAACCGCGCCGCCAGTGTCGCCATGATGGCATTGGATCGACGCGATGAGCACCATGCGGCGCGTGCCGAGGAGCGGATCGTCGGCGAACACCGGCGCGAACACGTTGTAGTCGGGGAGGTGCCCACCGCCGTGATACGGGTCGTTGGCGACGAACACATCGCCCTCACGGAACTCGGCCACGCCGAGGAAGTCGAGCGCGAACCGCACGGGGAGCGTTGACGTGAGCATGAACTGCGGGATGCCCACCGAGAGCGCCGCGAGTCGGCCGCGGGCGTCGAGGACAGTGGCGTTGCGTTCGTTGCTCTGGTTGAGGATGGGCGTGGTTGCGGTCCGTGAGACGTACGCGGCCATCTCGAAGCACACGGTCTCCATGCCGCCGCGGATGACCTCGGCGGTCACGAGATCGATCGTGGGTGCATCGCGCAGGCGTGCCCTGCTCCCGGCGAGACGCACGACATCGGCGCTGGTCATCGGCGCACCTCCATCGGTGGGACATGCTCATGCACATCGGGTAACCGGGCCGTCGGCGGCGCGGAAACTGACGTTGGCGTCAGTGTATCGGCGCCACGGTCGGGTGGGTACTGAGGTGCCGGTCGGGTCGGGTCCGTACCGGTCCGTGCAGGTTGGCCGCGGGTCGAGCCTCGCGCCTCACCCGTGCGCGGCGGTCCAGAAACGCTGCATTGCTTCGGCGACGCGCTGGGGGCGCAGCACGGGCCAGAAGTGGCCGCAGTCGAGTTCGAGGAACTCGCCGCCAAGACGCTGGGCCAGTCGCTGGCCGAATTCCGGCGGCGCGTAGATGTCGTCACGGCCCCAGAGCACGAGCACGGGCATGCGACTGGACGACGCACCGAGCGCGTCGACGTCGCCTTGCCACTCGCGGCCGACGTCGATGGCCGAGCGATACAGACCGAGGATGCATTCCTTCATGGTGTCGTCGATGGGCAACGCCATCGCGCGGGCCGCGTCGTGGCCGAGTTCGCCTTCCAGCGCGCCCGCGAAGGCATCGGGAGTGAGCGACTCCATCACTTGTTCGCCGACGGCCGGTGTCTGGAAGAGATGCGCGGTCTGATGCCACACGTAGTCGCTATCGATGGGTCCGCCGCCGCATACGAGCGTGCGCACGAGGTCGGGCCGAGTCGACGCGACGCGCTGTGCGAGCAGGCAGCCCCAGTCGTGACCGACGAGATCGACGGGCTCGCCGAGCGCCTCGAGTTGGGTGATGACCCACGCGGCGTAGCGCTCCTTCGTGGGCACCCAATCATCGGGACGCGGCGCGCCGAATCCGGGGAGCGCGAGCGCGACTGTGGCCGTGCCGCCCAACGCCGCCCGCACGTCGTCCCACACGCGGTATGTCTCGGGGACGCCGTGCACGAACACTGCAACCATGGCGCGAAACTACCCGTCGCCGATGCGCGCCCGACGGCTACGTTGCAGTGCGTGGCAGTCTGATCTCGCCCGCGTTCGATCTGTGTGATCTTGGGTGAGGTGTGCATGCCCGCAACTCTGGTTGCTCGAAATATCACCAAGGCATACGGCCCTCGGGTCGTGCTGCACGACGTGTCGCTCACGCTCGCACCTGGTCGACGGGTCGGCATTGTCGCTCCGAACGGCACCGGTAAGAGCACATTGTTGCGCATCCTTGCCGGCCTCGAAGCGCTCGACGCGGGGTCGGTGCAGCGCAACCCACCGGCGGCCACGATCGGCTACCTCGCACAAGAACCCGAGCGGCGCGCGGGCGAGCGAGTCGCCGACTTCCTCGCTCGGCGCACGGGCGTGGCGAACGCATCGAAGGTGTTGGAAGAGGCCGCGGCCCGTCTCGGAGACGGCACCGCCGAGGCCGACGACGCCTACGCCGTCGCGCTCGACCGCTATCTGGCGCTCGGTGCCGCCGAGTTCGACGCGCGAGTAGGCGAAGTGTGCGCCGAGGTCGGTCTGTCGCCGGTGCTGCTCGACACCCCAATGCGGCATCTCTCGGGCGGCGAAGCGGCTCGGGCGGCGCTGGCCAGCGTGATGCTGGCGCGCTTTGACGTGTTCCTGCTCGACGAGCCGACGAACGACCTCGACTTCGCCGGCCTCGAATTGCTCGAGCGGGTCGTGACGCAATTCAGCGCGGCCTGTGCGATCGTGTCGCACGACCGCGCGTTCCTCGAGCGCACGATCGACAGCGTCGTTGAGATCGACGAACACGCGCACACCGCGAGCGAATTCAGCGGCGGTTGGCTCGCATATCTCGACGAGCGCGCGACGGCGCGTCGTCACGCGGAGGAGGCCTACGCCGACTACACCCAGCGCCGTGACACGCTTGCGAGCCGGGCGCAACGTGAACAGGAATGGTCGGTGCAGGGGCTGAAGAAGGTTCGCACGAGCGGCGAGACCGACAAACACATCCGTGCCTTTCGGCGTGCGTCGAGCGAGCACGTTGCGGCCAAGGCGAAACGCACCGAGCAGATGATCACCCGGCTCGACGTGGTCGACAAGCCGTGGGAGGGATGGGAACTGCGCTTCGAGATCGCCGCCGCGCCGCGTTCGGGTGCCGTCGCGGCGCGCCTGAGCGACGCCATCGTGGAGCGGGACGCGTTTCGCCTCGGTCCCATCGACCTCGAGATCAACTCGGGGGAACGGGTTGCGGTCACCGGACCGAATGGCAGCGGCAAAACGACGTTGCTGGGCGCCCTGTTAGGGACGCTCGAGCTCACTTCTGGGAGTCGGCGGCTCGGACCCGGGATCGTGTTGGGCACGCTCGCGCAGGCGCGCGATCGATTCGGCGACGCCACATTGCTCGACGCCTTCGTCGCGAACACCGGCCTCGTCTTGAGCGAGGCGCGTTCGGTGCTCGCCAAGTTCGGGTTGGTGTCAGAGCATGTGCTGCGCCCGGCGCCGTCGCTGTCACCCGGCGAACGCACTCGCGCCGAACTCGCGCTGCTGATGGCTGGTGGCGTCAACGCCGTCGTCCTCGACGAACCAACGAATCATCTCGACCTGCCGGCCATCGAACAACTGGAACAAGCACTCGCCGGCTTCGACGGCACGCTCATCATCGTGAGCCACGACCGCCGCCTGCTCGACTCGCTCACGATCACCCGCCGCATCGAACTCGCGCACGGCCACATCACCAACGACACCACCATCTAAGCCCGATGCGTCGTTTGACCCCCAAATAGAGGGGTCAAACGACGCATCGGCGGGTCGAGGGTCGAAATCAGGTGATGAGGAGGTCGGCGATGCGGTCGTGGTGCCAGCTCGTGGTGCCGAACTGGGTCGCGCCGACCGTGGCTCGCCGTAGGTAGAGCTGGAGGTCGTGTTCCCAGGTGTAACCGACACCACCGTGGATCTGGATGCTGTCTTTCAAGATCCGCTGCGCGGCGGTGTCGGCGGCGGCCTTGGCGCTGTGCGCGGCGCGGGCGCGGGTCGCGTCGTCGGCCGGACCGTCGACGGTCATGGCTGCGTACTGCACCGCTGCGGTCGCCCGTTCGAGCACGAGCGACATCTCGGCGAGTTTGTGCTGGATCGCCTGGAACGACCCGATGGGCCGATCGAACTGCACACGCTCGGCCGCGTAACTGAGCGCCATGTCGAACAGTCGCCGCGCGGTGCCCACGAGGTCGGCCGCCGCGCACACGTAGACGCGAGCCAGCCATACGCGCGCCGTTGCGGCATCGAGCCGAGCCGGTTCGCGCTGCTCGGTATCGTCGTCGGTGACAGTCGGCACGTCGAGGGCGAACATGCGGCGCGTACTGTCGGCGCTTTCCATCGACGTCAGCGCGACGTCGGCAACGGCCAGACACCGGACGGTCCAACCCGCGTTGATGACAATCACGGTGTCGGCGATGTCGGCATCGACCACGAAATACTTCGTGCTCGACGGGTTCGGCGTCCAGCGTCCGTCGGCGCCGCAGATCGCGACCGTTGCGGTCGTCTCACCGCTGAGCAGTGCGTCGAGCAGACCCGCGGGCGCGGCTGTTCCGAGCGCGCCAACGACGGGAATCGCGAGTGCAGTGGTCGCGAAGAACGGCCCGGGCGCGCTGACTCGCCCGAGTTCGCTGAGGAACAGGCACAGGTCGGTGCAATCGCCGCCGCCGAGGGCCGAGTACCCACGCAGTTGGTCCCAGAGCGGGCGCGCCGCGGCGCGGTCGTCGGCGTGCACGCGCAGGAGCGAGGCGGGACAGTGCTGCGCGAGCAGTCGCTGCGCGGTGTCGCGGATGAGTTCCTGTTCCTCAGTCAGGGAGAAGTCCATGTCTCCTCAGGTCTTGTCGACGGACACTGGCCACGGCGAGGTACTCATTGGCGGGGAAGACCCAGCACGCGTTGGGCGATGATGTTGCGCTGGATCTCGCTCGTACCGCCGGCAATGGTGTTCGCGAAGGAGACGAAGAAGCTGGTGATCCAACGGCCGTGCTCGTCGCTGAAGTGCGGGTCCGTCAGCGCCCCGTAGGGTCCGAGGATCTCCATGCCGAGTTCGAACGCAGCCTTACCGGCCTCCGAGCTCGCCATCTTCATGTAGGAATGCTCGGGCGCACTCGACCCTTGCGCAAAGCTCGCAAAACCCTTGTATCCGAGCGCGCGCAAACTCGTCGACAACTCGGCGAACGCAGCGATCTTGCGGCGGACTTCGACATCGTCGTCGCGCCCAACGCGTCTCGCGAGGGCGACGAGGGCGTGGACGGTTTGTTCGAGGCGCGCCACGCCGTCGACCCAGAGGCCCGCTCGTTCGTGCGCGAGCGATCCCTGCGTGATCGCCCAGCCACCGTGGAGCGGGCCGACGAGGTGATCGGCTGGCACGATCACGTCGGTGAAGAACACTTCGGCGAAATCAGCGGCACCGGTGATGTGGCGCAAGGGTCGCACGTCGATGCCGGGCGTATCCATGTCGATAATGAGCAGGCTGATGCCCTTGTGTTTGGGAACGTTCGGGTCGGTGCGCACGTAGCAGAAGCACTTCGACGCGACCATCGCGTAGCTCGTCCACACCTTTTGGCCGTTCACGATGAACCGGTCGCCGTCAAGGTCGGCGCGGGTGGACAGGCTCGCGAGATCCGAACCGGCGTTGGGTTCGCTCATCCCGATGCACCAGATGGTGTCGCCGCGAATCGCGGCCGGGGCCAAGGCGCGTTGCGTGTCGTTGCCGAAGTCGAGGAGGCTCGGTGCCACGATTGCGTAGCCAGGAAAGTGCGTGGCGCGTGGGATGCGCTGCGCCGCGAGTTCCTCGAGGTAGATGAGCGTTTGCACCGGTGTCGCGTTGCGGCCACCGAGCTCAGGCGGATAGCCGGGGATCATCCATCCGTGGTCGAACAGCGTTGCTTGCCAGTCGCGCAGCCACTGGGGGATCAGCTCGCCTCCGCTCGCCTCGCCTTGGAAGTCATATCCCTGGAGGGCCTCGGCCGGCGCATGGTCGGCGAGGAACGTCCGCAGTTCGCTGCGAAAGCGTTCGTCGTCCTCGTTCCACGCCAGGTGCACCCGAGATGTCCCGTCTGGTCTGTCTGGTCTGTCTGATCTGTCTGTCTGGTCTGTCTGTCTGGTCTGTCTGTCTGCTCATGCGGTGGTCGTGGCGGGTTCGCCGCCACCTGACGCACATGTCAGGTTCGGCGACGATATCGCGGCGACTGGGTGTCGCCGCGGGCTTGAACGGGCCTGCGGCGGTGGGGTGACGTCCCGTCAGCGGTGGCGCAGGCGGTCGATGACCGGTGCGAAGGAGTCGATGTCGCGGCCGCTGAAATACGAGATGCCCCATCGCTGTCGACACGCGAGCAGGTGCTCGGCGATTTCGTCGTGCGTACCGATCGCAAGAAACGGTGTCGCGAGCGCATCCTCGATGGTGGGGGTCCACCCATCGGCGACGACTCGCGCCGCAGCGCCCCGACGGTCGTCGGTGACGATGACCATCTGCACGAGCGCGTGCAGTTCGAGTGGTCGGTCGCGATTGCGCGCGTGCTCGTCGATGAAGGCGACGGTGTGGTCGAGTCGATCCGCCTCCCAACGCGTCTCGTGGCGCTGGCCGTCGGCGACCGTGCGCCCCAACATCGTCAGGCCGACGGTGTCGGCGTGGTGGGCCGCATGGCTGAGCGCGGCTCGGCCGTTGACGCCGACAAGGATTGGCAGGTGCTGCTGGTGGGCACGCATCGTGCGCACGTCGTGCAGCGTGTAGTGCTCGCCCGAGTACGACACCGTCTCGCCATCAAGGAGTTGTCGGAGCACCTCGACGGCCTCGGCCAGACGAAGCTTGCGGACGGCAGGCGGATCGAACCTCGCGCCGATCGCGTCGTACTCGGTGAACGAGTGCCCCGCGCCAATGCCCAACTCGACCCGCCCGCCGCTGAGGTGATCGAGCGCGGCGATCTCACGAGCAAGATGTA
>JBBREP010000123.1:0-8815 GCA_038202885.1 Acidimicrobiia bacterium | reverse complement strand
GCCTGTCTCTGGCGACGGCTCCGCCTGTCTCTGGCGACGGCTCCGCCTGTCTCTGGCGACGGCTCCGCCTGTCTCTGGCGACGGCTCCGCCTGTCTCTGGCGACGGCTCCGCCTGTCTCTGGCGACGGCTCCGCCTACCGCCGGCGAGCGGCCTTCGCACCCGTATCGCTCGTTCCTCGCTCCTGGGCTGGTCCGGCCGCCGCACGTGGTTCTCCACCCCGCCGTTACGGTTTTCCTCTGCACCCGGCGGCGTGTAGCGCCGTCGGGTGCAATCAGACCGTGCAGTTGGGCCCCGCGGCCGGGTTCTGCCCGCGAGGGGTGGCACTAACGTGCGCCGCCGGGAGGTTGCCGTGCCGACACTTGCAGAGGCCACCGCCGAGCTCACAGGGCCGGGCGGGGCGATGGAGATCGTGGTCGAAGACGTTCTTGGCGTGCCGACCCAGGTCTACAAGCAGCGGATGTGCTCGCTGCGGGATCTGATGGCGCAGAACGAGATGCGGGCCGACGCCACGTTCCTCGTGCAGGACGACCGCCGCTACACCTACGGCGAACACGATCAGGCCGCCCGCGCCGTTGCCCATTCGCTCGCCTCGCTCGGCGTGCACCACGGCGATCGGGTCGCCATCGTGAGCGCCAACACGCCAGAGTGGCTGCTCACGTTCTGGGCGTGCGCGGTACTCGGTGCGGTCTGCGTGCCGCTCAACGCTTGGCAGAAGAGCGAGGAGCTCCAGTTCGCGCTGGAAGACTGCGGCGCCAAGGTCGTGATCGCCGACCGTAAGCGCATCGAGCTCGTCACGCCGGTGCTGTCGGAACTTCCGCTCGTCGAGCACGTGTTCGTGATTGACGGTGGGCCGCATGCGGCCGAAACGCGCGTCGAACGCTTCGACACGTTGTTGGGCGACGGCTCCGACCCGGGCATGCCGACGAACCCGCTCGACGAGGACGACATCCTCGCGATCCTCTACACGTCCGGCACGACGGGTCGGCCGAAGGGCGCCACGATCACGCATCGCCAGACGATCGCGAACCTGTCGAACATCGTCGTGCTCGGGATCGCGCAGATGATGGCCGGCATTGCGTCGCGCGGCTCGCAAGAGAGCGTGCAGGACGCGGCGCTGTTGGTTGTGCCGCTGTTCCACGTGACCGGATGCCTGTCGACGATGGTCGTCAACTACGCCACGGGCGCCAAGCTGGTGCTGATGCCCGCGGGCCGTTTCGACCCCGATCGCGCGATGGAAATCATTGAAGCCGAACGGGTCACGAGCATCGGTGGTGTGCCTACGATCATGTGGCGCATCATCGAGTCGCCAAACTTCACGAAGTACGACCTGAGCTCGGTGAAGCGCGCGAGTTACGGCGGTGCACCGGCCGCGCCGGAGCTCGTCGAGCGCATCGAGCAAGCGTTCCCGAACCTCCGCAAGACGCTGTCGACCGCCTACGGGCTCACCGAATCGGCTTCGGTCGCAACTGCGCTCGGCGGCGACGATTACTTCTCGCACCCGTCGTCGTGTGGCCGACCGGTGCCGACCGTCGAACTCGAAATCCGTGACGATCAACGACGTGAAGTCGCGCGCGGCGATTCGGGCGAGATCTGGCTCAAAGGCCCCACGCTGATGTTGCGTGGCTACTGGAACCGGCCCGACGTCAACGCCGAGGTTTTGATCGACGGCTGGTTCCGAACCGGCGACATCGCCAAGCAGGACGACGACGGCTTCGTGTACATCGTGGATCGCGCCAAGGACATGATCATCCGCGCGGGCGAGAACATCTACTGCGTCGAGATCGAGAACGTGCTGTATGACTTCGCCGGCGTCGTCGACGCGGCGGTGATCGGTGTGCCGCACGTGCAACTTGGCGAAGAGGTGAAGGCCGTCGTGCACTTGAAGCAGGGCGTCGATGTGAGTGAAGACGAGATCCGTGCGCATTGCAAACGGCACCTCGCCGACTTCAAGGTGCCGGCCTACGTCGAGTTCCGCGACGGGCCACTGCCACGAAACCCCGCGGGCAAGATCCTCAAGGCCGCGCTGCGCGGTGGCGAGACGGCGTTTGCCCACAGCGACGACCAAGCGCTCTGATCGATCGTGAGCTTGCTGCGGCGATTCCACGGCGACTGGGGCTATATCGCGATCGTGCTCAACTTCTTGAGCGGCGTGTACGCGCTCTGGGCATGGAAGGTGCCGCGTCTGCGCGGCCGCGCCGTGTGGGCCGGTGTCGTTGTGGCCGAGCTCGCGCTGATGGTGCAGGTGTTCACGGGCACCGCGCTCGTGTCGGGCAAGCGCTACAAGGCACCCGGCTTGCACATGTTCTACGGCTTCGTCGCGTTCATCACCGTGGGCCTGCTCTACTCGTACAAGTACGTGTGGAAGGCCAAAGGCACGATGGAACTCGCGTACGGACTCGGCGGGCTCTTTCTCATGGGCGTCGGCATCCGCGGCGTCTTGCAGGTCGTATAGCAAGCGTTCGTTGACCCGGGTGACAAGCCACTCGCCGCCGCGCGAAGCGAGGCAGTGGAAAAGCGCGTCAGAGGTTGACGACCGGGCACGTGAGCGTGCGCGTGATGCCTTCGACGAGCTGAATCTTCGACACGACCATCTTTCCGAGATCGTCGACCGAAGGCGCTTCGGCCTTCACGATGACGTCATACGGACCCGTCACGTCGTCGGCCGACGTCACGCCGGTGAGCGCGCGGATCGCTTCGACGACGCTCGAAGCCTTGCCGACTTCGGTCTGGATCAGGATGTATGCCCTCACTGTCACGTCCTGATCGTACTGGGCGCCGCGTCGATGTGCCCCGCGCCACGCTGTGGTGCGACGCTGGAGGGGCATCGGGCTCGCTTCGAGGTGTGGACGTCATTCGGCTCTACACTTCCCGAACCCAATTCGACCGGTTCGGGGGTTTTTGGACATGACGAATAGCGTTGCTCCGACGAAGCACGCCGCCTTGCTGGCATGGGTCGAACACTGGCGCACGATCCTCGAGCCCGACGCCGTCGAATGGTGCGACGGCAGCGACGCCGAGTACTCGCGGTTGTGCGCGGGGCTCGTCGCGACGGGCACGTTCATTGCGCTCGATCCGGCGAAGCGGCCGAATTCGTTCTACGCGCGTTCCGACGTCGGTGACGTCGCTCGCGTCGAGGACCGTACATTCATTTGCTCGCAGGACGAAGCCGATGCCGGCCCCACCAACAACTGGCGTGCGCCCGATGAGATGCGCGCCGACATGTTGACGTTGTACCGCGGCGCGATGCGCGGGCGCACCTTGTATGTGGTGCCGTTCTCGATGGGTCCGCTCGGCTCGCCGATCGCACACATCGGTGTCGAACTGACCGACTCGGCGTATGTCGCGGTATCGATGCGCACGATGACGCGTATGGGTACGGGCGCGCTCGATGTGCTCGGCGACGACGGCGAGTTCGTGCCCTGCGTGCATTCGCTCGGAGCGCCGCTCGCGCCCGGTGACACCGATGTGGTGTGGCCGTGTAACCCCGACAACAAGTACATCGTGCACTTCCCCGAGACCCGCGAGATCTGGAGTTTCGGTTCGGGCTACGGCGGCAACGCGCTGCTGGGCAAGAAGTGCTTCGCACTACGTATCGCTTCGACGATGGCACGTGACGACGGCTGGCTCGCCGAGCACATGCTGATCCTCAAGTTGACGAATCCCGCGGGTGACGCGAAGTTCATCGCGGCGGCGTTTCCCAGTGCGTGTGGCAAGACGAACCTCGCGATGCTCGTGCCGACGATCCCCGGCTGGAAGGCCGAGACGATCGGTGACGACATCTGTTGGATGAAGTTCGGCGACGACGGCCGCCTGTACGCGATCAACCCGGAGTTCGGGATGTTCGGCGTGGCCCCCGGCACTGGCGTCGAGACGAACGCGAATGCGATCGCCGCGCTGGATCGCAACACCGTGTTCACCAATGTCGCGCTGACCGACGACGGTGACGTGTGGTGGGAGGGTCTCACCGACGCTCCGCCGGCGCACCTCATCGATTGGAAGGGCAACGACTGGACACCGGCCAGCGACGCTCCGGCCGCGCACCCCAACGCGCGCTTCACCGCACCGTTGTCGCAGGTGCCGTGCGTGGCGCCCGAATGGCAGGACCCGGCCGGGGTGCCGATCTCGGCGTTCCTGTTCGGTGGCCGGCGCGCGTCAGTGGTGCCGTTGGTGACCGAAGCCTTCGACAGGCAGCACGGCGTGTTCCTCGGATCGATCATGGCGAGCGAGACCACCGCTGCGGCCGCCGGTGCGGTCGGCAATCTGCGGCGAGACCCGTTCGCGATGCTGCCGTTCTGTGGGTACAACATGGGTGACTACTTCGCGCACTGGCTGAAGATTGGGGCGGCCACCGACACCGCGAACCTGCCGCGCATCTTCTATGTCAACTGGTTCCGCAAGAGCGCGCAGGGCAAGTTCCTGTGGCCTGGTTACGGCGAGAACTCGCGGGTGCTGGCATGGGTCTTCGATCGCTGTGCCGGCAACGGCGCGGCGCGCGATACCCAGATCGGGCGCCTGCCCGCAGACGGTGCACTCGACACCACGGGCCTCGACCTCGGCGCCGACGTGATGCGCGAGCTGTTCGCGGTCGACGTCGACGCCTGGCGCGCCGAACTGCCATCGATCGAACAACACTTCGAGGTGTTCGCCGACCGCCTACCGTCCGAACTGAGAGCTCAACTCACCGCGCTCAGCGAACGGCTCGGCTAGCGCCTCGCCGTTCGCTTCGGCCGCTGTATTGCGACGGCTTCGCCTACCGCAGCGAGCGAGCTCGCACCCGTATCGCTCGTCCCTCGCTCCCGGGCTGCTTCGATCGCCGGGTCCCTCTATGGGCGGCGATCGCACAACCTTGGTGCTGCGAGACCGGGAGTAAGCGATCGCTCGCAGCGCCCGACGAAGTAGGCGCCGGTGAGAAGTTCTTAGATATCAGCGGTGGTCATGCCCATGTCGGGCTCGGCGCCGGTGCGCACCTTGGTGGCGTGCCCGTCACCGTAGAGGTCGAACACGACGCGCTGGCCCTGACGGAGCACGCGAAAGATTGAGCCCTCGAGCGCGTTCGTGGCGAACACGAACTCCGCGCGGTCGGTGTCGCAGGTGACGACGCCTTCGCCCGTCAGCGGGTCGAAGAGTTTGACGACGCCTTGCACGACCGGACCGTCAGACCTTGCTGATCTTGCCGGCCTTGAGGCACGACGTGCAGACGTTGACCCGCTTGGGCGTACCGTCGACCACAGCGCGGACCCGCTGAATGTTCGGGTTCCACCTGCGCTTCGTGCGACGGTGCGAGTGCGAGAGCCGCATGCCGAACTGCGGACGCTTTGCGCATACGTCGCATACCGCTGCCATGGTCGAATACCTCGTGAGTCGGGGAACCGGATGACGCTAGCAGCGGGCCGGGGGAGCGTCCGGATCGCTTGACGCAGGCCGACGCCCCGGTAACGTGACGGGCTCATGCCGACCCTCGAGCGCCTCGGGCCGTCCGACCTGCGCCGTGCCGTCGAAGCTTTTCGCGACGCGCTGCGGACCCACCAGGAAGAGCTCAACCGTCTCAACGTCTATCCGGTGCCCGACGGCGACACCGGTACGAACATGGCCCTCACGCTCGAGTCGGTGTGCACCGAGCTGCGCACGGCCGAGGCCATGGGCGAGGTGTGCACGGCGATCTCTCGCGGGTCGCTCATGGGTGCCCGCGGCAACTCCGGCGTGATCACGAGCCAAATTCTGCGGGGTTTTGCCGAGGTCTTCCACACGCTCGATTCGATCGGGCCGACCGACATCGTGGCCGCGTTCCGTCGCGGCGCCGACGCGGCCTATGAGGCGGTGTTGCGACCGGTCGAGGGCACGATCCTCACGGTGGTGCGAGAGACGGCCGAGGCCGCCGAAGCCGCAACCGCCGGCGATGGCGGTGGCGCGGTCGAGTTGGCGGCGCTGCTCGAGGCCGCGGCGGTGGCGGCCCGCGAGTCGGTGGAGCGAACGCCCGACTTACTCCCGGCGCTGCGTTCGGCCGGGGTGGTCGATTCCGGTGGTTCGGGGTTCACGTTGTTGCTCGCGGCGCTGCAGCACGTGGTGGATGGCCGGCCGTTGCCGGAGGCCAGCCTCGTGTCGGCGACGCCTGTCGCGGTGGAACGACATCTGGCCGGCGACGACGTCGCGTCGCTGCGCTACGAGGTCATGTTCCTCCTTGACGCCGACACCGCCACGATCGCGCCGTTCCGAGAAACGTGGCTCACGATCGGCGACTCGATTGTGGTGGTCGGCGGCGATGGTCTCTACAACTGCCATATCCACACCAACGACATCGGATCGGCGATCGAAGCCGGTATCCAGGCCGGCCGGCCGTACGAGATCAGGGTGACCGATCTGTTCGAAGAGGTCGAGGCTGAAGAGGCGTCGTGGGTGCGCGAAGCGGCCGGCGCCCCCGGATCGGCTGGCGCGCACCCCGCTGTGACCACCGCGGTCGTTGCCGTGGCCGTGGGCGACGGCGTGCGACGGCTCCTCCACGGCCTCGGAGTGCAGGAGGTCGTAGCCGGCGGGCAGTCGATGAACCCGTCGACGGCCCAGATCCTCGAAGCCGTCGAAGCGACGAACTCCGATTCGGTGATCGTGTTGCCGAACAACAAGAACATCATTGCGGTTGCGCAGCAGGTCGATTCGCTGACGGACAAGCACGTCGAGGTCGTGCCGACGACGTCGGTCATCGAGGCACTTGCGGCGCTCGTGGGCTATGACCCCGACGAAGAGATCGGTCCCAACGCCGCCGCGCTCACCGACGCGCTCGGGCGCGTGGGATCGGGCGAGGTCACCCAAGCGGTGCGCGATTCGACGGCCGAGTGTGGCGAGATCCGTCAGGGCGATTGGTTGGCGATCGCGCGCACCGGTGGGATCGTCGCTGCGTGTCCCACCACGTCGGCGGCCTGTGCGGCACTCCTCGATCAACTCGTCGACGACGACAGTGAGATCGTCACAGTCGTGGTCGGTGCCGAGGCGCGTGCCGCCGATTCGGAGCACATCCGCGAGCATCTCAAGCTCGCCCACCCGCACGTCGAGGTCGAGTTCCACGAAGGCGGCCAACCCCTCTACCCCTACCTCGTCGGCGTCGAATAGCGCCACGATCACGCGGAGCGGGCGGTGGGCGCGGCTGGTTCGGGGTGTGGTCGTAGCCTTGGTGGGGTGAGCGAACGGGTTGGGCCCATTGCGTTGCGCGAGCTGCGCGACAAGCCGGTGGGGGAGTTGCGTGGCGTTGGTCCTGCGCTCGAAGAAAAGCTTGCGGCGATGGGGATCGAGACGGTGCTCGACGTGATCACGCACTACCCGCGCCGCTACGTCGACCGCACCAAGCGTTCCGATATCGCGTCGCTGACCGTTGGCGAGCAAGCCACGGTGTTCGGCGAGGTCCGTAAGGTCACCGCCCGCCGCACCCGCAACGGCAAGTCGCTCGTCGAGGTCTCGGTGACCGACGGCGAGTCGTTCTTCTCCTGCACCTTTTTCAACCAGGCCTGGCGCGAACGCCAACTCGGCGTCGGCACCGAAGCCGCGTTCTTCGGCAAGCTCGATGTGTACCGGGGCAAGCGTCAGATGACGAACCCCGTCGTCGACGTGATCGGACGGGCAGGCCAGGGCGACGACAAGACCGGCGTTGTCGTACCGATCTACCCGCAGAGCGGCAAGGCCGAGGTGTTCACCTGGCAACTCCGGGCCCTCGTCAAGGAAGTCTTGCGTCGCTGCGCCGAACGAACTCTGGCCGATCCCTTGCCCGCCTCCGAGCTCGCGGCCACCGACGACGACACGCCCGGTGGGTCGCTCGTCGGGCGATGGGACGCGGTGCGCGCCATCCACGCGCCCACCGACATGGCCGAAGTGCACCGTGCCCGTGCCCGTCTGGTGTTCGACGAGTTCCTCCGCATGCAACTCGGTCTCGTCGCCCGCAAGCGCGCCCTCGAAGCCGAAGAACGCGGCATTGCCCACAGCATCGACGGCGCGCTCGTGCCCCAATTCCTCGACTCGCTTCCGTTCCCACTCACGGGCGACCAGCAACGTGCCAACGCCGAGATCGCCGCCGACCTGGCCCGCCCCATCCCCATGCACCGCTTACTCCAGGGCGATGTCGGGTCGGGCAAGACGATCGTGGCGTTCACGATGTTGCTGCACGCGGTGCAAGGCGGTTACCAAGGCGCGCTGATGGCGCCTACCGAGGTGCTCGCCGAACAGCACTGGTTGTTGTGCCGCCGCATGCTCGGCGGTCTCGTCGTTGGCCAGGAAGGCGGCGCGCTGTTCGCCGAACGTCCGTTGTCGGTGGGTCTGCTCACGAACCGCACGACGGCTGCCGAGCGTCGCACGTTGAATCGCGGGCTTGCCGACGGGAGCATGGACATCGTCGTTGGTACACACGCGCTGTTGTACGACGGCGTCGACTTCGCGAATCTCGGCGCGGTGGTCATTGACGAGCAACATCGCTTCGGAGTGGAACAGCGGTCGATGCTGCGCGCCAAAGGCGACGAGGATGCGCTTGCTGACGTGCTCGTGATGACGGCCACGCCGATCCCGCGCACCGCGGCGATGCTCGTCTACGGCGACCTCGATCGCTCCGAACTGCGCGAGATGCCGCCGGGCCGCACTCCCATCACGACCGAGGTGGTCGGCCCCGAGCCCACCGATCGCGCCCATGCCTACGAGCGATTACGCAGCGAGGTCGCGGCGGGGCGCCAGGCGTACGTGGTGTGCCCGCTCGTCGACGGGTCGGACAAGCTCGAGGCCCGCGCCGCCACCGAGGAGCTCGAGCGGTTGCGCGAGGAGGACCTCGCAGATCTCCGGCTCGGT
>JBBREP010000122.1:0-8843 GCA_038202885.1 Acidimicrobiia bacterium | reverse complement strand
GAGAACTTGAACGCTTCGGAGTCGCGTATCCGTGACACCGACATGGCGCTCGAGATGGTGAACTTCAACCGTCGCCAGATCATGCTCCAGGCCGGTACCTCGATGCTCGGTCAAGCCAACTCGGCACCCAACAGCATCCTGAAGCTGCTCCAGTAGTTCGACTCGTCACGACGCGGTTCTTACCTGCGTCACACCCGTCGTTTCTAGGCTTTCTTCCGGCGGGGCCTCGTGCCCAATGGATACCCCCACCTCGAGGGGCGGGGCTCCGCCTTCGATGGTTCATGGTGCGCGCCAACGCACGGCGCGGCGGCGCGGCTGGCGGCTCAGGCCCTAGCGTTCGCTCCGTGCAACCGTCGCTGCGAGTACTCGGCGCCGCGGCGCTGGTCGTTGCCGGAGCGTGCAGCAGCTCGAAGCTGAACTCGTCGCCGCAACCGATCCCGCCGACCGTTGTCGTCACGACGGCCATCACCTCGCCACCGTCGAAGAGCACGACGACGTCGTCGGCTCCTCCGGTACCGGCACGGGCGCGCCTGCGTCTGACCGAGCTCGTGCACGGTCTCGACAACCCGGTGGCGATGGCAATCCGCTCCGGCGACCCTGCGCTGTACGTGGCCGAACAGTACCGAGCCCGTGTGCTTGCGATCATCGGCGGTGCCGTGCGCAGCAGGCCCGTTGTCGACATGCACGCCAATGTGAGCAAAGGCCCTGAGCAAGGCTTGTTGGACATGGTGTTCTCGCCCGACGGCACAAAGCTGTACCTCGACTACACCGACCCCAACGGTGACTCGCACGTCGACGAGTACACGATGCGCAGCGATGGCACCGCTGATCCTGCGTCGCGACGGAGCGTGCTGTTCCAGCATCAGCCGTACCCGAACCACAACGGTGGTCAACTCGCCTTTGGCCCTGACGGCTACCTCTACATCGGCCTCGGCGACGGCGGGTTCAGCGGCGATCCCGAAGGTAACGCCCAGAACCGCGACACGCTGCTCGGCAAGATCTTGCGTATCGATCCGCATCCCAGTGGAACCCAACCGTATGCGGTGCCATCGGACAACCCCTTCGTCGGTACCGCGAACACTCGGCCCGAGATATGGATGTGGGGATTGCGCAACCCTTGGCGATTCTCGTTCGACCGCCGCACCGACGCCATGTGGATTGGCGACGTGGGCCAAGATCGTTACGAGGAAGTCGACGTCGCACCATCGGGGAGCGAAGGCCTGAACTTCGAGTGGCCTCTACGCGAGGGACTGAACGGGTATCGGTTCCACAACCGTCCCGAAGGTGGCGTGCAGCCCGTATACGACTATCCGCATGAGGGTGGCGCGTGCTCGATCACGGGTGGCTACGTCTATCGCGGCACGGCCATCGCGCATCTCGCGGGCGCGTACGTGTTTGCCGATTTCTGCGCCGGAAATCTCACCGCACTCACGCCGCACGGCACCGGGCGTGCTGCTGCGACGGATTTGCACGCGCACGTCGACCAGCCCACGAGCTTCGGGCAGGACGCGGCCGGAGAGCTCTATGTGCTTGCTCTCGGCGGCACAGTGTTCAAGCTCACACCCGCCTGATCACGCGTACATCCGAGCGGTTTGACCGCTGCCTGGCGTGCATAGTCACAATGATGTCGTGACACGCGCCTCGAGACCCCACCAACCACGACACAACACCCTGGTCAGGCTGGTGCTGATCTGCGTGATCGGCGTCGCAGTCATGTGGGGCAGCGCCGTCGATGCCAGCCGGCCCGCGCCCCAGGCGCGCGCCGGTGCGACCGCGACTGGTCCCGTCGCCCCGGTTGTGCCGCTCGGCCACGTGGGGCGCTGGCTCGTCGACCGCACCGGTCGCGTCGTCGACGTGCATGGCATCAACCAAGTCGCCAAAACCGCGCCGTTCTATCCCGGCGCGCAGGGCTTTGGCGCCGACGACGCCGACTTCCTCGTTGCCAACGGGTTTACGGTCGTGCGCCTTGGCATCGTGTGGGAGGCGCTCGAACCCAAACCGGGCGTGATCGACACCGCCTACATTCAGCACCTCGTCGACGACGCCCATCTGCTCGCAGCGCGCCATATTTTCGTGTTGCTTGATTTCCATCAAGACGGTTGGGGGCCATTCACGCACGGCAACGGCGCGCCCGCCTGGGCGACGATCACCGACGGGCTCGACAATCCCAACGAACCCTTCCCGATTTATTACGTGACGAACCCGGCGTTGCAGCGAGCGTTCGACAACTTCTGGGCGAACCGGCCGGCGTCCGATGGGGTCGGTCTGCAAGATCACTACGTACGCGCCGCGCGTGCGGTGGCGGCGCGCTTCGCGAGCGAACGGTATGTGCTCGGGTACGACCCAATGAACGAGCCGTGGCCGGGAGCGGTCTGGCAACCGTGCGCGACGGGCTGCCCAGTGATTGAACACGCCAAACTCGTACCGTTTTACACACGCTTCGCTCGCGCGATCGAGTCGGTCGATCGGCACCATCTCGTGATGCCGGAACCGTTCGTGCTGTTCAATTTCGGGCAAGGCGGTACATCGCTGCCGAACATCGACGCGCCCCGTAACGGCTTGTCGTTCCACGTGTACGCGGCGTCGTCGTCCGACAACTTGGCCGTCATGCGCCGTGCGATCGACTCAGGCCGGCGCGGCGACGCGTTGCTCGCCACCGAGTGGGGCGCGGTGACGGATCCGGTCGCGATCAACGACACGGCGGGCCAACTCGATGCCACGCTGTTGCCGTGGATCTTCTGGTCGTATGCCGAACTGGTCCCCGATGCGTCGCAACCGCCGACGGGCGCCAACGTCCACGCTGCTGTCGTACACGCGCTGGCGCGTCCATACCCCTTACTCACCAACGGTGTACCCCGTCGCCTGCGCTACAACCCGTCGACGGCGCGACTCGTGTACGAGTACACGACCAAACGTCCCAATGGCATCACCGATCCGTTGCCGCCGACCGTCGTCGTACTACCGCCAAACGCGTACCCACGCGGGTACGCCGTGCGTGTCGACGGCGGGCGTGTCATCGCGGCTGGCGTCGGACCCGATCGTGTGGCCGTGCGCAACGATACTGGTGCGACGACGGTGGTCATTACCGTGACGCCTGCATAGTGAGGTCTTCACTGCACGGTGTGCATGACCACTGTGAGGAAACACGCGTAGAACGCGCCCAACGCCAGGACCGGTGGAATTGGTTGCTTGAGCAACACGGCACCGAGCCGGCGCCCGGGGGCCGCGGCGAGCAAGGCGGCGACGAGCATAGGGAGCAGGAAACGCGCGGTGAAGAACGCCGACATCAGCGAGCCCGGATTGCTGCAATAGATGGCAAAGCCCGCGGCGAGCAAACCAATGATCACCACGGCAAGCACTGCGAACAGGGCCCGTTCGCCGCGCCGCGGGAGCGGTATTTCGGTGTCGCCAGCATCACCCGCGACCGGGGTCGGCCGTAGCGCGAGTGCGAGGTAGGTGATGAGCAACACCACCACGACCGCGAACGGCCAGTTGCCGCCAGTGAGGTAACGGTCCACCTGTACGAGCTCGCGAAGCCACGCGGCGAAGTGATCACGCACCGCGAGCACCGTGTTCCATAGGAACGTGTCGGGGCGGACCAGCATGCGGCGTGCCGATTCGCGCGCGTCGACCTCGACGCCGAAGAAACGAACATCGCAGATGAAACGGTTGCGTTGCGCCGATTGCCACAGCGTCGACGTAGCACCCGCGACGATCACCGGCACGAACGCGCGCCAACCTCGGTTGCGAAGCGCCGACAATCGGCCCTCGGCCGATCCGACAGGTCGCCGCGCGCCGATCAACACGGTCAGGAAGGCCGCCGCGACGATCCAATACGTCGGTTTGCTGAGTCCGAGCACCACGCTCCATGCGATCGCGTCGACAAAGCTCCGGCGCGTGAAACCACCCTGGCTGGCGACGCGCAACGCCGTCGCGACGACAACCAGCGACAGTGCGGTCGTAATCGCGTCGGGACGGACGGTGCTCGACACCACGAGCGCGAGCGGCAACGTCGCGACGATCGTGAAGATCCACCGCGCCCACGGCGCGCGCCGGATCGCGATCGTCATGAGCACGAGCACCGCGAGCAACTGGGCCAGCCGGGCCGCGCGATCGAGGCCCTCGCTGCCAAGTCCGGCGGCCCTACCGGCCAGGATGGCGCCCGCCGCCGGCAAGTAGGTGAGGGGGGAGTACCAGGAGAACGTCGATATGTCGATGAAGAAATGACCCGATCCGGCAGCGCCGCACGGGCGGAGTCCGGCGGTGAAATCGGCGGCGAAGGTGGCGAGTGTCGGTGTCGGTGTCGGTGTCGTGGGCTCGGTCGAATTCGGCGCAGGCCCTTGGCCGCGCATGTAGAAACCGAACTGGTGCGCCATGTAGTCGTACGCCAGCCAATGCGGCACGCACGCGCCGGTGCCCGCACGCGTGTGCGTCGGCGCGTTCTGCGGTACGAACGTGCCTTGGGAAATCTGAAAGGCGCGAATGAAATGTGCACCTTCGTCGTTGCCGTCCCAGAGCGGGATCACAAAGCAGAGGATGCCGCCGACGATGGCAGCGATGGCGACATAACACACGACAGGGTCGAACAGCACCCGTCGCGCCCATGCCGGCGGGTGATCGACCGTCACACCTTCGTACCGGCCACGACCGCGTCGAGGTGCGCCTCGATGACGAACGCCGCGTCGATGAGTCCGAGGTGGCTGTATGCCTGCGGAAAGTTGCCGAGCGCCCGGTGCCCGTCGGGGTCGTACTGCTCGCTGAGCAGTCCGGTGGGCCCGGCGAGATCGGCAATGCCTTCCCAGAGCTCGATCGCTTCGTCGATCCGACCGGTGATCGCGAACGCCTGCACGAGCCACAGCGCGCACAGGTGGAAGCCGCCCTCGAAACCAGGCAGACCATCGTCGCGGTCGTAGCGCAGCACGGTGGCTCGGTGTCGAAGGTCGTGTTCCACTGCGTCGATCGTCGACATGAAGCGCGGGTCGTCGGCTGGAATCATGCCGCTCAAGCCGACGTGCAGCGACGCCGCGTCGAGGTCGCTGCCGTCGTACGCGGCGCCGAACGCATTGCGGGTCGGCTTCCACGCCCCGAGCTCGACATCGGTGGCGATCTCATCGCGCAGCATGCGCCACTGGTCGGCCCGATCATCTCCGTGGGCGTTGAGCTCGAGCGCGGCCACGACGGCGGCCCAACACCGGACCTTGGAATACACGTGGTGTCGCGGCAAGTCACGGATCTCCCAGATTCCGTGGTCGGGTTCGTGCCAGCGGCGTTCGATTTGGCCCATGCACTCGTCGACGATGTGGGTCCAGCGCTCGTGCGTGAGGCCGTGGCGGGCCGCGAGTGCGACGAGCTCCACGACGTGCCCCAACACGTCGAGTTGGGTCTGGAACTCGGCCGCGTTGCCGATGCGCACCGGACGGCTGTCGGCGTAGCCGCTCACCGATTCGATGATGCCTTCGGGCGGGATCTCGCTGCCGTCGACGGCGTAGAGCGGCCGCAAACGCTCGATACCGACGCGTTCGATGATCGTGGCGATCCAGTCGAGGAGCGCGACCGTCTCGTCGTTGCTACCGACCGCTATGAGGGTGCTCGCTGTCATCGCCGCGTCGCGTAGCCAGCAATAACGGTAGTCCCAGTTGCGCGGGCCGCCGATGCTCTCGGGCAGGCTCGTGGTTGCCGCTGCGAGAATCGCCCCAGTCGGTTCGTGGCAGAGGGCGCGCAGCGTGAGTGCGCTGCGCGCGAGCAACGCTTGGCGCCGCGCGGGAAGGTGGAGCGCGGTCACCCACTCATCCCACTCGGCAAGATGATTGCGGAATCGTTCGTCGTGGTCGATCGGCGGACCGATCTCGGCCGAGGCGTTCAACCGCAAGCGGAATGTCAACGGTCCGTTGCTCGGGTCGACGGTGGCTCGCGCGATCGGGCGGTGGCCGCGGTCGATCTCCCAGCCGCACTCCGGTCCGACGAGTAACAGCGTGTCAGAGCCAGCGATCAGCTCGACGCCGTGGTCGTGCAGACGCAGGTCGAAGGGCATTCGACCGAAGTCGGGTCGTGGCGCGAACTCGACGATGGCCGGTGTCGAGCCGTCGATCATACGGACGAGTTCGCTTGCGTCGCCGATGCGTTCGAGCAGGTCGACGATACGAAGATTCGGGAACGTCGTCTCGACCGCCATCGAGTTGCCGACGTAACGCTGTCGCAGTGCGTTGCTTCCGCTCGCCGGACGCACCGAGAAATAACCGCCCGGAGGTCCACCGAGGAGTTCCGCGAACAGCGCCGGCCCATCCGGCCGCGGCTGGCACAGCCACGTGACGCGAGCGTCGGGGCTGACGAGCGCGACGTTGGTGCGGTCCGACAACAACGAGTGGAACTGGATCGGTGTCGCGGCGTCGCCGCGCAGCCAGTGGCGTCGTTGCACGACGAGCCGGGCGAGCAGCTGCGCGACATCATCGGTATTGGCGACGCGCGTCTGCGCGTGCGTCACGCCGTCGCCCACCTTGATGCCGAGGTCGCCGTCGCTGAGTTGCACGAACGCGTCTTCGTCGGTGGTGTCGTCACCAATGAACAGCACGGTGCTGGCCCCGAGCTCGTGGCGCAATCGTCGCAGCGCATCGCCCTTATTGGCGTCGACGAAGGTTGCGTCGAGGACCATCTTGCCGTCTCGCACCAACACGTCGAACCCGGCGAGGAGCCTGCGTGCTTCGGCCACCGCTGTGGGCTGATGATCGGGATCGACGTGCCGGTAGTGGAACGCGCAGCCCGACGGCTTGGGCTCGACGTGCGCGCCCGGGTGCAATGCTGCGAGGTTGGTGAGCGCCGCAGTCATCTCGTCGCGTCGGGCGATCAGGTCGGGTGACAACTCGTCGGCGAAGTCGACGTCGAATTCCGAGCCATGGCTACCGACGAGGTAGATCTCGGCCGGGAGGCGGCTCATCAGCGACAATTCACGCAGTTCGCGTCCCGAGATGACCGCGACGAACGTCTCAGGGAAACCCGCGAGCGTGCGGAGCGCGGCCACAGCCTCGCGGTTTGGGGCCGCGGCCGACGGGTCGTCGACGATCGGCGCGATCGTGCCGTCGTAGTCGGTGGCCACGAGCAGCGTGGCCGCGCAGGCCAACTCGTTGATCGCAGTGACAATGTCGATATCGGGTCGCATCAAGCGGCCTCAAGTGTGTGGAGAAACTCGTTCGCCCACCGGTATACGTCGCGCCGGAACACGACGGATCGCATGCGGCGCATGCGCTGGCGCCGGTCACTGCGATCCATCGTGACCGACTTGACGATCGCGTCCTTCACCGACTCGATGTCGTAGGGGTTGACGCGGAGCGCGTAGCGCAGTTCGGCCGCGGCTCCCGCGAACTCCGAGAGCACGAGCACGCCACCCAGGTCGCTGCGCGCCGCAACATATTCCTTGGCAACGAGGTTCATGCCGTCGCGCAGCGGTGTGACGAGCATGACATCGGCAGCACGATAGAGCGCGACGAGTTCGTCGGGCGTGACATTGCGATGGAGGTATTGGACGACCGCGCGCCCGAGCTGACCGTGCTCACCGTTGATCGAGCCGACGAGTTGCTCGACGCGCTGGCGGAGTTCCGCGTAGTGCGCGGCGTGTTCACGAGTCGGATTCGCGACCTGGATGAGCGCGACGCGCCGCGAGCCGAGCAGGCCTTCGTCGAGGACTTCGCTGAACGCGCGGAGCCGAATGTCGATGCCTTTGGTGTAGTCGAGGCGGTCGACGCCAAGGAACAACACCTCGGGTTCGCCGAGACTCACGCGCAGCGACCGAACGTCGCGCCCGGTCGACGGCCGCGCCGCGCTCTCCTCGATGGCCTTGGCGTCGATCGAGATCGGGAAGGCCTTGACGTGCACGACGCGATCCTCGTGGAAGACGCGCCCGGCCGATACGTGGTCATCAAGGAGGCGGCGGCATAGCTGCAGGAAGTTCTCCGCGCCCTGAGGCAGTTGGAAGCCCACGAGGTCGGCGCCGAGGAGCCCTTCGATCACTTGGCGTCGCCAGGGAAGCCGCATGAACAGTTCTATCGGCGGGAATGGGATGTGGAGGAAGAACCCAATTCGGACATCGGGGCGCAAGGCGCGCAACATCTGCGGTACGAGTTGGAGCTGGTAATCGTGCACCCACACCGTCGAGTTCGCTGGCGCGGCGGTGGCGACGGCGCTGGCGAAGCGACTGTTGACGGCTGAGTACGAGGCCCACCACTCGCGATGGAACTGCGCGGGCTCGATGGCGTCGTGATAGAGCGGCCAGAGCATGCCGTTGGAACAGCCGTCGTAGTACCGCTCGTACTCGTGGTACGGGATGCGCACGGGCACGATCTTGGCGCCGTCAACTTCGTCGGGAGGCGTCGTTCGGCTGCGGCCGGCCCAGCCGACCCAGGTGCCGTTGCGGCGAGCAAGCACGGGCGCGATCGCGCTGACAAGTCCGCCGGGGCTCGAACGCCACGTCATCGCCCCGCGGTGGCGGTAGGACTCGATCGGGAGGCGGTTCGCGACGATCACGATCGGTGGCTCGGCGCCGATGGGTGCGCCGATGCCGTGTGGCTCTGCCGTCTCGATGGTGTCAGTTGTCTTCGCGAGTCGCCCGCGATTGGCTGCTACCACGCGTTCAGTGTGCCATTTCTGGCTCCTTGCACCGAATCATCCCCGCTCCGATGCCCAAGACGGTGAAAGTAGAGTCCGACCGCTCATCCGGGCCCGTAGCTCAGTGGTCAGAGCGGGGGACTCATAATCCTTTGGTCGCAGGTTCGATCCCTGCCGGGCCCACTTCTCTTTTGCGCCTGCTTCGCCCGGCGCGGCGAGTGGCTTGCGTCGCATCTCGCTCGTCCCTC
>JBBREP010000121.1:0-8942 GCA_038202885.1 Acidimicrobiia bacterium | reverse complement strand
TTCGCTGAGTCGCACGGTCACCGACACCGTCACCGCGAACGACGCGTGGTACGGCCCCGGTCCGGTTCGAGTCGCAGCAACGGTCGCCGCAGTCGGTGCGAGCGAGTCGGGCACGATCCTCGATGTCACCGGCACGACCCGGCTGGTGCACGTCGCGCTCGACCCGGCCGACTCGGCCTACGTCAAACCCGGAGGAGCGGTCACCGTCACCCTCGCCGACAACTCGACCGCCGGCGGCGTCGTGCACTCACTCGGGACCACCGCCGTCGTGTCATCAAGCTCGGGTTCTGGCAGCGGCGGGAACAACAACTCGAGTTCGAGCACCACGATCGATCTGTGGATCTCGCTGCCGAAGCCGCCGGCGCACGTGCTCGACGAGAGTCCGGTCACCGTCGCGGTCGCAACGAGTGTGGCGAAGAACGTGCTCGCCGTGCCCTCGAACGCGTTGCTGGCGCTCGCCGAAGGCGGCTACGCGCTTCAAGTCGTCGGGGCCGATGGCACCACGCATCTGGTCGGGGTCACCACAGGGCAGTTCGCGAACAGCTTGGTCGAGGTGCGTGGGAACATCGCTGTCGGCGACAAGGTCGTCACCGCGTGAGCGCGGTCCTCGAGGCCGTTGATGTCGTCAAGGAATATCCCGGTACGCCGCCGTTGCGCGCGATCGACGGCTTGTCGATGTCCGTCGATGCCGGCGAGTTCGTCGGGATCGTCGGGCCATCCGGCTCGGGCAAGAGCACGCTGTTGCACCTTTTGGGTGCGCTCGACAAGCCATCGTCGGGAACCGTCCGGGTCGACGGGGTCGACATCGGCCGCCTCGCCGACCGTGACCTGTCATCGGTGCGCGGCCGAAGGATTGGTTTCGTGTTCCAGTCGTTCAACTTGATCGACGGCCTGTCGGCCACCGAGAACGTCGCACTTGGGCTCACGTATCAAGCGGTCACCAAACGAGACCGCGCTCGTCGTGCGGTGGAGGCACTCGAACGTGTCGGGCTCGCCGATCGGGCGCGTCATCGGCCCGGGCAGCTCTCCGGTGGTGAGCGCCAGCGGGTCGCGATCGCGCGGGCCATCGTGACCGAACCCGCGATGGTGTTGGCCGACGAGCCCACGGGCAACCTCGACACGCGCAACGGCGAGGCGATCATGGAGGCCTTCGACACGCTGCACGCCGAGGGCGTGACGATCGTGGTCATTACGCACGATGTCGGGATCGCTGCGACCTTGCCGCGACAAGTCCGGCTGCGTGACGGCCGCGTCGTCGACGATGCGACCAAGCCACACGAACGTGGCGTTGATGGCCGCGACGGGACCAGTGGCGGCGATGGCGGAGCGTGACGGCCAGGTGCAGGTCGACGACGACCCCGTCGCGACGCCTGTGGATCTCATCAACCGTGGCGATCGTGGCCGCACCGCCAACGACGTTTCGTCACGCCAGGCCCGAAGCCGGATGCGCGTGTCCGACTTGCTCCGTGTCGGCACGGTCGGCATGCGGACGCGCCGGCTTCGTACGGTGCTCACCGCCACGGGTATCGCGATCGGTATCGCCGCGCTGGTCGCAGTATTGGGGATCTCGGCATCGAGCCGCGCCGACCTCATCGCCAAGCTCGACGCGCTCGGCACGAACCATCTCGAGGTAGCCGCGGGCGCCTCGTTCACGCCGGGTGCCACCGCGGCGCTCGACGACAGTGCGATCGCAATGGCTCGCCGGGTGGGTGCAGTGGAGTCGGCCAGTGGGATCACCACGGTGACCGCCACCGTGCGTCGCTCCGACATCGTCGATTCCGAGGTGACGAGTGGGGTCTCGGTGCAGGCAACGGATCCGTACTTCTTGTCGGCGACGGGTGGTTCGTTACAGGCCGGTGCGTTCCTCAACGCAGCCACCGAGCGGTACCCGACGATCGTGCTTGGGGCGACCGCGGCACAACGCCTCGGGATCTCAAGCACGTCGCCGAACCAGCGCCTGTACGTGTCGGGCCATTGGTTTTCGCTCGCGGGCATCATGAAGGCCATCCCACTGTTCCCGAACCTCGATTCGTCGGCCTTCATCGGGTATCCGATTGCCGCGAACCTGTTCGCGACCGCCGTGGCCCCATCCACGGTGTTCGTTGTCGCGTCGCCCGACCAGGTCGACGCCGTGTACAACGTGCTGCCGGCCACGACCGACCCTCAGAACCCCGGTGAAGCGACCGTCACGCGTCCATCAGACGCGATCGCGGCGAAGAACGCGGCCAACAGCACCCTCAACGCGTTGTTGCTCGGGCTCGGCGGCGTGGCGCTGCTCGTCGGTGGCATCGGCATCGCCAACGTCATGGTGATCTCGGTACTCGAACGGCGCGTGGAGATCGGTGTGCGTCGCGCGCTCGGCGCCACGAAGCGCCACGTGCGTGCGCAGTTCCTCATCGAAGCGGTGATGCTCGCCGTGCTCGGTGGCCTCATCGGTGTCGGGCTCGGCATAGCGATCACTGCGGGTTACGCGCGCGTTCGTCATATCGTGTTCTCAGTGCCTCTTTCCAGCGTCGGTATCGGCTTCGGTGCCGCCATCCTCGTCGGTGCGATCGCCGGCATTTCGCCTGCGTCGCGCGCCGCTCGACTTGCGCCAGCCGACGCGGTCAGACCGTTGTGACGTGACCGACACGATTATCGAGATCGACTCGATCACGAAGCGCTACGGCGAGGTACTCGCTGTCGACGACCTGAGCTTTGCCGTTGGCGCAGGCGAGATCTGTGGCCTGCTCGGCCCCAACGGTGCGGGCAAGACGACGACGCTGCGCATGCTCGTTGGCCTCCAACGGCCATCGAAGGGCGAAGCGCGGCTGTTCGGGCGCACGGTCGTGCCCTCGACGCGGGATCTTTCGCGCGTTGGGGTACTGATCGAGCAGGCCGCGTTCGTGCCGCACGCGTCGGGGCGCGACAACCTGCGCTGGTGGTGGGAGTCGACTGGCCAGTCGATGCGCGATGCCGATCTCGACACCGCGCTGCGGATTGCCGATCTCGGCTCGGCCATCGACCGCAACGTGAAGACCTATTCGCAGGGAATGAAGCAGCGACTCGGGTTCGCGCGGCTACTGCTGGCCCGACCTGAGGTGTTGATCCTCGACGAACCCACCAACGGCCTCGATCCCGGTGAGATTCGCGAGATACGTGAACTCTTGCGTGGGCTCGCGAGCGGCGGGGCCACGGTGCTGCTCTCGAGCCATCACCTCGACGAGGTGCAACAGATCTGTACGTCAGCGGTGGTGATGGACCGCGGGAGGTTGGTCACCGCAGGTTCGGTCGCCGATCTCATCGGCACCCATGGTGTCGTCTACATCGAAGTCGACGACGCGCCGCGCGCGGCCGACGTGCTGCGCGCGCTCGCGCCGGTCCGCAATGTCGCGGTCGATGGCAACGGCCTCATTGTGAGTGCGTCGGGACCGCGCTCAGACCTCGTTGCGGCGCTCGTTGGTGCTGGTATCCGCGTCGAGACGGTGACCGCGCAGCAGCGACTCGAAGACGCGTTTCTCGGTCTCATCGAAGACAAGGACGCGTCGTGATGGCGTTGGTCCGCGTCGAGCTTGTGAAAGCCACGAAGCGCCTCCGGACGCTGATCGCGTTCGCGGTTGCCCTCGGGATCCCTGCCCTGATCGGTGTGGCGGTGCACTCTGGCGACCGGCGCCGTCGACCCGACGGGCTGTTCACGCTCACGCGCCAAACCGGTCTCGTGCTGCCCGCCGTCGCGCTCTCGTTGATGAGCGCCTTCTTCCTCGTGGTGATCGCGGCGATGTTCGCGGGCGACACGATCGCAGGTGAGGCCGCGTCGGGCAATCTTCGCTACCTGCTGCTCCGACCGCTGTCACGCGCTCGGTTGCTCTGGGTCAAAGCGCTCATCGCTTTCGTGCTCACCTGGGTCACCACGGTCGCGGTCACCCTGTCGGGCCTCGGCGTCGGCGTTGCGTTGTTCGGTTGGCACCCGCTCGTGCTCCCATTCGGCGGGGCTCCACTCAGCACCACAACGTTGTTGTCGCACCTCATGTTGGCCACTGGGTACGTTGCGGTCGGTCTGACGGCGGTCGTTGCGGTCGGTGTGTTCTTCTCGACGCTCACCGACTCGCCGGCCGGCGCCATCGGCGGCGCGGTCGGGCTCTACATCGTCGCCGACATTCTCGACGCGGTCGATCCGCTCGGCGTGCTGCGCTACGGCCTGCCCACGCACTACACGGACGCGTGGGAGACATTGTTCACGCGCGGCACCACGTCGCACGACCTCGTCGCGGGCGTGATCGTGCAGGCGGCATGGCTGGTCGTGTTCGGTGCGCTCGCAACGTGGTGGTTCCGTCGCAAAGACATCGCCTCGTGAGATTCCCGTCGAGAGGTCCAGTGAAATTACCCGTGGCATTGCTTGGCGTGGCAGGCTCGCGCGCATGCATGAGATCGACGAGGTTCGCTACACCCAGGACGGTCACGTCGGTCGGTTGACCCTGGACCGGCCCGACAAGCTGAACGCCCAGACACCGGCGATGTGGCTGCACATGGCCGAGCTCGGCGAGCGTCTCCTCGGCGATGCCGGCGCCGATCTACGCGTGCTCGTCGTCGAAGGTCTGGGCCGATCGTTTTCGGCCGGCATCGACATCACCGCGTTTACAGGTGGCGGCGACGCGGCACCTCGCGCCGATCGGGATGCACCTCGCAGCGACGTTGCCGCCAGCATCGACGACGTCGCCGGCGTCATGCGGCTCCAGCGCGCGTTCACGTGGTTCGAAGCGGCGCCGTTCCTCACGGTCGCGAAGGTGCAGGGCCACGCGCTCGGAGCTGGCATGCAACTGGCGCTGGCGTGCGACGTGAGGATCGCCGCCGACGACTGCCAGATGGGGCTGCTCGAAGCACGTTGGGGTCTGATGCCCGATCTCGGCGGCACGGTGTGGTTGCCGCGGCTCATCGGACCGGCGCGCGCCCTGGAGATGATCGTGACCGCGGCGCGCCTCGGCGCGGCGGAATTGCTCGCGCTGGGCATCGTGAACCGGGTGGTCGATCGCGCGGCGCTGGACGCCACCGTGGACGAGTTCGTCGCCCAAGTCGTCGCGCAGCCACCGCTCGCGGTGCGCGGCGCCAAGGCTGCAATCCGCGACGGCTGGGGTCGTCCCACGCTCGACGGGATGCGCGCGGCGGCCGAAGCCCAGGTGCCGTGCGTGCGCAGCGCCGACTTCCGGGAAGCCGCCATGGCGTTCGTGGAGGGCCGCCCGGCGCGCTACGAGGGCCGCTGACAACCCGGCGACAGGCGCCCATTCCGGGGGCGCAGCGACATCAATCACACCACATCGAAGCCGCCTTTCGATGTGTTCCATAGGTCACTACCCTCGCGCGGTGACAATCCACCGTCGACGGTCAGGCCCGCGCGCGCACGCCGCGCGCACCGTGTGGGCATGCCTTGCTGTGGTGACGCTTGTCGGTACGTCGGTCGCCGGAGCGACGCGTGCGCCGCGAGCCGCACCCACCCACGCACTCCGCCTCGTTGGTCCCACCAACGTTGCCGTCGGGCACGTCGTGTCGTTCCATCTCCTCGCCGACGGCGCCCGCAACATCGGCGCGTACCAGGCGAACCTGCGCTACGACCACAACGTCCTTGAAGTCATCAGGATCCATGCTCCGAGCACATTGCCCGGCTCGGGGGCGCTCACGCCGCTGTCTGCCGTCGAGACCCCGAATCGCACTGTGGTCGCGGGTTGGACGTGTGCGGGGCCGGCGTGTGCAACCGCGATGGCGGCTGCGAATACCACCGGGGTCCTGCTCACGACGATCGACGTCGAAGTGCTCCGACCCGGACGGGTCGAGATGCGCATCGACGGCGGTCTGCTCGTCGCTCGATCAGGCGCCACGATCGCCACGGCGTCGGTGCGCTCGTTCGTAGTCGGTGGCCGAGGTGGTCGCACCTACCTTGCGCCGAAGGGTGCGACATCGCTGGGAGCGCGCGCCGCGCCCGCGTCCGCGCCGCGACGCCCGAGCGCGACTGCCGACGTCAACGGCGACGGGCGGGTCACGCCGCTCGATGTCGGTGCGCTCACCGCGGCATGGGTGCGCGGTGCCGAGCGCGATGTGGCGTGCCCCTCGCCCGAACCGGGTTCGGACGTCAATCGCGACGGCTGCATGAATATCGCCGATCTGCAAACGGTCGCGGGTGCGATCGCCGCGGTGCCCCGCACCCTCACTCCTGCAGCCGTGCGCGCGGCCGCGATCACCACGTTCACGGTCAACTCGGTCGGCGATGGTGCCGATGCCGCCGCCAACGGCATCTGCCAGACGGCGATCGTCGGGGAGTGCACGCTGCGAGCCGCGATCGTCGAAGCCGACCAAGCCGCGGGGCCGGTATCGATCGCGTTCGACATCGCGGGCACAGGCATCCACCAAATCGCGCCCAGCGCGCGCCTGCCCGTGCTGAACAACCCCAACGGCATCACCATCGACGGGTTCACCCAGCCCGGCTCGTCGCCCAACACCGATCCGCTCGCCGACAACGCCGTCTACGGCATCGAGTTGAAGGGCAACGGCGGCACCGGAATTGATGGTCTGTTCATCATCAACGCCAACAATGTGATCCGCGGCCTCAACATGCACGGCTTCAACCGTGCCATCTGGATCTACGGCACGAACGCCACGAACAACCTTGTTGAGGGCAACATGCTGGGCCTCCTACCGACGGGCGGCTACGACCCCGGTTACACACTCATCAATTCCTCGAGTTGTGTCATCGTGCAGCAGGGCGCGGCCAACAATCAGATCGGTGCGCCCGGCGACGCGAACCGCAACGTCATTTCGGGCTGCAACCACCAGAACATCGCAACCTACGACTGGCCCACCAAGTACACGACGATCCAGAACAACATCGCTGGGCTCGACCCCACGGGCACGCAGCGGCGCGGCGCCAAATCGCACGGTATCGACATCAACACCGGAACCCAGCACACCGTGATCGGTGGGCTCGGTCTCGAAGAACGCAACGTGTCGTCGGGCAACTTCCAAGAGGGCGTGGAGATTTCCCACAATCCGCTGACCCAGTACAACTCGATCGTCGGCAACTTCCTCGGCACCGACCTCACCGGGAACTCGGCCCCGAGCTACGCGGTGAACGGCCAGTGGTCGGTGCACCTCGAGGGCGACCCCACGTGCAACAACGCGCCGTGCAACCTCGACGCGGGTCTGAACACCGTCACCGACAACGTGATTGTCAACGCGGCGCGCGGCGGCATCCTCGTCGACAAGGGTGTGCACGACTCGGTGATTGCGCGCAACAAAATCGGCGTCACGGCGAACGGCACGCCCGCGCCGAACATGCTCTTCGGTGTGAATATCCAAGCCGGTTCCGTGCGCATCACGCTCGGTCCTGGTAACGAGATCGCGAACAACGCGAACGGTGTGCAGATGCAATCCGACGGTGTCGAGCCGCCGAACAGCGCGCCGTCGCTCACGAACCAGAACACGATCACGCAGAACTCGATCCACGACAACGGTTCCAATGGCGTATCGGCGCTTGGCATTGATCTTGCGCCCTTTGGCGCCGTCAACAACGCGGGCAACGCCGACCCCAACGTGAACGACGGCGTGATTGGGCCGGTCCTGTCGAACGCCACCGAGACGAGCCTCGACGCAAGCACATGCGCGAGTTGCACCGTGGAATTGTTCCTTGCCGATCACGGCGCGGGCGCATTCGGCTCGGGGGCAACGTTCGTGGCGAGCCAGGTCGCCGGCTCGAATGGATTGGCAACGTTCGCGCTGCCTGCGAGCGTCAAGGGTGACGTTGTGACCGCAACCGCCACCAACGCGGCCGGCAGCACCTCGGAGTTTTCGCGCAACGTGTTGATCCCAGGCGCTGGGCCGGTCAATATGCCGCCCGTCGCGACCTACACGCCGACCTGCAACGGGCTTGTGTGCAGCTTTGACGCGACTGCGTCGTCGGACCCCGACGGCCACATTGTCGGCTACGCCTGGACCTTCGGCGACAGCTTCACCGGGACAGGGTCGGTCGTCAACCACTCGTTCGCAGCGCCGGGCGACTACCAAGTCACGTTGACCGTCACCGACAACGATGGTGCAACTACGCCGTATACGACGACGGTCTCGGTGGTCGACCTTCCGCCCGTCGCCGCGTTCACCGGGAGTTGCACGAACCTGGCGTGCAGCTTCGATGCGTCGTCATCCTCGGATCCCGACAGTGCGATCGCTTCGTACAGCTGGGACTTCGGTGACGCGACCGCAGGCACTGGAGTGACACCGAGTCATTCGTATGCATTGACAGGTGACTACACCGTCGTGTTGACGGTGGACGATGGTGTCGGTGGCTCGTCGTCGGTGCAGCACGTCTTCCATACCGCGTCGGGCCCGTCGAACCTGGTGTTGTCGGATGGGTTTGGGCGCACGGTGGTGTCGGGTTGGGGGAGTGCGGATCTGGGTGGTGGGTATGCGGCGGCGGCGGGTGCTGGGGGCGCGTCGGTGAATGGCGCGAGTGGTGTGTATACGTTGGCTGGGGCGGCGATGGGTGGCGGGGTGTTTGCGCCGGGTGTGGCGGTGTTGAACTCTGATGCGGTGGTGGATGTGTCGACGAGCGCGGCGCCGGTGGGCGGTACGCGTGGTCAGACGTCGATGGTGACGGCGCGGCGCGTTGCGCTGAATACGGAGTATCGGGCGCGGTTGCGGTTTGTGCCTGGTGCTGGGTTGCGGTTGTCGTTCGCGAAGGTGTTGGGTTCTTCGACGGAGGTGGCGATCGGGAGCGAGGTCGCGGTTGCTGGTGTGGGGTATGCGGCGGGCCGGGTGTATCGGGTTCGTTTTGATGTGACGGGGACGAGTCCGACGACGTTGCGGGCGAAGGTGTGGGTGGCCTCTGGTGTGGAGCCGGCGGCGTGGACGTTGACGAACACTGATGGTGCGGCGGTGTTGCAGGCGGCTGGGAGTCCGGGGATCCGGGTGTTGTTGGGTGC
>JBBREP010000120.1:0-8951 GCA_038202885.1 Acidimicrobiia bacterium | reverse complement strand
CACCGACGAATCGAGCGTGCCGACGAGGAAGGCCACGAGCGCCCCGAGTAGGAAGCCGACCATGAAACCGAGCACCAGGCGGGGCTTCATAGCCACCGGGATCGTGGAGCTCCCAGCCTTGTGCTTGCGGGCCACGCTGGCCGCGAACGACGGCGCCTCGGCACGAGGCGCGAAACGCCATGTACAGATCGGCAGCACGGCTGTCGACGTCAAGCCGTCGAACGTCGACAGCTCGATCCACATCACATCGACAGATCCCAAGAGCGAACGGGCTCGCGACGTCGTCGACCGCCTGGTCAGCACGCTCCAGATCTACATGACCAGCACGGTCAACAAGAACTACCAGGACACGGTCGACTCGCTCACGGCGCGCTACAACAGCCTCGGCCATTCGCTCGACAGGATCGCCAAGCAGTGGGCGTTGTGCAAGACCGCTGATAAGACATGCCAGCGCAACGCGCGCTCCACCTACATTTCCGTGCAGACCGACCGCACGCAGGTCAAGCGCAACCTGAACAAGGTCACCCAAGTTGGTCGCCAGCCCATCACGCTGCGCGCCGGCGAAGTCGATGCGGCCGACCAGCCCGCCGCCAGCGTGGTCCGCAAGCACAAGGCCGGCAGCTCCACCATCCCCGTCGCCATGAAGCCCCGCCTGGTGCTCGGTTTCATGGTCGGTTTTCTGCTCGGCGCGCTCGTGGCCTTCCTCGTCGGCAAACTCGATTCTTCGGTGTTCGGCGTACAGAGCACCGAGACCGCAGCCCGCCTGCCCGTGCTGGCAGAAATCCCGCACGTGTCGACGTCGCGCCGGCGCCGCTTCGAGGTGCTCACCCAACTCTCGCCACTCTCTGGAGTGGCTGACTCCTATCGAGGCCTGCGCACGTCGATCGGCCTGATGTGGCTCGCGAACGAGTCCGAGACCGGACGTACCGAGCCGCGCACCTTGATCATTGCGTCACCCGGGCCGAACGAGGGCAAGTCAACCTCGAGTGCGAACCTGGCCGCGGCGTACGCCGAGATGGGCAAGAACGTCGTGGTCGTCGACCTCGACTTCCGGCGCCAGCGCCTCCACAAGTTCCTCGGCGCCAACGCCGAGCCGCACCTCGCAAACCTCGGCACGCTGTCGCAGCCCGTCGTCGATCTCGACGCCATCACGCAGGCGTCGAGCATCCCCGGCGTGCGCTTCATCGGCAGCGCCGCGCCCGACTCGACGCCGGCCGAGGCATCGGTCGCCGGTCGCGCCGCGATCCGTGCGGCCCGCGAAAGCGCCGACATCGTCATCATCGACACTCCGCCGCTGCTGCTCACGAACGACACGTTCGACCTGCTCGACATGGCCGACGCGGTGCTGTTGCTGGTGCGCGATGGGCGTACGAAGTCGGCCGCGCTCACCCGCGCCGCGCAGCAGCTGCGACGCCTCGACGCTCCCGTGCTGGGTATTGCGTTGATCGGCGCGGTCAGTTCCCGACCCGGCTATGGGTACGGATACGGCTACGGCTACCGCTACGGGTACTCCTACGGCGGCTACGGCTACGGGTACGGCGCGCGTACGGGCCTCGAGAAGGAACCGCAACTCGACGACTCGTTCCCCGGCCCCGACGACGCACCGGTGCCAGTGTTGCTGACCGAGCCCGACGCCAAGCCGCGCCGGCGCTTCGGACTGCGCAAGGCGAGCGATGCACCGAGCGACGGGCCCCGCGACACGATCGTCACCGCCGAAGCGCGCGTGGACGACACAGTGCCGCCACCCGCGCCCGAGGACGACACCGACGGCAACCAGGCGTCGTGAACGCCCCGCGTCACTGAGGCGCCATGCGGGGCGCCTGGCTCGACGACGACGAACCGATCGACCACACCGCGCGCCGCCGCGACGGCGACCCGTCGCACGCTGTGCACGCGACGCACGCTTCAACAGAGTCGGAGTTCGGCGCACGCGCGAAGTCGCGTAAGCAGCAAAAGCGCGACGAGCGCCAACACCAAATCGAACACGCGCAACAGATCGACGCGCCGAGCTGGACGTCGGCGATCCTCAGCATCGGTGGTCTCTGCGGCGTCGGGGTGATCGTCGCCGGCGCAACGGGCGGTTCCGAGACGCGCTCCGCAGCCGTCGTGATGGTGGTCCTGTGCCTCATCACGCTTCCGATCCTGCGCAAGCTCGCCGACGGACGTCGCGAGGTCGTCCAGATTTTGTACGCGGGCTTCGCGTTCAAGCTCGCGATGTGCCTCTTGCGCAACTACTTGGCGTCGGGGGGCTACTACAAGAACTCCGACGCGGCCACCTACGACGACGCTGGGCGGCAGGTGGCCAACGACTTCCTGCGCCACGGCCACATGCCAGGATGGGTGAACTACACCGGTACCAACTTCGTCAAGCTGCTGACTGGCTTCGTCTACACCATTACGCCAGCGTCGAAGCTCTCGGCCTTCTTTGTCTTCGCGTGGTTCAGCTTCATCGGCACGCTGTTCTTTTGGCGAGCGGTCCAGCGATTCGCGCCGCCGCCCAGCGACCGCAAGTACCTGCTGATGCTGATGTTCATTCCCTCCTTCGTCTACTGGCCCTCGGCGCTCGGCAAGGAAGCCGTCGTCATCTTCGCGCTGGGCCTGACCACCTACGGGTTCTCGCGCACGTTGTCGCAAGGGCCTATCGCGGGCGCGACGGGCATCCTCGGCGGCGTGTGGATCATGACGATGGTGCGGCCCCATGTCGGCGTCGCGATCATGGTCGCCCTGATCGTTGCAACCGCGCTCGCCAAGCAATCGGGACGCCGCTCGGGCATGCTCGTCACTGCCGCGGTGCTGCTCGTGCTGAGTGGCTTCGTGATGAGCAAGGCCAACGCGTTCTTCCGTGCCGACCTCACGTCGGCCGGAAGCGTCAGCGACCAGCTCACCAAGGCCGGAAAGCGCACCACGCAGGGCGGTTCGGAGTTCCAACCGACAGCCGTCAGTCCGGCTGGCTTTCCGATGGCCGTGGTGACGGTGTTGATTCGACCGTTCCCGTGGGAATCGTCCAGCGCGCCCGAACTGGCGACCGCGATCGAGTCGATCATCATCGCCTGGCTGATCGTGAGGGGGCTACGCGAGGTACGCGGTCGAATACGGCGCGACAACCCACTCGGGATCTATGCGCTCGTCGCGACAACCGTATTCATTGTGTTGTTCTGGAACTTCGCGAACTTCGGCATCCTCGCGCGACAACGCACACAGATTGCCCCATTCCTGTTCTTGTTGCTCGCAATGCCGCGCCAACCCGATAGCGCCGCCAAGACCGAACGCAAGGCGCGGCGCAGCGGTTCCAGCAGTTGGGACGCCTGGGACGCGCAGGGCGGCCCGCCCACGCATCCACGCCCCTGAGACCGACCCGTCTCCAGCGCCCGTGGTCCCATCAGAAGCGCACATTTTCGTACGTTTCGTGGGACCACGGCGCTATTCGCGGCGGGAGTGGCGACGCGACTGGCGGCGCGGCGACGGGACGACCTCGGTGGCTACCAGCGAGCCGATGACGACGGCGGGAATGGCACTGAGCAACGCGAGGTCGAGTGCGTCGAGTCGCGCGGTCACGGCGACGCCGTAGACCCCCAAGGCGACCTGCGCGGCGGCGGCAGTTGCCACCACGAGCCATATCGAGTCACGAGTGGAGCGCCGACGATTCTGGAGGCCGCTCAGGCGCTGCAAGACGAACCGGGCGAGCGGCTCGAACAACAAGAAGCCGCATGCGATCGCGGCACCGATGAGGTTGTCGCCACCCTGCGGCCAACCGGCCGAGATCAACACCGCCCACCAGAACGCGACCGCGACGGCGCAGGCGCCGCCCGCGCCGACGCGAGCGAATGGCTTCGGGACGAGCAAGAGCAGCATCCATACCGACGCGCCCGCGATCGCCGGGCCCGCACCGCTGCCGGGTGCGAGAAACGTCGGGACCCAGCACGTGATCACGAGGAGCAGCACGCCCAGGCCCTGGGACGCGTGGCGCTTGTCGAAGTCGGCCAGCGCGATGCCCGTGACGACCGCGCCGGTCGCGGCCGCGAGCCTCGCGACGATTGGCACGCTCACAATGTTCGTGAGTGCGAACACGACGCCACCGAGCGCGGGCGCATACCACCACACTGGGTTCTGGGCGCGTGCCGCAAGTTCGCCCGCGACAAAGACCACACCGACCGCAACGAATACTGCAATCGGGGCGAAGGGCGCGCCGAGCTGGTAGCGCAACGTGAACAGGGCCGCGATGCTCACCGGAAGCCCCACCACTCCGGGTCGCGGGCTGGGCAACGCCAACGCGCCTAACCCCGCGACGAGCGCCGCGACCGCGCCGGCGACGAGCGCGGGCCGCAGCACGGTCGTGTCGATCGTGGCGATAATGCCGAGGCTTGCGGTCACTGCTCTCCCGATCGAGCCCCGGTCGCGGCCGGCGAGCCAATGGTGCGGCACCGCACCCCGCGAAGCGGCGCGCGAGCTTCAGAGTTTACGGCGCCGCCGCAACGGGTGGATGCGATGGCCGTCGAGCCGGCGTTCACCCGGCAGGTCGTGAAGGCGCCGCCGCGGCGGCGACCTCACGGAGCAATGCGCAGGCCGCCTCGAGGTCGGAGAACACCAGCCGAACGGTGGTCGCCGATTCGACGAGGCTCGCGACCGCCTCGATCCCCAACGGGCCAAGCCGGGCAAGATTCGGGGCCTGATCGCCGATGATCGCGGTCGCTTCGTCGACGGTGATCGGTTCGATCCGATCGCTTGCTGCCGCGTCGTAGATCGGGAACGCGATCACGTCGATCGGGCTCGACGACGCCATATCGGGGGGCACGACGAACCACACATCATCCATGAACTCAGCAACTTGCGGTGGGCTGTTCGGTGCGAAGCGCCCGACGAGTGGCCACGAGCCGTGTCGCAGCGCAATCGGTCGGGCGAAGCCCGTCATCGTGTAGCGAGTAACAGGCGCGGCTGCATCGGCGTCGTCGCTGTTCGATCCGCTGTCCACGTCGATGACCGCGATCTCGTCGCTGAGGTAGCGCGCGCCCCGTTCGCACAATCCCATCGTGAGCGTCGACTTTCCTCGCGCCGAACCCGCGCACAGCATCACACCAACGTCGTCAAGGATCACTGCACCCGCGTGCACGAACAGGCCGGGCGCGGCTGAAGCCCACGCGATCTGATTGACCTCCCACGCCATGCGTTCGAGTGTGAGCGATTCCGGGGCGTCGCGCAGCACTGCCACGCCGTCGAGTCCGAGCGCCCACCCATGGGCATCGCTGACGATCTCGAAGGCATGCGTCGGTGGCAGCGAGGTGCGGCAATGCACGTAGAGGCGATCGATCATCTCGAGCACATCCACGTTGTCGCTGGCCACTGAGAACACGACACCGAGGGCGGAGTACCCGACCACGTCCCCGCTCATCGTTCACCAACATCGGCGTTGCCGTCGAGCGACGCGTGATGACCGCTCGCGAGACGCGCAGCGCGCCGCACGCGCCGACCGTAGCCCGCGTCGCGTGCGGCGAGATAATTCCGGCTCGGAAACGCCAGCGCGCGTAGGTAGGCAGCGCGCGCGCCCGTGCCCTTGACGGCGAGCGCGCCGGTCAACATTTGCCCGGCGTACGTACGGTCGGCGCCGGTGTAGGCGCGCAGCATGCGCCGCTCCCGGGAGGACGGCGTGTACCCAAGCGCCCATGCCTCGCACGGCAGCGGCGCCGTGAGCCCGAGGCGCGTGCGCGCCAGCAGAATGGCACGGGCGAGCACCGACGCGACGCCGAGTTCGGTAGCGATACCGACGAGTCGTTCCTCGTCGATTCCGCGGTGCAGGATCTGCGCGACGTCGCGCAGCGGCACGAGGCGCGGCTCGGCACTACCGAGGCACGCATGCACGGCCGCGGCCACGGCTCGCTCCTCACGGGCGAGACACGCGACGCGCCGCTCGCCGAGCAGGAACGCGTCGCTACGCTGCCACAGGACTTCGGTGTCGCCGGCCAGACCGAACGGGCCTGCGGTGAGCGCGCGGTGTACGTCGACCTCGAGCCCGGTGGGAGCGGTGAAACACACCCCCTTACCAAATCGCGCCGTGAACCCGGGGCGGGGTTCATCGAAACGCCGCGCCAGCCCCGCAGCCACGAGAGCGTCGGCGACGGCGTCGAACTGGTCGCCGCGTACAAGGATGTCGACATCGACGAAACTTCGATGTTCGGGCGCGGCGTAATCGAGATGCGCACACGACGGACCTTTGAGGGCACGAAACTCGAGGTCGCGTTCCTCAAGCACACGTTGCACGACGAGCAACAGTGATTCCAGGCGCAGCGCTGCCGTCATCGCGTGCTCGGCCACAGCGCGCACTGCCGCGTATTGGTCGTCGCGCAGTATCGCGTCACCGCGTGCGACCGCGTCGAGCACGAGACCGCTCAATCGTTGTTCATCGATACCGGCGAGAAGTTCCTCCCACGCCGGCGTCGGGAGCGTGTGCACGATGGGCAGCGGCGGCGCATTCGCAAGCCCGTACGCAGCAATCGTCGCGAGGCGCGAAGGCGCAGCGATCAACAATGTTCGAGCACGCGAGCCGCGGCCAGCCCGGCAACGAGCGACGCGATCTCGGCGTGGAGTTTCTGGCCGTCGTGCGCGTCGCGTTCGGTCTGGTCCGTGAGCGCCGCGGCAATCGCGGCGATAGTGCGCGGCTCGCGCGTCATCGCCACGACGGCGGTGGCAATCGCGTCGAGGCGCAGGACCCGCACGTCTTGGTACGCGGATTGCGCCGGAACGCACACGAGCGACCCACCGGTGACGCGACGAGACAAGAGCCGGGAACTGGCGCGGTACTGATCGGTGGGCCGGATGGGCTCAGCGCAGTGCGAGGTCACCGTCAGCCGCCGCCGCCACACGGTTGCGCAACGAGTACAGCGACTTGCCGGCGATCACGGCGCCCGCACCGATCAGCACGAGCGAGCGCGTGTCGGCACCCGTGAACGGCAGCGTGCCGCTGCCCTGCCCGCCGCTGCCACTGCCACCAGTAGCACCGAGCGCGGAACCACCGGCCCCGCCATTTTTCGACTTCGGGTCGCCCGGCGCCACGGTGTGCGTGGTGGGCGTCTTGGTGATGCCGCCGACCAGGACCGCGCCGTGGCATTTCTGGTCGACGAAAATGGCGACACCGCACTTGTAGGGGTGGCCGTTCTTGGCGTAGCCGGTGATCGAGATGCGGTAGAGCTGGTCGGCGTGCAGACCTGCGGGCAACGTGAAGTGCGCGCTGAACTTGCCGTCGGGACCCACGGTAACCTGACCGAGCACCTTCACGCCGACGAGCGTGATCGTAAGCCGACTGCTCGGCGCCCAGCCCGTACCCCAGATGTGGATGTCGTGCGGGAGGTCGAACAGCACGCGAGGGTCGCCCGAGCACGTCGGGTACGACGGCGGGTGGGGGTGACCCTTCGACGTGGTGGTGGTGTTGGGCGGCGGCGACGAGGACGCTCCCGCGGCATAGGCCACATCTTCGAAGTGCGGGGCTATCCAGACCGCGACCGCGCCAGCAGCACCAACCTTGGCCGCGCCCTTGGCCAGGTCGCGCCGAGTGAGCTTCTTCTCGCCCTGTTCCACGGCGCCAGTCTGGCACGCAGCGTGGCGCTGACGCAAGCTTTCCCACCACCTGCGGCCAAATGTTCACCGAGCCCGGCGGGCCGCCCTCTTGGTCAAACGGCTGCCGGCGGCGCCTTCGAGCCGGGCGACCTGGCGCTGTAGCGCCAACGAGCGACGCGCGAGCCACACCTCGCGGCGGGCGCCCAGCCATGTGTCATCGGCCACGTAGCCGAGCGAGCGCAGCAACCGGCCCGCCTGGACGTCGCACGCGACCCGCTCGGTCGCCGACCACGATCGCCAGCCACCCGAATGGCCGCGGCGATAGAACCCTTCCGGCTCGTCGGCCGCGATCGGGTACTGGGCCGCCTCGCCGCCCATCACGATCCCCCGCTCCCCATCGCGCTGGCGATCGATCGCGAAGCGCTCCAAGCGCGCGCGTGCGTCGCCAGCCGACATCTCGATGCCACAAAAGGCGAACGCGTCACGCAATACCTCCGGCGCAGAGTCGCCCAAGAGGTCCTCGTAGCGCAGTTCGTGATACGGCCCGAGCGCACGGGCGCGACGCGCGGATTCCAAGTAGGTACGCCACTCCCGCGCTGCCGCGCCCACGGTGTTCGGCGCACCCCACGCGGCACCCCAGCCTTGCGACGCGGCAACCAGCGACGCCGCGACGTCGCGGCCGTCGCGCACGATGTGCACGAACCGTGCGCCGGGGACATAGCGCGCGATGAGCTCGACGTGCAGGCTGTGCGACGGCGTCTTTTCGAGCACGGTCGACGCGCCGGGTTTGAGCTTCGCGACGGAGCGGATCACGCTGGCGACAAACGCACCGACCTCGTCGTCGAACTGCGATTGGGTCAGCACCGCGCCAAGCCCTGCAAATCGCCGATGCTGGCGCTCCTCGAGCGTGCCGCGCGCCTCCCACGCCCAGCGAGCGGCGAGGGGCGCGACATAACGCGAAAACAGATTCGTCTCCTGCGGGCTCACGAACGCGTCGTGCGAGCCCACGAGCGTCTGGAGCCACGTCGTGCCGCTACGGGGCGCGCCGATCAGCGCAACAAACGCTGGCACGGTGACGTCGGGATTCGTCAGCTGAGCGTGACGGGTTGGGTGACGGAGTTCGTCAGGCCGCCGTCGTCGGTGACGGTGAGCGTGACCTGGTACGTGCCCGCAAGCGCGTACGTGTGTACAGGTGCGATCCCGGTACCCGTCTGACCGTCGCCGAAGGTCCACGAGTACGACGCGATGTTCCCGCCGTTCGCATCGCTCGATGCACTGGCATCGAACGTGACGGCGAGCCCAGCCGGGGTGGAGGAGAACGCCGCGATTGGGGCAGTGTCCACCGTCACCGGATGCGTCGTGGTCGCGGTGAACCCACGCGCAGTAGTGACGGTGAGCCGCACGGT
>JBBREP010000119.1:0-9264 GCA_038202885.1 Acidimicrobiia bacterium | reverse complement strand
GAGAACTTGAACGCTTCGGAGTCGCGTATCCGTGACACCGACATGGCGCTCGAGATGGTGAACTTCAACCGTCGCCAGATCATGCTCCAGGCCGGTACCTCGATGCTCGGTCAAGCCAACTCGGCACCCAACAGCATCCTGCGCCTCCTCCAGTAGTAGCGACGTACGTCGCACTACGCGCCCGGCCGATCAGGACGGGTCGTCTCCTGCCGATAGGTAGGGCACGACCCCGTCCTGATCCCCGGGGAGACCGACGGCGCGCCGCGCCACCGTTGTCCCGGGGTGAGTTGTCGTCACGAAGCGGAGCAACAAGTGGTCACAGTTTCTGGGATCGGCTCAGGGCTCGACACGGCGAGCATCATCAGCCAACTCGTGGCACTCGAACAGCAGCGGATTTCGCAGGTTGCCGCACGCGGCAACAAGGAGAACACCGCGCTGTCAAGCTGGTCGACGATCCGCGGAACCCTCGACAGTCTCTCGAGTGCGTCGCAGCTCCTGCTGAAGGCCACCGACTGGCAGGCGCTCACCGCAACATCGAGCAACGAATCGATCGCTACGGTTTCGGCCGGAAGCGGCACGATGACCGGGTCGCTGGCATTCACCGTCGGCGCGTTGGCCCAAACCGGTGTGTTGCGATCGGCCAACACCCTCACGAGCCTGTCGACGCGTGTCACAACCGACAGCGCCATCCTCGTCGCGTCAGGTGGCGCCAAACTCGGGTTCGCGTCGCTCGCGTCGAACGACAGCGTGTCGCTCGGCGCGCATTCCATCATGGTCACGCAGAGTTCCGCAGGCGCACTCAAGACGGGCACCGCAGCATTGGGTGCGTCGACCGTGATCGACAACACGAACAACAATCTGCAGGTGGCCGTCAATGGCACGGCGTACAACCTCATGCTCGCGTCGGGCACCTACGACGCGCAGCAACTCGCGACGGCAGTGCAGGACGCCATCAACACTGCCGGCGCCCCGGCCAGCGTTGCGACCGCTGCGAACGGCGCCCTCACGATCGCGACCCGTTCCGAAGGAAGCGCAGCCACGCTGCGCGTCACCGGCGGCAACGCGCTGACCGCACTCCACCTCACGACCGACGCGGCCGCGCTCCACGGCACCGACGGGCAGTTGACCGTTGACGGCGGCGCCGCCCAAACGTTCGGCAACACGAGCACACTCAGCGCAGGGACCACCATCAACCTGGCCGCAGGCGCCGGGACGATCTCCGCCGCACTCTCGGGCGGACTCCGCGTCGGCACGCTTGCGACCACGAACGTGTCGACGGGAGACGGATCGCTCGCAACACTCGTCTCTGCGATCAACGCGGCCAACGCCGGCGTCACCGCGGCGGCAATCCAAGTGGGGACCGGCGCGTACCGCCTCCAGATCGGTTCGACCAACAGCGGCCAGAACAACGACCCGAACATTGCCGCGAGCGAGCTCGATTCGACCGCGGTCGGTGGGTTGACCGTGTTGTCACAAGGCACCGACGCGTCGATCACCGTCGGGTCAGGCGCAGGTGCGTACGCGATCACATCGAGCTCGAACACGATGACCGACGTCCTGCCTGGCGTCACGGTGACGCTGCTGCAACAGTCGAGTGCACCAGTGACCGTCACGGTCGGTCGTAACGGTGATGGCCTCGCCGCGAACGTCCAAACGATCGTCGACGCCGCCAACGCGGTCAAGACGCAACTCGACAAGCAGACCTTCTTCGACCCGACCTCGAAGACCGCGTCTCCGCTCACAGGCGATCTCACCGTCGACCGGCTCCGCGGTGCGCTCTACAACGCGATGTCGGGCATCGTTGCTGGCGCCACTCCGACGAGCCCGGGCCTGATCGGCGTGTCGACCGACAAGGACGGCAACTACACGTTCGACAAGACCAAGTTCCTCACGGCGTACGCCGCAAATCCCGACGGCGTCGCGCGCATCTTCGGGCAGTTCGGCAGTTCGACGTCGGGTTCGGTGTCGCTCGTCGCGGCGTCCAGCAACACGCACGCCGGTACCTACGCGCTCAACATCACGACCGCAGCGACCCAGGCGACGTCGACAAGTGCGGGTGTTCCCGCCGTGGGCACGACGATCCGCGCTCGAATCGGCAGCGTGCTCGCGGCCTACACCGTGCAGGCCGGCGACACTGCGTCGACCGTCGCGGGCGGGCTGAACACAGCATTCGCAGCACAGAACCTCGACCTCATCGCCAGCGTCAGCGGCGCCAACGTGCAGATTCAGACCTCGCGCTACGGCAGCCAGGCGTCGATGGACGTGGCGTGGAACGGCGCCACGTACGCAACCTCGTCGGGTGTCGATGTGGCCGGCACGATCAACGGCGTCGCCGCGACCGGTTTCGGCCAGGTGTTGACGGCGCCGTCGTCGGACCCGACGCTGGCCGGGCTCGCGATCAAAGTCGTTGGCACGACGACCGGCGCGATTGGGACGATGACCTACAGCCCGGGAATCGCAGCGCGCCTCGACCAGTCGATTGTGGCCGCAACCGACTCGTTCTCGGGATATATCACCGCGACCGAGAACGGCCACAAAGACAGCGCCAAGCTCGTCGACGACCAAGTGACTCGGATGACCCAAAGCGTCAGCGACTACCAGGAGCGTCTGAAGGCCCAGTACGCGCGACTCGAAGCAACCTTGGCGGCAATCAAGAATCAAGGCAGCTTCCTGTCGGCCACGATCGCAGGGCTTGGCTGATGCGAGATCGGCGTCGATGAGCCCCCCGATGACAACCAACCCCTACCTGGCCGACACGGTGCTCACGGCATCGCCGGGTCGACTCCTCGTGATGTTGTACGACCGGCTCGCGCTCGATCTCGTACAGGCCGAGCACTGCGTCGAACGAGCCGACGTCGGCGGCGCACACGATCGCCTCGTGCATGCCCAAGACATCATCACCGAACTGCGGTCGACCCTGAACCTCGAAGTGTGGCCAGAAGGCCAGAAACTCAAGCTCGTGTACGACTACCTCCTCGAACAACTCGTCGTCGCCAACATGCGCAAGGACGCTGACGTCGTACGCACCGTGCGCCAGCTCGTCGCGCCGATCCACGATGCCTGGCGCCACGTCGAGTTCGACGCCGCGCGTGCGCCTTCGGTCGCGCCGAGCCACCAGTCGGACGGCGCGTGACATGGGTCGCCCGACGGCGCCGTCGCCCGACACGGCCGCAGCGGGTTGGGTCGGACTGCTCGACGAACTCGAGCGCGAGCTGACGGAGCGAGCACAGCTGCTCGAACTGCACAGCGCGGCCGGATCGGGGGCGCGGGCTGGAACCCCAGAAGAGATCGTCGAGCTGCCGAACGACCCGGGCCCCTTCCCGCTCGAGCTGCTCGAGCGAGCGCGGGGCCTGCTCGACGCCATCACCGACCAGGAAGCCGCGTTCGAACGAGACTTGACGGCCGTGAGCCACGAGCTCGCGCGCATCGCGGTCACCCGACCCTCGCCGACCTCACGCTCCGTCGACGGTGCGGGGTCCGGCGGCTTCGAAGCGCGCGCGTGACGCGCAACTGAGGGTAACGCCCCGCCACTCGGTGCCGATCAGGTACCACCATGAGCAGGGTCAGCCAGCAGCAACGCGCCACGCGCGGGTCGATGTCGCCCGTCGAGCACTTTCGTGCCGCGGTTGCTGCCCTCGATCGAGACGACGGCGCGACCGCAGCCCGGCACCTCGACGCAGTCCTGCGCAACGCCCCCAACAACCCCGACGCCCGCGCCTTGCGCGGCATCGCCGCGAATCGTCTCGGTGACTTCAGCCGGGCCGCGCGCGAACTCGGCGCAGCCGTGCGCGGCCTCGGTTCGCCAACCAGCGACACTCGCGACGCACACAACGAGTACGCCCTCGCGCTGCGTGGCATCGGCGATCTCGACGGCGCCGAGCGAGTGCTGCGCGACCTCGTGAACGCACAAGGTGACTTCGGCGCCGCATGGCACAACCTCGCAATGGTGCTGCAGGACCGCGAGCAACTCAACGAGGCGGTGGCTGCGGCCCGGCGTTCCGTCGCCGTTCGGCCCGACGACCCCGGCGCGCTGCTCCTGCTCGGCAAGTTGCTGCGCGGCCAAGGGCGGCTGTTGGCCTCGCGCGCTGCGCTCGAGCGGGCGCGACTACTCGCACCCGACGACGTGTCGATCCAGACCACGCTCGGCAACACGCTGTTCTACCTCGGGGAGATCGATCCGGCGCTCGCATGCTTTCGCCGTACGACCGAACTCCATCCCGAAGAAGCCGTGTTCCACTCCAACTACGCGACGATGCTCACGCACACCCGCCGCTACGACGAGGCACTTGGCGAGCACGAGCGGGCGTTCGCACTCGATCCGACGAACCCTGATGTCGTCGTGCGCCGCGCGGCATTGCTCTTGAATCTTGGCCGGCTTGCCGACGGCTGGCGCGCGTACGACGCTCGCCTCGACACGCAACCGTCGGCTCGCCGTTGGGTGGGCACGCCCGAGTGGGACGGCAGCGCGCTCACGAACCGCGCACTGTGCGTGTATCGGGAACAAGGCATCGGCGACGAGCTGATGTTCGCGTCGATGTACGGCGAGATCGCGGCGCACGCCGGTCGGATGATCGTTGAATGCGACCCGCGCGTGTACAACCTCCTTACACGCTCATTTCCAACGATCGACGTGCGCCAGCACACGAGCGACGGGGCAATGCCCGATGATCCCGAGACACCTGGGCCGGTACACCCCGATGCCGATCTCGTGATCGCGGCCGGCAGCGCGACCAAGTTCCTGCGGACCGACCTCGCCTCGTTTCCCTCCACACCATGGTTGATCGCCGATCGAGACGCGGGCGAGCTGTGGAAGGCTCGCCTCCAGCGCGACGCCGGGCCGGGCCCGTATATCGGGATTTCCTGGCGCAGCATGGTCCGCACCTCCGAACGCCGTCTCGAATACACACGGCTTGACGAGTGGGGCCCCATCGTTCAGCACGCTCGGGCCGGAGCGGTACGGCTCGTACTGCTCCAGTACGACGAATGCGAACGCGAAGTCGCCGACGCCGAGGCCCGCTTTGGGATCACGATCCACCGGTGGGCCGACCTCGACTTGATGAACGACTTCGACGGCGTCGCCGCGCTCCTTGGCGCGCTCGATCTCGTCATCGCCCCGCGCAATGCCGTGACCATGCTCGCCGGCTCGCTCGGCGTACCGACGCTCGCGATCGGCAACGTCGGGGACTGGGCCGAGTGCGGCACGACACAACTTCCGTGGTTCGGATCGGTCGAATGCGTCAACCGACGCGTCGACGGGTCGTGGACCCCGGTGCTCGCGGAAATCGGCGCACGGGTCGCGCGCCTCGCCGCCGGCGCTCCACCACTCAATGACGTCCTGCAACGAAAGGTGACCGTGTGAAACCCACGAACCTCGATCTCAGCGGATCGACGATCCTGCTGACCGGCGGAACGGGAAGCTTCGGCAATGCATTCATCGAACGGGTCGCCGACGAGTGGCCCGACGCCGTCGTGCGCGTCTATTCGCGCGACGAGTTGAAGCAGTCGGAGATGCGCGGTCGCTACGGTGATCGCAACGTGCGTTATCTGATCGGCGACGTACGCGACCGCTCGCGCATGGCTCGCGCCGCGATGGGTTGCGACGTCATCGTGCACGCGGCGGCCATGAAACAGGTCCCCGCGTGTGAGTACAACCCGTTCGAAGCCGTACGCACAAACGTGCTCGGGGCGCAGCACGTGGTCGATGCCGCGATCGACGCCAAGGTGTCACGCGTCGTGGCCCTGTCGACCGACAAGGCCGTGAACCCGGTCAACCTGTACGGCGCGACAAAGCTGTGCGCCGAAAAGATCTTTGTGCAAGGCAACGCCTACGCCGCGCAGTCGTCGACGCGCCTCGCCTGCGTCCGGTACGGCAACGTCGTCGGCTCACGCGGCTCGGTCGTCCCCGTGTTCCAGCAGCAAGCCGCGGAGCACGGCCGGCTCACGGTGACCGACGAGCGCATGACGCGCTTTTGGATCACGCTGCCGCAAGCCGTGGATCTCGTGCTCTACGCGCTCGAGCACATGACCGGCGGCGAGGTGTACATCCCGAAGATCCCGTCGATGCGCGTCGTTGACCTCGCCGAGGCGATGGCGCCCGGCGTGCCGCGTGACGTGATCGGCATCCGCCCGGGCGAAAAGCTCCACGAGCTGATGCTCACGAGCGACGAGTCGCGCCACACGGTCGACAGCGGCGACGTGTACGTGGTGCTCCCCGAGCACGCGTGGTGGGACGAACTCGGCCCGCAGGTTGCGGGTCGGCCGGTGCCCGACGGCTTCGTGTACTCGAGCGACGGCAACGACTGGTGGCTCACCGCCGACGAACTCGCGGGGCTGCTCCGCTTCGCGCCGCGCAAAGCCGCGTAGGCAACCAACGACAAGGGACGGCATCACATGATCCCCTACGGCAGACAATCCATCGACCAGGCGGACATCGACGCAGTTATCGAGGTGCTCCGCGGCGACTGGCTCACCCAGGGGCCGACGGTCGAGGCGTTCGAGGACGCGATCGCCGCTCGCGTCGAGGCGCGCCATGCCATCGCGTTCTGCAACGGCACCGCCGCGCTCCACGGCGCGATGGCTGCGGCCGGCATCGGTGCGGGGGATCGGGTGCTCACATCGCCGCTGTCGTTCATCGCGTCGGCAAACTGTGCTCGCTACGTGGGCGCGCAGGTGGGCTTCGTCGACATCGATCCAACGACATGGAACCTCGACGTGCGCGCCGTCGGACGTTGCGACGCGCTCGTTGCCGTGCATTACGGCGGGCTGCCGTGCGAACTGTCTGCCCTTGTGAGCCGGCCTCGGGTCGTCATCGAAGACGCGTGCCACGCACTCGGTGCACGCACTCCCGACGGACCTGTCGGCAACTGCGCGCACTCCGACATGACCGTCTTTTCGTTCCACCCCGTGAAGGCGATCACCACAGCCGAAGGCGGCGTGGTCACGACGAACTCCGACGAACTCGCCGCCGCGCTGCGCAAGTTCCGCTGCTTCGGGACGGTCGCAACGCCACAAGACGGCGGCTGGGCCTACGCGGCCGAATCGCTCGGATACAACTTCCGGTTGAGCGACCTGCACGCGGCACTCGGTGTGTCGCAGCTGTCGAAGCTCGGCAACTTCGTGGCCCTGCGCGGCGCGCTCGCCGACCGGTATCGGCGGCGCCTGATCGAGATGGCGTTACCGGGCGTGGCCGCGCCACCGGCCGCGATGCCCGGTTGGCGCCACGCGTATCACCTGTTCCCCGTGCTGGTACCCGATCGCCGGCGCGTCTACGACGAGCTGCGCGCCGCGGGCATCGGTGTGCAGGTGCATTACGTGCCGATCTACCGCCATCCCATCTACGCGTCGCTCGGCTACACGCACTACGACTACCCGGCCACCGAACACGTCTACTCCGGCTTGCTCACGCTGCCGTTGTACCCAACGCTGCCCAAGACCGACCAAGACATCGTGCTCGACGCGCTCGCAAAGGCTGTGCGGAACGACACCGCAGCAACGCCGACGTCGTTCGCGCCATCGGTAACAACCCACGCCGACATCACCCTCTGAGCACAGCGACGAAGGCCTACGCGGCGATGACGGCGATCGCCCGCGCGGCTCATGCAGGTCTGTCGTCAACTCCCTTGTGAGCGATCTCGGTGACGTAGACAGCCAGGTTGTTCAGGGTCTGCTCGCCGCCCTCGATCGCGTGGTACTTCTCGACCGCCTCGTCGCGCATCTCCTTGGTGGGGAACACCGTGCGCATCTCGATGCGGGTCGCCGCGCCGTCGGCCGTGAACGTGAGGACCGACTCGAAGGCGTTCGGGTCGCCGGCCGACTCACCGTGGACCAGCGCGATCCGCTGCGGCGGGACGATCTCGGTCCAGGAGATCCACTCCTGGTAGTCCGTGCCGTCCGGTCCGTGCATCACGAAGTCCCACTCCCCGCCGACGCGGAACTCGAACGCCCGCGTGGTCGTGGTGAAACCCTCCGGTCCCCACCAACGCGACAGGTGCCGCACTTCGGTACACGCCTCGAACACCAGCTCCCGCGGGGCATCAATGACCCGGGAGATCACGATCTCGCGAGTCGCCAGTGCCCCGGGAGCGGACCGCGCCGGCGCTCCTCGTCCCGTCTCGCTCATCAGCTACTCCTTCTGCCTTGTCTGCTTGAGGTCCTGCACGTACTCGTCCAGCCGGTCGAAGCTCTCGTTCCAGAACCGCTCGAACCCGCCGGTCCACGCGTGCACCGGTCGCAGCCCGCGGGCGTCAAGGCCGTAGAGGCGAAGCTTTCCCGCCTTGCGGTCCCGCACCAGCCCGACCTCCCGGAGCACCCGCAGGTGTTTGGACGCCCCCGGCTGGGTCATCCCCAGCTCCTTGGCCAGCTCGGTCACCGCCAGCTCGCCGGCCCGCAGCAGCACCAGGATCTCCCGGCGCTGCGGCTCGGCGATCGCGTTGAAGACGTCCGATGTCGTCGCTGCTCTGGCCATGGCGCCAATCATATTCCTATATCGGCATACGTCAAGCCCTGGGCGGGATCCGGCGGGTCTGGTCAGGTGACGATCGCGACCCGGACCCCACCACATTGGCAGGATGACGACACGCGTCTCATCCCTACAGATTGCCCACAACGGTAAAGAATTGGGCAAGGAGGGTTGTAAACGAACACCTGTTCTGATAATCTCTGTCCATGGGCGGTGATGGCGTCGACATGCTGCGTGAGGGCCTGGCGGCGCTCGCGGCCGAAGACATCGATGGCCGGTTCATGGGCGACGACCTGGTTGGTCTCGCGGCGCTGATCGGGTGTTTGCAGGCCCAGTTTTCGCGCCGGGTCGAGGTTTTTGATGCCCAGGGCGACGCATGTTGTGATGGGCACCGTTCCACCGTCGGCTGGCTATCCGCGAACTGCCGGATGGACCCCGGCGACGCGTCGCGCGAGGTCCGCGCGGCACGCATGCTGCGATCCGTCCCGTCCGTACGCGAACTATGGGAAACAGGTGCCACCACGACCGCGCATGTGGGGCGCTTGGCGCGGGTACGCCACCTCGCCAAAGCCGACCGCGAATTCGACGCCCTCGCACCGGTCTGGGCCGAACTCTGCGCCGAGCAAGACACGAAACTGTTAGGGAATGTCCTGGCGAGTTTCGTCGATCGCGTCGATAACACCCGCCCGCCCGAAGACCAACAATCGGCCGGCGTGATCGAACGGCGGATGCTGGCCGGATCGAAATGTCTCGGCGTCGGGTTACTCGACGCGCGCCTCGATGGCCTGGACTTTGAGACGGTGTGG
>JBBREP010000118.1:0-9344 GCA_038202885.1 Acidimicrobiia bacterium | reverse complement strand
AACGCCGCGCGATATTGCACACGTCTTCGATCAGGCCGGCCTTCGCGACCTCGCAGAACACATCTTCGAGTTCGGCGAAGCTGTCGTTGGCTTTGGCGCCGTGGCGCGCCCGGGCCAGGACCTCGACATGACCGGTCGGGACCTCACCGGCTGCCCACGCCGCACCAATCTTTGGCATCGCGTCGACCTGGCGGGCGGTACGCACCAGGGCGCGCGCATCATGACGGCTCATCCGCCACGCGGAACGTAACCACACTGCGCTCGATTCGGCACCGTCAGCGGCCCATTCACCCGACCCGTCAAACACCGCGACCCGCCGCGCCACCTGCGCATCCAACCGGCGGCGCGCGACCTCGAGACTGGCCAGGGTTTCGCCGAGCAGGCCGGGCTCGACTGCCTCGGCCGCGAGCGCATCAACTGCCGCTTCGAGCTGTTCGATCGCGCCCGTTTCCATACCGAAATACTATCGGAACATACGTTCGATCGCAAGGGTTATTTCGAGATTTCCTTCAATGATTACAGCGGCTATCGAGCAACCACCCCACGCGACCACCGCCGCTACTCAGGTCGGTCGCAAGCAGACGAGGTAGCCGTCGAATTCGACGCGCCGGGGCGCGACAAACAGGGCCGCGACCGTCTCGGTGCACCACGCTCGGATGTCACGCGCGGGGGTCCCGCCGCGCACGGCCGCGGCGATGGACGACTCTGTCAACACATAGTTGACGTAGCTCTCGAGGTCGAGCACGAGGCCGACCGAGAAGACTTCCTGCGCGACCACGCGCATCGGCCCTCGCCCAAGTACCGCCGGGTCGAGGTCTCGTCGGCCCAGGGTTGGGCGCGGCCAGCGCTCCAGCAGTTGGCCGTGCCAAGCCTCCAAGCGACCGGGGTCAGAGCAGCGTCGTCCGAACGCGAAGTCGTATGCGGCAAGCGTGCCGCCGGGAGCGAGCACACGGCATGCTTCGGCGAAGCACGCGTCGAGGTCCGCGTAATTGAGTGATCCAGCCGCTGTGAGCAGGTCGACAGAACGCGATTTCAGCGGGAGCGCTTCGGCTCGCCCGACGAACACACGTGCCTGCGGCGCGACAACAGCGGCCTGTCGCACCATCGCGACAGCAGGATCGAACCCAATGCAGCGGCGCGCGATCCGCACCAGCGCGCTCGTCGACAGCCCGGCGCCGCAGCCGATGTCGACCGCCAACTCGATCGGTGACGACAGCCCGAGGTGCGTGGCGATCTTGTCGATCACGAGCGGGTGTACCGGCGGGCGGGCCGAGGCGTATCCAAGGGCAATCTCGGCCCCGGCGAACACATTGGCATCCGTCACCGGCCGCCCCGCTTACCTGGCGGTGCGCAGGCGCAGGGTGGCGAGTTCGAAAGGACGCAGATGGATGCGGGCCGCGCCATCGACGACTGTGAGCGGTTCGCCCGGGTCCTCAAGCAGATTGACCTGTTCGGCCGACTCGATCGGCCACGGAACGGTGACCGTCACCTCGGCGCGGTCGCCCACAGCTTCGAACAGTCGCACGATCAGATCGCCGCTCGCATCATCGGCGAGTTTGAGCGCACTGACCTGCACACCCGGCGCATTGACCACGGCGCCAATCGCTTCGGCTCCCGGATGCGGTGCGTTCCCGGCCACGAACCGCAAGGGCGTGTTCAAGGCGTCGGCTTCGCGCACGACCTCGCGTAAACCCGGAGCGTGGGGGAACACGCTCACGGTCGTGCGATGCTGGCCGCGGTCGGCTTCGGGCGCCGGCCAGTTCGGCGCGCGCAGCAACGTGACGCGGATCGCGTCGCCCATCACTGCATGGCCGTATCGACCATCGGTGAGCACGGCGACGCCGAAGTTGGGTTCGCTCACGTCGACGAAACGATGCGCGCACACCTCGAACTTGGCCGCATCCCAGCTCGTGTTGGGATAGCGCGGCCGCTCGACAACACCGAACTGCACGCCGCAGTCGACCGTGGCGGTGTGCACCGCCAGCGGGAACGCCACCGACAGCACCCGCTCGTCTTCGTGCCAGTCAATCTCGAACGTGACGTCGAGGCGAGCGCTGCCGGCGCGCATCGTGTAGTCCTGCACGAACTCCGAGCGACCGATGCGTCTCGTCACGCGCACCGTCGCTACGCACGGTCCTGGCTCGATGATGTCGATCGAAGCGCACTCGGTGATCTCGGTGGCCGTGCGCCGCACCCAGTCTTCGAGGTCCCACGCGTCGTACTCGTTGGGATGGTCGGGAGCGATCTCGAGCACCGCGCCCCGCCGGCCATCGAGGAGAAGTTCGCGGTCATGGCGCAGGTCGACGATCGAGGTGAGCAGGCCCGCGTCGTCCCAGGTGACATCGAGCACGCCATTGCGCATCGTGCGCGATTTCGCATCGACGACCACCGGTTCGTCAACCGGCAGCGCCACGAGCGGCCCGACGTGCAATCCATCGACCGCGACCCGGCACGCCAAGCTCCCGTCGGCGAGCTGTTGCATGGCGTCGCGCCCCACCTCGGGCGACGCGCCCGCAGCGAACGCGAACACCTCGTCGCGCGCGTGGGTCGCCGCGTTCGCCACGTTCGCAGCTGCGGGAGCCAAGCGCGCCAACGCGTCGCCCACGAGCAGTTCGAGTTGCGGGACGAGGCGACCGTAGGCCTCCGCGGTGTCTTCGTAGACCCACGCGATCGACGATCCAGGGATGATGTCGTGGAACTGCTGGAACAGCACTTCTTTCCACGCCGCGTCAAGGACAGCGTGCGGGTACCCGTCGCCTACGAACGACCACCACAGCTCGGCTTCGCGCAGGAGTTGCTCGCACCTGCGGTTACCGACCTTCGTGTCGGCTTGGGTCGTGAACGTGCCACGATGCATCTCGAAATAGAGCTCGCCGTGCCATTCGGGCACTCGGCCGGGCTGATCCGCGATCTCGGCTTCGACCGCCTCGAAGAACATGTTTGGCGTGCCGATGTCGCAACGCGGCAACCCATCGAGATCGCGTACGCGACGCAACCGTTGGAGCATCTCGCGCGTCGGTCCGCCGCCACCGTCGCCGTAGCCGTACGGCATCAGCGACCACGAGCTCCATCCCGAATCGGCGAAATTCCGCTGCGCGTGCGCGAGTTCCCTCGGGTCGACCTCGGCGCCATACGTGTCGATCGGCGGGAAGTGCGTGAGCACCGGCGTACCGTCGAGCCCGTACCACTGGAATGTGTGGTGCGGCATCTTGTTCTGCTTGTTCCACGACAGCTTCTGGGTAACGAAGCGGTCACATCCCGCCGACGCGAAGATCTGCGGCAGCGTCGCCGGATAGCCGAACACGTCGGGGATCCACACCTCGGTGCAACGGTGGCCAAAGCGTGACTCGAAGTATCGCTGGCCGTGCACGAGCTGGCGCGCGATCGACTCGCCGCTCGGCACGTTCATATCGGCTTCGACCCACATCCCGCCGACGGGGATCCACTGGCCGGTACGAACCTTTTCGCAGATGCCGGCAAACACGTTCGGGTACAGGCGTTCCATCCAGTCGTACTGCGCCGCTTGCGAACAGACGAAGCGATACTCGGGATCGGCATCCATCAGCTCGAGCGCGTTGGAAAAGGTGCGCGCGCACTTTCTGATCGTCTCGCGCATCGGCCACAACCACGCCGAGTCGATGTGGGCGTGCCCCACGGCAACGATGCGGTGCGCGCTCGCCCGGGCCGGAACCGCGAGCAGAGGCGCCAGTTCTTCACGAGCCGCGACCGCCGTACCGACAACATCGTGAAGATCGAGCACATCCATCGCGCGCTCAAGACCACGCAGCAGGTGCTGGCGGCGCGGATCGTCGACGGTGAGCTGGCGCATCAGCTTGACGAGAACCTCGAGGTCGAGCGCGAGCGCCTCGACGTCGCGGCGTGCCACCGCGAGATCGGCGCGGCGCAGGCGGTAGATGGTGCGGTCGGGGATCGTCGATCGCGACCCCATCGGTGTGGGCAGCGTCCCGGCGAAGCCGGGGTTTGCGGCCGCCTCGACAATGAGCTCGACAACGGCGCCGGGGTGGGCGTCGGGCAATGGCACGGCCCGCCGCATCGGGTGGATACCGCACCGCACGCCCTTGTCGTCCCACACTGCGCCCTCGGCCTGGAACCCAACGCTGTTCGGAGCGAAGCCGAGGTCGATCACGGCTTCGATCTCGTCGGCGCAGAGTTCGTCGCCCTCGCCCCACGCTGCGGGTACCTCGGCGCGCAGCTTGAACCAGGTGGTGCCCCATGGCCGACCCCATGATGATCCGATCGTGAACGGCTCGTAGCGCGCGGCCATCGCTTCGGCGTAGCTGACCGGCTCACCCGCGACATCCCATGAGGTCACGCTGAATGGCACGCACGGTCCATGGATCGCCGGTACCACCCACTGGTCCATCGCCCGGTTGATACGAGCCTCGACAAGGCGCCGATCGTCATGCATCGCCGTATGTTGGCACGTGACCGGCCCAACTATCGTCGTCATGGTGATCGTGCTCGCGGGGATGCACTGGCTTCCCACGAATGACGCCATCGTGATGGGAGCGATGGCGGCCTTCGTCGGGGTGCCGATTCGATTCGTCGCCCGTCCGACGCGCGCCACGACTGCCATCGGTGCGGTCCTACGCGAGGTCGCCCTCGTGCTCGGGCTCTACGCCCTGTGGGGCATCGCAGGCCGGCTCGCGGTGACCCAGGATATCGGCGCGGTGCAACACGGGCGTTGGGTGTGGGACCTCGAACGCGCGCTCGTGCTCCCCAACGAGCACACACTGCAGGCGTGGGCGCTGCACTCGCACGCCATCGTGCGGGTGTTGAACTTCTATTACGCGTTCGCGCACGTGCCGTCGCTGTTGATCTTTCTTGTGTGGCTGTTCTTCCGTCACCGCGACCGCTATCCCCGCGTGCGCAACGTGCTCGCGCTCACGACGTTGTCGTGTCTGCTGATCCAGCTGATCCCGGTAGCGCCACCGCGCCTCGTCCCGGGGCTCCACATGATCGACACCGGTAAGTTGCTCGGTCCGACGGTGTATCAGTCGGTCGGCGCGGGTGGGCCCGATCAGTTCTCCGCCATGCCGTCGGTGCACATCGCGTGGGCAGCACTCTTCACGATTGCCGTGATCCGCGTGAGCCCGAGCAAGTGGCGTTGGCTGATGTCATTGCACCTCGCGATGACGTTCGCGGGCGTCACGCTCACCGCGAACCACTATTGGCTTGACGGCATCGTCTCGATCATCCTGATCGGACTCATGGCCGGGCTCGAGTCGCTTGCAAGCACGGCGTTTGCGTACGCCAAGGCGCGCGTGCGACCGGTGGCGCTGGCGCCCTGACAGCGTCGACACCGGAGTCATAACGTGGCAGGCATGCGCGCCGAAGATCTCATCCTCGTGAGTGTCGATGACCACCTCGTAGAGCCGCCCCATCTCTTCGAAGGTCGTCTCCCCGCCCGTTACGCGGATGCCGCGCCACGCGTCGAACGCACCGCCGACGGTGCCGACGTCTGGACGTTCTACGGCGCCGTCATTCCGAATATCGGCCTGAACGCCGTGGCCGGTCGGCCCCGCAGCGAATACGGCATCGAACCGACGGCGTTCGACGAGATGCGTCCGGGTTGCTACGACATCCACGAGCGGATCAAGGACATGAACGCGGGTGGCGTGCTCGCCTCGATGTGCTTCCCCTCGTTTCCGGGCTTTGCCGGTCGGTTGTTCGCCGCACCCGACGACAAGGAACTGGCGCTTGCCGTGCTCCAGGCGTACAACGACTGGCACATCGACGAGTGGTGTGGCACCTACCCCGGTCGTTTCATCCCGTGCGCGCTCCCAGTGGTGTGGGATCCGCAACTCGCCGCCCGTGAGGTTGCCCGCGTGGCCGCCAAGGGCTGCCACTCGATCACGTTCACCGAGAACCCCGCAGCGCTCGGTTACCCGAGCTTCCACGACGAATGGTGGGACCCGCTGTGGCGCGCGTGCTGCGACCACGACGTGGTGGTGTCGATTCACCTCGGCAGTTCGGGACGGCTCGTGGTGACCGCAGACAACGCGCCCGTCGACGTCATGATCACGCTGCAACCCATGAACATCTGCCAGGCAGCGGCCGACTTGGTCTGGTCGCGGGTCATCAAGGAGTTCCCTGCGCTGCGCATCGCGCTCTCGGAGGGTGGCACGGGCTGGATCCCCTATTTCCTCGATCGCCTCGACCGCACCTACGACATGCATCACGCGTGGACGGGACAAGACTTCGGCGGACAACGCCCGAGCGAGGTGTTCCGCGAGCGTTTTCTCACGTGCTTCATCGCCGATCCCGTCGGTATCCGCCTGCGCGACTTGATCGGCATCGACAACATCGCGTGGGAGTGCGACTACCCCCACTCCGACTCATCGTGGCCCAACGCCCCCGAGGAACTCGCCGAGGTGGCCGCCGACGTCCCCGATGACGAGCTCGCCAAGATCAGCCACGAGAACGCGTGCCGCTGGTACAACTTCGATCCCTTTGCCCAGCGCACACGCGCGCAGGCGACGGTTGCCGCGCTCCGCGCCGAGTCGGCGGGTCACGACACGGCGACGCGCTCGATGGACAAGGGCCGCTTCACTCGCGCCGTCGGTATCACGGCCGCCGCCATCGCCGAAAAAGCAACAGCGTGAGGTAGGCGCAGAGCATGGAATTACACGATGCGATGCGGACAATGGGATCGATCCGCGAGCTGACCGACGCGCCCGTGCCGCGCGACGTGCTCGTACGGATCCTCGACCTGGCCCGGTTCGCTGGCAGCGGCGGCAACCGTCAGGGCTGGCACGTGACGGTCATCGAATCGCCCGAGACAAGGGCCGCGATCACGCGCCTCAGCGGTATTGGGTTCCTTGAGTACGCGGCGCAGGCCGCGGCCGGCCTCGTGCCGTTCGCGCCCGGCGCCGACGGCAAGTGGCACGGTCCCCCGGTCGATCTCGCCGCGGCACGCGCCGCGTCGATCGACAATCCGTTCCTCGACGTGCTCGAACGCGCCCCGGTCGTGTTGCTCATCACCGTCGACATGCGCGCGCTCGCGATCACCGACATCGACGCCGGTCATGTGAGCATTGTCGGCGGCGCATCGATCTACCCGTTCGTGCAGAACGTGCTGCTCGCAGCGCGCGGCGAAGGACTCGGCGGTGTGCTCACGACGTTCGTCTGCCGGTCCGAAGCCGAGGTGCGTGAACTCGTCGGGTTGCCTGAGCCACACACGATCGCTGCGCTGGTGATGCTGGGCTACCCGCCGAAGCATCCGACGAAGTTGCGTCGCAAAGCCGTTTCCGAATTCGCGACCGTCGATCACTTCTCAGGTACACCGCTGACGTCCGGGTAGGCGCACCCGGCGCGCTCAATCTCGAAAGACGGGCGGGCGCTTCTCACGGCGGGCGACGATCGCTTCTTGGAAGTTCTGGGTCGTGAGGCGCACGTAGAGCTGCGCGGTGCCTTCGTGGTCCATGTGGGCGCGCAGGCTGCTGGCATCGAGGCTCGACCAGAGCATTCGTTTCGTGAGCTCGACACCGATTCGGCTGTAGCCCACGATGCGTTCGGCGAGCTCGTAACAGTCGTCGAGCAGTGCACCGCCGGCCGCGACCTTCGACACGAGGCCGATCCGATCGGCCTCGGCGGCGTCAACATCGCGGCCTGACAGCATGATCTCGAACGCGCGCGACGAGCCGATCTCGCGCGGCAACAGGTAGCTGATGCCGAGCTCAGAAGCCGTGAGCCCATTGTTGATGCCCGCGGCGCGGAAGTAGGCATCCGGCGCGGCAACGCGGATGTCGCACGCGCACGCGAGGCAGAAACCCCCGCCGATCGCCGCACCATTGATGGCACCGATCACCGGCTGGTGCAGCTTGCGGATCGCGAGGATGACGTCGTCGAGAAGCTCGAGCGCGCGTTGCGCGATGGTCGTCGGGGTCAGCCCGGCAATATTCGGCATCACCCCAGAGTCCTCGAGGTCGGCACCCGAGCAGAAGCCGTGACCGGCGCCGGTGATGATCACGACACGGGTGTCGTTGTCGCGACTCACCTCCTCGAGTGTCTCTCGGAACGGAATCATCACATCGAACGCCATGGCGTTCATGCGTTCCGGGCGGTTCAGCGTGATGAGCGTCACGTGAGGACGGGGCTTTTCGACGAGTATGAAGGACATGGCCTGAGTCTGGCCGACTCGATACCATCTCGTCGATGCCGAGCGCTCGCGAGCGACAACTCGAACGGGTCCGCAAGATCTGTTTGTCGTTTCCCGAAATGGTGGAGCGACCGAGCCATGGTTCCCCGTCGTTCTTCGTGCGGGGCAAAAAGACAATCGCGATGTTCGTCGACGATCACCACGCCGACGGCATCCTCGGAATCTGGTGCGCGGCGCCGCCCGGCGTGCAGCACACCATGATCGACGAGGAGCCCGACCGCTTCTTTCGGCCACCGTACGTCGGCGGCCGCGGTTGGCTCGGCGTACGGCTCGATCGACCGTGTCCGAACGACGAACTACGCGCGATCCTCGAAGACGCCTACCGCTGCATCGCGCCCAAGACACTCGCGCAACAACTCGACCAACCCTGACGCTTGTCGCCGCTTGCGTCAGCCGACGCTTGTCGCCGCTTGCGTCAGCCGACGCGGTGCAACGAACTGTGGTCGGTGTGGTGGAAGCTGCCGGGGATCTCGAGCATCTCGAGGAGCGTGTCCTGCTCGTAGGAGTACGTCGAGCCGTCGGCCACGATCGACGCCGTGTAGCCGAGCACCTTGGCCGCACCGTTCAGGTATGGGTTCGACAAGATGCCGAAGTCGAGCTTGCCGAGTTCGGCCGTCAACGAGAACTTCGTGTCGGTGGCGCTTGCCGCACCACCAGCGAACACCACCGAGCCTCGAGGCACCATGAAGCAGCGCATGACGCTGCCGGCCGCGGCGTCCCAGAGCCAGTAACCAATCTCGGTGTGGAACGGGTTCTCCTCGTCGTCGCGCCACATCGCCGAGCGGTAGTCGAGCCCGAACAGGCTCTGCTTGCCGTTGTCGACCGGACCGAACGACGAGAACGACGCCTTCTCACGGTACGGCGTCTCCCAGATCTTGCCGCGGCTGTGTGAGTACGCAACGTCGAGTCCTTCGTTGCCCTCCCATGAGCCCACGAGCCCAGCAAGCGGTCCAAGGTCTTTGGGATCAACAGCCATGAAAGCAGTTCCTCACGTCGTCCATTGGTACTTCCCGCACAATAGTTGCGCCGCATGTAGCAATGGACGGCGGCCGAAGTGTTTCACGCGCGGCGACGGGAGCAGCCCGAGAGCGAGGGACGAGCGAGGCGGGTGCGCAGGAAGCTCGCAGCGCCGGGCGAAGCAGGCGCAGTAGTCAGAGGTCGC
>JBBREP010000117.1:0-9442 GCA_038202885.1 Acidimicrobiia bacterium | reverse complement strand
GACGGGTCCGATCTTCCACACGCCGGCCGCCGAGCCGTAGAAGTGCGCGTCGCCAAACGTGAAGACGCCGCCGTCGCTGGCGACGAGCCAGTAGCCGTGGCCGCTCGGCGTGCGCGCCATACCGACGATCGGTTGGTCGAGATGGATTGCACCCGTCGAGCCGTAGAAGTGCGCGTCACCGAAGCTGAAGACACCGCCGTCGCTGGCGACGAGCCAGTAGCCGTGGCCGCTGGGTGTGGCGGCCATACCGACGATCGGCCGGAACAGTCGGATCGCACCGGTCGAGCCGTAGAAGTGCGCCGAGCCGAAACTGAACACACCACCGTCGGTGGCCACGAGCCACAGGCCCGAACCCTTCGGGTCCGATGCCACGCCCACGACGGGTTGGTTCAGCGGGGTGCCAAGTTGGCGAGGATTCCGCGCGCTGCCCAGGCCCACCACGGTGGGGGGCGCAAAGGCGCTGCTCGCGCTCGCAGGCGCGGCATTCCCCACGAGTGCGCCGACCGTGCCGAGGAACACCAGCACCAGCGTGGACGCGAGACAACGACGTATGCGCATCCCGTCTGATCGGCCAAGAAACCGCTCGCCGTATCCCACACCACCAATATCGGCCGTCGCACCTGTGCAAAGCAACTCGCCGCGGCCATCCGCTCCGCTGACCTGTGCGGCGGTCGCTCGCCGCGCCGGACGACGTAGGCGCAGGAGAGGTGACCGGCGCGGCGACCGCACAACCGTGTTCCGGCAAACCCGGCCGTGAGCGGTCGCTCGCCGCGGAGCGAAGCGGAGCAATTGATTAGTGGGGCATGCAGTATTGGTCGTACTCGGCGATGGTGATCTGCGCGCCGTCCGAGCAGGTGGGGCACTGCGGATCGCGGCGCACCTTGAAGGTGCGGAAACTCTGTTCGAGCGCGTCGTACGCGAGCAGGCGCCCACGGAGCGGCTCACCGAGGCTGAGGATCATCTTGATGGCTTCGAGGGCCTGGATGGAACCGATGATGCCCGGCAGCACACCAAGCACGCCGGCTTCGGCGCAGCTCGGCGCGAGTTCCGGCGGCGGCGGCTCGGGGAGCAGGCAGCGATAGCACGGGCCGTTGTAAGGGTCGAAGACGGTCACCTGGCCTTCGAAGCGGAAGATCGATCCGTGGATCACCGGGATCCGCTTCAGCAACGACGCGTCGTTGAGCAGGTATCGGGTCGGGAAGTTGTCGGTGCCGTCGACGACCACGTCGTAACCGTCGAGGATGTCCATGATGTTGTCGGCGCCGAAACGCACGTCGTAGGTGACGACGTTGACGTCGGGGTTCAGGGCGGTCAGCGTCTTCTTGGCGCTGTCGACCTTGCGGTCACCGATGCGCTCGGTGTTGTGCAGGATCTGGCGTTGCAGGTTCGACGCGTCGACGACGTCCATGTCGACCACACCGAGCGTGCCGACGCCCGCGGCCGCGAGGTAGAGCGCAGCCGGCGAGCCAAGGCCGCCTGCGCCAAGCATCAATACCTTTGCTTCGAGCAACTTCTGCTGGCCGGCCTCGCCGACTTCGGGGAGCAGGATGTGGCGCTGGTAGCGGCTGCGCTGCTCGGGAGTGAGTACCGCCGGCGTGATCCACGGGCGGCCCTCATTCTTCCAACGGCCGAAGCCGCCGGCCATCGAGATCACGTCGGTGTAGCCAAGGTCCTGGAGCGTCTTGGCCGCGAACGCACTGCGTACGCCGCCGGCGCAGTAGATGACGACGGGCGCGTCGCGATCGGTGATCTTGTTCTCGACCTGACTCTCGAGGTGGCCGCGCGGGATGAAGAGCGCGCCGGGGATCATCCCCTGCTCGTACTCGTCGAGTTCGCGCACGTCGAGGAACGTCGCGTCGTGCAGCCGCGCTTCGGCGTCGGCCGGCTCGATTTCGTCGATGTGGGTCTTGGTTTGGGCGAGGAGCTCGCGGAAGCTCGGCATCGGGCACTCCGGGACGTGAAGGCGTTGCGGGACCTAAATGTTACCTCAGGGGTCGGGAATTGCTAACCCCGGCGTCAGGAGTCCGGCGCGGTTGGTCACAGGTGGTGACGATGTCGGACAATGGTGCACGAAGTGCGCGGGTAACGTGCGCGGCGGGAGAGGCGCACATTGTGGACGTGACCGGCGAGACGGCACCGCGTTGAGGCCGCAGCGCGACTCGGAGGAACTGCGCCACCGCCACGAAGTCGAGCGCGAATTGGGCGAACGACTGCGGTGCGCCCCGGCCGACTCGCGCCGCAAGCTCTACGGCGAGGTCTACGAGGAACGCACGCGACGTCTCCCCGAGCACCCGCTGGTGGTGCGAGCCCGCTCGTCGCCCTCAGCGCGACAGGACGCGGCGCGTCCTGCGGCCCGCTTGGTGCGCCACTGGGCGACGCGCACTTCGCGCACGCTCGAAATCGGCGCGGGCGACGGCGAGGTCACCGTGATGCTCGCCGCGGATGTCGCGCGCGCGATCGCGATCGATGTGGCCGACAGTCTGTATCCGCACCCGCGGCCTTCGTTAGCGTTGCTCGCGACGTTCGACGGCTTCGCGATTCCGCTTGCGACGGCTGCGGTCGACGTGGCGTACTCATCGCAGGTCCTCGAGCACTTGCATCCCGATGACGCCATCGCGCAGACGAGCGAGGTACGTCGGTGTCTTCGCCCGGGGGGCGTGTACATCTGCGTGACGCCGAGCGCCGCGACCGGACCGCACGACGTGTCGCGCTCGTTCGACGACCGGCCGACCGGGCTGCACCTGCACGAGTGGACGCTGCCGCAACTCGCCTCAATGATGCGCGTCGCGGGTTTCTCGCGCGTGCGGGTCGTCGTGTCGTGGCATGGCTACCGACTGTCGCCGGTCCTGCCCCTCAAGCCCTTCGCCGTCCTCGAACGCATCGTGGCCCGACTGCCGCGTGCACTGCGACAATCACTCTCACCCGTGATCGCCAGCATCAAAGTCCTGGGGATTGTCTAGGAGACGAGGTGCGCGGCGACACTCGGTAGGAAGGTGCCGAGCGCGTCACGGCTGACGATGTCGGCCGCGTCGTCGAACGGTGTGGGCTCACCGTTGGCGACCACGAGCGTGGCCCCGTGGCGGAGCGCGATCTCCGGGAGCGCCGCCGCGGGGTAGACGCCGAGCGAGGTACCCAGCGCGAGGAACAGGTCGCACCGCGACGCGAGCTGCGAACTGCGATCGAGGTCGTCGGCCACGAGTTGTTCGCCGAAGCTGATCGTGGCCGACTTCAGAATCCCGCCGCAGTCGGGACACGCCGGGTCGTCCTCGCCGCTGCGGACACGGTCGAGCGCCACCGACATGGGCGCGCGATACCGGCATGCGAGACACTTCACCTCGCGCACGTTGCCGTGGATCTCGACGATGCGCGACGCGTCGCTGCCAGCCGCGTGATGGAGTCCGTCGATGTTCTGCGTCACGAGCAGCCCGAAGCGATCTCCGAGTGCGTGCTCGATCGCAACGAGCGCGCGGTGGCCGTCGTTCGGCACCGCGGTCCAGTACGGGCCGTCGACCCGGTTGCGCCACGCCCGCACCCGCACCGCGGGATCGGCCACGTAGTACTGCAACGTCGCGGTCTTTTCGGCGTCGGGGTTCTTCGTCCACACGCCGTTCGGCCCGCGGAAGTCGGGGATCCCCGACTCGGTCGACATCCCCGCACCCGTCAGCACGACGACATGCCGCGCGCCGCGCAGGAGTTCGCTCACCCTCGTTGCCGTCGCCGACTGTTCCTCGCGCACGTCCCATTGTGGTGCGCAACCGATCACGTCACGCAAGGTGGGGAATGGCCGCGCCTCAGCGGGCGGTCCAAGTGGGGTGGCCGATGCCGTCGAGGCGCACCGTGCGACCGTGCAGCGCCACTTCGCGGAACTGGTAGAGGACCGCGGCCGTTGGTGGGTTGATCCACTCGCCGCGCACCGGCATGCGCAGCACGGGCTTGTCAGGATCGTCGCCGTCGACGAAGCGGGGCGCGTCGGGCCGGTCGAGTTCGGCCACGGGCACCTGCCATGCCTCGTGGACTTCGCCGGGGTTCGGCGTGATCTCGAGCGCGGCGTCGCTCCACACGACGATCGGCGTCATCACGAATCCGCTGAGCGTGACGATGTCGTCCAGCGCGCCGAGGACTGAGGCGGCAGGAAGTTCGATGCCGAGTTCCTCGTGGAGTTCGCGCCGTGCGGCTTGTTCGGCCGTCTCGCCGGCATCGATCGTGCCGCCGGGGAGTGCGTATTGCCCGGCGCCCCGGCGCAGCTCCAAGGATCGTTGGGTGAACAGGTAGCAACTCTGGCCGTCGACGGGCGCGAGCACGATGGCGACCGCGGCGTAGCGGGCCGCGTCGGAGCGGGCCCGTCGCTCGAATCGTGCGAGGTGCGCCGCGATCGTGGTGCGCAGCGCAGCGGTGTGCGCGCAGTGTTTCATCGCACGAGACCGTAGCCAGCGGCCGGACGATGTCGTCTCTCGACGGGCGCGCTCGCCCGAGGTGCGAGAATGCGGCATGACTGGTGGCATTGGTGGCGGGGCCGCCCCGTACTACCGACACGACCTGGCACTCGTGCACCATCTCGGGTTCGGCTTCCATGCCGACATGTGCGCTCCCGGAATCCTCGCCCTGCTCGAGCCCGTGCTCGAGCGCCAAGGCGTCGTCGTCGAACTCGGCTGCGGGAGCGGGCTCCTCACGCGCTATCTCGTGGAGGCAGGCCATCGCGTGGTCGCTACGGACGCGTCACCGGCCATGCTCGACATCGCCCGTGCGTATGCGCCGGGCGCAGCCGATTTCGCAGTCGTCGCGTTGCCCGACGATCCGATCCCTGATGCGGACGCGATCGTGTCGACGGGCCACGCGCTCAGCTATCTGCCGACCGCCGACGCAATCGACCAGGCCCTCGTCGCGGCCGCGACGGCGCTGCGGCCCGGCGGCGTGTTCGCGATCGACCTGTGTGATCTCGAGTGGGCCCGGGCCCGACCAGCACATACGCAGCAGGGTCGCGTCGGCGACGACTGGGCCATCGTGTCGGTGCAGTCGTCGCCGACGCCGGACTCGTACGTGCGCGAGATGGCAACGTTTCTGCGCAACGACGACGGCACCTGGCGCCGTGACGACGAGCGCCACGACAACGTGTTGATCGACACGTCGCGCGTTCCGGCGCTGCTGGCCCGGCACGGCGTCGACGTGGTGGTGGGGCGTGCGTTCGGCACCGAGACGCTCCCGGAAGGTCTGCACACGATCATCGGTGGGAGGACGTGACGATGGGCGACCCGATGCGTGAGACCGTCGATGCGCTGGCAGAGCAACAGGCCGAGCTCACGGGCTTGCTCGCAACGTGCAACGACGACGACTGGCGCGCGCCATCACCGTGCGAGGGTTGGGATGTCGCCGACGTGGTGTTACACCTCGCGCAGACGAACGAGCTCGCGATTGCCAGCGCAACCGGACGATTTGGCGAGGTTATGCAGGGCTTCGCCGACGCGGTTGACGGCGCCGTGGGCTCGATTGACGACGCCGCCGAGTGGCGCGTGGCCATGGATCGCGGACTTTCAGGCGCCGAAATCGGCCTGCGGTGGCGCACGTCCGTCACTGAACTGCACGACGCGCTGCTCGCGTGCGATCCGCATACTCGCCTCACCTGGGTAGCCGGACAGCTTTCGGCCCGCACGCTGGCAACGACGCGGCTCGCGGAGACGTGGATCCACACCGGCGACGTTGCCGCCGCGCTTGGCATCGAGCAGCCCGCGACCGATCGCCTCCGCCACATCGCCCGGCTCGCCTGGCGCACGCTGGCCTATGCCTTCGAACGCGACGGCCGTGCCGCGCCCGGCCCGGTGATCTTCGATCTCGTCGGCCCGAATGGTGATCGTTGGCTGTTCGAACCCGATGCGGCGCCGCTGAGCGCCGCAGCCGGGGGCGACGCGCCGACGATCATTCGTGGCCCCGCACTCGACCTCTGCCTCGTCGCGGCTCGCCGCGCGTTGCCGGGCGCGACGGCGTTGGTGGGCGAAGGTCCCGACGCCGTCGCGGTGCTCGAACTCGTGCGCACTTACGCATGAGTGCGATCTCGCGTCCGGAGTTGTTGGTGTGCGCGGCGCGCGGACATGTCGCGCCGGGCGCCGCCATTGATCCGCTTGAATCGCATCATCACGCGCTGGCGCGCCCGACGGCCGACGGGCGCCGTTTCGTGCGGTGCCTGCGCTGCGACACCTGGATGGTCGTCGATCCCGCTGCACCCGACGCGATGCGGCGCGTCGACGACGTTGCGTTGCTCGAACGCCCGCGTCGGGGCAAGGCACTGCGTCAAGCGATCATCCTGCGCGTCATTGCGCTCGACCGCATGTTCCACGCCGTCGCGTTCGGTTCGGTTGGTGTCGCCGCGCTCGCGATCCGTTGGCGCCTGACCGCGATCCATTCGTGGGCCCAAGACATGCTCACCACGTTGTCGCAGTCGCACGCCGGCAAGGGCGGCCTCGATAGTCACGCGGTGCTCGCCGGCCTGCTCACGCACCTCGCGCACTTGCGGCCGCATTCGTTGTTGTTGCTCGCGTGGTTCGCGCTCGCCTACACGGCGGTATCGGTGGCCGAGGCCGTCGGGTTGTGGCGTGAGCGCCGCTGGGCCGAGTACCTCACTGCCGTCGCGACGGCGGGGTTCCTCCCCATCGAGGTGCACGAGCTGATCGCCCGAGTGACGTTCTTGCGCGTGGGCGCCGTCGTCGTCAATCTCGCGATCCTGGTGTGGATCGTGAAGGCCAAGCATCTGTTCGGCGTGGGTGGGCCGCTGCCCGACGCCGAAGTGTTCGTGCTTGAGCCCCTGCCGGACCTGGTCCCGATCACGCGCGACGAACCTCACACGCCCTGAAGCACCGTGGTCCCACAAAACAAACGCTTTTCGCGGGTTTTGTGGGACCACGGGGTTTGGGGTGGGAGACGTTGTGAGACCGGGCCGGGCAGGTGTGACGAGGGGGGCCTGCCCGGCCCGGTGATTGCTCGCTGCGCCGGAGGGGACGGGTGCGGAGCCGTGTCGACGCAGCGAGAACTTGGAGATGTGGAGGCACCTACGACGCCGCGGCGCTCGCGGTTGTCGTCGCGGGGGTCGCGGGCGTTGCGGGTGTTGCGGCTCGGGCCGCGTCGACGTGGCGTTGCATCGCCCACGTGATCGCGTCGCGTGCGACGGCGGAGGAAAAGCCGATTCGTGTGAGTGAGCGTTCGGTGGTGTCGGGGCTCTCGCCTTCACCGATGAGGCACAGCGCGACGCGCCGAGCGTGGCCGCGTGCGGTGTCGTGGATGGGTTTGGTGAGTTGCTGTTCGGCCCATTCGTGATGCAGCGCGCGCACGACCTCGGGGAGGCGGCGGATGTGTTTGCGATGGATGGATGGCAGGTTGCGCCGCACGAGGAGTGCGCCGTCGCCGTTGGCACCCGAGTCCAGCAGCGAGAACTGTTCGAGGCGTCGCAGGGATCGTCGCAGCGGAGCATTCGGCGCGGTGCTCTCGCTCACACCAAGGGCTGATGCGATGGCGCTTGCGGCGACGACGAAACCGTCGGGATTGCGGTCGAAGCCGTCGGCGATTCTCCGCATGAGCAAGAGGCACGTCGGACCGATCGTGGGCAACCAGAACGTCTCGCAGTACCAACTCCTCGGATCGTGCCCGAGGGTGTCGATCACCGGATCCGGCCAAGGCCGCACCATCAGCGTGTCCGCCATGCGACACACTCTGACATACATCCCAAGTCATGTCAAGATGTCTTAAACATCGCTAACCGGGAATCAAATAGCCTAGGACGGCCCCGGGGTGGCGCTTCGTCACACTCCTTGCCCGATGCGGGGCGGCAGTAGGACTCGGCCGGCCAGCCACTCGTAATCTCTGCGGCATGACCGGGACCGATCCTTCCGTCGAGCAGTGGCGCGCCCTCGCGGCCAAGGAGCTGAAGGGGACTGACCCCGACGCGCTCACCTGGCACACGCCCGAGGGTCTCGACGTCAAGGCGCTCTACACCGAGGCCGACCTCGACGGCCTCGACACCCTCGGCCAACTCCCTGGCGTCGAGCCGTTCGTGCGCGGACCCCGAGCCACCATGTACGCGAACCGGCCGTGGACGATCCGCCAGTACGCGGGCTTTTCCACTGCGGAGGAGTCGAACGCGTTCTACCGCGCGAACCTCGCGGCCGGGCAGATGGGTCTGTCGGTGGCCTTCGACCTCGCGACGCATCGCGGCTACGACAGCGATCACCCGCGCGTCGTCGGCGACGTGGGCAAGGCCGGCGTGGCCATCGATTCCGTCGAAGACATGAAGATCCTCTTCGACGGCATTCCGCTCGATCGCATGAGCGTGTCGATGACGATGAACGGCGCGGTGCTCCCGGTGCTCGCGGGCTACGTGGTGGCGGCCGAGGAACAGGGCGTCGACCAGGCCGCGCTCAGCGGGACCATCCAGAACGACATCCTCAAAGAGTTCATGGTCCGCAACACCTACATCTATCCGCCCGCGCCGAGCATGCGCATCGTGGCCGACATCATCGAGCACACGTCGAAATACATGCCGAAGTTCAACTCGATTTCGATCTCCGGCTACCACATGCAAGAAGCCGGTGCGACCGCGGTGCAGGAACTCGGCTTCACGCTCGCCGACGGGTGGGAATACGTCCGCATCGCCGTCGACCGCGGCCTCGACATCGACGAGTTCGCCGGACGCCTCTCGTTCTTCTTCGCCATCGGCATGAACTTCTTCATGGAGGTCGCCAAGCTGCGCGCCGCGCGCTTGCTGTGGGCGCGCATCATTGCCACGTTCGGCGCCAAGAAGCCGGGCTCCCTCATGTTGCGCACGCACTGCCAGACCTCGGGCGTGTCGCTCACCGAACAAGACCCGTACAACAACGTCGTGCGCACCGCGTACGAAGCAATGGCCGCGGTGCTCGGCGGCACGCAGAGCCTGCACACCAACAGCTTCGACGAAGCGATTGCGCTGCCCACGGAGTTCTCGGCCCGCATTGCGCGCAACACCCAGCTGATCCTGGCCGAGGAAACCGGAATCACCCATGTGGTCGACCCGCTTGCGGGTTCGTACTACATCGAGTCGCTCACCCAACAGCTTGCCGACGCTGCGTGGGCGCTCATCGAGGAGGTCGAGGGCCTCGGCGGTATGACCAAGGCCGTCGAGTCGGGCATGCCGAAGCTGCGGATCGAGGAGTCGGCCGCCCGCCATCAGGCCGCGGTCGACCGCGGCGACGAGACGATCGTGGGCGTCAACAAGTACCGCACCGACAGCCCGACCACGGTCGAGGTGCGCGACATCGACAACACCTCGGTGCGAGATCTTCAACTCGCACGACTCGCCGACATCCGCCGCACACGCGACTCGGCGCAGGTCGACGCGACGCTCGAGGCGTTGCGCAAGGGTGCGGCGGGCGACGGCAATCTCCTCGCGCTCTGTATCGACGCAGCTCGGGCGCGCGCCACGGTG
>JBBREP010000116.1:0-9566 GCA_038202885.1 Acidimicrobiia bacterium | reverse complement strand
TGACCCCGCACCGCATACTCGTGATTCGCGGTGACGCCGGTGGCGGTTTGGCCGTCACCGAAATCCCATGCGTAGTTGGTGATGGCACCGTCGACGTCGAGCGATGTCGTCGCGTCGCACGTCACGGTCATGTCGGACGTGCTCGTCGTGAACAGTGCGATCGGCAACGTGTTCACCGCGCATGCCGCGCCCTTGGACCCGACGAGGCGGACCAACGCTGCTGCGAGGACTTGCTTCACGGGGAGGGCCGACGGTGTGGCGTGCAGCGAATTCAACTCGTACGGGTCGTTGCGCAGGTCGTACAGCTCTTCTTCCTTGGTAATCGGGTACAGCACGTACTTCCACCATGTGGTGCGAACGCAGCGGTACGAGGCCGAATCGATCAGCACGCAGCGGTCGAGGCCGCGACTCGGGTTCGACGCGTACGGCACGAGCGACTGGCCATCCTGCACACGGGTGGGCGTGGCCCCCGCCAACTCGCAGATCGTCGATGCCAGATCGACACCAGAACACACCGAGTCGATCGTGGTGCCGGCCGGAAAGCCCGGGCCCTTGATGTAGAGCGGAACGCGGATCGACTCCTCGTACACCACGCTCTTGCCGCCGCCGATGCGGTGCTCACCGTTCATATAGCCGTTATCCGAGGTGAAGATCACGACGGTGTTCGCGAGGTCGGCGCCGAGCGATGTGAGCAGCGCGTCGACCACGTCGTCCGCCGCGAGAAGCTGGCGCAGGCGAATGCGCTCGGCACTCGTGATGCCTTTGATCTTGGTATCCGTGAACGGCGCGAGATTGCGGATGGCCTTGGGCTTGTCGCTCACGTCGGCCTCGTTGAAACCGCCGCGCCATGTGGGCGTCCACGTGCTGAGCGCCTTGCCGTAACGCGGTGCCACCGGCTTGGAGCCATGGTGCGGCGCGGTGTTGCCGAGATAGAGAAACAGCGGCGCGGACGAGTTCGCACGCCAGCGCGAGACCATGAGCGGAATTCGCCGCGCGTATTCGTCTTCGACGTAGCCAGTGCCCGGTACGTGTGTGCCGTTGTCGTTGATGGTCCAGCTGCCGTAGTTCGCCGATCCCGCGGAGGTCTGTCCCGCGCAGTGACCCTCGAAATCACTCCAGCCCGGCGGGACCGCGTCATCGATGCCGAACGAATTGAAGTATTTCCCTACAGCAGCCGTGTAGTAACCGGCGTTCTGGAGCCACACGGGAAGCTGATTGACGTCGTGGAGCACCTTGTCGCCCGAGATGTTCTCGTTGTTCGTGACCTTGTGGTTGTGCACGTACTGGCCGGTGATGAACGTCGCGCGCGACGGCTCACACACCGGGCGCGAGGTCACGAAGCCACTGAAATTCGTGGCCTGGTTGAACAGACGAGGCAGCGACTTGCGCATCACCCACGCCTCGTCGATGCGTTGGTCGTCGGTGACGATGAAGACGATGTTCGGCCCGCCCGTGGCACCAGCCCCCGTGCTCCCAATATTGTCGAGCAGCGGCGCCAGCGCGACACCAGCGGTAGCCGCGCCGGTGGCCTGCAGGAACGTTCGCCGTGTGAGTCGCGCCATATCGAGTTCGGCTCCTACCTCAGATGTGGCCGGCCCGTGCAATGCCCGCCCGCGCGCCGATCACTCCGCCCGGCGCACCGCCGCCAGTCTGGCCGACAGAGCCCGGCGAGTCAAAGGTTTGCCCGGTTTGGGGCCGGCCGTGGTGCCTGAGTTCACCTACGCTCAGCGCCCGATGGATGGCGACCAGGTTGGTGACTACCGCAAGTACGTCGGGCCGCCCGACAACTACGACCTCATGTCGGGCATCCAGTTCAGCCTGCTGTTTGCGCTGGGGCTTCGCGAAGCACACCGCCTCGCCGATGTGGGCTGCGGCTCGCTGCGGGCGGGGCGGCTTTTCATCCCCTACCTGGCCCCCGGCAACTACCACGGCCTCGAACCGAATCGCTGGCTCGTGGAGGAAGGCATTGCCAGGGAACTCGGAGCCTCAGCCATCGAGATCAAGGCACCGAAGTTCGCCCACAACGACACCTTCGACCTATCGAGCTTCGACACCGAGTTCGACTTCGTGCTCGCCCAGAGCATCTTTTCGCACACCTTTTCCGACCTGACCGCGAGCGCCTTTGGCTCGATCGGCGCGAGCCTGGCACCCGACGGCCTGTTCGTAGCCACGTACTACCCGCGCCGCCGCTATGCACCGGCCAACAAGCTCGCACCCGAGGCGGGGAAGGGCTTCCTGCACCCCGGCGTCGTGGGCTACCGCTGGCCCCAGATCGCGCGGTTGCTCGACGACGCCGGCCTCGTCGGGCACCGCATCGCTTGGTTGCATCCCCACCAAACGTGGTTCGTCGCCGCCCGCAAGGGCCACGAAGAGGTCCTCGGGCGTGCGATCGCCAACACGGGCTCGGCCTTGCGTGCGCTCCCCCGCCGCGACCACGCTCGACGCGACGTCGAGATCACGACCCGTCAGTGGCGCAACGCATGGCGCGGACGGCTGCGCCGCCTCGCGCTCCGGACGAAGTAAGCGAGGAGCCCGCGCCTCGCGCCCCGAGCGGCGGCGAAGCCAGCCCGAGAGCGACGCAGGAGCGACGCGGGTGGCGAGTCGCTCGCCAGCGCCGGACGAAGTAGGCGCAAAAGACAAGCGTATTAGAGCACTTCGCCGCGAAAGTCTTCGCCGCGCAGCACACCTTTGGCGTCGAACACGAGCGCGGCGTGCTTGGCAATCGTCGCGGGATCGAACTCGGGATGATCCACGAGCAGCACGACGAGCTCGGCCGCGGCGAGTTCCTCGGGGCCAAATTCGACGAGTGGGCACGGCAGCCCCGCCCGAGCCACCTCGGGCACGTGCGCATCGCAGGCCACGAGCTCGGCACCGAGCGCGAGCAGCCGTTCGGCGACGGCGAGCGAAGGCGACTCACGGAAGTCCGACGTGCCAGCCTTGTACGCGAGCCCCAACAGGAGAAGCCGTGACCCGCGGACTGCTCGCGACTTGGCGTTCAGCATCGCCGTCACACGCGAGGCCACATAGTCGGGCATGTGGTCGTTGACGTCGTTGGCCAGCTCGACGAAACGAAACGCCCGCCCCGACCGCCGTTTGACGCGCCAGCTGAGATACGACGGATCGACCGGGAGGCAATGCCCGCCCACGCCCGGCCCGGGCGTGAAGCGCATGTAACCGAACGGCTTGGTCGCGGCCGCGTCGATCGCTCGCCATATGTCGACACCCAGATCGCTTGCAAACATCGCCAGCTCATTGACGAGCGCGATATTGACGTGACGAAAGGTGTTCTCCAGCAGCTTCACGAGCTCGGCCTCAGCCGGCGAGCCGACCGCAACGGTGCGGTCCACGAGTGCTCCGTAGAACGCTTCGACCGCGGCCAACGAGGGGCCGTCGATCCCCGCGACCACTTTCGGTGTGTTCACGAAGCCGAACTTGGCGTTGCCCGGGTCGATGCGTTCCGGTGAGTACCCGAGATAGAAGTCGGTTCCAGCGCGCAGCCCAGACTCTTCGAGGATCGGCCCCACGAGTTCCTCGGTCGTGCCCGGGTACGTCGTCGATTCGAGCACTACAAGCGCGCCCGCGCGCAAGACCCGCCCAAGCGCACGCGATGCGTCTTCGACGAAGCTGAGGTCGGGCACGCCTTCGCGCAACGGCGTGGGTACCGAGATCACGGCCACGTCGAACCCGGCGAGGTCCCCGACTCGGTCGGTCGCCACATAGCCCTTCGCGAGCGCACTACGTAGCTCGTCGTCGCCGACATCTTCCACGTAGGAGTCGCCGGCGCGCAACGCCGCGAGGCGGCGCGCGTCGAGCTCGAGGCCGACGGTGGGAAAACCCATCGCAACCGCCCGCATCGCGACCGGCAAGCCGACGTAGCCCTGCCCGATGATCACCACGCGGGCGCTGCGGTCGGCAATGCGGCGTAGCAGCACGTCATGCATCACTCTTGGCCCCTCGACTGACTCGGTCGTGGACTGCGCTCGCCAGGAGGCCGTGCCGAGATATCCTGACCCGCTCGAAACGAGCGCAAGCTACACCGACGTAGTGGGTGCGACGAGGAGGCGGCGACACGATGGCACGTGGTGTGAAGCATGTCGCACGAGCGACGAGCGCGGCGCTCGCGATCGCGGCGGCCGCCGGGTGTTCGAGCGGGAGTTCGCCGAAGGCCACGACCAGCACGGCTCCGCAGACCACGCTGCCGCCGGCGACCACCACAACGTTGCCACTGGCACAACAACAGGCGTTAGTGCAGGCGTATTTCCGAGGCAACGGCAAGGGCAAGCCGCTCCTTGTGTTTCTGCGCGGCGTGCAGCCCTTACTGAACGGCTCCACGCTCGACCGCGCCCAATGCCTGAGCGAACTCCAGCGCCTGCAACCGCTGGTCGGATCGGGCAAGGTCCTCAACCAGCTCATCAGCGACATCCCAGCCAGGCCTCTCTACGACACCTTCATCGATGTGTTCAGTTATGAGTCGACGGTGTTTGGGTTCTGCGGCAACGACAAGGCGATCCCTGACGGCGCCCTGCGGCTCGCGCACGAGTGGAGTGCTCGGGTCAAACCGAGCCTCGCTTACTACGGCGTGCAGTACTAGCGCCGTCGGCAACCAGGAGCGCCCAGCGGGTTCGGTTGGGCATCGCTGAGCGCGCGGCCCGACCACGATGTGTCGCTGCGTTGTGACGCGGGCGGTGACCCGACACCCGCCACGGCGCACAACTCTGCAGAGAGACCTTGGGCACTGCTTGGGCACTCCTTGGGCACGAGCCACGCGACAAGGGCCGGCGTCAACGACGCACGGCCCTCGTGATTTTCGTGGTGTCCTGTGTTGTGCCCGGCCCCTCCGAAGGTGGGCCCCTTGCGGGGCCCACCAATGGAGACGGTTCAGGGGTGTTGCAGTGTTCGACTAGCCGTTGTGGATCGTACCGAACGCGAACGTCAGGGTCTTGAGGCCCTTGGCGAAGGCGTAGGACGTGATCTCGTTCGTGCTGTTGGCCAACACGCCCTTGAAGTAGCTCGAGTGGCCAGCGTCGGTGCCATGGAACGCACCGGCGACGGACTCGTTGGAGAGGCCGTTGCCGCTGGGGCTACCCACGAGGAACTCGCCACGGTCAATGCCGAACGGGTCGGTGAAGGTGCTACCGAACGTGTCCGTGATCGTTGTGGCGCTCGCCGCGGTACCCGGCGTGGCGTTGACGTTGTCGAACAACTTGGCGGTGCCAGCTGCCGACTTCCAAATGACCGAAACGGTGCCGCCCGTGGTCGAAAGACCGGCGATGCCGCTCACGCTGTTCGAGCCGAAGTTGCCGCTCTTGTCAGCGAGGTGGTCAGCGTTGTCAGGCTTGCCGCCGTAGGCCCAGGTGCCGTGGCAGGACGATGATCCCGTACCGACCGGGTTGGTCGGCGAGCCGTCGGGGGCACACAGGGAGTCGTGGGTCCATCCGCTCGAGCTGAGGGTCTGCTTGAACTTGGTGGCCGCGAGCGACACGCCAGCAACGTCACTGGTGCAACCGTCGATGGCAACCTGCACCGTCGCCGGGTTTGACGTGATGCCCGGCGAGCCCTGGATGAGCAGTGCATTCGGGAACTTGATCGTGCCCGTGATCGTGTCGCAGGTGACATGGCCTGTTGAGACATCGATCGGCGCTGGCGCTGCGGCCATCGACGAACCCATGCCCAACGCCGAGACGGCGAGAATGATCCCGCTGCTCGTGAAGAGCTTGCCCTTCAATCTCACGTGAGTTTCTCCTCTGTCGTTTCCCGAACCGTCGCCCGACCGCTAGGCGCGGTGTTCCTTCACGACCTGAGGAGCCCTCGCCCGACCGCTCGCACCGTGCTGATGCACGCTGTTTCCCGCTCGTTCGCGTTCCCCCCAGTTGATCTCATGTGAGATCTCGTCCCGGCCTCGGAACACCTCCGCCGGTACGGTCGAGCCCCATGTTGGCCGCTGGAAACACGGAAGTCAAGCAACGGCAACAGAGAAGCAACAAAAGGTGAGCGTGCTGCCTCGTGTGGAAGAAATCAACGCTTGTGGCGCACGTTGGAAACGTCGAAATGCGTGCAATTCGGACGTTTCCGTCATCCGGCGCTGACCGTCAGAACGGATTCGCGACGGGGTGCGCGATGTCGAGGAACAGGCTCGACAAGAAGATGAACGCCAAGAGCGACAGCGTGGCGATCGCCACGGGCATGAGTTTGGCGAAATCGACGCGGTATTTGCGCCGGTAGATCTTCGTCATCACCGCTTCGTACCCGGCGACGGCGATGTGGCCGCCGTCGAAGGGGATCAGCGGCAGCAGGTTGATGAAGCCGACCGACACGTTGATGGCGATCAGCAATCCGGCCACCGTCACCCAACCGGCCGCGACCGCGTCGTAGGCATAGCGACCGACGCCGACGGGCGACACGAAGCGCGCGTTCTGGGCGTCGGCCTTCGCCTTGGCCGTCTTGGCGCCACCGAAGTTCGACAGGTACTTCGAGATCCCCGACGGCGAGAAGATCGTGCCGAAACCCGAGACCGTCTCGCGGGTCACCTCGGCGGTGCGGACGGGAGCCAGCGCGAGCGCCGACAGCAGCGACGGCCTCGGGATCGCCACCGTCGGGCTCACCCCGAGGTAACCGACGCCGGTGCCGCCCGGCCCGTTCGCGAGCAACTGGGTGTGGAGGGTCAGCGAGCGCGCGCCGCGATCGACCTGGATGGCGATCGTGTGCCCGCCGTTTTTGTGGATCGCGTCTTGGACCTGCTTCCACGTCGAGACGCGTACGCCGTCGATGGCGTGGATCCGGTCGCCGGTGCGCAGTCCGGCCTTCGATGCGGGCGACGCGACGCTGATGTTCTCCGACTTGCCGTCGACCGTACGCGTGAAGGTGACCGTGTGCTCGACGGTGTTCACCACCGCGCGTGGCGTCGCGCGCTGGAGATCGCCGCCGAACGACAGCACCGACCACATGAGAATCAACGCCAGCACGAAGTGCGATGCCGGACCGGCGAGCAGCGTCGACGTCTTGGCCCAAAAGCCCTTGGAGCGAAACGTTCGTGCCTCGTCGGCTGGGTCGATCTCTTCGAGGTTCGTCATACCGACGATCTTGCAGTAGCCGCCGAGCGGGAGCGCCTTGATGCCGTACTCGGTCTCGCCCCGTTGCACCGACCACAGCCGCGGGCCGAAGCCAATGAAGAACTCACTCACTTTCATGCCGGCGCGCTTGGCGAACACGAAGTGGCCGAGTTCGTGCAACCCGATCATCACGATGAAGAAGAAGGCGAGCACACCCACCACACCAAGCGCGTTGAGGTTGGTTGCCCCGAGCCAGACGAGCGCAGCGACGAGGATCGACACCACCAGCACGGCCTGGCGGGAGCGCACGGGTACCTCTTCGAATGGGTCCCTCATGCGGTGATGCGCTCCAGTTCTGCCGCGGCTGCTCGCCGCGACTCGCGATCCGCGCTGAGCACGTCGTCGACCGTATCGGCAGGCCCACTCCCCTGCTGAAGCACGGCGTCGACGATGTCGGTGATGGCACTCCAGGCGACCTTGCCGGAAAGGAATGCAGCAACCGCAACCTCGTTCGCGCCCGACAAGATGGCCGGCGCGGTGCCCCCGGCGCGCCCGGCGTCGTACGCGAGCGCGAGACCTCGGAACGTGTCGAGATCGGGGGGCTCGAAGGTGAGCGTGTGGGTCGCGGTGAAATCCATGGCGCCGAATGCCTGCGGCAAACGTTCCGGGGCGCCGAGCGCGAGGCCGATCGGCAGGCGCATGTCGGGCATCGAGAGTTGGGCGATGACCGCGCCGTCGATGTATTCGACCATCGAATGCACGATCGACTGCGGATGCACCACGACGTCGACGTCGTCGTAGCTCACCCCGAACAGCTCGTGCGCCTCGATCACCTCGAGGCCCTTGTTGAACAGCGTCGAGCTGTCGACGGTGATCTTCGGGCCCATCGACCACGTGGGGTGCTTGAGCGCCTCGGCCACAGTGACGTTGGCGAGCTCGGCCCGAGTGCGGCCGCGGAACGGGCCGCCGCTGGCCGTGAGGACGATGCGGCGCACCTCGCTCGGGCGCCCCGCCCGCAGGCACTGGTAGATGGCGGAGTGCTCGGAGTCGACGGGCACGATTTCGCCCCCGCCCTCGGCGCGCGCCTTGGCGACCACGGGGCCGCCCGCAATGAGGCTTTCCTTGTTGGCGAGCGCGAGACGCTTGCCGGCGCGCAGCGCCGAAAGTGTGGCCGACAGCCCTGCGAAGCCGACCACGGCGTTCAGCACCACGTCGGCGTCGGTCGCTTCGGCCAACGCCGCGAGGGCACCGGCGCCGTCGGCCACCGCCGAGGCAAGCAGGGTCATGTCGGGCGCCACGCCGTGGGCCACCCGCTGGGCTTCGAGCAGCTCGGCATTGGTCCCCGCCGCCAGGCCAACCAGCCGGAAACGATCGGGGTGCGAAGCGATCACATCGAGCGCCTGCGTGCCGATCGACCCCGTCGATCCCAGCACCACGACGCTCACCACCATGCCGAGCAATGGTAGGGCGCTTGGTAAGGACTTCTCGGGCGGGCCCCAACATTCGGTAAGGCTGCACGTCGAGTCACCCTCGGCGTCGCGATACTTGTGCCAAGGGGCAACAGCCGCGTTCGGAGGCATCGGCGAGTGCGCAAGATCTTGGGCGCGATCGCGTTGCTCGTTCCCGTGTCGTACGGCGGGATCGCGGCAACGCCAGGCGCCGATGGGGCGACCGGGAACCACATCGCGATCGAATCGATCATCGGGCGGGCGCCGGGGCCGTTCACCCCGGGCGACGGCGATTCGTTGCGCCCTTCGGCGTCGGCCGACGGCCGCTTCGTCGTGTTCGATTCCAGCGCGACCACGCTCGCTCGGCCCGACACGAACTCGAGTACCGACGTGTTGCTACGTGACAACGCCACGGGCACCGTCACACGCATCAGTGCCAAGCTCGCCAATGGCCACGAGACCGACGACGACAGTTTCGACCCAACGATCGCGAACAGCGGCGCGCGCATTGCCTACGTGAGCAACGTCGATGGCATCACCGCCGACGATCGCAACGGCGGTGGCGATGCCTATGTGTACGACGTCGCGGCCCGCACCACCACGCGAGTCAGCGTGGCGTCGGGGTATCCCGGCGGCGACCCAGACGGCAACGACGACGGCTTCGACTACACGACCCAAGCCGCAATCAGCGGCGACGGCAACTGGGTCGCGTTCACCACCGACAACGGCCTCAGCATCGTCGATGCGAACGTCGACAACGACGTCTACCTGCGCGACCTCGTGCACCGCTCGACGATCCGACTCAGTGGCAGCCGCACGGGCGACCCCGACTTCGGTGGCGGATCGGCCGCGGCACCGTCGATCGACGCCTGCGAGATCGCGTTCGTATCGGACGCGACCGACATCGTGGCGAGCGACACCAACGCCACGAGCGACGTGTTCGTGTACGACCGATGCGGGCACAGCAAACCGACAACAGCGAGCCAGAAGCGCGTGCGCGTGTCGGTGACCCCGGCGGGCAATCAGGCCAATGGCCCCAGCACCACGCCGCAGCTCAGCGCCACTGGCC
>JBBREP010000115.1:0-9645 GCA_038202885.1 Acidimicrobiia bacterium | reverse complement strand
ATCGGGCGCGCCAACAAGGGCTCGCTGGTCGACTGCCGACCCGACGACCTTTCGGCCCTCGTCATCAAGGCCGTGCTGGCACGCGTCGAGGCGCTCGACCCGAGCCTCGTCGAGGACGTGCTTTGGGGCTGCGGGCAGCCTGCGGGCGAGTCAGGCACGAACATCGGTCGCGTCGCCGCGCTGCTCGCAGGGCTCGACGCTCCGGGCGTCACCGTCAACCGCTACTGCTCGTCGTCGTTGCAGACGATCCGCATGGCCGCGCACGCCATCAAGGCCGAAGAGGGCGACGTGTTCATCGCCGGTGGTGTCGAGACCGTGAGCCGGTTCCAGTTCGGCATGGCTGACGGCGGTCCCGCGAACCCGCTGTTCTCCGATGCTCGGTCGCGTAGCAAAGCGCGCGAGGCCGGGGATCAGGGTTCGTGGAAGCCAGAGGGCGGTCTCGCCGACGTCTACATCGCGATGGGTCAGACGGCGGAGAACGTCGTCGAGTCCGAGGGCGTGTCGCGCGAGGCGATGGACGCGTGGGCCGTACGCAGCCAGGAGCGTGCCGTCGCCGCGCAGGAGAACGGCTTCTTCGAGCGTGAGATCATTCCGGTCACCACGCCCGACGGCACGGTCGTCACCAAGGACGACGGTCCTCGTCCCGGCACGACCATCGAGAAGCTCGCCGCGTTGAAGCCCGTGTTCCGACCGAACGGTTCGGTCACCGCCGGTAACGCGTGTCCGTTGAACGACGGCGCCGCCGCGGTCGTGGTGATGAGCGACACGAAGGCCAAGGCACTCGGCATCACGCCGCTCGGGCGCGTCGTCAGCAGTGGTGTCAGCTCGCTCAACCCCGAGATCATGGGCCTCGGTCCGATCGAGGCCAGCCGTCAGGCGCTGGGCCGGGCCAAGTTGACGATGGACCAGATCGACCGGGTCGAGATCAACGAGGCGTTCGCGGCCCAAGTGCTCCCGAGCGCCGAACACCTCGGCATCGACCACGCCAAGCTCAACGTCAACGGTGGCGCGATCGCGCTCGGCCACCCGTTCGGCATGACCGGCGCGCGCATCATGGCGACGTTGCTGAACGGCCTCGAAGACAGCGGCATGCGGTACGGCCTCGAGACGATGTGCGTCGGTGGCGGTCAGGGTCTCGCCATGATCATCGAGCGCCTCTAACCGAACGTCTCCGCGAACTCGGTGCAGTGGCCCGCAATAATTGGGGGCTGCACCGAGTTCGGGTTATCCGAGCGTGGGCAGTGTCTGGTGGAGGGTGAGGGCGCTCGCCCAGATGTCGCCGTGTTCGGCGACTCGCCCGATGACAGCGCGCGCGTCGAATTGGAGCGCGTCGGCGTCGGGTGCGGCCTCGAGTTCTTCCCAGGTGATCGGTGTGGAGACGGTCGGACGACGGCGGATGCGGAGCGAGTAGGGGGCCACGGTCGTCTTGTGACGATCGTTTTGGCTCCAGTCGACGAACACGCGACCGCCGCGCTGGTCCTTGGCCATGTTCGTGGTGACGCGTGCGTCGCGCTGTTCGAGGAGCTGGCCGAGTGCGAGCGCAAACTTCTTCGTGTCGTCGTCGGTGAGGGCGTCGTCGTTGAGTGGGGCGCTGAGATGCAAGCCCTTTGAACCCGATGTCTTGACGAGCATCGTGAGCCCGAGTTGTTGGAGCCACTCACGGAGTTGGAACGCGACGCGCCGGCAATCGAGTACGTCGGCGCCGTCGCCGGGGTCGAGATCGAACACCATTGCACGGGGTGTGCGCAGCGCGGCGCGCGGCGTCTGTTGCGTGTGCAGTTCGAGCGCGGCGAGGTTCGCGGTCCAGACGAGCCCGGGCAACGAATCGATCACGCAACCGTTCGCCACGCCATTCGCGGCGCCGGTGTGGATCCAGTCGGGATGGTGCGGCGGGCAGCGCTTCTCGAAGAACACCTCGCCGTCGACGCCGTTCGGAGCCCGCACGAGCGTCGGGCACATGTCGCGCAGGTGCGGCAGCATCACCGGCGCCACGTGGCGGTAGTAGTCGATGACGTCGGCCTTCGTGAAGCCACTGTCGGGGTAGAGCACCTTGTCGAGGTTGGTCAGCCGCAGGGTGTGGCCCTCGATCGTGACCTCGGTCGCTGCGGCCATTTCCTACCTCTTGTTCGCTTCGCTCACGGGCCGGTGGGCCCTCCCTCGCTTCGGGGCCTTTGGAAGACCCGGTGGTGTGAGCGCTCGGCTGGCGTGCCACGGTATCGGCATTACGATTGGTGGATGCCGAGTGCAATCTGGAGCGGTTCAGTGGGCTTCGGCCTGGTGCAGGTGCCGGTGCGCATCGTGACGGCGACGCGAAGTCGCGACGTGTCGTTCAACCAACTCGAAGAGGGCACCGGTTCACGGATCCGGTACCGCAAGGTGTCGGACCAGACGGGTGAAGAGGTCACGGCCGACCGCATCGTGAAGGGGTACGAGATCAGCAAGGGTCGTTACGTGCTGGTCGAGCCCGACGAAATCGCGTCGCTGCAGCCCAAGGCCGGCCACACGATCGACATCGAGGAGTTCATCGACCTCGACCAGATCGATCCCGTGTACTTCGAACAGCCGTACTACCTCCAGCCCGACGACAAGGGCGTGAAGGCGTACCGCCTGCTCGTCGAGGTGATGGCCGAGCAGCGCAAGGTCGCGATCGGGCGCGTGGTGATGCGCTCGAAGGAACGTCTCGTTGCGATCCGTCCGCTCGACGGTGTGCTGTGCCTCTCGACGTTGCGTTACGCCGACGAGGTGCTCGCGCGCGACGCGCTCGTTCCCGACGACGCCGCGGAGCCATCGGAGAAGGAACGGGTGATGGCGCGCCAACTCGTGGAGACGCTCGCCGTCGACGAGTTCGACATCGGTCAGTTCCACGACGCGTATCGCGAACAGTTGCTCGAATTGATCGAGCGCAAGGCCGCAGGGGAGAGCATCGTGTCGTCGCCCGTTGCCGAAGCGCCGGCCAAGGTGCTCGACCTCGTCGCCGCGCTCGAAGCGAGCCTCAACCGAGCGAGCACCACCGACACGGCTGCCGACACGGCCCCAGACGCAGCGTCGGGCTGACCGCTCGGCAAAGGCTGACGAGCATGGCGGAAGCGTTCGAGGGTGATCTTGCGGGAGCGGTGTTCTGGGGCGCCGACCTGCGCGGCGCGCGTTTCCGCGATGTCAATCTCACCGACGTAAAGATCAGCCACGCTTGGTTCGTCAACGTCGACGTCGACGCATTCGTCGATACGGTTGTCATCAACGGCGTCGACGTCACTGCGTATGTGAACGAGCGTGACCCGTGGTACCCGCTGCGCGCGATGCTCCGTCCGTCGGACCCATCGGAGATGCGCGCAACATGGGCGGCGCTCGAAGACGAGTGGGCGAAGACGATCACCCGGGCGCTCGCGCTACCCGAAGACGCGTTGCACGAGTCGGTCAACGCCGAATGGACCTTTGTCCAGACGCTGCGCCATCTCGTGTTCGCGATCGACAAGTGGTTCACCGTGCCGATCCTGGGCGCGAGCTTCCACCCGATCGGGCTGCCGAATTCAGGCTCGGTCAACTTCGGGTGGCCCGGCCTCGATTACGACCTGACGCCTTCGGTCGCCGAGGCACTCAGCGTGCGCGCGGATCGCGTCACGCTCGTGCATGACTATCTCGCATCGGTTGCGACGGCCGACTTCACACGACCGCTCGACGTCCTCGAGAACGGCACGAACCCACTCCAAGAGTGTCTCTTCACCGTGTTCGAGGAATCGTTCTGGCACAACCGTTACGCCCGGCGCGACCTTGCAGAGCTGGAGCCGACCGAGCAGTGATGTACGGCTCGAACCGCGGCGTTTAGGAGTACGTGAGCAGTGGCGCGGCGACGGCCATCGCTCCGAGGGCGAGCGGTTCATCGCCCTCGACAGAGAGCAGTGCGTTGACGTCGGCTTGACGCACACCACGGGTGAGCAATGCGACCACGTGGTCGGGTGCCACCGTGATGCGGGCTTCGGGGCTGTCGATGCCCTCGATCACCGACCAGGCGCTCGGTTCCCGCCGCCAAGTCCACGCGCCGGCCGCACCGAAGTCGACGCCGATCGTCACACCATCTGCGACTCGGTAGTCGACGAGCCAGTGCGCGAGCGCGTGCACGACGACGCGTGCCATCCACGTGGCGACCTCGCCGTCAAGCTCCGCGGCACCTACGGCACGGCGTAGCTGAGACTGGTGAATGACTCGCTCAGCGTATTCACGAGCGATGACCTGCCAGTATGGCGACGGCTCACTCTGCGCAAAGAAGCCAACGGGCTCGCCCGAGATCGTGCCGAGCCCAACGTTGGAGTAGAAGTCGTCGCTCCACTCGCCGACGAGCCGCAACAATTCGATGAGGAGCACCGGGCTCAGGAACGTGGCCGCCGTCACCCACTGTTCGTTGAAGCCGTCGAGCAACTGCATGAACGTGAGTCCGGGATGCGACTCGGCGTATAGGACCAAACCCTGTTTCGGGGTCGCGTCTCGCTGGCGGGCGAGGAGCGACAGGTCGTCGCCCAAGATATGCAGCGCGAGTTGTTGCACCGTCCACGCCGGGCACTCAGTGGCAGTTGTCCAATCAGCGGAAGACAAACCGCGCAGCAAGTCCAACAGCGCGGCTCGTTCGGGCGCCAGAGCAGGTGTCAGGTCGATCGTCACGGACGCAGCGTAACGGCGGCCCGCGCCGCGACCGCTGACCAGCGCAGGCCGCAGGGATTGCCCGCGGTGCGCTCGATGCAGCAAGCGCGCAACAGCGCGCGCCGGCTATGTCGACAGCGAGCCACTTTGCGGGCATGATTGCGTGGTGGTCAGTCGAGGTGGTTGACCTGATGGGAGTGAGCCGTGTCGGGAGGCCTGCACGCTTGTGCTCGCGAAACTCGAACCGATCGACGCGCGCATCCGCGCGCCGGGGATCTTCGGACCCAAAATCGAACCCGCCGCCGGCGCCGACATTCAGGATCGGCTTCTGGCATTCCTCGGCCGACGCGTCTGATCACGAACGCAGCGCACGCGTCCCTCGATCGCGCGCACTCACGCGCGCCGTATCGGCCGATCGGCTGTATGCGCGGGTGGGGATCGCACCAGCGACTTGATCGGCATGGCTTGCGGCGTCCACGTTGGCGTGTGAGAAGCCCGCGCTCTGCGCCAGGGTTCACGACCGTCGCGCGTCACATCTGGCGTCGCGTTGCGAGGTGTGCAGTGATGAGCGCGCAGAACGGCCGCTCCGCAGCGAACTGACCCGGTCAGCGGGTGATCTGGATGGTCTTGCCGTGTTTCCATTCTCGTAGGACGAGGAAGTGGCCTTTGAGGGCGGCGTGGTCGTAGGCGCCGAAGCCCATCAGCGTGTCGGGCTCGCCGGTGGTAGCCGGGAGCCATTTGACGCGGCGTAGCCCGTCGAGCAGACCGGCACGGGTGAGGTGCTCGGCGCGCACGAGGCCTTCTCCGAGTAGGCGGCCCATGTCGTACGCGGCGCAGCCCACCGGTCCGGCGGCGATAGTCGGTTCGCGCTGGGCCAACGCCACGCGGACGGGGTTGGTGTCGGCGACGGCATCGACGTACTCCCAGCCGGCGAAGCCGTCGCGCCAGTCGGGTCGGATGTAGCCGAACATCAGCGACGAGTTGGCGACGACGGGAACCTTCCACTCGAGCGCGTCGAGGGCCAACGCGACGGCTCGTGACGAGAGGCCCAGACCGAAGTACACGAGCACGTCGGGTTCCGAATCACGCAGGCGCGCGAGTTCGGCTTCGGCGCGTTCCGCGAGCGGAGAGATTCCGGCGGTCGCGGTCGTGCGGATGCCGTGACGCGACCGCGCGGCGTCGAAACACTCCGCGTAGCGGCGCCCGACGGGTGACTCGTCGAATATCACCGCGGCGCGCAACAGTCCACGTTCGGCGAGTCGCGCCGCAAGGAACGGTGGCTCTTCTTCGAGCGAGCCGACCTGATAGTGCAGCATCCACTCCGAGCGCGTGCGTTCGCCGCCGCTGTAGTTGATCGCGGGGACGCGCGCGTCGTCGCAGAGCGGCGCCACGATCAGCGCGTTGTCCGAGATCGACGGGCCGACGATGGCGAGCACGCCGGTGGCTTCCAACTCCGCAAACGCACTCGTGATCTCGTGCTCGCTGCCAATCGGCAGCCCGCGTGCGTGCACCGACACGAACTCGACGGGGCGCGTGCGGCGCGCTTCGGTGTCGGCGAGCCCGAGCCGCAGCGCGTGCTCGAAGCTGGCGCCGCCGTCGCCTTGAGGAAAGTCGTAGAGCAGGCCGATCGAAATCGGAGTTGGTTGGAGGTCCATCCCGGTAGTGTTACCGAAATGCCCCATCCCGATGTGGAGGCCGAACGCGCGCGTCTGGCGTTCTTCGGCACGTGCCTCGACGAGATGCGGTCCCGGACCGAGTCCTACATCGGTCAGGAGGACATCCTCGCCGCCAACGAAGCCGACACCAAAGCGGTACGTCACCAGCTCGAGCTGCGACTCAAGAGCCTCGACGACGTTGGCCTCCTCTGCTTCGGCCGGATCAATTCTCCTTCTCACACCTTCTATGTAGGGCGGCGGCATGTGGACGACCCCGACGGCGAGCCGGTCGTGGTCGACTGGCGGGCGCCGGTCGCGATCCCGTTCTACCGGGCGACCGCCGCGGATCCGCTGGGGCTCGCGCTCCGGCGGCGCTTCACGTTCTCGGGGCGCGAGCTCACCGACATTTTCGAAGAAGACTTCGATGACCCCGAGTCGTTGCTCGCCGCGGGCGGAGCGCACGGCGTGCCCGATCCGCTCCTCGCCGAGCTGGGCCGGGCCCGAACGGGTCAGATGCGCGACATCGTGGCCACGATCCAGGCCGAACAAGACATCGTGATCAGGGCTGGCCTCGACGAGTGCCTCGTGGTGCAGGGCGGGCCGGGCACGGGCAAGACGGCCGTCGGTCTGCACCGCGCGGCGTTCTTGCTGTACGAACAGCGCGAGCAGTTGGCGCGCACCGGCGTGCTCGTACTCGGCCCGAACCGCGTGTTCCTCGAGTACATCGCGCAGGTGTTGCCGTCGCTCGGCGAGACGTCGGTCACCCAGTCGACGCTCGACGCGCTCCTCGGCCTGCGCTTTCGTTGCGCCATCATCGACTCCATCGAACGGGCGCGGCTTCTCGGCGACGCGCGCTGGGCCACGGTGATCCGCAACGCGGCCGACCGGGCCATCGTGGCTCCAACCGACGAACTCGCGTTGCGGTTCCGGTCGCGCGTCATGCGCATCGAGCCCGCACGGGTGGCCGAATTGATCGACGGCGCGCGAGACGCAGCCATGCCGCTGCGCCAGGAGCGCGAACGCTTCCGTGCTCGGTTGCTTCGCCACGCCTACGACCAATGGAGCGGTGGCGAGGTCCAAACGGTCGGGTTCGACGAGTTCACGACCGAGGTCCTCGCGCACAAGGAGTCGCGCGCTTCGGTCGATCGGTGCTGGAAGACGGTGAACGCGGTGGCGGTGGTGCGAGGCTTGCTCACGTCGCGCGCCACGCTCGCCCGGTGCGCCGAGGGAATCTTCGACGCGGCCGAACAACGCACGATCGTGCGCCGCCGTGACCGCGACGGCAGCGAAGAGTTGTGGAGCGTCGCCGAGCTGCCGTTACTCGACGAGGCCGAGGCGCTCGTCGCCGGCGAGACCCGCCGCTACGGCCACGTGGTCGTCGACGAAGCCCAGGACTATTCACCGATGGCGTTGCACATGGTTGCCCGCAGGACCCTGCGCAGTTCGTTGACGATCCTCGGCGACCTCGCCCAGGCAACCGGCGCGCATCCGATGTCGGATTGGGATACCGCGCTCGAGCACCTGGGCCGTCCGGCGCGAGCACGGCGCGCCGAGCTCACCGTCGGTTACCGGCTGCCCGGTGCGATCCTGGAAGTCGCGAACCGGCTCCTCCCCGAGGCTGCGCCCGAGGTGACGCCGGCGAGATCGGCACGCGAGGAAGGCGACCCTCCTGCGAGCGTGGCCTGCACGCCCGACGAGTTGGTACCTCGGGTCGTCGCCCTCGCGTTCGAACTTGGCGCCGACCTGGCCACGACCGCGGTGATCGCGCCGCGCGCCATGCTGGGCGAGCTGCGCGCCGCCGGGTTGGGGAACGCGACGGCCGAGACGCCGACGATGGGCGATCAGGTGATGCTGCTCGACGCGGCGACGGCAAAGGGCCTGGAATTCGACGGCGTCATCGTCGTCGAGCCGTCGGCCATCCACGGCGACGGACCGCAGGGACCGCGGTTGCTCTTCGTCGCGCTCACGCGAGCCGTGCAGCGCCTCGTCCTCGTGCACACCCAGCCGTTGCCCGAGGCACTGCGCGTCAGGGATGGATCCAGGTCTGGGTAGCCGCGTCGTAGCGGCGGACGACTCGGGCGGGCACACCCGCCACCACACAGTTGTCGGGAACGACGCCGCGCACGACCGCACCAGCCGCCACGGCGACGTGACGTCCGATGTGCGTGCCGGGCAGGACGATGGCGCCGTGGCCGAGCCACGAGCCCGATCCGATCGAGACGCCTTCGTTGTGCCACATCTGCGTGCCGATCGGGATGTCGATGTCTTCGTAACCGTGATTCTGGTCGGTGATGTACACGTAGTGGCCCGTCCAGATGTCATCGCCGATCTCGATGTGCTCGTGGCCGACGATGCCGATGCCTTTGCCGAGCACGCAGCGATCGCCGATGGTGATGATTGGCTCGCCCCGAGCGTCGGCATACATCGGCATCCCGGCCGACAGCGATGCATACGGTCCGATCGAGCTGCCGGCGCCGATCGAGATGCGACCTTCGCCGAAGATCACCACCGGTGGGAACGAGATCATCGAACCGTCGCCGAAACGCGCGAACCGACGCCCGGCGCGGTGGCGGGGCCCGATGGCGCCGTAATGCTGCACGCGCGCCCACGCCGCGTGGATCGCGTCACCGATGACGCGATCCACGCCGTGCTTGGCTGCAGTCATGGCGTGCAACCTATTTGCCTCGGGGTGCGCTCAGGGTTGGCAGGCCAGCGGCTGCAATGCGGCCGGCATCGGCTTGGTGCCGTCATACTGACCGGAGCTGTCGAAGTACGTGACCGTGTTCAACTTGTCGAAGAAGCCCATCGGCGCGGTGGGGATCTCGCCGGGCAGGAACCGCTGACCGTCGTTCATGTAGCGCCACTGCCCGTTGCCCGTCGTGGCGGTCTCGTCCTCGCCGGGTGCGGTCGGATCCCACCACACGAGCGCCGTGTCGTCGCCGCCGCCGTAGTCGGTACCTGCCGGCCAGATCCCGTGGTCGCCATAGCTGCTGACGGGACGCAGGTGTTGGGGGTCGCGGGGGAGCAGCGGGTAGCTGACCAGGCCGTCGTAGAACGTCTGGGCCGACAGTTTCGGTCCGGCGAGCGTCAGGCCGTCGAACAGCAGCAACTCGTTGGTGTAAATGATGCCCTGGGTGTTGTCGGCGGGCGGCGCCGCGGTGGCCTTGCAGTCGGTGTACACCGCGTACGGAATGCCGTCGTTGCGCGGCGTGCGGGTGGGGATGAGCGACATGCCGAACGCGTGCGCCCACTGCTTTTGGTCGAACTTGCGGGCGAACACCGAGGTGTCGGCGAAGACCGTGCCCGACAGGACCCACTCAGGGAAGTAGCCCTGCTTCGTTGCCTCCTGGGTGAAGTA
>JBBREP010000114.1:0-9741 GCA_038202885.1 Acidimicrobiia bacterium | reverse complement strand
GGGTCGGAGTCGCGCCCGACGCGGCGATCGCACACCCTCGCGCACGAGAACCCGGCCCAAGCGATCGCTCGCCGCGTAGCGAAGCGGAGCAAAAGGTTGGGCTCGGAGTCGCGCCCGACGCGGCGATCGCACACCCTCGCGCACGAGAACCCGGCCCAAGCGATCGCTCGCCGCGCAGCGAAGCGGAGCAATAGACAAGCGAAGCAATATTTAGGGCAGGACTACCAAGTCGTCGCGGTGGATGACTTCTCTGGGGGCGCCTTCGGGGAGTTCGCTCGTATGGCGCCCCAGCACGTTTCGCAGGGCTGTGGCCGACAGACGCGACAGGCCCTTGGCGAACGCCTTGCCGTCGAGGCCGACCACTTCGACGGGTGCGTCACCGTCGAACTCGCCGTCGACGTCACGTACGCCTGCGGCCAACAACGATTTGCCACCGAACAGCAGGGCGTTGCGAGCTCCGTCATCGACCACGACGCGTCCCCGCGCGCCTTGCGCGAATGCGATCCAGAGCTTGCGCGCGGGCAGGCGCTCCTCGCGTGGTTGCACGACGGTCCCGACGCCCGGCCGGCCTTCGAGTGCGCCGCGCACGACGTCGGGCTCGGTGGCACTCGCGATCACTGCGCGCACGCCTGACCACGCCGCGATCTTCGCCGCCGCGAGCTTGCTCGCCATCCCGCCGCTGCCGCGCGCGGTGCCGCTCCCACCGGCAACCGCTTCGAGGGCATCGTCGACCTCGACGATCTCCTCGATGAGCGACGCGGCGGCGTCGAGCCGGGGATCGCTCGTGAACAGACCACGCGTGTCGGTGAGCATCACGAGCACTTCGGCCGACAGCAGATTGGCGACGAGCGCCGCGAGGCGATCGTTGTCGCCGTAGCGGATCTCGTCGTCGGCGATGGTGTCGTTCTCGTTCACCACTGGCAGCACGTCGAGCTCGAGAAGCCGGGAGAACGTCTCGCGTGCGTGGAGGTACTGCGAGCGATGCGCGAAGTCGTAGGGCGTGAGCAACACCTGTCCGGTCACGATGCCGTGCACTTCGAGCAGCGCACCGATGCGCGCCACGAGTCGTGGTTGACCGACCGCGGCGATCGCTTGCAATACGCCAATGTCACTGGGCCGCTCGAGCAATCCGAGCGCGGGCATGCCCGCCGCGACTGCGCCCGACGCGACGAGGATCACCTGCCACCCATCGCGACGCGCCGCCGCCACGTCGTCGCAGAGCTTGTGCAGCGAATCGTCGTCGAACACGCCAGCAGCGTTCGTGACCGACGACGTGCCCACCTTCACCACGGCGATCGAACCGCGCGGCCTCACAACAGATCTCCGTGGTATTCGAATTCGAGTTCGGCAATCCGGACGAGATCACCGTCGCCGACTGCGGCGCGCACGAGCGCCCGGTCGACGCCGAGCCGGCGCAGCCGTTCCTGCACGAAGATGATGGCGTCGGGCTCGGTGAGATCGGAGACTGCAACGGCGCGCTCGGCCGCGCGCCCGCGCACGCGCCATGCGTGTTCGCCTTCGCGCACGACGGCAATCCCCTGCTCCAACGGCCGCAGCACCGTCACGGCCTCCGCCGAGGTGCTCGCCTGCTCGACGCGAGCACGGGCCACGAGCAGCGCGGTCGCGGCGAGGAGCTCGTCGAGGCCTTCACGCGTGACGGCCGAGATGCGGATGGCATCGAGACCGTCGAGTGCATCGGAGTCGACGGCGGCCACATCACCTTTGGACGCCACGACCACGCGCGGCCGGTCGAGCAACTCGGGACGGTAGGCCGACAGCTCGTGCAACAACACGTCGAGTTGCTCGCGCGGCGACCGTCCGTCGACGGCGGCAAGGTCCAACAAGATCACGAGCACACGGGCCCGCTCGATGTGGCGCAGGAACCGGTGACCGAGCCCGCGTCCCTGCGCAGCGCCTTCGATGAGACCGGGGATGTCGGCCATGACGAACTCGTGTTCACGGAAGCGCACCACACCGAGGTGCGGCTCGAGCGTGGTGAACGGGTAGTCGGCGATCTTGGGCTTCGCGGCGCTCACCGACGAGATCAGTGTCGACTTGCCGGCGTTCGGGAAGCCCACGAGCGCGGCGTCGGCCATGAGCTTCAGCTCGAGGTGGACCCATCGCTCTTCGCCGTATTCGCCCTGTTCTGCGAAATGTGGCGCTCTCCGGCGATTCGACAGGAATCGGGCGTTGCCGCGCCCGCCCCGGCCCCCGTTGGCCGCGAGATAGCGGTCGCCATGATGCACGAGATCGGCCAAGACCGCGCCGTCGCGGTCGCGCACGATCGTGCCCTCGGGAACCTCCACGATGAGATCGGCACCGGCTTTGCCGTGCTTTTTCTGACCCTGACCGTGCACACCAGAGAGTGCCCGACGGTGGGGGTGGTCGCGAAACGCCAGCAACGACGCCATATTGCGCGTCGCTTGCAGCCACACGTCGCCGCCGTTGCCGCCGTCACCTCCGTCGGGCCCGCCGCGGGGCACGTGCGCCTCGCGCCGGAACGACATACAACCCGCGCCGCCATCGCCGCCGTGCACATTGAGTTGGGCCTCGTCGACGAACTGCGACATCGCCCCAGGTTACGGGGATGGTTTGGATTGCTTCGCAGCGTTCGCGGCCTTCACGGCCCGTTTGGCGTCGCGAATCTCGCCGATTCGCTCGAATGTGTCCACGTCGGCAATCGAGGCCCAGTCGGCGGCGGCCTGCTCCCAGCCGCGTGGTCGGACGCCGAGGCGCTTGCCGAGCACGCCGACGAAGATCCGGGCCTTGGCCGTCCCAAAGCCGGGAAGTGCCTGCAGGCGAGCAAGCAGTTCGCCGCCCGTCGCGACGCCCTGCCACACCGCGTCGGCTCGACCGTCGTGGCGCTCCACGAGATAGGTGCACAGCGCGTGGGTGCGCTTCGCCATGGCGCCCGGGAAGCGATGCAGCGCCGGTCGCTCCTTGAAGACGGCTTCGAGCGCATCGGGTGACATCGCCGCGATCTGCGGCGCCTCAAGGCGTGTCCCGAGGTGACCGAGGTGCCCGAGGCGCTCCTGGAGGAGCAACGGGGCCCGGAATGCAGCCTCCATGGTCACCTGCTGGTCGAGCAACATGCCGAGCAACAGCGCCAGAGGATCTCGGGCGAGGAGGCGGTTCGCAGCGTCGTCGGGCGTGAAATACAGGGCTGCAGGGGTCGTGGCCATCGGCGCCAGCGTAGGCAGCGTTGGTGCGGCGGCCTAAGATGATCGACCCCCCACGGCCCCGGAAGACGGCTTTTTGGCCCACGCGCACGAACCCGAAGTACGCGACCAGATCGCGGCCGAGCAGTCGTACGTCGACGCGGCGTACGCGCGGCTCGACGACATGCGCGTCGCGGCCGAAAGCGTGCGCGGCGCGTACTCGGAGGTTCGGGCCGGGGGCACGCATCAGGCTCGCCTCGAGCGCGACATCGCCATCGAGGTGACGGCTAGGCGGCTCGCGGAGCTCAACATCGGCGAGTCGCCGCTGCTGTTCGGGCGGCTCGACCTCGAACCCGATTTCTCCGATCCTTCCACCTGGTACATCGGGCGGCTTGCGGTCGACGACGTCGAGCACACGCCGCTGGTGATCGATTGGCGTGCACCGATCGCCGAGCCGTTCTACCGAGCGACTGCGGTCGAGCCCATGCACGTGGTCCGCCGGCGCCACTTCATCACGCGCGGTGGTCGTCACATCACTGCGCTCGACGACGAGGTGTTCAACGCCGACGCGACGCAGGCCGCCGGGCTGACCGTCACCGGCGAGGGCGCGCTGCTCGCCGCGCTCGACCGCCACCGCACGGGTCGCATGGGCGACATCGTTGCCACCATCCAGGCCGAACAAGACGAAGCGATCCGCGCCGAACTCCCGGGCGTGCTCGTCGTGACCGGCGGACCGGGCACCGGCAAGACTGCGGTCGCGCTCCACCGCGCCGCGTACTTGCTCTACACACACCGTCGCCATCTCGCGTCGCGCGGCGTGCTGCTCGTGGGGCCGAGCCCCGTGTTCTTGCGGTACATCGAACAGGTGCTGCCGTCACTCGGCGAACAGGACGTGCAGCTCACGACGATCCCAGGGTTGAAACCCCAGCTCGGTGCCGACCGCACCGAAGCGGCCAATGTCGCCGCGGTGAAGGGTTCGGGGCGCATGCAGCAGGTGATCGAGCGCGCCGTGCGCGATCGCCAGCGCGTCCTCACCCACGAGACGTCGTTCATGCTCGACGGTCTGCGCATCCGCTTCACCCGTGAAGACAGCGCACGCGTGGTGCGCGGCGCACAACGCCAACGCGGCACACACAACGAACGTCGGCCCTACGTGGTCCGGCGCACGCTCGACATGCTCGTGGCGGCCTACAAGCTCGCAGCCACGCGCGCGTACGAACGGCGTCGGCTCGATGCCGAGCGCGACGAGACCGCCGACGCGGAGTTGCCGTTCGGCGTCGAGGCTGGCGCGACGATCGACTCGCTGATCGGCCGTGCCGTCGCGCGCGGCGACAGCCTGCCCGAAGGATTCGAACCCGAACTTGCCGCACGCATCCGCCGTCGTCCCGAGGTACTCGAAGCCCTCGAGCGGATGTGGCCGGCGTTGTCGGGCGCCGAACTCGTCAATGACCTGCTCGGCTTCCGCGCGCTCGTGCGGTCCGCGGCGCCGGGCCTCTCCGAACCCGAACAGGAACTCCTGCATCGGGCCCGGCCTGCGGACCTTGCCGACGCGCGCTGGACCGACGCTGACGTTGCGCTCATCGATGAAGCCGACGCACTGCTCGGTCCCGTCGAGTCAGCCCAGCCCCGACGCCGTCGACGCCGAGGTGCCGACGCCGACGCGGTGTCGGTGGGTCAGCGCGTGATCGACGACCTTGACGTTGGTCATTTCATGAGCGCGACCGACATCGCGACGCGCTACGCGGCGCCCGACAAGGAGAGCGACACCGTTGGTGAGCTCCGCTCCTTCGGGCACGTGCTCGTCGACGAGGCCCAGGACCTGACGCCGATGCAATGGCGCATGCTGGCCCGCCGTTGCCCGGTCGGCAGCTTCACGATCGTTGGCGACCTCGGTCAGGCGTCACGGCCGGGCGCGGCCGACAGCTGGGACGACGTGCTCGACCAACTCCCCCAGCGCCGCATTCCACCGCGGTTCGCGACGCTGTCGGTCAACTACCGCACGCCCGCCGAAGTGATGGAGGTTGCAGCACGGTTGCTCGCCGTCGCGGCGCCGGGTGTGGAACCGTCGCAGAGTGTGCGCCGCACCGACGAAGCACCGCGTCTCGTTGCCGTAGCGGGCGCCGACCTCGTGACGAGCGCAGCCGCACTCGCACGCGAGGCGCACACTCGTGGCGGCACCGTGTCGGTGATTGCACCGCGAGCGTTGCACGCCGACATCGTGGGCGCGTTGAGCGACATCGGGGCCGAGTCGGCTGGCGTGCACGCGCTCGACGCCGCCGTCGCCGTGCTCGATGCGACCGACTCCAAAGGCCTCGAGTTCGACCACGTCATCGTCGTCGAACCCGCCGACCTCGTGACGCCCGACCGCTCCGGTTTGCGGCTGCTCTACGTCACGATCACACGCGCCACCAAGACGCTGGCCGTGGTCCACGCCAAAGCCTTGCCCGAAGCCCTCGCCTGACACAGGCACTGCGGTCCGCCCGTGGTCCCATCAGAGCGCACAAAAGCGCGCCTTTTGTGGGACCACGGCGCGCGGGCGCCTGGCGCATACGGTCGCGCGATGGGCACGATGACGACGCATGCGCGCGAGGCCGAAGTGATTCTCGACGTTGACGTCGTCGTGTGCGGCGCCGGTCCCGCGGGTCTGGCCGCGGCGATGGCCGCGGCGCGAGAAGGCGCAACCGTGGCCTTGCTCGAACGCTACGGGTTCCTCGGCGGCAATTTCACCGTCGCGTCCGTCGGCACGATGTGCGGGCTCTATGTGCGCACCTCGCCGGGACACTTCGACCACGTCACCGGCGGAATCGCGCGGACCTTTTCCGACGAGCTCGCCGCGCGCGGTTCGGCGATCGGGCCCTACCCGTTCAAGGACACCGCCGTGTTGCTCTACGTGCCGTGGGCGGCCAAGCGCCTCGCCGACCACCTCATCACCGAGGGACCGGAGTCCGCCAACATCACGCTCCTGCTGCACGCGCTCGTGAGCGACGTCGTGATCGATGCCGAGACCGGCGACGTGGCCGGCGTCATCATCGCGTCGAAACAGGGACCCAAAGCGATACGCGCCCACGTCATCATCGACTGCACCGGCGACGCCGATGTGGCCGTAGCTGCCGGCGTTCCCTGGACGATGGGCGCGACCGGTGCACGCCAATTCGGTTCGATGCAGTTCGTCATGCAACACGTCGATGTCGATGCGGCGACGGCGGCGGGTCTTGACCAACTCGCCATCGCGATCGCGGCGCACGGCTCGCACCTCACGCGTGACGGCGGCGCGGTGATTCCCACGTTCCGGCCCGGTGAAGTGCTCGGCGCCATGGTCCGGCTCGCCCGCAACGGCGCGCCGCTCGACGGCACCGATCTGTTCGACCTCACGTACGGCGAACTCGAAGGTCGGCGTCGAGCCGAAGAGGCAGCCGAATTTCTTCGCTCGCACATGCCCGGCTTCGAAGACTCGTTCCTCGCCGATACAGCAACCCAGCAAGGCGTGCGCGAGACACGCCACATCATCGGTCGCTCCACGCTCGCCGGGACCGACATCACCGAGGGGCGAACCTTCCACGACGGGATCGTCGCGGGCGCCTGGCCGCAGGAGTATCACGTACGCGGCCGCGGCACTGAATACCGGTTCCTCGACGATGGCGCGGCGTATCAGATCCCGTACCGCTGCCTTGTGCCTGCCGGCACCGAGCCCCCGCCCGCGAAAGGCTCGCGCAATTCGCCGGCCAATCTCCTCGTTGCGGGTCGGTGCATCTCAGCCGACCACGACGCACTCGCATCGTGCCGGGTCATGGCCCCGTGCATGGCGCTCGGCGAAGCCGCCGGTACGGCCGCAGCAATGTGCGTCAACGACCGGATCGCCCTGGCCTCCCTCGACACCGACGAACTACGCGACCGGCTCCGCGCCCACGGCGCGGTCCTGCCGGCCTGAACGCGGTGGCCTCGGTCAGGGGCAGCCGAGTGAGCACAGCGACGTCGCGCTCGACCAGGGTCTCGCTCATGGCGACCGACGACCCGTGGTCGCGGGCGATGACCATCACCGATCCACCGTCGTGCCTGCTCGGCCACGACGATGCGACGAAACACCCTTTGCGGCCGCGGCCGCGCAGCACCTACTCGGCGGTGGGAACGATGTCGACGAGGCGACGACCGCGACGGTGCGTGAACTGCACGTTGCCGGGAGCCGTTGCGAACAGCGTGTCGTCACCACCGCGCCCGACGTTGTGACCGGGGTGCCAGCGCGTGCCGCGCTGGCGCACGATGATCGTGCCGGCGGTGACGAGCTCGCCGCCGAAGCGCTTGACGCCGAGGCGCTGCGCGTTCGAATCGCGGCCGTTACGGGAAGAGCCTGCGCCCTTTTTCTTCGACATCGCTGATCACCCCTTGGAGATCGAGGTGATCTCGATCTCGGTGTAGTGCTGGCGGTGACCAAATCGGCGCCGCTGGTTCGTCTTGTCCTTGTACGTGAAGCCGTTGATCTTGGGACCCTTGGCGTCACCCACGACCCGAGCCGTCACTGCCGCAGCTGACAGCTGCGACGCGGTCGCGAGGACCGTGTCGCCGTCGACGACGAGCACCGGACGCAACGACACCTCGTCGCCGCCAAGGCGTTCGACCGCGAGCCGCTGGCCCTCTTCGACGCGGTACTGCTTGCCGCCGGTCTCGATCACTGCATACAACGCTGACATCGTGCCTGGTTCCTCGGTTGTGGCGCGCGCTTAGGAACGGTGGCGCCTGTGAGACCGCAAGATCGTAGTGCCCCAAGGCCTGGAGCCACGAGCCGCCCCGGCCGACCGCTGGCCGTGGTGCCTCATTCCTCGTACAGGCTGTGGTCGATGATGATGCCGCGGCCTTCGCACTGCTCGCAGATCTCGCTGAACGACTCGACCAGGCCTTCGGAGACCCGCTTGCGGGTCATCTCGACCAGCCCGAGCTCGGAGATCGGATAGATCTGCGTGCGGGTCTTGTCACGGGCGAGCGCCTCGCGGAACGTCCGCTCGACGGCTTCCCGGTTCTGTTTGATCTCCATGTCGATGAAGTCGATGACGATGATCCCGCCGATGTCGCGCAGGCGCAGCTCCCGGGCGACGACCTCGGCCGCTTCCAGGTTGTTGCGATAGACGGTCTCTTCGAGGTTCGACTTGCCGACGTTCTTGGCCGTGTTGACGTCGATCACGGTGAGAGCTTCGGTCCGCTCGATGACGAGCGAGCCACCCGAAGGCAACCAGACCTTGCGGTCGAGCGCCTTGTGGAGCTGTTCGTGCACGTGGAACCGCTCGAACAGCGGGAGGCCCTCGGCCGCTTCGTCGTAGAACTCGACCCGGTCGGCGAGCTCGGGGGCAACGGCCTCGACATAGGCGCGCACCTCGTTGTAGAGCACCGGGTCGTCGAGCACGATCCCGCGATATTCCTTCGTGAACTCCTCACGGATCACACGAATCGCGAGCGGCGGCTCCTTGTAGAGCAACGTGCCCGGCTTCACCTGCTTGCGGAGCTGATCGATCTGATTCCACTGGAACTGCAACCGGCGCATGTCGCGCTCGAGCTCGTCTTCGGTGGCGCCCTCGGCCGCGGTACGCACGATCAGACCGGCGTTCGCAGGCCGAACGCGATCGAGAATGCGCCGCAAACGCTTGCGTTCATCGTCGGGAAGGCGCTTGCTGATGCCGTATGTGCCGGGCTGGTCGGGCACCATCACCACGAATCGGCCGGCGAGGCTGACATCTTGGGTGAGGCGCGCGCCCTTGTGCGCGATCGGGTTCTTCGTGACCTGCACGAGAATGGCCTGACCGTTACGCAGCATCCGCTCGATGCGGGTCTGGCCGCCATCGTGCTCACCGTTTTCGAGCCGTACGTCGCCGCGGTAGAGGATCGCGTTCTTCTGTGTGCCCAGGTCGACGAACGCAGCCTCCATGCCCGGCTGCACGTTTTGGACCTTGCCCCAATAGATGTTGCCGTCGATGTTGCGCTCGTCGTCCTGCGGCTCGGCCACGTAGTGCTCGACGAGGTTGCGCCCCTCGATCACCGCAACGTGCGAACGACCCGACGGACCGTGCGTGTGCACGACCATCATGTAGCGCCCCGTCGGACGGCCCTTGCGCTGCAGGCCGCGGCGCCGCTCCAGCGTGGCTTCGTCGAGCGTTTCGAGGAGCGCCGCGCCGTCAAAGTCGCCGCTGTCGAGCGTGCCTTCGATGTAGCTCGGCGCCGTGGCGTTGGCCCCGCCGCCCCCGGCCCGCTGGCCCGATTGGGTCCCCGCCGCACCGGCACCGGCCGGCTTTTTGTTGCGGTTCCGCCCGCCGCGCCGGCGCCGCTTCTTGGGGCCTGCGCCACCGGCACCGTCACCGCTGCCCGAACCGCTCCCCGAGCCGTTGCCGTTGCCCGACCGGTTCGCGCCGTTGCCTGACCCGCCCTCGGCGCGCTCGGGCGCATGGCGCGGCGGCGGTGGCGGCACCGACGGCGTGAGGAACGGCGTGCCATGCTCGGCCGACCCCGCCACAGCACCCGCGGCGCCGGTGTCGATCAGTTCGGCATCTTCCATGGCGTCGTCGCGGATGTCGTCGCTCGTGTAGCCGCGATCAGCGCCCTC